>NZ_JBFWIQ010000006.1:0-293390 GCF_050255915.1 Alcaligenes sp.
CCCGAACAGGATTGTGAAACGCCTTTGCGCCGATGATAGTGGACGGACGTCTGTGAAAGTAGGTCATCGTCAAGCTCTTATTGCTCAAAACCCCCGCAAGTATCCCTTGCGGGGGTTTTGTTTTTTACGCGCACCGCGCGTACACACGGCTGCTCAGCCGTGTTCTGGCGGCAGTAAAGACCGGATCCCTGCGATCATCGGTCGGACGCCCCTTCCTTCCTCCTGGCCCGTTCTGGGCACCTTGTCTCCCTTCTTCTTCTGTACGGCTTACTCGTGTCTGCTTCGGCTTGCCCCTCGGGTAACTCCCCCGCGTAGCATCCGGTGCTGCCAATACAGGTCGGGGCCTTCAGCCTCACCTTCCTTCCTCTGTATGGCTGTTGTCCGCCCCGTCTTCTTCGGCTTGCCTTGGGTAGTTACGTGGATTGGCATCCAGTGAGCCAAGAAAGCCTTTGGTTTGATCGAGCTGATGGTCTATCGGCTGGGGGGACGCTGGATCTTCCCCATTCTTCTTCTACAACACCCCTCCATCCCACCCGTAAAAACTCATTCCGGGCGCTTCTTAACCTACCTTCCTTCCTCTGTTCGCTTACCCACCGTCGCTTCCATCGTCATGGTGCTTGCCTGACTCCGGCTGCGTGGAGTGTTTGTTGTTGATAGCTCTGCACACCTGCATCACCATCAGCCCGTTTCGGTTACTGATCTTCCTTCCTGCTGTACGGCTGTTACCCGCCATTGCTTCCATCGTCATGGTGCTTGCCTGACTCTAGCTGCGTGGAGCGTCTATTGTTGATAGCTCTGCACACCTGCATCACCATCAGCCCGTTTCGGTTACCGATCCTCCTCTGGTCTCGGAGCTGTCAGGCCTGTTAGGTGGATTGCGTTTATTCAGCATTTAAGAAGATGTGGGTAACGCGCTTGTTTCAATCAACTCTGCCATCTCATATTCCTTACCTCTAACATGGTCAAATTTGACCGCTTCTTGCTTGGATCTGTTCTTAAGTCATGTTGAACTAACCGTTCTGACAGCCTTTTACTTTCTCCTGAATGCCTCGATTTATCCGTTTGACGTGTATCAATCAGGCGCCGAGCGAATCTGAACAAGAAGGAAAGGAGTGTGTCAGTCTAGCGATGGTTCTATTGGTCTATGGAAAAGATATGGCGGCTCAAGACACAGCTTCACCGGCAAGCAATGAAGATTTATCAGACACCAAGCTAGCGCAGGGGGAAGGGCCTGGCCGTTGGAAACGCATACAGGCTCAATTGGCTCATCTGCCCATATTCAAGGAGTTGCCCCCAGAGCAGTTGGAGCCTATCGCTAAAGGCACTCAGGAAGTGCACGCTTTGCGTGGAACGACTTTATTTCACAGCGGCGACCCTTGTTTGGGCTTTCATATGCTGGTCTATGGTCGGGTGAAACTAGTATTTGTCTCGTCCACGGGGGCCGAGCGTGTTGTACGTTTGGTAGGCCCAGGTGAGGGATTTGGAGAGGCGTTGATGTTCATGGGGCGCAATTACATTGTGACGGCCCAGACATTGGTGGATTCTCTGTTATTGCATATCAACCGCGACACTCTGATGGAGCAGTTGGGCAAAGGCAGTGACGTTGCTCGTCTGATGCTGGCTGGCTTAAGTGAGCGACTTTACCGTTTGATGGGAGAGCTGGAGGCTTATACCTTGCAAAATGGTGTGCAGCGTTTAGTCAGTTATCTTTTGCAAGAGTGGCCGGGCGAAGAAGGCGTGCCTTTCAAGATAGAGGTAGGCAAGTCTGTGATTGCTTCCCGCCTGAATCTAACCCCGGAGCATTTGTCACGTACTTTGCGTGATTTGATGGACCGGGATCTGATTCGGGTTCAGCGGCGTAATTTTACGATTCTGGACAGTGCGGCTTTGCGGCAATATGGTGCTCTGCCTGATATGCGCGGATAGCATGTAGGCTATTGCGGTAGCGCTGCCAGGCTGTCCAGAGATTCCACGACAAGATCGCAAAGGACAGTAGCAAGGCAGGTGCGGCTATCCACGTGAAAGATTCGATACCCAAGCTTGCACCGGTCCAAAGCGCCAGGCTTAGGCTATGCAAAGCCCAGTGAGCTCGGGCGGTGGATGCGGGGATGTAGTTGGCAGTCTTGGGGATGAAGCGCAAGAGGACGCGTGTGTGCTCGGTATTCTCGGTGTCCAAGCTGACATGCTTTTGTGCCTCGCGCCAAAGTAGAAAGGGCACGATGGTATAGAGCATTCCACACACTACGGAACCTAAGGCTCCCATAATAAGCAACACTCCTATCGCCAGTTCTGCGTTGGAAGCGGCGGGGTTGTGAGTCCAGAAGTTCAGAAGCACAGCAATCAACAGGCTGCTTAAGGAGCTATACCAGAACAAGGTGCTGGCTCCTGCTGTTGGACGCTTGCGTTGCCAGAGCCGCGCCCAAGTGATCACTGCCCATAAACCGTAGCTTAGGAAGATTAGGTAGGTGACCAGATCACGCACAGGTAGCCAGGAGCCAGGCAAAGAGGCCAAGGCCCACTGCGCGATCAGCAACGCGCTGACAACCCAAGGTAGCCAACGCACCAAGGGGGCAGGGTAAAGCTCGGTGATTTGAAAAATGGGCAGCAACTGGAATGACATGGCAAGCAGTAGTAAGCCTGCCCAGGCGGCCAGACCCATCATCATGTGCAGGTTCAGTAGATTGGCGACGGCTTGTTCGCTTGCCAGCGCAACCAGCATGGCCAGTCCGGTCAAGACAGTCAGCAACAGCCCCAGCAACGCCAGTCGGATAGGGGCGACGATCTCTTTGGCTCCGCGAAAGACGTCGCGCCGAGAGTGCCACAAGGCCAACATGACCGTCAGCAGATAGCCTCCCAGAGCAAGAGCCAGGAAAATGCCCGCCAGCGTGTATGTCCAGCTTTGCCAGCTAAGGAAGCCTGTCATCAGGAGCAGTGTGCCGACGCTGAGCAAGCTCCAGAAAACCAGAGCCCGACCGCTTGATACCTGAATACGCACATTACAGGCCACCGCCAAAATATGCGTCAAAGAGGCAAACATGGCGCTGCCCACGATCCCCAAGGTCCAGGCGTGGGTCAAGGCCAAGGTAGCCGGGTGCCAGCGGGAGTTGAACAATTCCGGTCCGCTATAGAGCGCCAGCAAGGCAGCCAGCAGTCCAAAAAAAGGGACGTTCGCAAACAGGGGCAAGGTCAGGGACAAAGAGGGCGATTGATCCAGCGATAAAGCGCGTTGCATAGATTTAGTTCCTGCGGATGATGAGCCGAAAGCCGTTTTCTTGGTGTGTGCCTTGATACTTGAAGCCACTGCGCCGCAGAATTTCATATAAAGGGAAGGGCTCTCTATCCAGCCACATGAGCAAAGCCTGGGTGGGGGCCAGTTCGGCCAGGGCTTCCAGGCAATGCTCCATGGGCTCGGGTGCGGGCAGGCCGCGAGTATCCAGTGTGATCTCAGTCTGTGTCATCAAAACTCCAGCACGAAAGGCTTGAAAAGCATTGTGGACTATTCTGACCGCCGATGGCGCAGGCAAAGTGGGACTTGTTTGCCGAGGGTCAGGAGGTGGGAAGAATTTGATATGCGTTAAGGCCCCTTCATTTCAGAGCAGGCATAGTGGTGGTCTTGTCGAGCCAGGATTCGCCCTGGCCAGATTGCTGATCGGGGAATGTCATGAATACTGCGTCCACGGCTTTAGCCGCGTCCGATAACCCGCAGATGGAATTGGTTTGTCCTGCAGGCAGCCTGCCTGCCTTGAAAGCGGCGATTGATAACGGCGCCGATAGTGTTTACTTGGGGTTTCGGGATGCCACCAATGCCCGGAACTTCGCCGGGCTTAATTTTGATGCGCAGGCGATTGCACAAGGGATCGATTACGCACATCAGCGCGGCCGCAAGGTTTTGCTGGCTCTTAATACCTATCCGCAACCTAATGCCTGGCAGCAGTGGCGCGACGCGGTGGACCGGGCTGCCCAGGCTCAGGTCGATGCAGTCATCATGGCAGACCCTGGTTTGATGGCGTATGCCAGCCAGACACATCCTAATTTGCGCTTGCACTTGTCGGTGCAAGGCTCAGCCACCAACCCGGAAGCTATCAAGTATTACCACCAGAACTTTGGTATTCAGCGTGTGGTCTTGCCGCGTGTCTTGTCCATGGCCCAAGTGGAACAGGTCTGTGAGCAGGTCCCTGTTCAGGTTGAAGTTTTTGGTTTTGGCAGCTTGTGCGTGATGGTGGAGGGCCGTTGTGCCTTGTCCTCCTATGCCACCGGTGAATCGCCCAATACGCATGGAGTCTGTTCTCCCGCCGGGCATGTGCGTTGGGAACAAACTGATCAGGGCCTGGAATCACGTTTGAATGGTGTGTTGATCGACCGTTATCAGGATGGCGAGAACGCGGCTTACCCTACTTTATGCAAAGGGCGCTTTGATGTGGCGGGCGAAAACTATTACGCCCTGGAAGAGCCCACCAGTCTGAATACCTTGTCCTTGTTGCCACAGTTGCTGGCGGCGGGTGTTAGCGCAATCAAGATTGAAGGCCGACAGCGCAGCCCGGCTTATGTGGCTCAAGTTACCCAGGTTTGGCGTCAAGCCATTGACTCAGCCAAATCCACGCCAGCCCGTTATTCCGTCCATCCAGCCTGGATGGGGGCTTTGAACAAATTGGCCGAAGGGCAGCAACATACGCTGGGTGCCTATTCTCGGCCCTGGAAGTAGAGCATGGGAGGCTCAAACATGAAATTATCTTTAGGCCCCTTGCAGTACTACTGGTCCCGTGTTGCCACCATGCAGTTTTATGAGTCGGCCTGCGATTGGCCGGTAGAGGTGGTGTATCTGGGCGAAACCGTATGTTCACGCCGTCACGAGCTACGGCTGGATGATTGGCTGGATATTGCACAGATGCTGGCTCAGGCTGGCAAGGTGCCGGTTCTGTCCAGCCAGGTTTTGCTGGAGTCGGGGCGGGACGTGAATACGCTACGCAAGGTCACCGAGCAGGCCGATTATCTGGTCGAAGCCAATGATATGGGTGCAGTACGTTTGATGCAGGGCCGGGACTTTGTCGCCGGCCCTTTTTTGAATGTTTATAACGGGCCGGTGCTGGATTTGATTGCCTCTCAAGGCGCTGTGCGCTGGGTGATGCCCCTGGAAATGGGGCGTACGGGATTGGCACAACTGCAGCAAGACAGGCCTGCCGGCTTGGAAACCGAGGTCTTCGCCTTCGGGCGTTTACCTCTGGCTTTTTCGGCTCGTTGCTTTGCCGCACGTAACCGCAACTTGCCTAAGGATAATTGTCAGTACGTGTGCATGGACTATCCCGATGGCCTGTTGCTGGAAACCCGTGAAGGGCAGGGATTTTTGACGATCAACGGTATTCAGACTCAATCTGCCTGGGTGTACACCTTGCTGGAGCAGATACAGGATTTGCGCGACTTGGGTGTGGACATGCTGCGCTTGAGTCCGCAGTCTCAACATATGGATGCGGTGGTGCATTTGTTTAAGGATGTCGTGCAAGGACGTATCCAAGCGGCGGATGCCCACGAGGACATGCTGCCTTTACTGCCCGCTAAAGCCTGCAACGGTTTCTGGCATGGTCGTCCCGGTCTTGAATGGGTGGCGCCGGTGTCCGAGCGTTTTTAAGGGAAGGATGCAAGAGTGAATGAAATGACGACTCCTCGTTTGCCCGCTGTGGTGGCTGGTGTTTTAAGCCGCTTGCCGCCTTGGCCCGGCTCCCGCTTGTTTTGTACGGGTTTGAACGTGCTGATGCGTCCGCACTTGCCTGCTGATATTGCGGAGCGACTGGAAGGCCGGGCTTTACGCATACAAGTGGCGGATGCTGGTTTGGCGTTTGACTACACCTGGCGTCAGGGCGCTTTTTACCCTTTGTCTGCGTGCGCGCAGAGTCCGGACCTGATTCTGAAAGCAGATCTTTGGGCGTTTTATCAGCTTTTACAGCGGCAGGAAGATCCGGATACCTTGTTCTTCAATCGACGTTTATCGATTGAAGGTGATACGGAGCTGGGCCTGATGGTGAAAAACACCCTGGACGCCTTGGACCCCGACATTCTGCATCCGCGTGCGGTGATTAAGCAGGGGAAAGCGGCTTTACAGGATGTGCTGCGCCGCCCGATTCGTACGCCTGCCTCTTCATAACTCTCTCTTAAGAGCGCCGCACTTCAAAATGCGGAAACAGCTTCTGCAGGTTTTGCAAGACCTCTGTTCCTGGGTAGGCCTGAGAGGCCTGCCCAGTTTCATTCAGGAAATCATCATTACAGCCTTGCTTGCGGAAAATCTGTACGGCATAGCGCTGTACGCCCAAATCATGCAAGTGTTGCCCCAAAGCCAGTACCGATACTGGACTATGCAGCTGGGGGTGAATGGTGCTGCGGCATTCAAACAGGACATCCTCGTTTAGCAGCAACTGCAAGCTGCGTAGCGGCGCCGCCGCACTATTACTGCGTTGCGTGATGGCGTCGTAGTGTTGAAACTCGGCTTTGATATCCAGACCTATCCAGTCTACCCACGGCAGGACTTCCAGCAACCTGGCTGGATGTGTGCCTGCTGTGTGTAAACCGATTTTGAAACCTAGTCTACGCACTGCGCGTATGGCGGAACCCAGGGCTGGGTCCAGTGTGGGTTCGCCACCGCTAAAGACCACAGCATCCAGCAGGCCGACGCGGCGATTCAGAAAATCCAGCAAGGCGTTCCAATCAATAGCACTGTTTGGCCTGCGGTCTTGCAAGTGAGGGTTATGGCAGTAGCCACAGCGCCAGGGACAGCCTTGCACAAAGATGACAGCGGCTAACTGGCCGGGGTAATCCGTAGCCGAGAAAGGGGTACAGCCGCCCACTTTCAATGCCTCTTTGCGAGCAGGCTTGGCCGGGTAAAGATGGCGCGTGGCGTAAATCATGTCACTTAACCAGATTTTTACAGATTGGGGCCAGTGCTGCTTACAGAGGCGCTGGCTTCGGTGAAGTAGCGGCGCTCATGAAATTCGCCTTGCTTGCCAATATTGAAGGATGACATGGGGCGGTGATAGCCCATGACGCGTGTCCAGATTTCGCAGGGCTGGCGTTCGCAATCTTCAAGAGTGATGGTGTCGGTGTTCATGAGTAACTCCCTGGATAAAAAAGGCCGTCACGCTAAGCGGATGTGACTAGCCGAGGTGTGTGCCAAGAGGTGGGTTGTGTAGATGCATGCTGAGGAAAGTGAAGAATCTGGCTTTCGCTGAGCTAAGTGGGTTGGGTTTAGCTGGTCTTGGCAAAAAGGATCTGTTCGAAGAGATCGGATTTAATGGATTGGTGTCGGTGTCGGTGTCGGTGTCGGTGTCGGTGTCGGTGTCGGTGTCGGTGTCGGTGTCGGTGTCGGTGTTGCTGCCTGCGACCGCATTGAGGTTTCCGCGCCCGCGTCGTTTTGAGCGTCAGTTTCGACCCTGGCCTGAGCTATCTTGTTAGCCAGCAATTCGCTGTCGCAATGCGGGCAAAACTCATGTTTTCCAGACAGATAGCCATGTTTAGGGCAGATGGAAAAAGTAGGTGTGACGGTGATGTAGGGTAAGGAAAAGCGGTTCAAGGCTCGTTGCACCAGATTACGGCAGGCATCGGTGCTGGACAGGGCCTCGGTCATGTACAGGTGCAGCACGGTGCCGCCGGTGTATTTGCCTTGCAACTCGTCTTGTCGTTCCAATGCCTCGAAGGGGTCTTCGGTAAAGCCTACCGGCAACTGTGAGGAGTTGGTGTAGTAGGGCATGTGCTCGGTGCCTGCTTGCAGAATGTCGGGCCAGCGGGCGCGGTCCTCTTTGGCAAAGCGGTAGGTGGTGCCCTCGGCAGGGGTGGCTTCCAGGTTGTACAGGTGGCCGGTACTTTCCTGAAATTCCACCATGCGCGCCCGAATGTGATCCAGCAAACGCAGGGCAAAGCGGTGTCCCCACGGCGTGCAAAGATTCTGCTTGTCCTGGGTAAAGTTGCGGATCATCTCGTTAATGCCGTTCACTCCCAGTGTGGAGAAGTGATTACGCAAGGTGCCCAGATAGCGGCGTGTGTAGGGAAACAGCCCTTGGTCCATATGCTGCTGAATCACGGTACGCTTGATTTCCAGGCTGTCGCGGCCCATTTCCAGCAGTTCATCCAAGCGGGCAAACAGGCCTGCTTCATCACCTGGATACTGATACCCCAGGCGGGCGCAGTTCAGGGTGACCACTCCCAGGGAGCCGGTCTGCTCGGCAGAGCCAAACAAACCATTGCCGCGTTTGAGTAGTTCACGCAGATCCAGTTGCAGGCGGCAGCACATGGAGCGGATCATATTGGGTTCCAGTTCAGAGTTAATGAAGTTCTGGAAGTAGGGCAGGCCATATTTGGCCGTCATGGCAAACAGGCGCTCGGCATTGGGGCTGTGCCAGTCAAAATCCCGGGTGATGTTGTAGGTGGGAATCGGGAAGGTGAAGGCACGTCCCCGGGCATCGCCCTCGCTCATGACTTCGATATAGGCCTGGTTGATCATGTCCATCTCGGCTTGCAGCTCTCCGTAGCAAAACGGCATTTCTACGCCACCGATTTGAGGTACTTGCTCGCGCAAGTCTTCGGGACATACCCAGTCAAAGGTCAGATTGGTAAAGGGTGTCTGCGTCCCCCAGCGCGAGGGTACGTTCAGGTTGTAGATCAGTTCCTGCATGCATTGGCGCACCTGCTTGTAGTTCAGGTCGTCCTTGCGGATGAAGGGTGCCATATAGGTATCAAAGGAGCTGAAAGCCTGGGCGCCAGCCCATTCGTTTTGCAGGGTGCCCAGAAAATTGACGACCTGGCCAACTGCACTGCTTAGATGCTGCGGTGGGCCGGATTCGATTTTTCCGGGTACGCCATTGAGCCCTTCATTCAGGAAAGTGCGCAAGGACCAGCCGGCGCAGTAGCCCGAGAGCATGTCCAGATCGTGGATATGCAGGTCGGCCTGACGGTGTGCCTGGCCGATGGCTTCGGGGTACACATGGCTGAGCCAGTAGTTGGCAATCATCTTGCCCGAGCTGTTCAGAATCAGTCCGCCCAGCGAGTAACCCTGGTTGGCATTGGCCTGGACGCGCCAGTCCTGGCGGTCCAGATATTCAGTAATGGAGCGGATGATATCCAGCTGAGCAGTTGGACGCGATGCGGTTTCCTGGGTAGCCATATTTTTCGCCAAAAACTATATATAGTGATTTTTAGGATTTACGACACTATATATGGTGGTTTTTGGTGGGGCCAGACGATTGTCGCCTAGGCTTGATCTAGGTTAATTCTGTGCTTGAAGTGACAAGAGCAGCGATCTTGTCGGAAGGAGGTTGCAGGACGCGGCTTGCCCGTATCGTTCTGATGTGGAGGGTGTGTGACGGCGAGAAGGCCGGGCTCTCAAGCGCAAAGAGGTGGCTATGACCATGCCAAGCAAGCAAGCAGTTTATGTGGTTTGCGAGTAAGTAGCGCAAGAGCAGGCTTGCTCTTGTCGGTGCAATAACGCGTCAGTGCGCCTTATGGATGGGCGGCGTGCTTGCCAGTTATTGTGCGCCGTCTCTTTTTTGGGAGGCACAAAAATACCCGCTGCCTTTTCATAGGCCAGCGGGTACTTCTTGAATAGCGGGTTTAGTGCTTGAATCGTGCTTTTAGCGCAGTACACAGTGCTTGCTGATACTGGCTGACTTGCTCAAGCAGGCGTTCTTCGTGGGAAGCCCAGCCTTGTTTTTGTTCTTCTGTGCGTGCGGGGGCGGGCGACCAGGCCGAGTCCGGAAAGAAAGGGTCGTCCGTCCAGCGTGGGATGATGTGCCAGTGCAGATGCGGCACCTGATTCCCGAATTGGGCCAGATTGATCTTGGTGACCCCCAACTGCTCACGTTGAGTCTGTTCGACCACGTAGACCGCCGCCATGATGTATTGCCGCTGTTCCTCCGACAAATCTGTCATTTCAGCCACGTGCTCTTGCCAGATCACTCGCGTATAGCCAGGAAATGGGCTGTCTGTGACAGCCAGCACCTGCAGCCCTGCACCCGACCATAACAATTGATCGGGTTTCAAGGCGCACAGAGGGCAAGCGGTGGAGCTCATGCAGGTTGACCGAAGAACAGGTTTTGCAGGGCGACGCCCGGATCAGGTTCACGCATGAAAGCTTCGCCCACCAGGAAGGCTTGCACCTGGTTTTCACGCATCAGGGCCACATCTTCAATAGTGTGGATACCGCTTTCGGTCACAACGCGTTTTTCGCTAGGAATGAAGGGCAGCAGGTCCAAGGTGTTCTGGGTGCTGGTTTCAAAGGTGCGCAGATTACGGTTATTGATACCCAGCAGGCTGGTCTTCATTTGCAAGGCAATATCCAGCTCGGCGCGGTCATGCACTTCAACCAGTACGTCCATGCCCAGTTCGTGGGCCATTTCTTCGTATTCCATCAGTTGATCCTGCTCCAGCGCGGCGACGATCAGCAAGATGCAGTCGGCACCCATGGCACGGGCATGGATGATCTGGTAGGGGTCAATAATGAAATCTTTGCGTAGTACGGGCAGCGCGCACACGGCACGGGCCTGACGCAGGTGGTCGTAAGAACCCTGGAAATATTGAATATCGGTCAGCACCGACAGGCAGGCCGCGCCGTGGGCGGCGTAGCTGGAAGCAATTTCCGTGGGGTTGAAGTCGGCACGGATCACACCCTTGGACGGGGAGGCTTTTTTGACTTCCGCAATAATGGCAGGCTTGCCTTGAGCAATTTTGTCTTCAATGGCGCTGGCAAAGCCGCGCAGGTCGTTCCGGTTCTTCGCTTCGCGCAGCAGATCGGACTCGCTACGCAGTTGGCGGGCGGTGACGACTTCAGCTCTTTTGGTGTCGAGGATCTTGGCCAGAATGTCGTTCATGGATGTAAATTCCTTGTATAGGCACGGAATTGTTCGAGTTTTTCGCGTGCGGCACCGTTGGCAATGGCCTCAAAAGCCATGCGCAGGCCTTGTTCAATGGAGTCAGCGTGGTTGGCGGCATAGATGGCCAAACCAGCGTTGAGGCCCACGATATCACGAGCCGTCCCCTCTTGGTTATTGAGGGCTTCCATAATCATGACGGCGGATTCCTCTTTGCTGGAGACGCGAATGCTGCGGTTGGAGGTCATCGCCATACCAAAGTCTTCGGGGTGAATTTCGTATTCACTCACTTGGCCGTCTTTCAGTTCGCCTACCAGGGTGGCCGCACCCAGAGAGGCTTCATCCATGCCGTCCTTGCCGTGTACGATCAATACGTGTTTGGCGCCCAGGCGTTGCATGACGCGGACCTGAATCCCCACCAGGTCGGGATGAAAGACACCCATCAGCTGGTTGGTTGCTCCGGCTGGGTTGGTTAACGGCCCCAGAATATTGAAAATGGTGCGCACGCCCAGTTCTTTGCGCACGGCGGCCACGTTTTTCATGGCTCCGTGGTGAGCAGGGGCAAACATAAAGCCGATATTGGTGTCGGCAATACTTTGCGCCACTTGCTCGGGCGAGAAAGTCAGGTTCACCCCCAAGGCCTCCAGCACGTCAGCACTACCCGAGGAGGAGGACGCGCTGCGGTTGCCGTGTTTGGCCACTTTCACCCCGACGGAGGCGGCCACAAACATAGCGGCAGTGGAGATATTGAAGGTATTGGAGCCGTCGCCACCTGTCCCGCACATATCCAGCAGTTCGTCCGGGTTCGGTGTAATGACGGGGGTGGCAAATTCGCGCATCACCTGGGCGGCGGCAGAAATCTCACCGACGCTTTCTTTTTTTACGCGCAGGCCCATCAGCAAGGCAGCCGAGATCTGGGGCGACATTTCGCCGCGCATCAGCATGCGCATCAAATGCAGCATTTCGTCGTGGAAGATTTCCCGGTGTTCGATACAGCGCACCAGTGCTTCGGTAGGAGTGATGGTGTTCATGATTTAAAGGTCCAGAAAGTTCTTCAGTAAGGCGTGGCCATGCTCGCTGAGCACCGATTCGGGGTGAAACTGCACGCCATAAATAGGCAATTCACGGTGACGTATGCCCATGATTTCGCCGTCTTCGGTTTGCGCGGTGACTTCCAGGCAATCCGGCAGGCTGTCGCGCTCGATGGCCAGGGAGTGGTAGCGGGTGACGTTAAAGGGCGAGGGCAAGTTGCTGAATACGTCCGTGCCCTGGTGGGTAATCGGGGAGACTTTCCCATGCATGATTTGCTGCGCACGAATAATGCGGGCACCAAAAGCATGTCCGATCGCTTGATGACCCAGGCAGACGCCCAGAATCGGTAGCTTGCCGGCAAAGTGCTGGATCAGTGCAACCGACAGGCCCGCATCCGCAGGGGATTTGGGGCCGGGCGAGACGCACAGATGGCTGGGATTCAGGGCTTCAATTTCTTCAAGAGTGACTTGGTCGTTGCGTCGTACCACTACCTCCTGACCCAGTTCTCCAAAATACTGGACCAGGTTGTAGGTAAACGAGTCATAGTTATCGAGCATGAACAGCATGGGAATACTCCGGCAAGAAAGGGGGGCAGTCAGGCGATTAAATAGGTTCGTCCAGACCGAATTGCACTTGTTCGGCCGCGCGGATAACCGCACGTGCCTTGGCCTCGGTCTCTTGCCATTCTTTTTCGGGATCGGAGTCGGCTACAACACCGGCAGCGGCTTGCACATAGAGCATGCCGTCCTTGATGACGCCGGTGCGGATCGCAATAGCCAGATCCATCTCGCCTGAGTAGCTCAAGTAGCCGGCCGCACCACCGTATACACCACGGCGTACGGGCTCCAGTTCATCAATCACTTCCATGGCACGCACCTTGGGGGCACCGGTCAGGGTGCCTGCGGGAAAGGAGGCACGCAGTACATCCATTTGGCTCATGCCGTCTTGCAGTTCGCCGCAGACGTTGGAGACCAAGTGCTGCACGTGCGAGTAACGTTCGATCGCCATGGTGTCCGTTACTTGAACCGTGCCGGTTTTGGCGATGCGGCCAATATCGTTACGGGCCAGATCGATCAGCATCAGGTGTTCAGCGCGCTCTTTGGGATCGGACTTGAGCTCGGCGGCCAGCGCGGCATCGGCTTCAGGTGTGGCTCCGCGCTTGCGGGTGCCGGCCAGAGGACGAATCGTGACGCGCTCATGGTTGCGACCATCCTGGCGGTGTTCTTCCTGACGCACCAGGATTTCTGGCGATGCGCCCACAACCTGGAAGTCGTCGAAGTTCCAGAAGTACATGTAGGGCGATGGGTTCAGCGAACGCAGGGCGCGATACAGGGACAGGGGCGAGTCGCGGAAAGGCTTGGTGATGACCTGGCCGATCTGCACTTGCATCAGATCCCCTGCCGCAATGTAGTCCTTGGCGCGGGCGACAGCCTTCAGGTAATCCTCTTTGTTGAAGTCGCGCTCGCATTCGGTTTGCATGCTGGCGTAGGCGTAAGGGATCACCACGGGTGAGCGCAGCTTTTCACGCAGCTCTTTCAGACGGCGCTTGGCCAGTACGTAGGCTTCGGGCTGGGCCGGGTCCGCGTAGACCAGCAGGTAAGTGCGGCCAGCTAGATTATCCACAATCACCAGCTCGTCCACTTGCAGCAACATGATGTCCGGCACGCCTTCTTCCTGATCGGCAGGGAAGGGTTTATGGTTCGGGCCCAGAGACGGTTCGATGTGGCGCACGGTGTCGTAGCCGAAGTAACCGGCCAGGCCACCTGCAAAGCGGGGCAGGCCAGGGCGCAGGGCGACTTTGAAACGAGCCTGAAATTGCTCGATAAATTCCAGTGGATCGCCTTCGGCTGTTTCGACAACCTTGCCATCGTGCAGCACTTGGGTATGGCGGCCATAGCTGCGGATCACGGTACGGGCGGGCAAGCCAATAAAGGAATAGCGACCGAATTGCTCGCCGCCCACAACCGATTCCATCAGGCAACTGTAACGCCCCCCTTCAGGGCCGTTGTGCGCCAGTTTCAGATAAATCGACAGGGGCGTATCCAGGTCGGCGTAGGTTTCCGCAATCAGGGGAATGCGGTTAAAGCCTTCTGCTGCTAGGGCATTGAATTCTATTTCTGTCATTGGGATCTCGAGGGTCAGTGGGTACGACGAGCCGGACAGAAACAAAAAAAAGCCCGGTCGTTGTGATTACCGGGCTTATTTTCCTGGAGGCGGTCCGCTGTGTACTACTTTGCAGGGACGCCAGACTTCAAGGTTATATCTACCCGATACACGAACGCCACCAGCGCCAATAAGCGCCGTAGATTGTGGATGCGTGAGTGCGAGTAGACATGAATTTTATGACGTAAATATGGGGTTGCTTTTGTTGCGCAGCCAAATGGCGGCGTCGGCAATAGAGGCAACTATACCATCGGAATCCAGGGTTTGCACATCCTTGCCTTCGTTATAGCCGTAGGGCACCAACAGTACGGGGATATGCGCTGCGCGTGCTGCCTGGGCATCATTCATGGAGTCCCCAATGACCAAAGCTTGTTCAGCAGCGAGTTTCATTTGCTCGCAGGCGTATAGAAAAGGCATGGGATCGGGCTTTTTGCGCGGGCAGGTATCGCCGCCCACAATCAGCTCGAAATAGGGACTTAAGCCAGTTTGTTCCAGCAAGGGGCGCGCAAATTGTTCAGGCTTGTTGGTGACGACAGCCAGACGCAACTCCTGGCTTTTAAAGTCGTTCAATCCTTCTAGTACACCGGGATACAGGCGGCTGTGTTGGCCATTACACAATTGGTAATGGTAATAAAATGATTCCAATGCCTGGGTGTAGTGGGCGGGGGGATTTGGCAGGTCTGTCAAGGCGCGCCGGACCAGATTTTCCGAGCCTTTACCCACGAAAGTGGCGATACGCTCCTCTGGGAGCGCAGGCAAACCCAGGTCAATGCGCATGGCATTACATGCCGAGGCCAAATCAGGAATGGTGTCCAGAAGGGTGCCATCCAAATCAAACAGTACAGAGCAAATATTCATCTTTTTGTAGCGAGCTTGTGACAAAATATTGTCAAATTCCTGTTAAGGTCGAGCAGAAATAGTTTCCGGAAAATCGAGTTTTCATTTCGTTTGATTCATCATGTTAAAGCTCCTTACTGCGCGCGGGCTTATCAATTTAGTGAGCAAACCGTATTTTGGTACAAGATTGGCTTTCGATGGTCTGTTCAGAAAGGCCCTAGGAGCGGAAGAATGATGTTCGAGACATTTCATCAGATTCTCTTAGAAAAACAAGTTACGCCCGTGTTTCAGCCTATTGTAGATCTGCAGTCTGGCTTGATTCTGGGTTACGAGGGTTTGATTCGAGGTCCGAAGGACACCAGTTTTTATTCGCCCCTAGCCTTGTTTGACGCTGCTCGACAGTGCGGGCGCTTATGGGATCTGGAAGAGCTATGTTGCCATACTTTGGTCAATAGCTTTAACCAGCAGGGTTTGGCCGGCAAACTGTTTCTGAACTCCAGTCCGGATGTCGTGATGGGGCTGTTGCCCTCGGCCCGCATTGAACCGCGTACAGGCATGCCACAACTCGATGGTATTGATTGGAGCCGCGTGGTGGTCGAGCTGACCGAGTCCGAGCGCACCGACAGCTACGATTATTTGAACCAGGCAATTGAGCTATATCGAAAAGAAGGCCTGCAGTTTGCGATTGATGATCTGGGCGAAGGTTATGCCTCGCTGCGTTTGTGGTCCGAGTTGCGGCCCGAATACGTCAAAATCGACAAATATTTTGTGCGCGATATTGATACCGATGTGCTCAAGCAGCAGTTGGTGCGCTCCATTTGCGATATTGCCAATCACGCGCACTCTATTGTGATTGCCGAAGGAATTGAAACTGGGGCGGAATTGCGCACCTTGCGTTATTTGGGTGTGACCTGCGGCCAGGGTTATTTGCTGTGTCGGCCCCAACCCAACCCTCCCCCTCAATTGGAACCGGCCCAGGCTGCTTTGTTTGGCCCTTCCACCGTGCGGGCCCAGCGCCAAGTGCAGGGCCGGGATTCGATGAGTGTGCGGCGTTTGCTGCGTGCGGCGCCGGCTGTTCCGGACCACACTCCGACCAATCGCGTTTATGAACTCTTTCAAAGCCGCCCTGATTTGAGTGCGGTGGCTTTGTTGCGGGGCGACAGGCCAACGGGGATTTTGCGTCGTAGTCAGCTTTACGACCAATTGGCACGTCCTTATCACCGCGAACTGTATGGTAATAAGCCATGCTCCTTGTTTATTGAAACGCCGCCATTGATTGTGGACTGCGATACCAGTCTGCTGGAGCTGGGCACCTTGATGACGCAGGGCGAGGGCGAGGCCCTGAGTGATGGGTTCATCATCACCGGTGCGGATGAATATTTGGGCCTGGGCTCCAGTGTGGAGCTCATGCGTGAAATTACGCAGATTCAGATCATGACGGCCCGCTATGCCAATCCACTGACGCAATTGCCGGGCAATGTGCCCATTGATGAGCATATAGAGGGTTTGTTGCGTAATCGACAGAGCTTTGCCGTATGTTATGCGGACCTGGACCATTTCAAACCCTATAACGACTTATACGGCTATCGCAAAGGAGATGAGTTACTGCGTTCCATGGCAGAGCTCTTTACTCGATATGCCGTTGCGCGCATGGACTTTGTGGGTCATGTGGGGGGAGATGATTTTATTTTGGTGTTTACCAGCCCGGATTGGGCTGAGCGCTGCCAAGGTATTTTGGACGAGCTGGAAAAAGAGCTGGAGTCCTTGTATCGAATGGAGCACCGGCAAGCAGGCGGTTATTTGGCTGAGAACCGCCAGGGTGTGCTGGTGTTTCACCCGCTTGTGAGCCTGTCTTTAGGTGTCGTTACTGTTGAAGAGCCCGAATTGTATTCGGGCTCTTTAATTGCGGAGCTGGCCAGTTCAGCCAAGGCGCAGGCCAAACGGGTGCAGGGTAATGCCTTGTTTGTGGAGCGCCGTCGGCCAGACAATACGATGCAGCAAGGCTGCTACAACCGCAGTACGATGCTGCAGTAGATAAGGTGGCTGGGATTTGCAGCGGCCCTGCCTGTTGGCGGGCCGGGCATTGCACTTAAGCTTGCTCTGCCAAAGCGATTTGAGCACGCATGTCGCGGATGACCTGAGCGTAGTCGGGCTGGCCAAAAATAGCGGAACCGGCCACAAAGGTGTCAGCACCGGCAGCACGAATGGCCCCGATATTGTCCACTTTCACACCGCCGTCGATTTGCAGCAGGATGGGTTGGCCACCTTCTGCCGTCCAGGCATCAATGCGGGCGCGGGCCTGGCGCAGCTTGTCCATGGCGCTGGGGATGAAAGCCTGGCCACCAAAGCCAGGGTTAACGGACATCAGCAAGACCAGATCCAACTTGTCCATCAGGTGATCCATCCAGTTCAGCGGGGTGGCCGGGTTGAACACCAGGCCGGCCTTACAGCCGTGGTCACGGATCAGCGATAACGTGCGATCCACGTGGCGCGAGGCTTCGGGGTGAAAACTGATGTAGTCGGCACCCGCCTTGGCAAATTCAGGGATAAGTGCGTCTACGGGTTCTACCATCAGGTGTACGTCGATGGGAGCGGTGGTGTGGGGGCGCAGCGCAGCACAGACCATGGGACCGAAAGTCAGGTTGGGTACAAAGTGGTTGTCCATGATGTCGCAATGAACCCAGTCGGCTCCGGCGGCAATGACATTGCGGACTTCTTCTCCCAGACGGGCGAAGTCAGCCGATAAAATACTGGGAGCGATACGTGTGGTGCTGGCTTGGGACATAATAGGTGCCGTAAAGATTAGACATCACGAAAATCGTGGCCATATGTCATCATTATAGTTTCAAGCGGGGGGCTGTGCAGCGCCCCGTATTTGTACAGCCGTAACCTGGAATCCATCATGAAGCCTGACGATATTGAGGTGCAAATCACGCCCCAGTACCTGCCTGAGCAATCCGAGCCCGAGAGTAACCAATACGTGTTTGCCTATACCGTACGGATTACCAACAATGGACAGCAGACGGCCCAGATTATCAGTCGTCACTGGATCATTACGGACGACAATCAGCAGGTTCAGGAAGTGCGTGGCCTGGGTATTGTGGGACAACAGCCGGTGCTCGCTCCCGGCGAGACCTTCGAGTACACCAGTGGCTGTCCCTTAAATACACCGTTTGGCACCATGCGTGGCAGCTATCAATGTGTAGGTGAAAATGGTGTGCCCTTTGAGGTCCTCATCCAGGAGTTCATCCTTTCCTCCCCCCGTACCTTGCACTAAGGGCCAAATCCAGCCATGAAGTTAATTTATTGCGTGCCAGCCGTACTGCTGGCATTAAGCGCCTGTTCAACCACGCCTGTGGATCAGGGCTCTTCGTCAACGGCTCCGGGCACCGCAGACAGTGGTCCTGATATCGCCTTGCAGCCTTTGCAGGTGCCGTCCTTGTCGGCTCTGCCGGAAACCCCGGCGCGGGCGCTGGCGGGGCGCTATCAGGCCGTGAACTGGTCAACCTTGCCAGGCTGGCAGGCCGATTCGCTGGATCATGTCTGGAAAGGCTTTATCAATAACTGCAAGGGTTTGATGCGTCCGGTCAGTGGATCATTGGCTATGCCTGCTCGTGCCAACCCTCGTGCCTGGCAGCCTGTCTGCCAAGCTGCGGCGGCTGCGGGCCTGAACGCTGACACCAAAGATACGGCGGCTGTACGCAATTTTCTACAGCAACAGTTGCAGCCCTGGCGCTTGTTGACAGGCGATGGCAAGGTGGCTCAAAACACCGTCACAGGCTATTACGAGCCTTTGCTCCAGGCTTCCCGTACTCGCAGCGCTGGCTATCAGTGGCCGCTGTTCGCCGCGCCGGATGATTTGTTGACGATTGATCTGGGCAGTTTATATCCCGAGCTGGCTGGCAAGCGTATTCGTGGCAAGCAAGTGGGCAAACGCATTGTGCCGTACGATACGCGCGAACAGATCATGGCCCAGTCGGAGCGCCAGCCGCCCGTGATTGTGTACGCGAAAGACCCGGTAGAAGGTTTTTTCTTGCAGATTCAAGGTTCGGGCCGTGCCGTACTGCCTGATGGCAGTGCCGTACGCCTGGCCTATGCCGATCATAACGGACGCCCTTACGCTTCCGTAGGCCAATGGCTGGCCAAGCAGGGCGAGATGCCTTTGGCCCAGACCTCCATGCAAAACATCAAAGCCTGGGCCAAGCGCAATCCGCACCGTGTTCAGGAAATGATGAATGTAAATACGGCCATGGTTTTCTTTCGTGAAGAGGCCATTGTGGACCCGGAACTGGGGCCTAAAGGCGCTTATGGCATTCCTTTGATTGGCCTGCGCTCCGTTGCTATTGACCCCACTTATGTACCCTTGGGTACGCCGGTGTATCTGGCCACTTCGCAACCTGCAACTAAGCAGCCTTTGCAGCGGCTGGTCTTTGCCCAGGACACGGGTGCGGCCATCAAGGGGCCTGCACGTACCGACTTGTACTGGGGTACGGGCGATCAGGCGGGTGCACAGGCCGGACGCATGAAGCAGCAGGGGCAAATGTGGCTGCTGTGGCCACGTCAGGCAGGAGAACCGAGCGCGCGATGAATAAAGAACGGATTGTGGTGTGTGGTGGGGCCTTGGCCGGTATGGCCAGCGCCCTGGGTTTATGCAAGGCTGGGTTTGATGTCAGCATCTTGTCCCCCGCCTACAAGCCTATGGAGCTGGCGGGCGGGCAGTATCACCCCCGTGTCTATGCTGTCTCGGTGGCCAGTCAGCGTTTTTTGGCGCAACTGGGTGTCTGGAACTTGATGTCAGCCCAGCGCATTTCGCCGGTGCAGGCCATGGAAGTGCATGGTGATGGCGGTGCTTGTCTGAATTTGCATGCCTGGCAGGATGCGCAGGACTATTTGGCCTGGATTGTTGAGTCCGGTCAGATGGAGCAGGCGCTGTATCAGGCATTGCAAGTATTTGGAGTGCCCTGGATTGAAGACCGCTTCGAGCGTCTGGAAGGCAATACCATTTTGACTGCCGGGCAAAAACGCATCACTGCGGACTTGTTTGTAGGTGCGGATGGGGCTCGATCGGGACTGCGTACTGCAGCCGGAATTGAGCACCACGGACGTGAATATGGCGATGCCGGTTTGGTGGCCCACTTCAATGTAGAGCGGCCACATCAGCAAGTTGCCTTGCAGTGGTTTACCGGCGATTCGATTCTTGCCCTGTTGCCTATGCCGGATGTGGATGGCAAGCCGCAAGTCTCCATGGTCTGGTCTGTGCCGCAAGCGCAGGCCGACAAAGTGTTGGCCATGCCCTCAGAGGAGCAGGCGCAATATCTGCAAAACAGCTTGTTCTCCTTATCGAATGGCCGTTTGGGGCAGTTAAGCTTGCGTAGCCCGGTACACGGTTTCCCTTTGACCTTTGAGCGTAGTGGCCTGGTGTCGCCCGGCGTGGCCTTGGTCGGTGATGCGGCGCATCGCGTGCATCCTTTGGCCGGTCAGGGATTGAATCTGGGTCTGGGCGATATCGAAGCTCTGATCAAGGTGTTGTCCGAGCGCGGCCCGCATTATTCGGTGGGTGATATGCGTGTGCTTAATCGCTACAAACGCGCACGCGCCGAACCTATCGCAGCCATGCGCGCTGCCACCGATGGTCTGTACCGTCTGTTTGCGGCACCGGGGGCTCCGATCTCCATGTTGCGTAATGCCGGTATGCAAGTGGTGGACCGCCTGCCTTGGGTCAAACGCCGCCTGATTGCTCATGCGGCTGGAATCAAACCAGGCGCTCTCCTGTTCTAAGGCCGCTAGAGCCTTGTTGATTAGCAAAGGAAGTACGTCATGATGTTGCACCTTCGTTCTGTCTTGGCCCTGGCCCTGTTGTCGCTGTGTGGCCTGGCTCAGGCAGCCGGCCCTGCCAAAATAGACACGCGTTTCGAGGCTACTCGCCAAGCGTTTGAGGCGGTTTTTCCGGGCGTGACGGTGGATGGTATTCGTGCCACACCGTTTCCCAATCTGCTGGAAGTGGAGGTAGGCGGAACCTTGCTTTATACCGATCCGCAGGCCAATTTTGTGATGCAGGGTTCTTTGCTGGATAGTAAAAATCGAATTGACTTGACCGAGCGACGCATGCAGGAGCTCAGCCGTGTTTCACTGAATGACTTACCGCTGGATAAAGCCATTAAGCTGGTGAAAGGCGATGGGAGTCGCCAAATGGTGGTTTTTGAAGATCCCAATTGCGGTTATTGCAAACGTCTGCATACCACTTTGCAGGAGATCGACAATATTACGGTTTATAGTCTGATGTTCCCCATTCTGGGCCCCGATAGCCGCCGTAAAGCCGAGGATATCTGGTGTGCACAGAACCCGGCTAAAACTCTGAGCGACTGGATGGGGGGTGGAGCCCGGCCTGAGAAAGCCTCGTGTGAACATCCCCTGGATCAAATACTGGCCGCTGGGCAGAAACTGCGCATCCAAGGTACACCGGCTATTTATTTTGCTGATGGCAGTCGTGTGGATGGCTGGTTGCCTGTTGACCAGTTGCAGTCCCGTCTGCAGGCCGCTGCCCAATAACTATTCCAGCCAGTCTTGAGCTAGAGCAACCCGCTTTCGAGCGGGTTTTTTATACCCTTGTGTTATGAAAACTATAATTATTTGTGAGATGGGTATTTTAAGAAATCAGTGTTGGAAAATAATCCCGCTCTGGTTCAGAGGGTAAGGCAGGCGTTATTTTGAAGACAAAAAATTTCAAACGCCACATTTGACCATTCTTTACTTTGTGCTCTGTATTCTAGAAGTGATAATTCCAACTATTGATAAAAAATAGTATTGTCGGCCTGCACTTGGATCATCGCAGCGCTGGCAATAATTAAATAGTAGGCGCTTATGGAACATGCACGCTGCGTGTTGATTGTTTTGGAAGAAGGCGAGGGCTTGCACTACTGGCTGGAGCAACTGCGGGTTTTCGGTACCAAAACAAGCGTTGTCAGCTCCTTGGAGCAGGTCGCCGAGGCACGCCTGAGCCAGGCTGATCTGCTGCTGTTCCCCGTTGAGGCGGGCTACGTGCCGTTGATGGTGGCCAAATTGCGCAATGACTTTGGCTCTTTGGGTATTGTGGCCGTTCAGTCCGGCCTGTCTGCCAGTGCGCGAGTACAGTTGTTGCTGACGGGGGCGGATGCTTGTCTGGCACTGGATGTGCAAGTTCCCGAGTTGATGGCCTGGTGCCATGCCGTGCGCCGCCGTAATGTTTATGCTGCCGTGAGTGCCTCCCAGGCGATGCAAGAGGTTCAGGAACATAGCGGGCAGCAGGAGTGGATCCTGCGTGACAAGGGCTGGACCCTGGTAGCTCCTAATGGTGTGGGCCTGGAGCTGACGCATAGCGAGCGTCAATTAATGGATGCATTCATACGGCATGCGGATGCCCGTTTCAGCCGTGAAGACCTGATGCGTGACAAGGGTCTGGCGGCTAGCGACAGCCGTGCCGTGGATTCTTTGATCAGCCGTTTGCGCCGCAAGGCCAGTCAGGCGGGCGTGGCTTTGCCGATCAAGTCGGTGCATGGTTGGGGTTATACCTTTACGGGTAAATTAATCGCCCAGCAAGAGCTGCAAGACACCGAGATTATGGAGTTTTACACTCCGCGCATCGAGCAGGAAGCGTCCCAGCCTACGCCGCTGGAATTGCTGCACGCGCTGGAAACGTTGGATGTGCTCGATCCCCAGGCTAGCGAAGCGCTGTCTTTTTCTTATCAGTTGCGTGTGGCCACGAGTACTGGCCAGTACAGTGGCGTGGATGCCCAGGTGTTCTGGACAGCGCCCACCGGCTTGCGCCTGTCCTCGGATCTGGTGCTGCGTCATATGCCGGACTCGATTCAACGCCAGGCCTTGTGTGAGTGGATGCTGCGCACCTTGATGGCCGATGTGCGTCGCTGGTGGCAAGACTATTCGCTGCGCGCCAGCCATATTGGCCTGAAACTGCCTATCGATATGGTGCTTCCTATCTATAAGCGCATGCCGGCTATGTTGCGTCAGTTTGAGTTGCAGCCTTGCTGCGTGGAGCTGGATTTGTTCAGCGACCAGGAGCTGGAAGAAACGCCGGAACTGATGCAGGCCTTGCAGTTCCTGAAAGAGCAGGACATTCAGGTCTGGCTGACCAGCACTGACATTGAAAACCACAAGCTTAGCTGCTTGCGGGGCTGGCCGATTAGTGGCGTCAAGCTGGAAGCCGAGGTCATTCAGCGCGCCTGCCGTGAGCCCACCTTCAAGGCTTTGCTGGAAACCGGGTGCCATTTGCTGAGCGAACAGGGTTTTGAACTGGTTATTAAAGGCGTCGATAACCTGGAGCAGCGTGATCTGGCGCTGAGTCTGGAATTGGGCCATTACCAAGGCCGTCTGACCTCGGAGTTAATGTCTGAAGACGGTTTCTTGCTGACGTTAGCCAGCAGTGAGCCCTCTTTTGGCCAAGGTCATGACGCTTCCCGACGTGTAAGCGGAAGTGTTTCATAAGCCGCCTTAGTATCAATTATCTCTATATGTAACTTTGATTAAGTATTTTAAGCCCGAGGCCGTTACCCAGCTTGTTCGATGGGGCCTCCTGGCAGGCCGACCGTTTTGACACGGTCGGTTTTTGCATACCTGGGACCTGTCTTTTCAGTGCTGCTCGGGGAATATGATGCGTTTGGGTTTGAAACAGAAATTGTGGTTGCCATTGATCTTGTGTTTGATGGCGTTGGCGGCGGTTTTTACGTTTGTGAACTACCAGCTCTATCAGGCACAGATGCAAGAGCGAAAAAGCAGTTTGCAGCACATCGTCAATATTGCAGTGAGCATTACGCAGGACTACCAGCAATTGGTCAGCAAAGGCGTCCTCAGCAAGGAAGAGGCGCAAAAACAGGCGCTGCAACGCATTGCCAGTATCCGCTTTGGACAGGAAGGTTATGTGTCGGTTTTATCGACTGACGTCGTGTCCATCATGAACCCCACGCGACCAGATCTTGATGGCCAGGACGTCAGTGCCGTGGTCGATAGCAATGGGGTACATCCCTTTGCCGAGATGAGCCGTATTGCCAGCAATGGCGGTGAAGGATTTCTGGAATATCACTGGCCCAAACTCACTGACAAAAGCAATGCGCCCAAACTGGCCTATGGCAAAGGGGTGGCCCAGTGGGACTGGGTGCTGACCTCGGGCGTGTATATCGATAACATCAAGGACAGTTTCCTAAGCCGCCTGCTCAGCTCCTCGGTGGTGTTTTTGTTGATTATTGTGCTGGTGTCGGCAGTGACGGTGTTTCTGGCGCGCCAGATTTTGGCCGAGCTTGGTGCCGAACCCACCGTTTTACATGGCGCTGCCCAAGCAATTGCCGATGGTGATTTGCGGGTTGCCCACTCCCTGCGTTCGATTCCGGACAATAGCGTGATGGCGTCCATCGAGCAGATGCGTTTGAAGCTAAATGACGTCATGCGCACCTTGCAGCACAGCAGCGGAGTGATTGCGGACGATACTTCGCAACTGTCCGCTGGCAATCTGGAGCTGTCCAGCCGCACCACTCAGCAGGCGGCGGCCTTGCAGGAAACGGCATCGGCCATGGAAGAGATGACCGGCACAGTGCGTATGAGCGAAGAGAACGCCATGCGTGCCGAGGAAGTCTCCAGCCAGGTGCAGAAAACCGCTCAGCATGGTGGTCAGATGGTCAGCGAGCTGGTGGACCGCATGGATGCGATTCGTGACTCCAGCGGCAAGGTGGCAGATATTACGACTGTGATCAACTCGATTGCTTTCCAGACCAATATTCTGGCGTTGAATGCGGCTGTGGAAGCGGCACGGGCCGGTGAGCAAGGTCGAGGCTTTGCGGTGGTGGCCGGTGAGGTGCGTGCCTTGGCGCAGCGTACCACGGCCTCTGCCCAGGAGATTGCTCAATTGGTGGAAGCATCCTCCGACAGTACTCGGGAAGGGGCCAGATTGATGGGGCAGGTGGGTGAGGTGATCGATGAGATGGTCACGGGCAGTTCGCAAGTGATGACGATTGTGCATGAGATTGCCGCTTCTACCCGCGAGCAAACGATTGGTATCGAGCAGATTAACGTGGCTGTGGGGCAGTTGGATTCGGCTACTCAACAAAACGCGGAGATGGTGAACCAGGTGGCACACACCTCCAGCGAATTGCAGGACCAGGTGCAAGAGCTGGATCGTTTGATTCAGGCTTTCCGCCTGGAGTGATCAATGGCGCCATCTCGCGTCAGCCAAGGGGTGCGCTGATTATTTTTGATCGTATACTGCTTCTTGGTACTGGGATTGTCCTGCGGCAAACCGGCGTTTAGGAGGATGTATGTTGCGCGCACCTGTTGTTGCTGTATTGATGGTGGGAATGCTCGGGTCGGCTTGGGCGGCTACGCTGCCCTCGGCTCAGGGTGAGGTTCAGCCGCACGAACATCATGAACGCATATTGAGCTTGCAGCACAATGATCTGGTGCAAGGCAGTTGGCAGCACAGTGGTGATGTGATGCTGGAGCTGTTCGGCCCGGATGGCAAGGCGATTCGTCATTGGGCGGATGCCCCGGAGCGAGGTGGTCCTTTTGGTTTTATTGCCAGCACGGCGGGCGAGTATCGTTTGCGTGTGCTGGGGCAGGGCGAGTACCAGTGGCAGGTGACATCCGTCACGGCGCCTCAAGCTCCCGTTCAGGCCGAGCCTTTGCAAGGTGATGTGATCCGTCAGTGGAGCATGCGTTTGCGGGCGGGTGAGTCGTCTCGCGGTTTCTGGGACTATGTGCAGCGTGTCGGCTCGCCTTTGGTGGAACGCTACAGCAATACGCATGATCGCGTCACGTTTGTCTGGCGCGGGGCCCAAAACGAGGTTCGTCTGCATGGTGGCCCCTTCTCTTATAGCGATCGCATGCATCGTTTGGGCCAGTCCGATATCTGGTACATCACCTACGATTTGCCGCGTGATGCCCGCTTTGCCTATCGCATGGCACCGGATGTGCCTTATGTAGGCCAGAATCTGGCGCGTGAAGTGTTGCGTGCGGCCTTGCAGCGGGATCCTCACAATTTCAGGGTGTTGCCGGAGAACAGCAAGGATCTGTTCGATGGCGATTCGGTCTTGCGTTTGACGCAGGCACCGGCCCAGGTGGTGAATCTGGAGCCGCAGCAGTTGGGGCAGGGGCAATGGCGTACGGAACGCTTGCCCAGTGAGGCTCTGGGTGTGGAGCGGCAGGTGCAGATTTATCAGCCTGCTGGTACTCGGGCTCAGGAAATTGATCACACCTTGATTTTGTTTGATGGCCGTGACTATCGGGATTTGGCGCGCGCGCCTGCCATGCTGGATTCCTTGATTGCGCAGGGGCGTGTGGCGCCGATGTGGTTGGTCCTGGTGGACAATCCAGGCATGGCGGAGCGTGCACGCGAGTTGCCGCCGAATGAGGCTTATATTCAGTTTCTGGAAAAGGAGCTGATGCCTTGGTTGAGTGCTCAGGGTGTGCAATCGACAGCAGACAAGACGGCGATTGGTGGTTCCAGTTATGGTGGTTTGGCTGCCATGCATGCGGCCTGGCGATTGCCGCAGTTGTTTGGCAATGTTTTGAGTATGTCAGGCTCGTTCTGGTGGGCTCCCGCCGGTCAGGCGCGCGGGCAGTGGCTGACGCGGCAGATGGCGGACTCGCCTGCTGTGCCAGTGAAGATTTACATGAGTGCTGGGGTATTTGAGTCCTCTGGCTCCAGCCGGGATGTCAGCCTGGTGCAGGCTAATCGCCATTTGGATGATGTGCTGCGGGCGCGAGGGTATGACGTGCGTTACGTGGAAAGTGCGACGGCACATGATTTTGTGGCTTGGCGGGATGCGTTGGCGTTGGGGCTGGAGCATTTGTTTGGGATTGAGCAGGGTGAGGCTCTGGCTGAGGAGAAGAAGTAGCCGCATCTGGACTTAAGCTGTGAGAGACGGGCTACATACAGACAGGCTCAGGAGAGTGGACCGGGGGCTGTTCGGGTCGGGGCAGGCTCCGGCGGGGCTGAGCGTTTGCTGGTGCTGCGCACCAGTCCCCTTGGCCTGAGATCGCTACGGGCGGGGCCTGAACTCGCCGGGTACTTGGTCCCCGGACCAAGTACAAGCGTCCGACTCGAACAGCAGGCCCCTTGCATCCCTACGCAATCTCAGGCCCGCGGCAAGCACTCTGATCCGCCCCGCCTGAGCCTGCCCCGACCCGAACAGCATGGCAGTAGTGCTCTTGAGTAGACCTACTTGCAATTTTTGATGGGGGACTCGTTGGGGGCGCTGGAGTTGCTCGATCTACTGCAGAAGATTTGACTGGGTTAGGGGATGATGCCGTAGGGTGTTGTCGGCAATGTGGGCTAATCTGATGCTGACCTGACCTGACCTGACCTGACCTGACCTGACCTGACCTGACCTGACCTGACCTGATCCGATTTGATCTGACTGAGTCTGGCTCCACTTGGCCACACTCCTCGTAATTCGGTTTGCTGGTGTTTTTCTTTGGCTTGGCATGCTGTGATCCTTTCTTATTGGCGTGATCACTCGTGTGGATGTGGGCATGCTGTTATCTGGAGTTTTTCGTTTGGTGATTTAAAAGCCAGACGAGTCATCACGTTGGTGACTTCGGATTCAGTGTCTCAATTCATGCTTTTTTGACAGGGAAAAAGTGTCAATGTCGCTCAGGACGGGTCAGTCCTGCAAGCCGTGTTGACGGCACTATACTAAAACGGTTGAGTGACCTTGAGTACCATAGCGTTGCTGAGCCTGCTTGTAGGCCAACTTGCTCGCCCCCCCGCAATTTAAAAGCCAAGCTGTAATCACGTTGGCTGTGTCGAATGCCTTGTCTCCATTGACTCTCCTTCGATAAGGAGAAAAAGTGTCAACTTAATTCAGGACGGGTCAAGGGTAATAAAAAAGGGCGGAGAATCCGCCCTTTTTTGCGTCTGGCTGTTTAGCCTTGGTCCAGTGTGGCACCGCCGTCCACGCGCAAGTCAGACAGGGTGATGTGGCTGGCGCGGTCCGAGAGCAGGAACAGCACGGCTTCAGCAATTTCTTCGGGGGTGGCAATTTTCTGCAGGGGGATGCCCAGACGGTAGTTCTCGCCGGAGCCTGCGATAACCGTTTCGCGCGAGCTACCTTGCGCCCACATGGCTTGTTGCATGGGGGTGTCGGTGGAGCCGGGAGAGATGATGTTCACCCGGATACCGTGTGGGGCCAGTTCCAGCCCCAGGCAGCGGCTCAGTTGGGTGACGGCAGCTTTGGAGGCGGCGTAGGCGCCCATGGCGATGCGGGGAGTGGCGGCGGAGTTAGAGCTGACGTTGACGATGGCGCCTTGTTTGCGCTCTATCATGCCTTTGGCCACGTTGCGACAGACGTTAAAGACGCCGGTGGTGTTGATGGCGAAAGTGCGGTCCCATTGCTCGTTACTCAGTTCGGTGATGCGGCCCATTTGCAGGACGCCCGCGACACAGGCCAGGCGCTGGATGGGGCCCAGTTTTTCCTGGCCTTGGGCCAGCGCTGCATCAACGGCATCGGCCTGACTGATGTCGACCAGGTGGCAGGAAACCCGCTCACTGTATTCGGATTGGCTCAGTTGGGTCAGACCTTCTACGTCCAGGTCCAGGGCGATGACGCTGGCGCCTCGCTCCAGCAGCAGTTTGGTCACAGAGGCGCCGATGCCACGGGCCGCGCCCGTGACGGCAACGCATTCACCTGCAAATTCTTGTGTGCTCATGTGTACTCCCTGTTTAGCGTTGCAGGCTGTCCTGGATTTCGGCGCAGGTCAGGCTGACGCCGCAGCGTTGCGAGACGTGACGGATGGCCATGTGGTGTTCTGGCAGCGAGAAGTCGGCAACGCCGTCAATGGCCAGGAAGGGCTGCACGTCTTGCATGAAGGCTTCCAGAGCGGTGGTCATGCAGCCGATGTGGGCGTAGACGCCGGTGATGATCAGTTGGTCGCGGCCCAGGTGACGCAGTTGCTCGCGCAGATCGGAGCGCTGAAAGGCGCTGTAGCGCCATTTGGTCAGCATGATGTCCTGTTCGGCTGGTGCCAGCTCGGGCACGACGGCTTGTTGAGTGTGAAATTCGGTGGCGGTCAGGCCAGGGCCCCAGAAATCGTTGAGCAGGGCACGGTCTTTCTCGGGCTGCTCGGTAGGCTGGGCGGTGTAGAACACGGGAATGCCCAGCGAGTGGCAGACCTCGCGCAGGGCCGCGATGCGTTCGATCAACATGGGGATCGGAGCCTGGCTCATATCGTATTTCTGCAGAAAGTAGGTCTGCATATCGTGAATGAGCAGGGCGGCACGATTGGCCTGAGGCCGCCAATTGACGCGGTTGGCTACGGGGGTTTGAGGCAGCTCGTAGCTGGGCAAGGCGTGAATGGTCATGAACCGTGTCTCCGTTAAAGAGTGATGTTTTGTGCCAGACCCAGGGAGTTGATCAGGGTCATGAGTTTATTGCCGGTTTCCTGACGCTCCAGGGCAGGGACGGAGCCGTCCACAATGCCAGCGCCAGCCGATAAGGTCAGATTTTGCTGGGTGTAGTGGCCACAGCGGATGGCCACGGCCCATTCGCCGTTGCCTTCGTGGTCGTTCCAGCCTATGGCACCCGCAAAGTAGCCGCGATCAAAGACCTCGGTGGCTTCGATGGCCTGCATGGCGGGCTGGGTGGGCAAACCGCACACGGCCGGTGTGGGGTGCATGGCCAATGCCAGTTCCAGAGAGGTGACGGATGGGTCGCGCAAACGGCCACTGATACGCGTGGACAGGTGCCACAGATTGGCGGTGCTGGTCAGGCTGGGGCCGTCGGGCACGTCCAGGCAGTCGCAGAACTGGGACAGGATGCGTACTACGTCCTGGATCACGTAGGCATGTTCACGCAGGTCTTTGCTGGACGCCATCAAGGTTTCTGCGCTGGCCTGATCGCGTTGCGGATCGGCAAAGCGCGGGGCTGTACCTGCCAGCGGGTTGACGGTAACCAGATCGCCTTGGCGGCGCACCAACAGCTCGGGGCTGGCTCCAAAAAACAGATCTGGGTCTTGGGCCTTGCCACCTGGCAAGGGCAGGGCGTAGGTGTAGCCAGCCGGATTGCTGTGGAGCATATTGCTCAACACAGTCTGACGATCCAGGGCTTCGTTCAGCGTGATGGTCACGGTACGGGCCATCACGGTTTTGGAGATGTTTTGTTCGCGCATCGTTGCCAGGATGCGGCTGACGCTGTCTTCGTAGCCCGCACCGTTGGGCAGCAGGCTTTGGCTGGCAATGCTGTTGCCGGATTTGGCCAGCGGTGGGCGCTGGACCGGGCGCAGCAAGACGGGATCGCGTCGGTATTCCTTGGGCACGCGTAAATAGGCTTCGCGGGCCGGGTTAAAGGGAATCACACCCAGTAGCAGGGGGGCGTCCAGACCTTGTTGTGCGGCTTGTGACAGCAAGGTCTGGGCATCTGACAGCAATTGTCCTTGGGCATTATGGGTATGCCGCTCCAGTGCCGTGCCGTGTGCCATCAAACTGACGGTGGGAGAGGCAAATACGCTGCTGTCGGCCCGGTAATGCCTTAACCATTCTTCAATGGTGGCGGGGCGGACTTGGTCGGCTATACGGCTGTTCATAGGAGTCCTTTTTAAGGGCAAGGGTTTTGCCTTTGCGCCCCTTTTTATGAAAGGGGCGCGTCAGGCGGCTTACTTCAGGTGGATACGAGTGATACGGTCAGCAGTCTGGTCATCCTTACCTTTGGATTTGTTGACCAGGTAGGCATTGCCGTCGCCATCCAGGGAAACGTGGTTGGGGAAGCTGCCACCGTCCAGGTTGGCAACGATTTCGCCCTTGCCGTTCACGGCGGTCACGGTGCCCGCACCACGGGAGGCCACGTACGCCAAGGATGTCTTGGGATCGAAGGCTACGTTCAAAGCGCCAGCGCCGATTTTGATGTCGTGCTGGACGGAGCCGTCTTTGGCGTTGACGATCAGCAGGTTGTCGCTGCCCTGGGAGGCCACGTAGATTTGTCCGTTTTTGCTATCCACGGCCACACCGGCCGCGCCACGTGAGCCTGGCAGGGCATAGACGGTCTGAGCATTGCCGTCTTTAAGGTCGATGATAAGCAGCTCATTGGTGCTGGCGCTGACGGTGTACAGACGGCCATTCTCGTCATCCAGGGCGAGGCTCATGGGGCTGAGCTGGCCGCGAGTTTGGGATTTCAGTTCGATGGGGTCCAGTGTCGCCAATTTCTTCGTGTCAAAAACAGAAATCAGCTTGGAGCCGGGCGAGGAGACATAGGCGCGTTGGTTTTTCTGATCCACTACAACGTCACGGGCGTGGCTGGCGGCACCATCCTCAAACTGTTTCACCAGTTTCAGGTCTTTTTGACTGTAGACCGCGACTGTATTACTGCGGGTGTTGGTGACCCAAACATGGCCGTGCGCATCGTCCACGTCCACGCCATAAACAGCTTGAACCTGGCCATCATTGCGGCTTTGTTGAGCGGCGGGGGTCACGCTGGCTTCAACGGCCAGGGTCTTGGGGTTAACTTTGAGCAATTGCGATTGCTTGACGGGTGGACGGCCCACGGCAGAAGTCACGAACAGCACTTTGTTCTTGGGGCTGTAGGCGCTTTGGTACAAGCCGGGCACCAGGTGCTGGGATTGCAGTTCAAATTTGTCCTGACCGCTCAGCTCAACTTTAGGGGAAACCTTCAGGTTGAAGATGCCAGCGGTCGATGGCTTGCTGACCTGCATGACCACGGGATGCACGCCAACGGCGGCTTCGGCTGGAATGGCAAGGGTGGTGCTCAGATTGCCTTCCTTGTCAGCAACCAGCGCTTTGGGGGTCAGGGTGTGGCCGTTTTGCAGCAGAATCACTTCCTGGCCGGGCGTAAAACCACGGCCTGCCAGTTGAGCTTCGGTGCCTGCGTAGACCACGCCAGCAGCATTCATGGAACCACGGAAGTCAGCGTCAGGCTGGTCAAAGGCAGGAGCCGCAAAGGCGTTGGCCAGAGACAGGGACAGGACGGCGGCGCTCAGGCCGGCCTTGCGTAGCAGGGCAGCGGGGGTACGACGAATGCAATTGACATTGATTAGCATCTTTTAATCCTAAATAAAAGTTCGGTCGACAAGACGGTCCATGTAGGAGCTCTTTCTACAGGCGTGCAGCAGGCGTGGATAGAACAAAATCGAGATGTCAGGCATGGGGTGGGCCATCCTGTTTGCGGGCTGACCGCAGACCTTGATTGAACACGCCGAAACCACCTGCGACCGCAGCGCAAGCCAGACCACCGACGGCCACAGCGACTGCCGGTCCAAGCAGGCGGGACAGATAGCCCATTTGCATATTGCCCAGGGCCTGGCCCAGGGAGTATTGCGTCATCCACAGACTGGAAACACGGCCCAGCAGGTAATCGGGGGTGTGGTGCTGAACCAGCGCCATACGCATGATTTTGGAGATGGTGTCGGCTGCGCCCATGATGGCCAGGCAGATCAGTGCCCACCATAAGGTGGTTTGCAGGGACAGGGCGGCAACAGCCAGACCCCAGATCAGTACGGCAAGCACAATGGCGGCACCGGGACGGGACACTTGGCGGCACCAGCCACTGGACAGGGCAGCCAGCGTGGCACCTACCGCCGGGGCGGCGTAGAGATAGCCGGTGGCGGTAGCGCCCATGTTCAGAATGGTGTCGCCCCACTCGGGCATCAAGGCCAAGGGCGTGGCCAAAATCAAGGCGGCCAGATCAATCAGCAACAGGGCGCGCAGCAAAGGGTGGCTGGCTACAAAGGCAAGGCCATCGCGCAGGGATTGGAAGGCGTTTTTCTGGGGCTGCTTGCCCGCTTGCGGAGGCAAGGGCGGCAGAGCGCGCAAGAGCAAAGGGGTGACAATGACACCGCACAGCACGATCACGTAGCAGAAAATCAGGCCAGGGCCAGAGATCAGAACGCCTGCCAGTGCGGGGCCGATAATGCCGCCCAACTGCATGGCCAAACCGGACAGGGCAGCGGCAGCGGCCAGCTTGTCTCGACCGACCAGGGCCGGGGTGGCCGACATCATGGCCGGCACGCTGATGCCGCCCGCCGCGCCACCAATGGCTGCAGCCACATAGATTAGCCAGACCTGCGGGTTGGGCAGCAGCGTATTGATCAGGAACAGCAGCACGCTGAGGATGTAGACACTGCGCGACCAGACCATCAGACTGCGCCTGTCCATGCGGTCCGACAAAACACCGCCCGCAATCAGTGCCAGCACCATGGGGGTGGCCATGGACACATTCAGGAAAGCAACGGCCACACTGGATTTGGTCAGATCATAAAGCTGTACGCTGGCAGCCACCATCAACATGCCGGTGACCAGCACCGTGGCGGCCCGAGCGAAGTAGGCAAAGCGGAAGGCCCGGCTTTCGATCAGCGGCGAGATATCCAGAAAGAAACGTCTTACAGACATGGCTTATACATCGAGTTCAGGTTGAGCTTGTGCCTGTTCGGCAAAAGCCATGGCCGAGTCCATGAGCGGGGCCATGACGGCCACGGCTTCAGTACCGGTCAAATGAGCGTGCAGGCAGGCAATATCGTGCACATCTAGCTGCTCTGCATAGGGCTGCCACAAATTGGGATGCAATTGTGTGCCTGCGTGGTCCAGAGCCGCACGGAAATACAGCATGGGGCCGTCATAGACGTGATGCTCGTACAGACGCACCAGACGGTTATTGTTCTCCACCACCTGAAATACGCTGTCCAGACGCGTGTCAGGCAGTTCGGCCAGCGGGTGAGCACTGCGCTTGAGGAAGTCCACCACGCCCTGACGGGTCAGGGAAACGTCGGGCAAGCTGTCCGGATCATGGCCCGCAATATGCAGCAGCGCCTTGTAGATGGCGTTGGGTTCGGGAGCCGGTTCGTTACGCCACGCATCGCTGGGGTAGGCGTCCAGCAAGGACAACATGCCCACCAGTTGCCCGCGACGACGCAGTTCGACGGCCATGGCCTGCGCAATAATGCCGCCCACGGACCAGCCGGCCAGATGGTAGGGGCCCTGTGGCTGAACGTGCTCGATACGATCCACATACACCTTGGCCATGGCATCCAGGCTGCTATCCAGACCCAGCGAGGCGTCAGACAGCACACTGGCTTGCAGGCCGTAGACGGCACGACCTGGGGGCAGGTGACGCGCTAGCGCGCCATAGCACCAGGACAAGCCTCCGGCCGGGTGAATCACGAACAGCGCAGGTTGGTCGCTTTGTGCCGGACGCAAGGTGATGATGGGGCCAAAACCATCGGCAGTCGTGCTGCCTGCCTGATCCAGGTGCTTGGCCAGACGGGCAATGGTGGGGTACTCAAAAATAGTGCCAATCGAGACGGCCTGGCTGCGTGCTTCGCGCAGCAGCAAGGCCAGTTTGGCGGCCAGCAGCGAATGTCCGCCCAGGGCGAAGAAATCGTCGTCGGCGTAAAACGCGTCGCTGCTTTCCAGCACGGTGGCGAAAGCAGCGGCGATTTGGTGTTGAGTGGCCCCTTCCAGTGGCAAACCAGCAGAGCGTGCTTGCAAGGCCGGTACGGGCAGAGCCTTGCGGTCCAGCTTGCCGTTGGCCGTTACGGGCAAGGCGTCCAGACTGATCCAGGCACTGGGCACCATGTAGGACGGCAATTGCTCGCCGACATACGCGGTCAGCGTGTTGTCCGTGCACTGGCTGCCTGCTTGCGGCACCCAGTAAGCCACAATCGCCATTTGACCGGGTACATCTTCACGGGCAATCACGGCGACGTGGGCCACATCGGGGTGGCGCGCCAGCAAGGCTTCAATTTCGCCCAGCTCGATACGCTGGCCACGCAGCTTGATCTGGTGATCGGAGCGGCCCAGGAAAATAACTGCGCCATCGTCACGCCAGCGGGCTACATCGCCAGTGGCGTACATGCGGTCGCCATGTAGGGCGTAAGGGTCGGGTACAAAGCGTTCTTCAGTCAGGTCCGGGCGGCCCCAGTAGCCTTGCGCCAACTGTCTGCCAGCCAGGTACAGGTGGCCGGCCACGCCCGGCGGTACAGGCTGCAATTGCTCGTCCAGAATGTACAGAGCGGTGTTCCACACAGGGAAGCCGATGGGCACAGGCTGGGATTTGTCCTCGCGCGAAGCAGGCCAGTAGGACACGTCCACGGCGGCTTCGGTTGGGCCGTACAGATTGTGCAGTTCGGCGTTCAGCAGGCAGTGGAAGCGGTCGCGGGTAGTGGCCGACAGTTCCTCACCACTGCAAAACACCAGACGCGGCGCTAGCCCACGAGCCTCAGGCTCATCCAGAAAGGCGCTGAGCATGGAGGGCACAAAGTGCAGCACGGTGATGGACTGTTCGCGCATCAGGCGGGCAATATGGGCGGGGTCGCGGTGGGCTTGTGGTGGGGCCACGACCAGGGTTGCACCGGACAGGAAGGGCAGGAAGAACTCCCACACCGACACGTCAAAGGTGGCCGGGGTCTTTTGCAGAATGCGGTCACCCGTGCCAATGCCGTAATGGGTTTGCATCCACACCAGCCGGTTGACGATGGCGTCGTGGTTGACCAGCACGCCTTTGGGTGTGCCGGTAGAGCCGGAGGTGTAGATCAGGTAAGACGGGTCATGCGGACCAGCGGCTGTCCAGGCGTCTGCACTGCAAGCCTGTTCAGGCTGAGGAACCAGCAGGGTGGCGTTCAGCGTGCAATCGGGCTGGCCAACCAGCAGGCGCGGTTGAGCGGCCTGCAAGATGGTGTTCAGGCGATCGGCAGGCTGGTCCAGATCCAACGGCAAGTAGGCGGCACCGGCACGGTGGATAGCCAGCAAGGACAGCACCAGTTCCAGCGAGCGGGGCAGGGCCACGGCGACGATATCACCGGTCTGCACACCGGCCAGACGCAGTTGCGCGGCCAGATTGGCGGTTTGCTCGTTGATCTGGGCGTAGCTGAGCTTCTTGCCTTCAAATTCCAGGCCGCTTTGTTCCGGGTGAGCCTGCAACTGGGCGTGGATCAGTGCCCACAGTGTTGTTTCAGGAACCGGGTGAGCAGTCTGGTTGACGGTCTCAATCCAGTGGTGGTGTTCCGCGTCCGTCAGCGTAGGCACAGCAGACAGGGTGTTGGCTTGCAAAGCACGCAGCAGAAACTGTTCCAGACGGGTCAGATGGGTTTGAATCTGCTTTTCGGTGTACAGACGTGGGTTGGCCTCGACTTCCAGACGCAGGCCACTGGCATCGGGCTGGGCGCGGAAGGTGAAGTTCAGGTCTTCTACGGGGCCAGCGCACAGCACGGTCTGGCTGGCGGTCAGGCCTGCTTGTTCATAGGGTGCATCGAAAGGCAGGACGTTGATGATGGGGCCGTGCAGACGACGCATGCCGCCCAGCAAACCCAGATCACGACGCAGTTGCTCACTGCGGTAGCGGCCATGACGACGCGCCTGGCGCAGTGCCTTGGAAACCTGAATCAGGTATTGATTCAAAGGCTGGGATTCGTCGATCTGCAAACGCAGCGGAGCCACGTTCATCACGGTGGAGACGATACGGGCGCTGATATGGCCCAGACGTCCCATCCAGGGCACGCCTACCGTGCATTCGTCCTGGCGGGTGTGACGGCGCACATAGGCGGCGGTCAGGCCCGTCAGAATGTCTGGCCAACTGATATCGCTGCTTTGTGCCAATGCTTGCAGGCTGGCTGTCAGCTCGGGCTTGACGGCGCGGCGTGCCAGCAGGAAATGATGGTCGCTCAAGGCCTGGGATTCGCTCAGGCTTTGGGCGGGTTCTGCATCGTTCAAGGTGTCCAGCCAGAACTGTCTGTCTTTACTGCGGCGCTCGCTCTCCCGATAGCTTTGATCGTCATCCTGCAAGAGGGCGAACGATTCCAGCTCATGGCCATGATCTTCATGGCCATTGAGCAAGGCCTTGTAGAGCTTGACTACCCGCGTCTCGATCAGCGCCATGCCATAGCCGTCAGCGGCCAGGTGATGGATACGCTGATACCAGAGATGGTGTTTGGGCCCCAACACAAACAGAATGTGCCGTGCCAGCGGTGCAATGGTCGGGTCCAGCGGTGTGCGCAGGTCCGCCATCAACTGGGTTTGAGCCTGTTCGGCACCGTCTGGGTGAGCGGACAGGTCCACAATTTCCAGCTGAATCGGCTCTTGCGGGCGCAGGTACTGGGCCGGGCCATCGGGTGTGTCCACCATGCGCAAGGTCAAGGCATCGGCTTCGGTCAGCGTCAGATTGATGGCCTGTGCAAACAGCGCGGTGTCCAACGCCGAGTGGATATGGGTGCAATGCCCGGTGTTGAAAATCGGGTTGAGCGGGTCCAAACGCTGGGCGTACCACAGACCTTCTTGTGCTTCGGTCAGGGGGCGCAATGGCAGTTCGGAAGGGGAGCTAAACATAAGCGTGTTGCAGTAAGAAAATCAGCGGCCGTTTTGTTGGGCACGCTCGATCAGCGACCACCATTGGCCCAGGGTGACAACCGAGGCCATTTCGGAAAACTCGATAGGAGCGCCGGCCTCGCGCCAGCGGGTAGCCAGGGTCATGACGCGCATGGAATCCAGGCCCAGATCGATCAGATTGTCGTCGTCCAGGATGTCCTGCGGGTCTTCATGCAACATGGCGGCAATGTCTTGCCGCATGCGTTCCAGGGTAAGGGGAGTACTCATGATGATTCTTGCGTTGTGTTTTCTAATTGCTCGCGCAACTGGGCGCGCAGTTCTTTGCGGCTGATCTTCAAGGCCGCCGTTTCCATGAAACGGTCTACAAACACGATTTGGTCCGGTACCTTGAAGTCGGCCAGACCACGGCTGCGTATCCATTTCTTCAGTTCAATCGCGCGTGGCTTGTCATCCTTGGGAATGATGAAGGCGCAACTGCGCTCGCCCAGGAACTCGTCGGGCACCGACACCACGGCAGCGTCAAAGACCTGCGGGTGGGCCAGCAGATGATCTTCAATTTCCTCGGCGGAGATTTTCTCGCCAGCGCGGTTGATGTGGTCAGTGGCACGGCCCTGAACTATCAAATAGCCTTCGGGCGTCATGCGTACCACGTCGCCTGTGCGGTAAAAACCGTCCTCGGTAAAGGAGCGGGCATTGGCCGACGGGTTGTTGTGATAGGCGCGGATCGTGTAGGGGCCACGTGTCAGCAGGTAGCCGGTTTCGCCAGGGGAGACCGGGTCACCGTTGTCGTCTACGATCAGGATTTCATCGTCCGGGCTGATAGGGCGGCCCTGGGTGTTGATGATGATGTCCTCGGGGTCGTCCAGGCGGGTGTAGTTCACCAGACCTTCGGCCATGCCAAACACCTGCTGCAAGGTCACGCCCAGCGTGGGGCGCACGCGCTTGGCGGCTTCGGCGTTCAGCTTGGCACCGCCCACCTGAATCACTTGCAGCGACTCCAGATTGGCATGGGTCTTGGTGGCCGCATCCATCCACAGCATCAGCAGTGGGGGGACCAGGCTGGTGTCGGTCACGCCTTCGCGTTCGATCAGCTCAAAGCAAACGTCCGGGCTGGGGGCGGGACTGAGCACCACTTTGGCACCGGCGTACAGCGCACCCAGAAAACCGGGTGAGCTCATGGGGAAGTTGTGTGCAATGGGCAAGGCGCCCAGGAACACGCTGCTTTCGTTCAGGCCAGCAATCTTGGCGCTTTCACGCAAGGTGTAGATGTAGTCGTCGTGCGTGCGGGGAATCAGCTTGGACAAGCCGGTGCTGCCACCTGAAATTTGTAGGAAAGCCACGTCAGAAGGCTGGGCTGCTGATACGGGCACGTCCACATTGGCCGCACTGCTTTGCAACTGGGCAAGCGAGGTGTATTCCTGCGCATTGCCCACGATGTAAACCTGTTCTACATGCGGGCAGCGTTCACGCAGCTCGCGCACCAAGGGCAGATAGTCAAAACCGGCATGCGTATCGACACCGATATAGGCGCGTGCCTGGGCGGTATTGGCAAAATGCTCGACTTCGGTAATGCGGTGCGCTGGCAGGGCATACACGGGCAGGAGACCAGCACGGAACAGGCCAAAGATCACGCTGACAAATTCAGGGATGTTGGGCAGGTGTACCAGAACCCGATCACCCTTGCGCAGACCGGCTTGCAGCAGGCCCGCTGCGATTTGGCTGGCGTACTGATCCAGCGCGCCATAGGTCCAGCGTTGGGTGCCGCCAACAACGGCTTCACGTTCCGGGTGGTTTTGTGCGCGCGTGCGCAACAAGGCCCCAAACGTTTCCCCTTGCCAGTGTCCGGCATCGCGATAGCGCTGGGCAAAGGCGTCAGGCCAAATTTGTTCAACAGGAATAGATTTCATCATGGTAATGAGAACTATTACATAAATAAGTAGGCTTGTCAGATTTACTCGTGCTAAGTCAGCTTGGTGTCAGGCAGTTCAACACTGTCCAGCAAGCTGACCGTCCACGGAGCAAAAGGGGTGTTCAGGCAGATCGCAGCGGCATAGTTTTCTACTGGCCGGTGACTGTGCACCACCAAATCTTGCAAGATGGGATGGGGGGATTGTACGGTGCATCCGTAATCCGGATGGCCGTTCAAGGATAACTCTTGAGGCTGAATATGAAAACCGGTGCCCGCCTGTTTCAAGGCTGCTTCCTTTCCACACCACAGCGCATAAAAATCCAGATCGCATTTTAACCAACTGCGTTCGGACGGCACACTGCAATGTTCGACCAACCCTGGTTTGACGGGCAGGCGCATGGCTTCTATGTCCACGCCGATGATTCGGTCGGCCATGCCAATCAGCACGCGCTCGCCGCTGTGCGACAGGCTAAAGTGCAGATCGGTATCGTCCAGATCCAGCACCGGCTTGCCATGTTCCAGCGTAGTAATGGGGACGGCGCGTGGCGTACACCCCAGCAAAGGCGCCAGAAAATGGCGCAGGGCACCGTGGGCCAGCAGGCTTAAGTGCTGATCTGATTGACGCTTGCGGCGGGCAATCACGGCCAGGGTGCTGTCCGGGATCTGGCTTCGTAACCAGGATTCCATACCTGCAGGCAGGGGAAGCGACAAGCTGTACACAGCCAGCATGTCAAAGTCCCAAATGGCGTTGCAAAAGGGCGGCGTCCTGGCGCAACTGTTCGGCAGGGCCGTCGTAAACCAACTGACCATTGCCCAGCAACAAGGCTCGATCCGCCAATTGCAGAGCCAGGCTTAAATTCTGTTCGGCAATCAGCACGGTAATGCCCTGCTCGTTTAGCGTTTGCAGCTGCGGCAGCAAGGTGTCCTGAATTGTCATGGGGGCCAGGCCTTCGCTGGGTTCGTCCAGAACAATAATGGAGGACTGTGTCAGCAGGGCGCGGGCCAGTGCCAGCAATTGCCGTTCGCCACCACTCAAGGCGGAGCAGGAGGACTGGCGGCGCTCGTACAGACGCGGCATGGATTCATAAATGCTGTTCAGCGTCCAGCGATCATCCGAGCGTGGACGGCGGGCCAGCCCGGCCAGGCGCAGGCTTTCCTGCACGGTCAGTGTGGGAAAGCGGCCCCGGCCTTGTGGCACCAGCGCCATGCCTAGCAGGGCGATTTTGTGGGTAGGCCAACCCGTAATGTTTTGACCGTGCACATGGATTTGCCCACTCCATTGCGGGCCCATATTGAACAGGCAGTGCAGCAGACTGGTTTTTCCGGCACCGTTGCGGCCCAGCAGGGCCACGCTTTGTCCGACGGGAATATTCAGCGAAATTTCTTGCAAAATGTCGGCCCGATCGTAGCGTGCATGCAGGCCCGAGATGTTCAGCGCTGTGCTCATGCGGTCTCCAAAGCCAGTTCACCCAGATAGGCCTGGCGCGCGCCAGCGTGCTGGCGCACGGCGTCCGGGGTATCGCAGGTCAGCAAGGTGCCGGACGACAGCACGGCGATCCGGTCACATTCCTGGAAAACAATATCGATGTCGTGGCTGATCAGCAGCACGGCGCATTGGCCGCGCATGGCATGGACCAGCGCCATGACTTCACGGGATTCGGATTCGGACAGGCCAGCCGTTGGCTCGTCCAGCAAGAGTACGCGGGGTTGCTGCGCCAGGGCAATCAGCAAATCCAGAATGCGTTGCTCGCCATAGGACAGGGAGCGGGCCAGCAAATGCCCGCGACCGGCCAGGGCGCTGTGCTCCAGCAATGCTTCGGCCGCCTGTTGACTGGCGCTGCGGGCAGATTGGCGGCCCCACCAGTGATAGCCGCAGCCTTTTTTGATGCGCACGGCCAAGGCCAGGTTTTGCAGCAGGCTCAGTTCGGGAAAAATGCGGCTGGTCTGAAAGCTGCGTACCAGACCTTGCCTGGCGCGCTCAATAGGCCCCAGACTGCGCAGGTCCTTGCCTTCCAGAAAAACCTGGCCGCTGGATGGCGTGGTCAAACCGCTGATGATATTGAACAGCGTGGTTTTGCCTGCACCATTGGGGCCAATCAGCCCCAGGGTTTCGCCCGCACGCAGCTCCAGGCTGACATCTGTCAGGATATCCAGGCCACCCACATGCAGGGCCAGTTCGCGAGTGCTTAGTAACACGCTCATGTGGACCTCTTGCGCCGCTCAGCCAGACCGTTGGGCATGAACAGAACCGTCAGCACAAAGATCAACCCCACCAACAACTGCCAACGATCTGTGTAGGAGCTGAGGTAGGTCTGGGCAAACAGATAAAACGTAGCGCCGATGAATGCGCCGCGCCAGGTGCGTATGCCACCGATCACACCCATGATGATGAGCGTGGCCGAGAAACTCCAATGCACTTGTTGTGGGCTGACGTACTGGTTTGCAAAGGGATACAGGCCGCCAGCCGCACCCGCTACCGCACCCGCAATCATGAATGTGTAAAGGCGAATGCGCCATGCTTGATAACCCAGGGCGGCCATGCGCAAGGGCTGGTCGCGCAGGCCGGTCAAGGCCAACCCGATCGGGGCGCGGCTGAAGGAGCGCAGCAACAACCAGCAGACCACCGCCAGCACCAGGGCCAGAATCATCAGGGTGTAGGGGGCGCTCAGGGGCAACTCGCCCAGGCTCAGACGCGGGAAACCGCGTAGGCCGTCTGCACCACCGGTGACGTCACGCCAGCGAAATGCCACTTCCCAGATCAACTGACCGGCAACCAGCGTGGCCACCATGAAAAACAGCTCGGAACTGCGCAAGCTGATCAGCGCCATCAACATAGACAGCAGGGTGCCTGCCGCAATGCCGACCAGCAGCATCAAGGGCAAGGATGCGCCCCAGTATTGACTGCTGACGGCAGTGGCGTACGCGGCAAAGCCAAAGACGGCACCGTGGCCCAGAGAGACCAGACCACCGTAACCAATCAAGAGGTTGATGCTAAGGACGGCGCAACCGATCAGCAGGGCTTCGGTGCCAAAGCGCCATAAGAAGGCGTCGCCCCAGAAATAGCTGCTGAGCAAGACCAGGCAGGCCAAAGCGGGCCAAAGTCCAGTGCGTAGCAGGCAGGTGTTGAGCTTGTTCATTTAAACCTGACGCGTAGCGGATTTGCTCAGGCCATTGGGCCAGCAAAGCAGAAGGCCCAGCATGACGGCCAGGGTAGCGGCATTGGCAAAAGCAGGGACCCAGACGCGGGCAAAAGTGGTGACGAAACCCAGAATCAGCGCGCACAGCAAGGTCCCGCGCACTGAGTTCAAGCCACCAATGACCACCACCAGCAAGGCCAGCAAGAGGATTTCTTCATCCAGACCGGGGTAGACCGACAACATGCCTGCGCCCAAGGCGCCACCCAAACCGGCCAGACCGGCGGCCAGCGCCATGCCGATGGCAAACAGGCGACGCGAATTCAGGCCCAGGGTCTCGACAATCTGGGCGTCTTGTACGCAAGCGCGAATGGCCGCACCCCACAGGGTGCGATCCAGTAGGAACCAGAACAACAAAGCCAGTGTCAGGCCGGTGACGATCAGGAACAGGCGATAGGTGGGGAAAGGCAGGCCCATGATCCACACCCCGCCACGCAGCACTTGCGGCAGCATGGGCGAGAGCGTGTCGGCGCTGAAACCCCAGCGCATCAAATCGGCCAGAATCACGGACAGGCCGTAGGTCAGCAGCACCTGCATCAGGTGAGTGCGTTGATAGAACTGGCGAAAGGGAAAGCGGTCCAGTAACAAGCCCATCAGCCCACACAGTACAAACGCGGCGGGAAAGGCCAGCCACCAGGGCGCGCCAGAGGCCAGCCATTGGACACTGATGTAGCCGCCCAGCAGGAAAAAAGAGCCGTGTGTCAGGTTGATGAAGTTCATCAGGCTGAGCACTAAAGACAGCCCCAGCCCCGCCAACATCAGCAGGGCCGAGAAGGACAGGGCATTGAGGATTTGAAGCAGGTAGTAAGACAAGGTGTGGCTCAAGAACGCGGGCCGGGGTCCTGGATACGCTGGTAAGTATGAACCACGGTGTTAAAGGGGCGACCTTGCGCGTCTTTTTCCACCCGGTTGACGTAAATATCCAGAATGGACTGGTTATTGCGCGGGTCAAACGCCATGGGGCCAAAGGCGGTGTCGATAGGCTTGTCCAGCAGGGCTTGCTTGAAGGCGACCTTGTTGGACAGATCGCCCTTAACCGCATCCAGACCGGCCTTGATGACCTGGCCGGTCACGTAACCGGAGGTGCTGGCCTCGCCGGGCAAACGGCCACGGCTGGCTTGGTAGGCGGCCACAAAGTCCTGGGCAGCCGGAGCGCCGGGGGACTGGTGGAAGGTACTGACGCCACCCAATGCGGCCTCGCCCACCGCAGTGATCACATCTTCTTGGTCGAACAAGGCACCGGGGCCCACGATCTGGATCTTGCCGTGCAGTTGGTAATCCTGCATTTGCTGGTGGAAACGAACGGCGTCGGCACCAGCCAGGAATGTGTAGACAAACTTGGGGTTGCTGGCGGCCAGATTCATCAGGATAGGCGCGAAGTCGGGGGTACCCAAGGGAGTCCAGATGCGCTCGCCCAGTGTGCCGCCTTGTTCCTGATAGGTGTTGGCGAAGTCCTCAATGTATTCACGGCCTGCGGTGTAGTCCGAACCCAGCGTGATACCGCCGGATTTTTCGATGTGTTCGAAGGTCCACAAGGCGCCGGTATGACCCAGCATCCAGCTCGTTTTGGTGGGGCGGAATACGTAGGGGCTGGCGGCTTCACGCGCCAGGCCATTGGCAGCGGCGTTGGAAATAAAGGTAGGCAGTTGCGCATCGTGCACGATGTCACGAATGGCCAGTGCGATATTGGCGCTGATGACGCCGCCCAAAATGTCGATCTTGTCGCGCTCGATCAGCTTGCGCACTTTACGGATGGCTTCGTCCGGCTTGCCGTGATCGTCCTCGACCAGCAACTGCACCTTGCGCCCACCCATTTCGTAATTGCATTGTTGCAGCATCAACTCCAGACCGGCGCGCATGCTTTCGCCCAAGGAGGCGAAGGGGCCGGACAAGGATGTCAGCAGGGCAATTTTCAGGGGACCGTCTTGGGCACGAAGCAGGCGGGGTACGCCAAATAGCAAAGGGCTGGCCGCAGCGGCCAGCAAAAGCTGACGACGTCCAGCACGGGTAGGGGAGAGAGTCACGAGAGCTTGTTTCCGTAAGAGAGCCAAGTTCGCCTGGGTAGACATTTCAGGCAGGAGGCTGCACTACTAAATGTTAATCATTATCATTTTATGGTCTTTCCTGATGTAAATAAAGGCTCATCGCCCTTGAATGTCCATTTCAAGCGTGGGCCTTCAAGGGCAGCAGGCCTCGATTGGGGGCAGATTCAGAGGGTGAGGCAGGTCAAAGCGGCCACGTGGACGCTTTGCAGGAAAGGCGCAGGGGCGGGGTGCTTAGCGCCCATCCCCGTTGATATTGGCGCGAATACGGTTCAAAAACTGCCGTAGCTGGGCCAGTTCCTCAGCCGAAAAGCCCTGAATGGCGCGGTGATGAATATCCAGCGCGGCGGGCAGGACGCGCAAAAAGTGCTGCCGACCTTGCTCATGCAGATGGATCAACACACGACGCTGGTCCAGCGGATCGGGCTGGCGGGACAGGTGGCCCGCGTTTTCCATCACCACCAGGGCGCGTGACAAGGTGGTTTGGTCCACATCGGTATATTGCGCCAGGGTGCTGACGCCCAGTCCATCGGTTTCATTCAGAAAAGCCAGCACGCGCCAATGCAGCAGGGTCAGTTCATGGCTGCGCAGCAAGGTTTGAAAGTCAGCATTTAAGGCCGAGGTACTGCGATTGAGCAGATAGGGAATAAAGGTATCGTGCCCGGTATAGGCGTCGGTCAGAGGGGGGCTGGCCATAGTGAAGCGGCTTCCTTGATGCAGAAAAAAAGCAGGCTACTCGTTCCAGATGATTGAGATAGCCTGCCAAAGCCCGGTCATCGCTGTAAGCAGACCGGGCAAGTGGTGGTTTTTACGGTGAGTGGAACTTAGTTTGCATGATCCACTTTGCGTTGCAAAGCGGCAATGGTCAGGTTCAGTGCGAAGCCCAGCACACAGATCCAGACCAGGGGTACAAACATATCAAGCGTGCGGTAACTGCGAGCGGCGGCGGTCAGCATATGGCCCAGACCGTCGGTGGAGGCAATCATCTCGGCCAGAAAGACCACTACGCAGGCAATCACGCCGGCCACCCGCACACCGGCCAGCACCGTCGGGCTGATGGCGGGCAAAATGATTTTCCATAGGCAGGCACTGCGGGAGGTGCCTGCGGCACGTGCCGACCAGATCAGCTTGCGGTCCACCGTTTGCGCCGCCACCCAACTGGCCATCAGCACAGGGAAAATGGCATCCGAGACCACCAGCGCAATTTTCGATGCGCTTTCAAACCCCATGATCAAGATCAGTGCCGGGTAAAGGGCGATCTTGGGGATAGGGGCCAGCAAACGGATCAGTGCATCCAGCAGAAACGAGCTCCAGCGTGTCAGTTGGGCAATCAGGGCCAGGGCGACCCCGGCCACACAGGCAATCAGCAAACCGCTGATCAGACGGTAGACGGTGATGCCCAGGTTCTGCCAGAAGTCAGCCTGACCGGCCAGCTCCAATACCCGCATCAAAATGGCAGAAGGGGCAGGCAACAACTGCGGGCTGACCCAGCCCGAGCGGGTACACAGCTCCCAGATAATCAGCAAGATGGCCGGGCTGATGCACAAAGACAGACCGGACAGATCCCGGCGCCTGGCCGGGCGGGTTTCAGTAGAACGCATAGCTTGTCCCGATGAGGCTAAGGTTTTAGTGGTCATCGCGTCATCCTTTGTCCATCAGGCCCTGGGTAGAGTCATGCCAGTGCGTGCAGCGCTTGCGCACGAACTCAAACAAGGCGTCAAAGGCAATGCCCAGGACCGCCAGCAGCATGATGACCGCATACACCGTGGAGTACTGCGCCATATCCATAGAGGTGAACAGCAGATTGCCGATGCCTTCCTGACGCGCAATCATCTCGGAGGACACCATCACGATCAGCGCCATGACCACGCCGACGCGGCAGCCAATCATGACTTCCGGCAAAGAGGCGGGCAGTACGATCTTGCCCAGACGGGCCAGTGGACCCATACCCATGGACTGGGCTACCCAGATCAGCTTGGGCTCGATACGGGTTGCACCGTGATAGCTGTGATAGAGCAAAGGCAGGGACACGCCCAGCGCAATGACCAGAATTTTGGAGAAATCCCCCAGACCGAACCACAGCATCAAGATTGGCATCAAGGCCGCTTTGGGCATGGGATAAGCCAGGGCCACCAAGGGATAGAAGGCGGTATAGACCAGGCGGCTGCGGCCCATGGCCAAACCCAGCGGTACGGCCACGACCAGCGCCAGGGCATAGCCCGTAAACATGCGGCCTACTGACTGCAGGATGGCCGACCAGGCCATCGGGTCGCTGATCAGGGCGGGTAGTTCACCCAGAGCCGCCCAGGGGCTGGGGAAGGAGTCCAGCTCTACCCAACGGGCCAGTCCTGCCCAGGCCAGCAGCACCAGAATGGCCGCCATGACCAAAGAGGCCCAGCGATGTTCATACCAGTGCTGTGGCGTCATGGGTGGGCCTCCGCCATCAAGGATTGCTCCAGACGAATAATGGTTTCCTGATAGACCGGATTGCGCAACAGCTCGCTACGGATGCGGGGGCGGGGCAAGTCAATCTCCACCACTTCCTTGATGCGGCCAGGCGAGCCAGTCATGACAATCACGGTATCGGACAGAAAGACCGCTTCGTCCACGCCGTGTGTCACAAAGACCACGGTATTGCGCAACTGCTCCCACAAGCTGAGCAGTTCCGTTTGCAGGGTGACGCGCGTATGGGCATCCAGCGCCCCGAAGGGTTCGTCCATCAGCAGAATGTCCGGCTCATAGGCCAGGGTGCGGGCAATGGCCGCGCGCTGACGCATGCCGCCGGACAGTTCACGAGGATAGAAGGCGGCGTAAGGCCCCAGCTTGACCTTGTCCAACCATTCGCTGGCGCGTTGTTCGGCCTGGGCTTTAGGCATGCCTTGTTCGCGCATGCCGTAGGCCACGTTTCCCAACACGGTTTTCCAGGGAAACAGAGCATATTCCTGAAACACCGGGCCCCGGTCTGGACCTGGGCCAGTAATGGGCTTGCCCTTGACGCGGATCTGGCCGCTGGAGCAGGACTCAAAGCCCCCTAACATATAGAGCAGGGTGCTTTTGCCGCAACCGCTGGGCCCCAGAATAGACACAAAGCGCCCTGCCGGAATGCTCAGGGCGATGTCTTGCAGGGCCGTATGACTGTGGCCCTGCCGGGTGTTAAAGGTTTTACCGACACCATCCAGTTCAATCATGGTTTGGCCTCGCGTAAATCAGCCCGGTAAAAATCCTGCACGTTCAAGGCTTCTTTCAGGAAACCGGCCTTGTGGTAGCGGTCATAGGTGCCTTGAATGGACTCCAGATCGGGCTGCATGTCGGGCACACGTGCAAAGTCCTTGTCGGTGAACAGGTATTGGGCTAGCAAGTCCTTGGGGGCGCGGGTGATTTGGGCGGTGACTTCCACGGCCAATGCTGGATCCTTGCTGAGCATGCTCATGGCAGTTTTCAAATCCTGTACGTAGGCGCGTACCACTTCGGGGTTGGCATCGCTATAGGATTTGCTGCAGGCCTCGAAAATTTGTACCGACGGGCTGGCCACTTCGGACAGGGAAAACAGCTTGCGCAAGCCGCCTTTCTTTTCATTCAGCAGGGCAAAGGGTTGGGCCATGGGACCGGCATCAATGCGGCCACTGCGAACGGCGTCAGCCGCAGGCGGAAAACCGGTTTCAACGATTTTCACATCCTTGTCCGGGTCAATGCCGTTTTGACGCAGCCACAGCAGCATGTCGAAGTACACCCCGGCACCGTAGGCGTTGGTGCCGATGACCTTGCCTTTCAGGTCCGCTGCCGTCTTGATCGGGCTGTCTTCTTTCACGGCCCAATAGACGGAGAAGTGCTTATCGTCCGAGTGCACGTGCTGGGCCACGATATAGGCTTCCAGACCGCTTTCAATCGCGCCATTGGCCAGCGACATGGGGGCCATGGTGGAGCACTCCAATACACCGGCCCGCATGGCTTGCACCATGGGCGAGGTGCCCTGGAACTGGGTCCACTGGATTTGATATTTCTTGCCCAATTGCGGGAACAGCTCGGGGCGCTTGGCCATCAGATACTTGGCTTCCTCGCCCGGAATGGTCCAGCCTACCCGCAGGGTGGGGACTTCCTGAGCCTGGCTCAGACCGTGACAACTCATCAGGGCAAACAACAACGCAGCGGTTTTTTTCATCGCCGGGCCGCCCCAAGATGAAAGGTGCCCTCTTGGAGGGCAGCAAGCCGAAGGCGCAGCGTGGGTGTCTTTTTTCATTCCTGTGTCTCCTTGGCAAGGTGTTCGGCGCGGGCAGGGGCCAGGCCGATGTGATCCAGCATTCCCAGTACGCGGGCCAGCACGTCACGGCGGTATGCCTGTTGCTGGTCCACTGGGTATTCGTGAAAGCCCTGTCCGCTACGCAGACCGTTACGTCCACTTTCCATATAGCGGGTGATGATGTCGGGTACGGCGTAGCGTTCCGGGTCCAGGTTCTGCGACAAGTACTGTCCGGCGTGATACAGAATGTCGTTGCCGCCGTAGTCGATGAACTCCAGCACGCCGATGCTGGCAAAGCGAAAGCCCAGGCCGTAGCGGGTGGCTTTATCAATATCCGCCGCGCTGGCCACGCCTTCTTCCACCATGCGAGCGGCCTCGTTCATGATCAGGGTTTGCAGACGCGGGACGATGAAACCGGGGTGGCAGCCACAGACTACGGGCACTTTGCCGATGGACTCCAGATTGCTTTGCAGACGGTTCAAGGTCTGCTCGCTGGTGCCGGGGTGGGCGCTGATTTCAACCAGCGGAATCAGGAAGGCCGGGTTGAGCCAGTGCGCGTTCAGGAAACGCTCGGGATGGCTCAACATGGGGGCCAGATCCGAGGCCAGCATGGTGGAGGTGGTGGAGGCGATCAGCGCATCGGGCTGGGCCAGTTCACCGATACGACCCAGAGCGTCGGTCTTGGCTGCTAGGGTTTCGGGCACGCCTTCGTAAATCAGATCTGCCTGGCCCAACACGTGCGCCGCTTCGCTCAAGGGAGCGACGCCGATGCAGGCCAGATAGCCGTCGATTTGCTCGGCGGCGAACATGCCCAGGTCGGCCAACTGTTCCAGCGTGGCACGTAACTCCTGACGTATTTCGGCTTCCAGGCGGGCGCTATCGGCAGGCTGCCGGGGTTTGAAATCCAGTAAGGTCACGGCTTGGCCGCGCAGCGCATAGGCCAGGGCAATGCCCCGCCCCATGCGACCTGCGCCCACCGCAACGACACGTTGGATCGGGGCGGGCGTGCTCATCAGGCTCTCCCGGCGTGCAGCATCTCTTGCAATTGCTCGCGGCTCATCGTGTCCAGACCCAGGCTGGCCAGTGTACGTTGGCCCTGGCGCAGATCTTCACCCACGATGGCACCGGCAATCGCCAGCAAGCCTTTGGTGACGGGGGCGTCCACACCGGCCCAGTCGGCTACGGAAGCGAAGAAGGCCAGACCCAGCATGGTGTCTTCACGCATGTAGCGGTGCTCGTGCAGGTCGATCTTCTCGCGCCAGTCGCCGCTTTTTACCAGCTTGGAGTGCGAGGAACGGTCGCCATACATCCACTGGTCGTTTTCGTAGTGGTCGGACAGGGGGAAGTGCGGGGCACCGTAGCCCAGCGCTTCACGAATACGCATGCGTTCATTGTCCAGCTGCGTGGTCACGGCACGTACCGAGGGCTGAGTGCCTTCGTTATGAATATCCCAGGCCGGGAAATGCTCCAGCGGGCCTGCGTTCATCATGATCAGCGGGGGGTGGATGATGGGGCCGGCATTCATCAGGGCGCCGGACAGGGCATCTTCGCAGCGCTCCACGCTGGGGAACACTTTGCCAATCACCTCCAGGGCGTGATCGGTATTGCGCGCCGGGTACACGCCGGTAGGCAGGCGGGTGGCGCGGGTGGTGATGTTGATGACGGTATCGCCATGCTTGCGGGCCAGCCAGGGCAGGGTGCCGGTTTCGGCCCAACTGACATCGGCCTTGTTGCCGGTGCCGCGCACGATCTCGCTCATGATGAAGGAGCCAAAGGTGCCCGGTGGCAGGAACACGACCTGGCCGTCTGTCAGGTGAAGGGCCATGACGCGGGCAATATCGGTTTGTGCAATGGCGGGCGAAGGGATCAGTACCAGATCGGCACCGGCGATGGCCTCGCCAATATCCGCGCAGACCTTGGCAATGGGGATGTCGCGCTCGCCTGCTTCGTCTTTCAGTGTCATGACTGGGCGGTCCAGCAAGGGCTGCAGCTGAGCCGTATCACGGCGCCACAAACGTACTTCGTGGCCCTGCTCGCTCAAGTCTGCCGCTGCTGCGTAACAACCGTGCCCGCCACCTAATACCGCTACCTTCATATTCGTCTCCAATCTCTTTTTTTGATTTCTATGCACTTGCATATAAATACAGACTAAAAGAAGTTGAGGCCTAAAACAAGAGGACGAATGGGGGGAGTTACCCTAGGGCGGGAAAACTTGGATACGAAGTGAAAAGGCACCCAGTGCCCGCAAGAAAAAAGCGGCTAAGCCGCGCCGCAGGCCAGTTCCAGCGCACGCAGGGTGGCTTGTGCCAGCACATGGCCGTGACCGGCTCCGGGCAGAACATGCAACTTGGCCTGCATGCCTTGGGCTTGCAGGTGCGCTTGCAGTTTTTGCATGGTGGGCAGGGTAGGCACGCCATTTTTGCGTCCGTCCGGCCCTGCTGCCTGAGCGCTCAGCGGATACCAGGCCTCTGAGGCACCGGCCAGAATATCTACCTGCACCGGCTTGCCCAATTGCTCCAGCAAGGTCCAGATCAGGGGATCGTGCCACCACAAAGAAGGGCTGGCGCACAGGTAATGATGAATGGGTAGGCTGTGCTGGCTAAGGGCATACAGCACGAATAAGCCGGCGTAGGAATGACCGTACAGGCTGATACGCGAACGGGTTAGTGCGGGTTCTACCCTTTGGGCCAATGCCAGCACCATGCGTACTTGTTCGATCATGGCTGGGGCGCCACCGGCTTGCCACTGAGGGACGCGCGGGTCTTCCCATAAACCACCGTCCGGGCCGGGCGGGGTGTAATCCAGAGCGCGATAGCGGGTGATCTGATCGCGTTCGCCTTGATAGCCCAGCGACAAAATGGCGCAGCGTTCCAGGGCGGGGTGACCGCTTTCTTCCAGCAAGGGCAAGGTCCACTGACCATCGAGCAGGCACAGCAAAGGCAGAGGGCCTTGTTCGGGCTTGCCGTCCGGCAGGCGCAGCAAGACGTGATGGGGATGGCCGCCCGCAGGCGGCAGCTCTAGTGGAATCAGGCGCGACATGAAGGCTTAGGAGGCGGGCTTCAGATCAATCATGTAGGTGCCTTCCATCGGCACGGTCAGGAAACGCTGATTCACTTCCTCTAGTGTTTTCAGGGCCGAGACACCTTCAAAACGATCCGGGTGAATCCAGCTTGCCAGTGCTTCGATAAAGATCATGTGCAAAGGCGAATCGTTAAAGGCGTGCCAGATACCGTGGCTATTGCCGCTGCGTACGGCAGGCAAGGCCTGCAGACGGTTGCCGTCGATAATGGCTTGCAGGCTTTCACGGGCTTGCTCCGGTGTCACGCCTGTGCCAATGGTCAGGCCACCGGAGGTCGTACGCTTGCCTGCGCCTGTGCCGGTGGCCACATAGACCACCGGGGCACGGGAATGGATGTATTCAAAGTTCAGCTTGCCAGTGGCGCTTTTCAGGACATCGGCACCAATATTGTGGCCGCCTGCATAGGTGATCATGTCGTTGAAGGTGCCTGCGCCGGGCGAGTTGCAGCAGTCCGTGCTGCCAGCATGGGCATGGACAAAAACGGGCGGGTGATCTTCCTTGGGCAGATCAGCCAGTCGCTGGGCCACGCCTTGCATGTGTTCTTCGTAAAACTGGATGAACTCGTCGGTGCGCTCTTTTTCACCCACGGCGTAGCCCAATGCGCGCAGGCTGGGTACGGTGTTCTCCAGTGGATTGACAAAGAAGTCGATCACGATGACGGGCACTTTGGCGGCAGTAAGGCGCTGGATCAGCGCCGAGTCGCGTGTGTCCTGGCCGGGTGTCAGGCCCGCAAAGGCGGCGGTCAGTACCACCAAATCGGGGCGCAGAGCCAAGGCTTGCTCGACCGAGAAGGTATCAGCGGTATGGCGGCCCACAATAGGAATATTGGCCAGTTGTGGGTAGCGCTTCAGGTAGGTGTTGTATTCGTTGGAGAATGAGGTCTTGAATTCGTCCGACCAACCGGCAATCAGCGTGGCGGGTTCGGGGTGGACCAAAGCCAATACCGGAAAATGGCGCGCCTGGGTCAGCACAATACGTTTGGCCGGGCCGGGCAGGGTAACGGTACGACCCATGGCATCGGTAACTTCGATGGGCTGGGCTTGCACACCCAAAGGCAAGAGCAAGGTCAGCGACAACAGTAGGTGGCGCAGGATGTTCATGGGTTCTCCGAAGGTCACAGCACAGGCTCTTGCAGCCCGTCGATGATGATTTGCAAGGTGCCTTGTGAGCAACTCTCCACGCGGGCACGTACGCCATAAGCCTGGGCCAGCGAGGTGGGGGTAATGACGTTGGACGGTTCCCCTTGCGCCAGCAGCCCACCGCCTTCAATCATCAGCGCATAGTCGCTATGGCGCAGGGCCACGTTCAGGTCATGCAGCACGATCAGGGTGATCAGATTATTGTCGTGGGTCTCCTGGGCCAGCAAATCCATGACGTGGAATTGATAGTTCAGGTCCAGGGCGGACAAGGGTTCATCGAGCAGCAGCAAAGTCGGCTTGCGAATCAAGGCTTGTGCCAGGCCCACCAGTTGCTTCTGGCCACCTGAGAGCTGGTCCAGATAGTGCATGGACAGGTGTGCAATGCCCAGACGCTGCAGGATATGCATGATGTGCTCATGGTCCACATCACGGGCATGCCCGCCGGGGGCTGAGGCATTGGCCGCCACCAGCACGGATTCAAATACCCGCAGGTGGACCGATGCCGGTAGGGACTGGGGCAGGTACACCACTTTTTGGGCACGCTGCTCGAAGCTGATGCCGCTCAGCTCCTGACCGTCCAGCAAGATCTTGCCGGTGGTGGGCTTGAGCAACCCTGCCAGGGACTTGAGCAGAGTGGATTTGCCGCTGCCGTTGGGGCCCAGCAAAGCCACCAACTGACCGGGCTGCAAAGGCTCGATGGTCAGCTTGGACAGGATTTCGCGTTTGCCGTAAGACAGGCTCAGATCGTGGACTTCAAGCATGGTTCACTTTATTTGGCGGCGCAGCACAACGCCCAGGAAGAAGGGCACACCCACCAGCGAGGTGACAATGCCGACCGGGATGATGATGCCCGGCACAATGTTTTTTGAGGCAATCGAGGCCAGCGACAGAATCACCCCCCCGACCAGCGCACTGCCAGGCAGGTAGAAACGGTGATCTTCACCAAATAGACGGCGGGCAATATGCGGGGCAATCAGGCCCACAAAGCCGATGGTGCCCACAAAGGACACGGCCAGCGCGGCCAGCAAGCTGATGCGCAGCAGGGACACCAGACGCAGGCGCGAGACGTTGATACCAAAGCTGGTGGCGCGGTCTTCACCCAGACGCAAAGCGGTCAGCTTCCAGGTATCACGTAGGGACAGCGGCAGGATCAGCGCAAACACCGCCAGCATGATACCGACCTTGCCCCAGGACGAGCGTGACAGGCTACCCATGGTCCAGAACACCAGCCCCTGCAGGGCCTCGGCGCTGGCCACAAATTGCACCAGCGAGACCAACGCGTTAAAGGAGAACACCAGTGCAATGCCAAACAGCACCAGGTTGGCGGTGCTCATGGCGCCCCAGCGGGCCACCGCATCGAGCAAAAAGGCGGACAGCAAGGCAAAAATAAAGGCGTTGGCAGCAATGGTCCAGGCTTGCGGAATGCCAGGAATCGACAAGTCCAGCACAATCGCCAGGGACGCGCCAAAGGCCGCCGCCGAGGAAATCCCCAAGGTAAAGGGGCTGGCCAGCGGGTTATTCAGGATGGTCTGCATTTCCGCGCCGGACAGCCCCAGCGCTAAACCAATGGCCATGGCCATCAGGGCGTAAGGCAGGCGGATTTCCCAGACGATGACGCGGGTGGTTGGGTCGGACTGTTCCGGATAGAACAGAGCGTGGCTTAGCTCACCCAAGCTAAGGCCCGACGGCCCCAACATGAAGTCGGCCACAATCGAGGCCAAAATCACAAGGACCAGCGCACCTACCAGGAGCCAGCGACGTCTGAGGATATGTTGATAGTCGGCCAGGGCAGGGGCCGGAACAGCGGATGTGGACATTAAGAGTCTGAATGATAACCGTTTACATAGAAAGAAAGTATAGTTCATTGGCTAGGGTCTGTTAACACTAAAAGCAGCCCGCTTCGGGCCGGCTGTTTGTGCTTGTAGACCGATGCCTCTAACGTGCTGACCGCGATTCTTTTATGCCGCTTGAACACCTGGATTTTCTTTCCCCATTGGGCCGACAGTATCGTCTGACTTTGGCCTGGCCGGACACGCCAGCACCTGCGGATGGCTGGCCATTGCTGTGTGTGCTTGATCTACCGCAATTTGATGCGGTGCTGGCCACCTGTGAAAAGCAGGCTCCACAAGCCTGTGCGGTGTTGGGGATCGGTTATGGCGGGCAGGTCTGGCGCGACCAGGACTTCACGCCCGCGCTAAATGGGGACGCGGGCCACGCGCCGGATTTTCTGGCCATGATGCAAGACGTGTTCTTGCCTTGGGCCTACGCACAAGCGCCCTTGAATGTGCAACGGCGGTTGCTTGGCGGTCATTCCCTGGGAGGCCTGTTTGCCTTGCAACTGCTGTATCAGCAGCCGGAATTGTTCGATGCGCTGGTGGTGTCCAGCCCCTCGGTCTGGTGGGGGGAGGGCTATCTGGCTCGACTGCTTGCTCAACCCTTGCCCAAAGCCGCTTTGACGATGCCTGTGCAGCTCTCCGTTGGCGAGTTCGAGCAAAGCCTGGGCCCGGCAGAGAAAGCCATGCCCGAGGACAAGCGCGAGCTGCGTCGCTTGCGTTTGCAAGCGCGCCGCATGGTCGATGGCACACGCGAACTGGCGCAGGCTTTGGCGCAACAACAAGGTGGTGAACCGCGTTTTCGCATCGTGCCGGGCTGCAATCACAGTCAGTCCGGTTTGGTCGCCTTGCCGCAAGGCTGTCTGGAATGGTTGGCTGATTAGTGGTATCGCTGGCTTTGTTTAGATGTGTCGCTGTTTTGCTACCGCGCTAGGCGATGGGGCCGTCTCTGACGCCTTGGGCGACCTTTTATCCCGACTTGGTTGGACACGCCGCTGCGGTTGCGTCGAGGCTGACCGCGTATGTGCTTGGCTCTGAGCCATCCAATGCGGCTTTGGTTTACTTGTTCTGCCTGCGTTGACTCGCTTCCTTCTTGATCGTGTGCTGGGATGGCCCGGTTTCTTTCTGTCCACCAAGACGTTCAGCACGGTGATGGCATGTATCCTCTGACCGTACCGGAGCAGACCCGTATAATGCTGCTCATGCTGGCTTGAACCGGCTTTTCTGCCCTTCTCGTTCTCCTCTTCCCGTATTTTCAGGTCCCCGCCCTATGGCTGCGCGTCGCGCTTCGTCTGTTTCCGATTCCCCCGTCCCCACTCAAGCGGGTTTGCTGCTCCATCCCCAATGGCTGGATTATCCGCGTCTGGAGGGAGTGGCTCGTCAGGTCGCCAAAAAAGCGCGTTATCAGGACCGGGCAGGCATACGACGCCTGTGGCTGAAAGCCTGGCGCTTGCCGCAGGATGCCGCTTTTTTCAATCAGATCATTGCTGCTGAACTGGGTTTGAAGGATGCGGACCAGCGCCTGCAGTCCCAAGGGGTGCCTGAGGTCGTGATTCGTACCCTGCGTCTGCTCTATCAAATGAGTGCAGACAAGCTGGAGGCGGATGTGTATGAAACCTTGCGCGAGCAACTGCTTGAACAGCGCGGCCAATTGGCCGGAGCGATTGCTTCCCAGTCTTTGCCTTTAAGCGAGAACTGGCCCGATGCCGAACGCGGTCCGCGCTTGCAGGCTTTGGTACAGGCCTGGCAGTCCTTGCCTTTGGCGCAAACCTATTTGTGGCAGTTGCAGGCCGAACAGCGCGATCGCGATCAACGTGCCCAGCGCTGGGAGCAGGCTCAGAAAGAACGTGAGCAAGCCCGTCAAAAAGAACAAAACGACAAGCAGCGCAAGTTCGATCAAGCCCAGGCGCGGTTGACCGCTTGGCTGAAAGAGCAGGGTTGCGAGCCGCAGCGCATCACCCTGGAGGCCTTTGAGGGCCTGCAAGCCGGTGAACCTGCCCACTGGTTCATGACCGTGTATGGCCGCAATGCCAGTGCCGCTGTCTTGACTCAAGAGTTCAAGCTGGATGCCGAGCAGCAGGAGTTTCTGTTGCAGGCCCAAGCACAACGTCAGGAACGTCAGCGCGAGCAACGCCAGCAGCGTTGGGCCTGGGAGCAGGCGTGCATCGGTTCGGAAGAAACCATGGCCTTGCTGGGTATTACCCGTCAGGAATACGAGCTGTGGCTGGCTGATCGCCGCTTGCCCAGCACCAAGCTGGAAGTGCGTGGCGCAGCCGCTGGCGGGCGTGATCGTATTGCCCATCATCCGGATTTGCTGGTGGCCATTGACCAGAACCAGATTGAGCAATGGCGCGAGCAGCACGCCAGCACCTTGAGCAATCGTGAACGTGTGCAGTATCAGCGCGCTGCTGACCGTGCTCGCACGCAATGGCGTCAGCAACAAGTGCTGAATCAGATCAAGACGCAAGAGGCATGCGATTACGACATTGATCCGGAAGATCCGCAGCGCCTGTGGTGGCACAAGGATTTGTGGCTGGCCGTGAATGTGTCCGTAGCGGGGGAGCGCCAGCACTGGCGTGCCAATGTGCGTATGCAGGCTGCCGTGCCTTTGCCACGTACCGGCTCGGAGCTGGACAGATTACCCGCCCGTGTCACGGTCTTGTTCAATACGGCGGCTCAAAACCGTCTGTCCCAGCGCTTGGAAGATTCGCTGGAGGCATTTTTGCAAACGCAGCGCCCCTTGATTGATGGCTCGTCCTTCCTGGAGCTGGCCAAAGCCTTGCGCATGGCTCTGGAAGAAGGCATCGAGCAAAAGGAAATTGAAGCTGGAGATTTTGAGAAACGTCTGCTCAATGGCCCGGTGCGTCGCATTCTGGAAAGCGTGGAGCAGCAACGCGCCCAGGATTTGATGCGCCTGGGCGATTTCCCGGAAATGTTCAGTCTGGCCCGTGGTATCCGTCGCCATCTGGTGTTCCGTTTGGGGCCGACCAACTCGGGCAAGACGCACGAGGCCTTGGAGGCCCTGATGGAAGCCCGGTCCGGCGTGTATTTGGCGCCGTTGCGACTGCTGGCCATGGAAGTGCGCGACCGCTTGATGAATGCTGGTATCCCCTGCAATCTGGTGACGGGTGAAGAGCGCGTGATGGTGCCCGGTGCCCAGCACACTGCCTGCACGGTCGAGATGATGGACCCCACGATGGAAGTGCGTGTGGCCGTCCTGGACGAGATTCAAATGCTGCAAGACGAGCAGCGTGGCTGGGCCTGGACGGCAGCCTTGGTCGGTGTGCCAGCCCGTACTCTGTTTGTCTGTGGTGACGCTTCGGTTTTGCGTCCGTGCGAGCGTCTGGTGCGCTCCATGCAAGAGACCATGGAGCTGGAGTTTACCGAACGCAAAACTCCGCTGGAAGTCATGCCTTATCCGGTTGAGCCGCCGCGTGCGACGGGCAAGCAAGGGCGTCAGGAAGCGCCGTGGCGGGGTCGTAAAGACCGTCAACGCGAGGCTCAGGGCGTGTCCAAGGGCGATGCGGTGGTGGCCTTTACCCGTAAGGACGTATTGACGCTAAGCGCTCGTTACCGCGCCCAAGGCTGGAAAGTTGCCACGATTTACGGCGCGCTGGCTCCTGAAGTGCGCCGTACCGAGTCCGAACGCTTTTCCCAAGGCGAGGCCGATGTGCTGGTGGCGACCGATGCGATTGGCATGGGCTTGAACCTGCCGATTCGCCGCGTCTTGTTCTCGACGGTGCACAAGTTCGATGGCCGCTCCATGCGTGCCCTGAACGCCACTGAAGTGCGCCAGATTGCCGGACGGGCAGGCCGCTACGGTCTGTACCCCAAAGGCTATGTGGGGGCGATGGACAAGCAGGACCTGAATCATATTCGCACCCAATTGCAGAGCGAAGCCCCCAGCGTGGATTTGCGCTTGCCTATTGCACCCAGCCCTGAGCACGTGCAGGCGCTGGCGTCTTTATTGGATAACAACAATATTGGCGCAGTGCTCCAATATTTTGCGCAAAAAGTGGCCTCTGACAGCCCCTTGTTCCAGACAGCAGGCTTGAAAGACGCTATTGAACTGGGCTTTTGTGTAGACCGTCTGGCACCCAAGCTGGATCTGCGTGAGAAGTTTACCTTTGCGTGTGCGCCGGTGTCTGTGGATAAAGATACCGAGCTGGATTACTTCAAGCGTTGCCTGTCCGCCTATGTGGCACAACGCCCCATGGCCTTGCCACCGGCTCCGTCCTGGCTGAAATCTGCCAGCCCCTCCCGTCTGGAAGATGCCGAATTGTTGAGCAAGCAGATCAGCCTTTATGCCTGGTTCAGCATGAAGTTCCCGCAAGTGTTTGACCAGGGCCCGTGGTTGCCGGAAGTGCGCTCTCAAGTCAGCCGCTTTATTGAACGCAGCCTGCTGCATCAAAGCGGTTTTGGGCAGACCAGCCGCGAGGCTTATGGGACACCGTCGCCGGGCAGACGCTGAGTTGTCTTAGTCCTTACCGAGCGAGCGAGAGCAGAAACAGGCGGGCTTAATCCAGCTTATATCGTTTGATACACTACGCCTTGTGCGGATATGTCCGTACGGTCCGGTTAAGGGGTACCATGCCCCTATCCCTGCGCCAGTTCTGGCGCCCTCCTGTTTTCCAAAGCTATCTATGAATTACCGCAAGCTGACCTTGGTGTTGGCGGCGTTGGCGATGCTGGGGCCTTTTGCTACCGATGCCTATCTGCCGTCATTTCACCGCATCGGTGTTGAATTTTCCGTTGACCAGTCAATGGTTCAGCAGACCTTAAGTCTGTATCTGTTTGGTTTTGCCTTCATGAGCCTGTTCTGGGGCATGTTGTCCGACAGTTTCGGGCGGCGTCCCGTGATTCTGGCCTCCCTGATCCTGTTCTTGATCGGGTCCGTGGGCTCGGCGCTGGCCCCTAGCTTTTCTTGGCTGTTGTTCTTCCGTTTGATCCAGGGCTGTTCGGCTGGTGCGGGGCGGGTCGTCGGTCAGGCCCTGGCGCGCGACTGTGTACAAGGGGTGCAGGCCCAGCGCTTGTTTGCCCACATCACCATGGTGTTCAGTTTGGCGCCCGCTCTTGCTCCGGTAATGGGAGGCTATTTAAGCAGCTATTCGGGCTGGCGTTCCGTGTTCTGGATGCTGACGGTACTGAGCATCGGCCTGATTGCGCTGTGTTGGCGACAACTACCTGAAACCTTGCCCGTGGCATCGCGCCAGCCCTTGAAACTGTGGGTCATTTTGGCCAATTATGCACGCGCCTTGAGCAATGGCCGGTTTGTGCTGGCCATCTCGGCCATTGCATTCGCTTTTGGTGGTTTTGCCTTGTACATTTCGTCAGCGGCCAGCTTTGTGATTGGTGTGCTGGGTCTGACAGAAACCGCCTTTGCCTGGCTGTTCCTGCCCTTTATTGGGGGTATGTTGGGCGGCTCCATTCTGAATGCTCGCTTTGCCGAAAAATTGGCCCCGGCACGCATGATTCGTCTGGGCTTGTCCATCATGCTGGCTGGTGCAACCTTTAACACCGTGTATAACCTGCTGTTCCAGGCTGAAGTGCCTTGGGCGGTGATGCCTATTTTTGTGTACGCCTTTGGCATGTCGATGGCCTTGCCAGGCATGACGGTGGTGACCTTGGGCACCTTCCCCACCATGCGCGGTCTGGCTTCCTCGGTACAAAGTGCCTGGCAAATGCTCTTGTTTGCCACTGTTTCTGGTGTAGTGGCTCCGCTGTTGTTCGACAGCGGCCTGTTGCTGGCCTTGGGCATGTTGTGTGCGGCTGCCTTGTCGGCCGGGTTCTGGTGGGGCAGCCAGTTCCGCCCCAAATCGACCAAGGCTTGCACCTAAGCGGGCTCAAGAGCGGGTGCTGCTTTTAGCGCCTGCACGGTGAGCAAGACTTGGATTGCCTTGCTGAGCGCCACTGTGATCCGCAGTGGCGCTTTCATTTTCAGCCGCTGCAGGCACGGATGGCGTAAACCATTGCACCAAGCCCATGCCAGCCAGAATCAGCAGCACGCCCACGATGCGTCCCATATGGACAGGGCGCGGGGTCAGGCCCATCAAGCCGTAGTGGTCGATCAGCATGGAGCTGAGCATTTGCCCGGCTACCACACAGACAATAAAGCTGGCCGCGCCCATGCGTGGCGTCAGGATCAGGGCGGCGCTGATGTAAATCACCCCGCCAATACCACCTGTCCATACCCACCAGGGGGCATGTGCCAGTTGTGCAGTCAGGGGAGCGGGGGCGCGCATCAGCCAGATTGTTGGCAGCACCAGCGCCGCACTGATACAGAGTGAGACCAGTGTTGCCCATAGCGGATGCCCCAGGACTTTACCCAGAACGGCATTGCTGGCGGCTTGAAACGGCACAGCCGATCCGGCAAAGACAGCCACCAACATACTGAATAAAACGGTACCCGGCATAAGCGCATCTCCCTAAGAATCAAAGCTCTATCTTGCACTATTCGTAATTCTTATTGAAATTAATAGTGTGCACAGTCATTATTCGTTCTATGAATGAGCTACGCCGTATAGACTTGAATTTAATGCTGAGCCTGCATGCCTTGTTGACCGAACAGCATGTGACGCGGGCTGCCAGGCGTTTGCATAAAAGTCAGCCCGCCGTCAGTCATGCTTTGGCGCATCTGCGCCAAGTGTTCAACGATCCTTTGCTGATACGTCGGGGTTCCCGCTTGGAACCAACCGCGCTGGCCTTGCAATTGCAGCGCCCGCTGGAACAGGCTTTAGAGCAATTAAATGGTTTGCTGGATACGGGCGGTTTTGACCCGGCCAGCGAACAACGTGAATTCCGTCTTGCCATGTCGGATTACGGTGCACAAATCGTTTTGCCTCCCTTGATGCGCTGCCTACGGCAAGAAGCGCCGGGGATTCGCTTGGCGGTCAGCCAGGCCAGCCGGGAAGCCATGTTGGCGCAGTTGCGCGATGGCGAGATTGATCTGGCCCTGGGGGTGTTTTCGGAAATCCCGGCCAGTCTGCAGGCGCAGACCTTGTTTGAGGAACATCTGATCTGTATTGCGGATCGGGCCAGCCTGGCTGAGGGGCAAGCGCCCGCTTTGGCTGAATGGTTACAGCGCCCGCATGTACTGCTGGCCATGCGTCCGGGAGGGGAAAGTGAAGTCGACAATGTCTTGAATCGACGCGGTCTTAAACGGCAAATCGTGTTGTCTTTGCCGCATTGGAGTGCTGCTGCTCAAGTACTGGCTGGCACGGACCTGATTTTGACAGTGTCCAGCCGCAGTGCCGAGCATCTGCGCGAGCAGGCCGAACTGGTGTTTTTCCAGCCGCCGCTGCCTATTCCCTCGGTATTGTTTCAGCAAGTCTGGCATAGCCGTCGCCATGCCGACCCGGGCCATGCCTGGCTGCGTCGGCAGATGATGCAGTGCTGTTAACACTGGACTTTACCCTTTATGACTGCCTGTGGCTTGACGGTAGGGCCTGCAGTTTCCGACAATTTACGCTTGCCCTTGAAATTTAATTTTTATCCGTTTAAACGGATAGGCAAAACGTTTTGGATTGCGATTTTCAGTCCTTGTGTCGTGCTTTTTGAATTGATTTGTTGATGAACCCTGCTAATGCCGTGAATCTGGATGAAGACACCTTGCACAAGGAGGCACGAGCCTGGGTCAGCCGCCTGAAAACGTCCTCGCTGACCTCTCGTCAGGCTCGGGAGTTGCGTCGTTGGTGTGGGCGCAGCCCGTCTCATGCCGCCGCTTTCGCCCACGCGCGCGAAATGTGGGATGCCACACCTCAAGACCGTGAACAATGGCTGCGCGAGGCCAAGTTGATGAAAAAACGCGGTCATCAGCCTTTGCGCCGTGCCTTGCTGGGTGGTTTGCTACTGGGGGGTGGACTGTATTTGCTCGCCAAACCCCCTTTGCAACTGTGGCCCTCCTTGGCCGATTTACGTGCTGACTATCGCACGGGTGCAGGCGAGCAGCGGCGCGTCCAACTGATGGACCATGTTTGGCTGGATATGAATACCCGCAGTCGTTTGAATGTCAGTGACGACCCGCATTTGGGCAGGGTTGTGGCTCTGCTGGACGGAGAGGTGGAGGTGCGTCAGTCCGAGCGGTCGGCCTCGGTAGCTACGGTGTTCGCTGGCGCAGGCTCCATTCAGACTTTTAATGGCCGTACCAATATTCGCTATCTGAATGGCCAAACTCAGGTGACCTGTTTGTCCGGCAGTGCGCAGGTGGACGTTGGCGGGCAAGGCTATCGTTTGGGGGCCGGAGAGCAGTTGGTGTATGGACGCCATGCCATCAGTTCGGTGCAGACGGTTGCAGCGGAGAACTTGCCGTCCTGGCGGCAGGGCCGATTGGCTTTTCATGAGCAGCCCTTGTCACAGGTGCTGGCTGAGCTGAACCGCTATTGGGCAGGACATTTGATTTTGCGAGACGCCACGTTGGGCTCTGTATTGGTCAGCTTTGCGGTCAGTCTGGATAACTTGCCCGAGGTGCTGGAGGTCTTGCAGCAGGTATACGGCGTACAGGTGATGTGTTTGCCGGGTGGAATTGCTCTTTTGAGCCGTGCCTGATTGAAAATGGCCCGCTGTGAAGCGGGCCATTTCTTTACTCTTGTGTCTGCGCGGGTGTTTGCAAACGGCTGACGTGTACCGTTGCAATACGACGCTGGCTGACTTCGGTGATCTCAAAGCGCAAGCCTTCGGCCTCAACAACGGTCCTTACCGTAGGTAGGGAGTCCAGACGCTCCAGCAAGAAGCCGGCTACGGAGTTGAAGTTGCTGTCTTTCAAGAGCAAATCGTCTGCCTCTACCGCCTGGGCCAGCAAGAGCAAGTCGGTGCTGCCGTCCACCTGCCACAGATTGGGGCCAATTTGCTGAATGGCGGGCTGTTCGTCCTCGTCGGGGAATTCACCGGCAATGGCCTCGAGAATGTCGATAGGGGTCAGCAGACCTTCAATTGCCCCGTACTCGTCAGTGACCAGCACGAACTGGCCATTGGACTGCTTGAGCATGGCAATCGCGCTAAGGACATCCGTGTGCTCGTGCACGATGATGGGTTCGCGCAAGTCTGGCCACACTTTCACCTCGGGGTAGTTGTCCAGATCGGCCAGCAAGTCCTTGGCGCGGGCCACACCCACTACCTGGTCCAGATCGCCCTGACACACCGGCAGGAAGCTGTGCGGAGTCGCGCGCAATTGCTGGCGCAAGGTGTCGGTGGAGTCCTCGATATTGAGCCAGGTAATTTCCTGGCGAGGAGTCATCAAGGAGCGGATCGGGCGTTCTGCCAGACTGAGCACACCGCTGACCATATTGCGTTCTTCGGTGCGGAAAGTCTGCTCATTGAGTTCCAGTTGGCCGTCACTACCGCCGTCGTCCTTGTCTTGATTCTTGCGGTTGCTGAGCATGCGCAGCACGGCTTCAGCCGTACGGTCTCGCAAAGGGCGGCGCGATTGTGAGCGCAGCAGGCTGCGGTGGGCAATCTGGTTGAAGAACTCGATCAGAATAGAAAAACCAATGGCCGCGTACAAATAGCCCTTGGGAATCTTGAAGCCCAGGCCTTCGGCGGTCAGTGTCAGACCAATCATCAGCAAAAAGCTCAGGCACAGTACCACCACGGTGGGATGGTTGTTCACGAAGGTGGTGAGCGGTTTGGAGGCCCAGATCATCAAGGCGATGGAGATGATCACGGCCGTCATCATCACGGGCAGTTCGTCCACCATACCCACGGCGGTAATGACCGCATCCAGGGAGAACACGGCATCCAGGACCACAATTTGCGCCACGACCACACCAAAGCTGGCGTAAGCCTTATTGGTGCTGGCGTGGTGGCTGCCGCCTTCCAGGCGTTCGTGCAGTTCGCTGGTGGCTTTGAACAGCAGGAACAGACCGCCCAGCAGCAAGATCAGGTCCCGGCCTGAAAAGCTGAGTGGTCCGATAGAGAACAGCGGCGTAGTCAGGGTGACCAGCCAGGAGACGATGGTAAGCAGACCCAGGCGCATGATGAGCGCCAGAGACAGACCGATCAGGCGAGCACGGTCGCGCTGATGCGGAGGGAGCTTATCGGCCAGAATTGCGATAAAGATCAGGTTGTCGATGCCGAGAACAATCTCCAGCACCACCAACGTTAATAAGCCGACCCAGATGCTGGGATCGAGTAGCCATTCCATGATGTTGTCCTGTTAGACAGATAAATAAGTGCAAAAAAGCAAAAGAGCAGCGCGCGCAGGCACCTCAGAGATCAGAGGCGCGGTGGGCGATGCTCGGGGGCGAATTCGCAGCAAATAGTGGGTAGGGAATAAGCTGGGCAAGCCGTCGGCCAGGCATGCAGCCAAAAAGACTGTACCGGATAAGGCAAAGGCGTGTCTGCATGATCGGCGTACTGTTGCATGGGCGTATGCGCCAGAATGGCGCTGAGCTGCTGCAAGGGATGATTCCCGGAGGAGACGCGATGTTCCACAGACTCGGCTGCATCGGATTCGTGTTGAACGAATAAAGCCGATTGACCACCTTGCACGGTTGCGTGGTAGTGGGAGCTGTAAGCCTGCAGGGGAAGGATAAGAAGTAAGACGACGACGAACCAGCGTCTCATAGTGTCTAAAGGAAGTCGGTGACGAGTCAGTATATCGTATGCGGGCAGGTTCAAGACAAGTGCCTGATCAAGTTCTGTGTCCCCGAAGGGCGCGTTCAGTCTATCAGGCTCTGGAGAAATCCCGTTATGATTAATCTGGGCTGGCGCACGGTGGTATCACAAGGGTGGGCAGTCCAAATGTGAGCAATTAGTAACCAAATTAACAAACGTAATCGTTCTGAGCGCGCTAGCATGAGCGCACTTTGTTACGTAGAGAGTGGAATGGGGCAGGCTTTTCAGGCCTTGAACGTCTGGCAGGTCATGGGCGTGGGCTTATTGTTTTTCGGCGGCATTTATTTGCTGTTCGCATTGGGCACTTTGGCGCTGACGCGTTGGCTTTGTCCTGCCTTGGGGTGGGGACGTCCCTTGGACACACGTCCTTTGCGCCCTGGGCAACTGCGCCGGGAACTGAAGCAATCCGGTACGGCCATTCTGATCTTCGGCACAGGCATGATTTTTCCCTGGGGCTTCTTGCAACTGGGCTGGGCGCATTTGACGCCCGATGCCAGCGCGACCCGTATTGCCCTGGAAATTCTGGCTCTGGTGATCTGGAACGATGTGCACTTCTGGATCAATCACCGCCTCCTGCATACCCGTTGGTTGCGCCGGTATCATGGCCCGCACCATTCTTCCGTTGTGGTGACGCCGTTCTCTACCTACAGTTTTCACCCGCTGGAGTCGCTCATGCTGGGCAATGTGATCTTGCTGCCCATGGTGGTGCATGACTTCAGTTTTTGGTCGCTCTTGTCCGTGCCTTTGTTCAGCCTGTTTTTCAACAGCATCGGCCACTCCAATTACGACTTTTTCCCCCATGTCTCCAGCCGCAACTGGCTGGCAGCCAGCCGTCGTCACCAGCGCCATCACGCGCAGTACAACGGCAATTATGGCTTTCAATTCAGCTTTATGGACCGCCTGTTTGGCACCCGCTTGCCCGATCGCCCCCAGGAGGCGCGCGGATGAGTGTTGCCTGGCGTTTGCGTCACCCGCGTGATTGGCAAAGCCTGTTGTACCTGATTGCCTACCCTGTGCTGGTGGTCGCGCTGTGGCGGGGCGGTTTCTCCTGGATGCTGTACGGCGTGCTGCTGTTTCTGACGCTGGGCATAGGCGTTATCAACCACAATCATCACCATTTGCGCATGTGGCGCGGCCGTCTCCCCAATCGCTTGACGGATTTCTGGCTGACTCTGGTACAAGGCCACCCCGCTTGCGTGTTCTGGCCTGCGCATGGACGCAATCACCATCGCTACAAACATGGTGAAAAAGATGTGGCCCGCACCTACCGTTTCTGGCGGGGGGACACCAACGACACGCTGGGCTGGCTGATGCACCCCTTTGAGGCTGTGCCTGCGCTGTACCCCACGATTTTTAGCTGGCTGGGCAGCTTGCGCCGGCATTGGCCGGGCGTCTGGGCCTATTGCATGGCGCAATACGGTGTGTGGCTGGCGAGCTGGACGCTGGCCTTGGCGCTGGATCCGTGGAAAGGTTTTTTGTACGTCATCGTGCCGCAGTTGCATGGTTTGCACTGGCTGCTGACCACCAATTATCTGCAGCATGCCCATGCTGACGGCAGTCATGAGGGTCGACATGGCGAACAGTTGGCCTATGCCCGCAATTTCGAGGGCCTGGTCAACCCCTTGCTCTTTAATATCGGCCTGCATGTGGCCCACCATGAACATCCGCGCACGCACTGGTCCGAGTTGACCGGGCTGCACGACACTGAATACCGAGCCCGCACCCCGGACGTCTTGAACGAAGGGGGACTGGTGCCTTATATGCTGCGTGTTTTTGTGCTGGGCCTGTTTGTGCCTCGCTACCGCAGCCAATCCTTGAACGCCGTGGACCAGACAGAGTGTCGGCGTGATTGCGTGTAATCAGGAGTATTTCTATGCCCGTGGCCTTTGAGCACGTTGTTATCCATCAGGCCCAGTGGTTTATGCCCGGCGAGCCGGTCGATAACACCGCCATGGATAACTTTATTGCCCCCTTGAATCGTATTTCGGGGCGTATCAAGCAGCGCATTCTGGCCGAGAACGGCATTCAACAGCGCTACTACGCCATTGGTGAAGATGGCAGTACGCGTTGGAGCAATACGGCTATGGCCGCTAATGCCATTCGCCGTTGCCTGGAGCAGGCGGGTTTGAGCATGAGCGACATTGGCCTGCTGGCCAGCGGCTCATCAGGGGGGGATTTGCTGATGCCCGGTTTTGCTAATGCGATTCAAGGGGAACTGGCGGCCCCCCCGCTGGAAGTGCATTCCGTACACGGGATTTGCGCCGCAGGAGTCACGGCTTTGCAGACGGTTGCCCAAGGTATCGAGTTGGGGGCGCATCGCCATGGCATGGCGGTGGCCAGCGAAATGCCTTCGCGCCTGTTTCGCCGCTCGCGTTTTGCATCACAAGATTATCAGGCAGACTTCGACGCGCATTTTTTGCGCTGGATGCTGTCCGATGGCGCCGGTGCGGCTTTGCTTAGCCACCAGGATCAGGTGCTGCCTACCACCCAGCCCGGCGTGCGTTTGCGTCTGCGCTGGATTCATCAAAAATCCTTCTCGGGTGATTACCCCGTTTGCATGCAGCTAGGTGCCGCCCGCGACTCCACGCGTAGCCATCTGGATTACGACTCCTGGGCCGACGCTGAGCAGGCCGGTGCCTTGTCCCTGCGCCAGGACATTCGACTGCTGCCGCACTTGTTTGACATCGGCATTCACGAGTACGTGAAGCTGGTGCGCGATGGCTGGGTCGACCCCGAGCGCATCAGCCACTTCCTGTGCCATTACTCGTCCGAAAAATTCATGCCTGTAGTGGCCGATTTGCTGGAGCAGGCTGGCCTGGGTATCCCGGCCGAACGTTGGTACAGCAATCTGCGCTGGCGCGGCAATACAGGAGCCGCATCCATTCTGATCATGCTGGCCGAGTTCATGCGTGATCGGACCTTGACGCCCGGCGAGCAAATCCTGTGTTACGTGCCCGAGTCGGGCCGCTTCATGACGGCCTACATGCTGCTGGAAGTGGAAGCCTGCGATGCGCCGGCCCCAACCGTGTCCTACCCGTCTGCCAAGCAAGCGGTAGCTGCGTCCTGCGAGCAGGTGGATATTGCTCCCCCGCACGATCCGGCCACGGCCCCGCAAGGCTTGCGCGATTTGCTGACGCAATTGGCCCCCATCTGGCATGACTATCGTTCCCAGGTGTGGCGTACGCCTTTGCTGCGCAGCCTGCATGATGGCTCGATTCGCATGCAGGACTATCAAAAGTGGATGGCAGACTGGATTCCCCAAGTGCGTGAAGGGGCCAAGTGGATGCGCGAAGCCTGCGACTCCTTGTCGCCCACTTACGCACCGCTGGCCGAGCTGATTCGTCTGCACGCAGGCGAAGAGCAGGACGACTTCAAGATTCTGTTCGAGGATTATCAATATGCGGGTGGCACCGCGACCGAGATCGAGCAACTGACTCGTAATCCCGGTGGTCAGGCTCTGAATTCTTACCTGCATGCCTTGGCGGCCAGTCAGGACCCGATTGGTTTGCTGGGGGCGATTTATATTATTGAAGGCACGGGCCAACGCATTGTGCCCGCTTTGTTGCCCCTGCTGAAATCCTCGCTGTCGCTGGAACCGAATATGTACCGTTTCCTGCACTATCACGGCATGAACGACGAGCATCACCTGGCCCGTTGGCTGGTGGCGGTGGAATTGGCTCTGGATTGCGATGAAACAGGCCGCGCCGAGCAGATTATTATTGAAACCGCACGTCGCACTGCCGCCCTGTACCTGATGCAGTTCCAATACGCGAAAGAGTGTTAAGTCATGGATCAAATCCCGGATTTTTTAAGCAAACCGCATGACCCGCAGGATCCCAATCCCTGGCGGGCCCTATATCTGGATCGCAGCACGCCCCTGCCTGACGAGGTCAAGCAGGCCTGGCTGACCGACTCCAGTTCCTCATCGCGTCAGTATCTGCTGCCGTTCTTGCGGCCATTGGCACGCCTGATGATTGTGCTGATTCAAGTCGTTAAAACCTTTTTGCCACGCAAATGGTCGCACTCGGGCCTGCTGCACCGCATTCTGGTGTGGGGCCTGAAACGTTTTGTCTCGCCACAGGCCAACTGGCTGATTCTGCGCCACTTCCATCTGGGTTCACAGGTGCTGGCCTTTATCGCCGCCAACTCGCCCACCCAGGTGCCGACTTCGCCGCTCACGCCCATGAACATCGACGAATTGCGTGATCACACTTTTGTGAAGCACGATTTGAATCTGTTCAATTTCGTGATCCGGCTCAATCAGTCCTTGCGGGACAATAATCAGGAAATCGGCCCGCCGGAGCGGGTGGATTTTTCCATGATTCAGCCCGTGCCCCTGGCGCTGGACGATATGCCGCAAGGCCCGCTGAACAAGATGGACCTGCAAAGTGCCATTGAACTGTTCACGCCCTTGTACCAGTTGCTGCTGACCGATAACGACTTCTGGCGTGCAGCTAATTCCTTGCAGTTGGACGAGACGATTGGTATCTATGCGGCCAAGATTTTGCAGGCGCCCGAGCACCTGATTCTGCTCAACAATGGCCATCCTTTGGTGCCTATGTCGACCTTGCGAGCAGGCTACCGCTTGGTGCTGCACGGCTTGTCGACCGAGATGCTGCATAGCCTGCTCAATCAGATGAAGCAGGCGCAAGCGCAAGCAGAAGGGGACCAAGCGCCAGATTTGGGGCAGGGCGATAGCCCGGTTTCTCCCGTCGTATAAAAATAAAAACGGCTCAATAATGAGCCGTTTTTCATTGGGCGCACTGCCTATTTTTCAGTAATGTAGGTGGCCGCTTGGCTACCTTTTGAGACTTAGTTGCGCTCGGTATAAGCCATGTACAGCTCGCGAGCACGGGTCTCAACCGGGCCGTGCGCATAGTGGTGATCGTCAATGCGATTGCAGTGCAGGACCTTGCCATAATTGCCGGTACTGAATACCTCGTCCGCATCCAGCACGTCTTGCGGTGTCAGGCTGACTTCACGTACGTCAAGGCCATCGTCGCGCAGTAGTTGCATGACACGGCGGCGGGTAATGCCGTTCAGAAAGGTGCCGTTCAGCTCGGGTGTGAGCACGACGCCGTCACGCACAATCCACAAGTTGGCGACGGCAAACTCGGCCACTTTGCCTTTGGAGTCCAGCACGATGGCGTTGTCAAAACCCCGTGCGCTGGCATCGCGCAAGATACGTTGGGTGTTGGGGTACAGGCAGGACGCCTTGGCATCGGTGGGAGCCATGGAGGGGTCTGGGCGCAGGAATTCGCTGAACGTGGCGCTAAAGCCGCTGTCTTCCGGCATGGGGGATTCAAAAATATGAATGGCCAATTGGCTGGTGGCTGGATCGGGCTGGATGAAACCGCCGGGCGCGAAATACAGCAGCTTGATGTAGTAATCCGTGGAGTGGGATAGTTTTTTCAGGCCCTCATGCACCAGGTCCACGGTTTGCTGGGGCGTCATCACGGGTTCCATGCCCAGGGTGATGGCCGAGCGGTTCAGGCGCTCACAGTGCAGATCCAGATCCGGAGTATGGCCGTGGATGGAACGGGCACCGTCAAATACGGTCGTGGCCATCCAGAAAGCATGATCTGTGGCGCCAATCAAAGGCGCGCTGGTGTCGCTCCATTGGCCATTGGACCAAGTGATTTCATTGTTACTCATGGGACATCACTCCTGATTTTATTGTGGCGTAGTGGCAATTCATTTTTGCCGTCCTCGTATTTCCAGTACACATAATAGAGAGCAAAAAACGATTTGGGGTGGTGTCAGCGTGCTATCTGATTTTTTGGGCACCGTAGGTGATGCGTCGTAGCACCGCTTCCAGCGGGCCGCGCCCCCAGTGCTGGGCAATCAGGCCCGTCAAAATCATGGACAGCAATGCCAGTACGATGGCAATGGCGAATAGGGTCGCGTTGCCAAAGGAATCGAACCGATCCAGGCCATAGCTGCCGAAGATCAGCCCGGCCAAAATGCCTTGGGTCACATAGGCGCTCAGCGAATTGCGGCCTGCTTCAATCAAGACATTGGGCAGTCTGAACCATTGCCCGCAGCGCAGCAATAGATAGAGATACACGGCTGACAGCATGGGGGCACCTATCGCAATGCTGAGCAGGCCAATCAGTCCCATCAGGTTGGTTTCGTAAGCCACCAGGGCGCTAAAACAATTGATGGCCAAAGCCAGCGGCAAGAGCCAGGGCAGGGCGCGTCCCAGCTTGTGTTGTCCTGCACTACGATGTGCAAAGAAATTGCTTTTGGCTGCAGCCAGTCCCAGCAACATGGCTCCGAACGCCAAAGGGCCTTGATACAGGAACATGAAAGCGAAGGCATTCGGCCATTCTTTCAGGCGCGCCAGCGTGGCTTCGGAGAAGGCTCCACCCAGGGAGTAAACCGGGGCCATGTCCTCTGTACTGGAGAGCAGGTAAACGATCAGTCCAATACTAATAATTTCTATCAGCACCATCAGCAAGGCGACCTTGACCAGAGCACGCGCAGAGAGCGTGCGCAGCGGCCAGATCAGTACACCTAGCACCGAGTAGAGCAGCAGGATGTCGCCAGTAAATACCAGGGTTGCGTGCAAGCAACCCAGCACGGCCAAGCCGAGCATGCGACGAAAATAACGGCGGCTCAGGGGAACGCCAGCACGTTCGGCAGAGCGTGCCTGGATTTCGATGCCCCAGCCAAAAATCAGCGAGAACAATAGGAAAAATTTGCCCTGAAACAGAAATTCGATCAGGAAGGCAGCGGTATGGTCATAGGTGGTGGAGATGTTTATCGGGTCACTGTCGCTCAGTGCCAGATAGGGCAGGTTCACGACACAAATGCCAATCAGGGCAGCGGTGCGAATCAGGTCGATGGAGGAGTTGCGAGAGGCCGAAGACATAGGTGTTTATTGTTTGAGCGTTTGTTCAATGTCATAATATTGAGCGATTGCTCAATGTGTCAATAGGGGACAGGTGATGAGTGAAAAAGAAGACAGTGCCACGCGAATTCGACAGGCCGCTGCCCAGATTTTGATGGAAGTGGGGGTACGTGCTGCGACCACCCGCATGGTGACCGAGCGGGCGGGGGTGGGCCGTGGGCTGTTAAATCATTACTTTCGTTGGTCCGAATTACGGGCCGATGCCTGGGGCGAGATTTTTGACCAGTTGCTGGATCAGGAGGCGCAAGCCTCGCAAGAACCGCAGGCCTTGATGGAAAGTTACCTGAACAGTGCCTTTGAACAGAACAATCGCATTTACTGGTTCTTGTGGCTGGAGGCTGCCGACCTGGCCAAAACCGATGCGGCACTGGCGGTGGTGATGACACGGGTACAACGCCGGATGCTGGAACAGTTGGCCTCCTACCTGAGACTCGGGACCGAACAAGGACTGTGGCAAGCGCCCGATCCTGAAGGTACCGCGTTGCGGCTGTCCGCCTTGTATGACGGCCTAGCCAATATGTTGCTGACCCAGTCTACGCAACTGAGCCCGGAACAAGCCGAGCAGCATTTGCGACGTCTGTTTTTTCTGGAAGCCCGGCCGGTTTCGGCGGACAGTACAGGCCAGGCAGAGCCAGTGCGTGGTTGTTAGGCGTGATCCCCCTGCTGTGAAAACCAGATGAACCCCTAAAAGGGAAAGATGATGAATATTCGCCATTCGCGCCCGGAGGACGGGCAACGTGCTGTTGAAATCTGGCGCAAGGCCGTTGATGCTACACACGACTTTTTATCCGCTCAGGATCGTCAGGAAATTGATGAACTGGTCTGCGGTTTTCTGCCTCAGGCCAGCTTGTGGCTGGCGGTGGACGAGACGGACTACCCGCTGGCTTTCATGCTGATTGATGAAGGCCATATGCAGGCCTTGTTTGTGGACCCGGACAGCCGGGGAACGGGTGTGGGCAAGGCTTTGGTACTGCACGGCTTGAGCCTGCATCCCACCATGACCACCGATGTGAATGAACAGAATGGGCAAGCCGTGGGCTTCTACGAAAAAATGGGCTTCAAGCGGGTTGGCCGCTCGCCTGTGGACGATCAGGGCAGGCCTTATCCGCTGATTCATCTGCAATATCAGGCTTGATGTGTATCGCATGGTCTGATGCTTGGGTCTTTGTCTCCCAAGGCCCGTCACTATTGGCAAATCGGCTTTGCACGCGGCATTCCCTGCAATAGCAGTGCAGAGCCTGTGCTGCTTGATGAGAGGCTCTGTCAGGCAAAGCCAGCGCCGTTTTGGACGCTGGCTTTGTGCTTTTATGCACAGATAAAGTCCAGCTCACCGATCCCGTGAATGGCTGCCTGAATCCGGTCGCCAGGAGCGGCATACAGCATGGGCAGGCACGTGCCCGTAATGATGACCTGACCGTTTTTCAGCCCGCCAAGATGGTGGCTGCCCTGATTGGCCAGCCAGATCAGTAGCCGTGTCAGCTCGCCCGCTGGATTCTGGTTCGGGCCTTGCAGCAAGGCTTGCTGCCCCACTTGCAAGCGCGCCCATTCAGGCTGTAGCAATGCCATGTCTTGCGCGGCGATACCTTGTGCTTGATGGACCAGCGCACCGTGACTGGCCAGATCGGCCAAGGTGGATAGACGGCCCACGGCGTCACGCTGCGCAAAACGCGATTCCACAATTTCTACCGCCACACAAACCTGGCTGATCGCCTGCCAGATCTGCTGCATGGAATAGAGGGCCTGACCGGGTGGCAAGTCCTGACCCAGAATCAGGCCGATTTCCACTTCTATACCGCGCAAGGACAGGTCTTTACCGGCGGGAATATCCGGGCTGGCGTAACGAAAACGCTGGGGCAGGGGGGCGCAGGTAGGCGGGGCTACGCTATTGGCCGCGCCGACTTTCCAGCCACCTAGGGGGCCCAAGGCGTCCATTTGCATGGCTTGAACGCGATAAGCCTGATCAAACGACACCGGGCGCAGCGATTCGGGCCAGTCCTCGATGGGGCGGTTCTCTTGGCGAGCCTGAAGCAGCCGCTGTGCGGTTGCCAGGCAGCCGGATTGCAGAGGGGCGTTCATCAAGGCTTACCAGCCTAATAAGCAACGGCCCAAGGCAACCGCAACGGTCGCCTGCGTGGGCTCCACGACGGCAATGCCCAAAGCCTGTTCCAGCGCCTCGCGCTGATTGGCCATACCAGCACAACCTAGCACTACAACATCGGCACCGTGCTCATCACGCAAGCGCTGGCCAACTTCTGTCAGGCGTTGCAGGGCTTTTTTCTCGTCAGCCAGCTCCGACACGCCCATATTGATGGCCAGATCGGCTGCCAGACGATCCGTCACACCCATTGCGCCAAAGTAACGCAGGTGACGCGGGATGGAGGTCTGCAAAATGGACAGCACGCCAAAGCGTTGGCCCAGCGACAAGGCGGTCAGCACGCCGGTTTCGGCAATGCCCAATACAGGCACATTCACCGTTTCGCGCAAGGTGTACAGGCCGGGGTCGCTAAAGCAGGCCACCACATAGGCAGCGGCGTCTTCTTTGACGCTCAGGGCCTGGGCGCGCAGGTGGGGAATCAATGTGTCGATATCGGTTTGGCTTTGTACACCTGCCGGTCCTTGGGGCAGGCGCAGGCAGGAAATAGCCGGGCCATCGGACAGACGCAAAGGCTGGACAGCACGGTCCAGGCCGTCCGTTACGATCTGGCTGGAATTGGGGTTCAGAACGTAGATATGAGGGCGACGGTTCATGATGTTGTTATGTTTGGGTGGGTGGTGGCCCGTTTTGGTGGCTTAATTTTTCTGACTGAAAGCGGCCTTGCAGGCCGACATACCAGTCAGAACCATGCATGCGCCCGATCGGGTCGTACGCGTCTATATCAATGCGCCTTTCAGGCGTCAGGATGGCGTCGTCGCAGTGCAAATGCAGGATTTCGCCAATGACGATATGACGTAGCGGGCCCAGGTCCAGCGCAGTGTGCAAGCGGCATTCAAACTGCACCGGGCATTGGGCGATACGGGGCGGTTGCACTTGCAGGCTGGGGGTCAGATCCAGGCCCGCTTGCAGATGCTCGGCCTGCCCGGTCGGGTAGGCAATGCCGCAAATATTCATGGCGTGTGCCAGCTTGGCACTGATCAGGTTCACCACAAACTGGCCGGTGGCCAGAATATTGCGGGTGGTGTCCTTCAGGCCATCGGCAGAGTGCGTATCGTTTTCCAGGCCCAGTGCCAGCACGGCAGGCGCTGAACCCATCACATTGAAGAAACTGAACGGGGCCGTGTTCACGCGCCCCTGCTGGTCACAGGTCGTGACCAGGGCAATGGGGCGCGGCAACACGGTGTTGACCAACAAACGGTAGCGTTCGCGTTCGCTGAGCTGATCACAGGACCAGTCCATGTCAGTTCCTCTGGTCCAACATGACAACGGTCTGATACAGAACCCGCGTACCGTCCAAAAGCTGCTCGGAAGTAATGGATTCTTCGGGGCAATGGCTGCGGCCATTCAGGCAAGGAATGAAGATCATGCCCATGGGGCCGCTGGGTGCCATGTACACCGCATCGTGACCGGCTCCGCTAGGCATGACCATGCTCTGGTATCCCAACGCACTGGCGGCCTGCTCGATAATGTTCATCACATCCGGCGTGCAGTCTGTGGGCTTGGCCAGGCTGACTTGCGCCGCGTCCAGACCCAGGCCCATGGCCTCGATTTCCGGGCGCAGCTGGGCCAGCAGTTCTTCGGTAAAGTTCTGCATCAGCTCCTGACGGTCGCTGCGCACTTCCACCATCATTTCTACGCGTCCGGGAACGGCATTGGAGGCGTTGGGAGTCAGGTTCAGGTTGCCAATGGTAGCGACCAGATAGTCTGGCCCACCCAGCGCACGGCGAGCCTTGCGGTCCACTGCATTGATGATCAGGCTGGCACCGACCAGGGCATCACGGCGGATGTCCATGGGTGTGGTGCCAGCATGGTCTGGACGACCCGTGATGATGATGCGGTGGCGGCAAATGCCCACGATATTGCTGACCACACCAATGGGCAGATTGCGTGATTCCAGCACCGGCCCTTGTTCGATATGCAACTCGACAAAAGCGGCAGTATCACCGGGTGCACGACGGGCCTGGGCCAGTTCCTGGGGGCGGCCACCGATACGGGCAATGCCTTGTGCCAGTGTTTCGCCCTGTGGATTGCGTTCGGCCAGCATGGCCTCGGACAGAACTCCGCCCATGGCGCGGCTGCCTACGCAGGACACGCCATAGTCGCTAGGTTCCTCAGACAGAAAATCCACCACTTCAAAAGGGTGGTCTAGCTGGATGTTCTGCTCGTTCAGGCAACGGGCGACTTCCAGCCCGGCCAGCACGCCGATAATGCCGTCGTAGCGCCCGCCATACATCACGGTGTCGCAGTGCGAGCCGGTCGTAATCGGTGCCAGACCGGGCTTGCGTCCTTCGCGGCGACCGATCAGATTGCCGGCGGCATCCACGCGTACTGTCAGGCCCGCTTCCTCGAACTGTTTCAGCAGCCACTGACGCGATTGCAGAAACAGATCGGAGAAGGCGCGACGGGTCCAGGGCTGGTCGGGTAGCGTGAACGCGGCCAGCTCCTGAGTGCTGCGCCATAGACGCTCCTGGTTCAGCAAGGGCATGGCCAGACTCATGACAGTTCGCCTGCCTTGTGCGGACGAATGAACTGACCGTCGCCCGCTGCGTTACGCACGGTTTTGCCGTCCCAGGCCAGTTGGCCGCGCACATAGGTAGCTTGCACACGTACCTGGAATTCACGGTCCTCAAAGGAGCTCCAGGTCACAGCAGACAGGCTGGTGGACGGGTCAAAGCGGTAGGTTTCGGGTTTGACGATCACGATGTCGGCGTCTGCTCCTACATTCAGCGAGCCCTTGCGGTGTTCCAGCAGAAAGTGTTGAGCAGGGCCCCAGCACAACTGTTTGACGACCATGGTGGGAGAAATGCCGTGCTCGGCGCAGCCTGTCCAGAAGGCGGGCAGCAGGGTTTCCAGACCAGGACCACCGGAGGAGTTCTGGAACACATTGTCAAACTGCTTGCGCTCCAGGCCCCAGCTCACGTGGTCGGAGGACACGAAGGTACATTCGTCGTTGGCAATGTGGGTCCAGAGCAGATCCATTTCCGCCTTGGGGCGAATCGGTGGGTAGTGCTTGGTCTTGGCACCGAAGCGGCGGGTGTGCTCTTCGTGGTTCAGCATCAGGTACTGCACGCAGGTTTCAATCGAGGCCTTGTGGCCTGCCTGACGGTACATATTGCAGATTTCAAAACCGCGCGACAGGGACACGTGCACGGCGTGGGCACGGGCACCGGTCTGGGCACCGATTTCGTAAATAGCGCTGGTGGCCAGGTTTTCGATCAACGGTGTGTGGGCGCGCAAGAATGCGTCCCAGCCCGTATCACCGGCTTCGACCATGCGCTTGATGTTCTTGCGAGTCAGTTCCTGGTCCTGGTTGTGCACACCGCAAGCCAGACCAGAGGGGGCGATCAGGCGGAAGGCTTCCATCAGGATGTCTTCTTCCACGCGCGGGAAGCGGTTGGGGCTGGCTTCAAAGGTAGAGAATTTGAAGCCGCACACGCCGCCTTCAATTAGGCCTGCCGCCGCTTCCAAACCATGCTGGTCGTTCAGGGTGCCGTAGCAGGCCACGTCCACGTGGCAGTCACTTTCAATGCGGGCAATCTTGTCGTCCAGTTGCGGACGGGAGGCAACGGGTTCGGGATCGTCGTAAGGCATTTCCACCATGGTGGTCACGCCACCGGCGGCGGCCGCACGCGAGGCCCAGCCCAGCCCTTCCTGATTGGCCTGGCTGCCCGAGTGCACCTGGCCGTCCAGCACGCCGGGCATCACCCACATGCCACGCGCATCTACGTGCTCGCGGGCCGAGGGGGCCGCGCCAACGCCACGGGCTGCTACGCGACCTTCCCGCACGGCCAGCCAGCCGTCCGTGATGATGCGGTCGCGCTCAACAATATTTCCTCGTACTACCAGATCGAAGTCGCTCATTATTTTCCTCCTTGGATGGCTCGGGCCCGCGCATGTCGCGTGTCCGTAATCGTGTTCGTTTCTATGATTGAAGCAAATTCAATCATGAATGTCGTATGCCTATTTATCGGTAAAACATAACGTCATGTTAAGTCTTGCTTGGAGTGCGCCCAGCGCTGTACGTGATAGCGGTCATGGCCCAGGCACAGGCAGAAAGAGCCCACCGCCTTGGCCAGTTTTTCCGTGATGTGACGCTTGTCATAGGTGTTGCGCGTGATGCGTTCCTGGGCCTGCTCCACTTGCTGGCGCAGGTACGGCATATTCACTTGTGTTAACTGTCGGTCGCGCACGGCAAACTGGCCGTCGACCATCACATGGCGCAGCGCCAGGCCGTCTTCCAGATGCACTAATTGGTTGACCGTGTTGTTACGCGGAATCCAGTTGATATGGCCCAGATCCAGAAACACGATGTCGGCCTTGCGGCCCGGTTCCAGACGCCCCAACTGCTCGCCCATGCCCAGACAGCGGGCACTGCCCTCCGTCGCTGCATACAGCGCTTGTTCGGTTGTGACCCAGCGTTCCGTATCCGGGCCGCGCACCTTGGACGAGAAAGAGGCCAGACGCATGGCTTCGTACATGTTCTGGTTATCGCCACTGTTTGAGCCGTCCGTGCCCAGGCCCACGGTAATACCGCGTTCCAGCATGGCGTTTACATCGGCAATCCCATTACCTAAACGCATATTGCTGCCGGGGTTGTGGGCCACCATGGCGCCGCGCGAGGCCAGAATGTCCAGATCGCGTTCGTCCAGCCAGATGGCGTGCGCCAGGGTGAAGCGGGGCGAGATCAGGCCCAGCTTGTCCAGATGCTGAACAATAGTGGTGCCATAACGCTTCATGCCGGTCAGGGCTTGCACATAGGACTCGCCAACGTGGCTGTGCAGGCCGATAGTGCGTTCTGCGCTGATTTCACCGCAGGTTTGCAGGAACTCGTCCGAGCACAGCATGGGAATGGTTGGCGCCAAAGCCACGCGAATGCGGTCGGGGTTGCGCTGCTGGTCCAGAAAGTCTGTCAGACCCGATAGCGTGGCCCGAAACGACTGGGGTGCCAGTTGGGCCACAAACTTCTGCAGTTCTTCCGGCAGGGCGTCGATCAGGCCGGGCACGGATTGGTAAAAAGACAGGTCCGCCATCATGGGGGCGACGGTGGCCCGCATACCGGCATCCACATAGGCCTGGGCGACGGCATTCATGCCTTCCGCCGTGGGGACGGGGACCTCAGAATACAGGTCGTAGCTGGCGGTACAGCCTTTGAGCAGCATTTCTGCCGCGTTTAGCTGCGTGCTCAGGTACTTGTCTTCCAGATGACGGTCGCCATTGATCCAGGGGCCTGCTGTCAACAACAGTTCCAGTGACCAGCGATCCCCCATGGCCTTGGCATAGGTGCCGTGGCCGTGGGTGTGGGCGTTGATCAGGCCGGGATGCAGCAGTTGGTCATCCGCTTGCACTACCGTGGCGTCAAAGGGGGCGGGCAGGCCGGGCGGTCCCATGGCTTCGATCTCGCCATTCTTGATCAGAATGTCCAAAAGCTCGGCTTTGGCCTGGGCGTGAGCCAGCACCAGGCCCCCACGGATGACCGTATAAGGGGATGTCATGATCCGCTCCGATTGTCTTTGATTGCCCAAGGGAACAGGATACGTTCGGCGGCAGAGATCACCTGGAAGAACACAATACCCAGCACCGACAAGATGGCCATGGCGCCAAAGGCCACCGGCGTCTTGAAGAAAGCGGTGGAGGTGGTGATCAGGTAGCCCAGGCCTTGGTCGGCCGCTACAAACTCACCCACCACCGCGCCGACGACGGACAAGGTGATGGCGACCTTCAGGCCCGAGAAAATAAAGGGCACGGCAAAGGGCAGACGGATACGGAAGAACTCTTGCATACGGGTGGCACGGCAGGCACGGACCAGCTCGATCAGCTCGGGCGGGGCGGCCAGCAGGCCAGCGGTCATGGAGATCACCAGCGGGAAAAACGCGACCAAAAAAGTCACCACGACACGCGGCAGCTCAGTAGGTCCAAAGATAATCACCAGAATCGGGGCCAGGGCCACCTTGGGGATGGACTGAGTCAGAATCAGCAGCGGGTAAATCGCCTGCTCGAAAAAACGCGAGTAGGTAATCAGCACGGCCAGCGGGAAGCTCACCACAATGGACAGCAAAAAGCCCAGCATGATGGTGCGCGTGGACACCAGCGTGTGCATCAGCATGGCCTCTTTCATTTGCATGGAATCGGCCCAGATGCGCGAGGGGGCAGGCACCAGGTATTCAGGGATATCAAACAGGCGGCTGGCCAGTTCCCACAGAATGACCACGGCAATCAGGGTGATGGCCGGGACGGTAATTTCATTGAAATCGCGCAGGCGCAGTCGTCGCTTGCGCACGGGCGCGGCGACCAGGGTTTGAGTTTGCTCGCTCATCAAGCCACCTCGTGTTGGAAAATAAGTTCACGCACGGCGGCGGCACAGCGTGTGAATTCCGGCGTGCCCACCAGGGAAAAGTCGCGTTCGCGGGGCAGGTTCACATCCAGAATTTCGCTAATCTGGCCAGGGCGTGGCGACATCACCACAATACGGTGGCCCAGCATGACGGCTTCGGAAATCGAGTGCGTCACAAACACAATGGTTTTGGGGTCTTCGTACCAAAGGCGCAGCAGTTCCAGTGTCATGGTTTCGCGGGTCAGCGCGTCCAGTGCGCCGAAAGGCTCATCCATCAGCACCACTTTGGGGTTGTGTACCAGCGCGCGGCAAATGGCCACGCGTTGTTGCATGCCGCCGGACAATTGCTTGGGGTGATGGTGCAGAAAATTGCCCAGACCGGCGGTGGTCAGCAGGCGTGTGGCGCGGTTGCGAGCCTGATCGTCCAGCCGCCCCATGATGCTGGACGGCAAGAGGGTGTTGTTCAGAATATTGGCCCAAGGCACCAGGGTGGGAGCCTGGAACACAATGCCGGTGTCCTGACGAGGGTGGGCAACGATTTCATCATCAATGCTGACCGTGCCGCTGGTGGGCATCAATAAGCCCGCAATCAGGCGCAACAGCGTGGATTTACCACAGCCCGAGGCGCCGACGATGGCAATGATTTCGTTGTCCTGGATGTCCAGATTGATTTGTTTCAGTGCCTGAGTCTCGCGCTCGGTATGACGACCGTAGATCAGGTTCACGTCTTGAATGCGTATCACAATGCGCTCCTAGGCGCGCGCTGACCCGCCTGGGCCAAGCCAGTGCGCGTGCAAAAATCAGCTCAGCTCAGCTCAGGGCTTGGCTGTGCCGTTGGCTTTGACGATGAACTGCGGGTCGTAGGCTTGGTGGTAGTCCCAGGCCGGGTCCAGGCTCTGAGCTTCAACAACGGCCTCGTAGGTGGTTTTCATGCGGCCTTCTTCCAGACTGCCTACCCCGTGCTGAGCACTGAAATCGGTATAGATATAGCCCAGCACGGCGTTCAGGTTGCCCATGCAGTCATCCAGATCAATTTCTGGATTGGCCTTGACGTGGGCCTGGCAGGCGGCGTCCGGATCCTTGCGGGCGGCTTCCCAGGCTTCGATGGTGGCGTTCAGGAAGTTCTGCACCATTTGTGGGCGTTCAGCCAAGGTCTTGTCGGTGGTGAAAACGGACAGGGCGTAGATGTTGAAACCCTGCTCGCTAAAGGGCAGCACCACGATTTCCTTGCCAAAACGCTTGGCCTGCTTGTTCTGGTAGTAGTAGTTGGTGGCCAGGAAGGGAGCGGCGTCCACTTTGCCGTTGATCAGCAAGGGGGCCATAGAGGAGCCGTCTACCGTCACCCATTGGATCTTGTCGGGGTCGGTATTGGCTTTGCGTGCCACCATTGGAAAGTAAAGCTTGTGGCTGTTGCCGGGCGAGACGGCAATTTTCTTGCCCTCCAGGCCGGAGAAGTTGGTGATGCCCGAGTCCTTGAGCACAAACAGGGAGTGGGCCGAGTGCGAGAAGGTGGACGCAATGGCCTTGACGGGAGTCTGGCTGTTCTGGCGCGAGGTCAGAATGGCAGAAATATCGGCCAGGCCAATATCGGCAGCGCCACCGGCTACTTTCAGAACGGTATCGCCCGAACCGGTGCCTCGGGTGATCTTCAGGTCTATGCCGTGTTTGTCGTAAATCCCATTGGCAATGCCCGAATAGTAGGGGGCATAGTCGCCGGTGGGGATGAAGTCCAGCATTAGATGGACGTTGTCAGCGGCGTGGGCGGTGGGCGCAGCGGCGGCCAGTCCCAAGCCCAGCACCGCAAGGGTGCGCGCAAGCAGGGTTTGCATGATTTTGTCTCCGTGTCGTAGTTATGAAGCCGCTCTTTGGGCCCGTTGCGATCAAGGTGCAGCGGGATGGCAGCTTGAAAAAATTGAAACATAGGCAAATCAAAATGTCTTATGCTTATTTGTGCTCGAAACATAAGGCTACGTTAAGGGATGCTGCTCAATCTTCGTCAAATCGAGGTCTTTCGCGCCATCATGCTGACCGGTTCTATCAGCAAGGCGGCACAGTTGCTCAACGTATCGCAACCGGCCATCAGTCGCCTGCTTTCCTATACGGAATCACGCATTGGTCTGGTGCTGTTCGAGCGCATCAAGGGACGTCTGTACCCCACGCCAGAGGCGCGTCGGCTCTATCAGGAAGTGGAGCAAGTCCATAACAGTGTGCAGCGGGTTAACGAGGTGGCGACCGACCTGATCGAAAAGCGCCACGGCAGCTTGCACATTGCTGTCAGCCCCAGCCTGGGGCAAACCTTGATCCCCATGGCGGTGACGCGTTTTCGCAAAGCATTCCCGGATGTGAAGGTGTATGTGCGCACCCTGATCTCCAGTGATCTGGTTCAGGCTTTGGTCACCCAACAGGCCGAAGTGGGCGTGGCCATTGTGCCGCTGACCCATCCCAGCCTGCATGCCCAATCCATCTACGAAAACCATCTGGTGGCGGTGTTGCCCGCCAGTCATCCCTTGGCTGACAAGCAGGAGCTGGATGCCAGCGATCTGGAAGGGCTGGACTTGATTGGTTACGGCAATGACACGCCTTATGGGCAGATGGTGCAGCAGCTATTTGGTAACCGTCCGGGTGTGCCGCAACTGTCTGTAGAAGTGCGTTTGACGCATATTGCCTGTGCCATGGTGCAGGCCGGAGCCGGGATTGCGATTGTGGACGAACTGGCCGTGGCAGGCCGGGTCTGGCCAGATGTGGTGGTACGCCCCATCAATCCGCGCACCACCATGCCCTTGCACATGCTGCATTCCAATGTCGTGCCGGTGTCGCAATTGGCGCACGACTTCATGGACGTGGTGATTTCCACGGCCTCCCGAGGGATGCGGGCAGGCTGGGCCTGAGTGACTCAACAATACCGCCCCCCGCGCTGTCCCGTCGTTTGACTGCCTCTTCAAAGGGGGGACTTACCCTTAGGGCGGGCCGGCGGGAAAACAAGCTGTGTTCGTGGAGTCCGCCGTGTACAGGGGACACGGAAATTCGCTTAACGCTGTGTTATGAAGAGTTAATAAAAAAGCATATGACATCAAGGTTTTGCCACCCCTAGAATTAAAGCACTACAAACAGAAAATGATGGCAAGGAGACCTTATGCAAGGCGTAAACACTATCGCCGCGATGGTTGCGGCTGTTTCTCGCAAACACAATATGTTCCGATTGGGACGTGCCCGTCTGGGACATGCCCGTTTGGGACGCAAGGCTGGCTTGATGCTGGCTGCCGTGGCCGCTGGCCTGGCCTTGAGCCTGCCAGCACATGCAGACAATCCCAATCAGGGTAAGAAGTTCAAAGTCGCGGCTGACGTGGGCCTGGTGCCGTTCTTCATGCGTGGCACCGACGGCAAGATGGATGGTTTTTCCAACGACCTGACCCAGGAAGTGGCCCAGCGCATGGGTTATGACGGTGTCGAGGTCATCGATACGCCGTTTTCCGCTATTTTTGCAGGCTTGTTTTCCAGCCGCTATGACATGGTGGCCGCCCCCACCAACACCACGCGGGAACGTGCCGAGCAAATGCTGTTTGCCGAACCGTATATGGCAGGCGGCCTGAGCTTTCTGGCTAAAAAAGGTGCCACCGTCAATGCGCTGGAAGAGCTGAAAGGCAAGACCATTGCCGTCAATAACGGCAGTTTCTCGGACCGCTGGTTGCAAGAGAACCAGGAAAAGTACGGCTACAAGATTCAGCGCTTTAACAAGCACACGGATGCGGTGCAGGCTGTGGCCATTGGTCGTGCTTTTGCCAATATGTCCGACACCCCTATGGCCCGCTATATCGCCACAAAAACCCCCGCCCTGGCCCCGGTCTACGACATGACCACCGAGGCCAACTATGCCTTTGCCTTTCGCAAAGACGACACCGCCTTGCGTAACCGTGTAGATGAAGTGCTGGAATGCATGAAGCAGGATGGCTCGCTATCGAAGCTGCATGTGAAATGGTTTGGTACGGAACCCAATGCCGGTACCGCCATGACAGTCGTTTTTCCCGGTTATGGCGCGCCTGACTACCCTGGTTACGAGCCCACCGAGCACACCCCCGACTGCTCCCGTCCTTAATAGCGCCATCGCGCTGTTTCTCTAGCTATACGGCCCTGCAGGGGCCGGTCCCCGCCTGCCCGTCGGGCAGGCGGTCAAGGAGCGACCATGAGTGAAATTGTCCGCATCCAGGGCTTGCGCAAGTCGTTTGGGCAAGCCGAAATTCTTAAAGGCATAGACCTGAGCGTCAGCACCGGCGAAGTCGTGGTGATGATTGGCGGTTCGGGCTCGGGCAAAAGTACCTGCTTGCGCTGCATCAACCGTCTGGAGACCCCTACCAGTGGCACGATTGTGGTGGCAGACAGTGATGTGACTTGTCCGCGCACCGACCTGAATCAGGTGCGTCAGAACATAGGCATGGTGTTTCAAGGCATACACCTGTACCCGCACATGACGGCGCTGGGCAATGTGATGCTCGCGCTGCGCAAGGTGAAAAAAGTCCCCAAGGCGCAGGCCGAAGAGCAGGCTCGCCACCATCTGGAACAAGTGGGCCTGGCCGAACGTATCGAGCACTATCCCAGCCAGTTGTCCGGTGGCCAGCAGCAGCGTGTGGGCATTGCCCGCGCCCTGGCGCTGGAACCCAAAGTCATGCTGTTTGACGAGCCTACCTCGGGCCTGGACCCCGAACTGGTCGGTGAAGTGTTGAACGTCATGAAACGTACCCGCGATGCGGGCATGACCATGGTGATTGTCACGCACGAGATGCAGTTTGCCCGCGAAGTGGGGGACCGTATTGTGTTCATGGACCAGGGCGTGATCCTGGACCAGGGCAGCCCCGATGAAATTCTGTGTAAGCCGCGTCACAAGCGGATTCAGGATTTTCTGAGCCGCATGAACTGAGGTCGGCCATGGATCAGATTGTTTATTACTTCTTTAACTGGACGCTGATCAGCCCCCATTTGCCCGAGATCATGCAGGGCTTTTGGGTCACGCTGCAAATGGCTGTGATGACCGTGATTCTGGGCACCGTTCTGGGCCTGGGTCTGGCCGTGCTGCGCTGCTATGGCTGGCGTCCCGTCAATATTCTGATGACGCTGTATGTGGATGTATTTCGTGCGATTCCGCAGTTGGTCATTATTGTGCTGGTGTTCTTTGCCTTGCCCTCAGTAGGCATTGTGATTGAACCGATCCCGGCCACCGTGCTGGCCTTGAGCCTGGTGCTGTCTGCCTTTGCCGAAGAAATCTTCTGGTCCGGCATTGCGGCGGTGCCGACAGGGCAATGGGAGGCGGGCCGCTCTACCGGCATGGGTTTCAGCCAGACGCTGTTTGCCATCATCTTGCCACAGGCTGTGCGCCTGGCGATTCCGCCGCTGACCAATCGTGCCATCGGGATTACCAAAGGCACCACGCTGGGTTCAGTCATCGCCGTGCCCGAGCTGCTGAATGTGTCCAGCAACATCCAGTCCAACATCGCCAACCCCACCGCCTTTACGGCCGGGGCCATTTTGTTCTGCCTGATTTTCTTCCCCTTCGTTCATCTGACGAGGGTGCTGGAACGGCGCTATGCGATCAAGTCGTAGGAGTGATGCGCTATGGAACTGATCGATACGTTTCTGAATCCGACCATTCTTGCCGCCAGTTGGCCGTTGCTGATGCAGGGCCTGTGGCTGACGGTCAAGCTCGCCGTCATTATTGTGCCGCTGGCCGCGTTGCTGGGCCTGATTATTGCTTGCCTGCACTATCAGCGGCATCGCTGGCTGAACCGATTGATCTTGCTGTATGTGGATTTCTTTCGTGCCTTCCCGCCTTTGGTGTTGCTGATCTTCATTTACTACGGCCTGCCGTTCCTGGGCCTGCCCTTGAATGAATTTTCCGCCACGGTGCTGGCGCTGGTGCTCAACAGCAGTGGCTATTTTGCGGAGATTTTCCGCGCTGGGCTGGAGTCGGTCTCGCCCGGCCAGAACGAGGCGGCACGCTCGACTGGCCTGAATGCCCGTCAGGCCATGGCCTATGTGGTCGTGCCCCAGGGTGTGCGCAATGTGATTCCGGATCTGGCCAGCAACACGTTGGAAGCCATCAAGCAGACCTCGATTGCCTCGGCCGTGGCCTTGCCCGAGCTGTTGCGTTCTGCCCAGATCATGCAGGGCGAGACCTACAGCCAGACACCGCTGATAGCTGCTGCGCTGATTTACTTCCTTCTTCTGTGGCCCTTGGTACGCATGATTTCGCGTATGCAAAAGCCATTTGTCATTCCACGTTGAGCCTAAGCGTAACTATGAAAAATAAAGGTGTCTTTTCCATTTGCCCCACCCCCTTCAAGCCGGGTGGCGAGCTGGATTTGCAAAGCCTGGTCAGTCTGGTGAATTTCCAGCTGGAAGCCGGTATTCACGGACTGGCGATTTTGGGGGTAATGGGTGAACTGCACAAGCTCAGCACCTTCGAGCGCCGGCGTGTCATTGAAACCGTGGTGGCTGCGGTGCGTGGTGCGGTGCCGGTATGGGTGGGCGTGCGTGCTCTGGGCACAGCCGCCGCCGTGGAACAGGCTCGCAGTGCCGAGGATCTGGGCGCGGATGCGATCTTTGTGGCCCCCTTGGCCGGGGCCGACGAGGACATGCAGGTGGCCTATTACCGCCAGATCGTGCAGGTGATCCGTATTCCGGTGGTGATTCATGACTTCCCGGAACTGTTTGCCGCCCGTATCAGCCCCGCCTTGGCCGTGCGCCTGAAAGGCGAGGCGGGGGTGTCCATGTTGAACTCTGAAGATCCGCCTGTTGGTCAGAAAATTACCGCCGTGCGTGGCTTGTCCGGTGATGCACTGCCTATCTTGAGTGGCCTGGGCGGCATGCATTTTCTGGAGGAACTGCAACGGGGGGCCGATGGTGTGGTTACCGGCTTTTCCTTCCCGGAAATTCTGTTGAAAGTGTATGAGCTGCATCGCCAGGGCGATCAAGAAGAAGCCGCCCGTGTCTTTGACCGTTATTGCTCGCTGATTCGCTACGAATTCCAGCCCTTGGTGGCGCTGGCGTTGCGCAAATATTCCTATATGCGTCGTGGCATCATCGCCTGCGACGCTACCCGCGATCCGGCCACGGCGCTGGATCACATCAGCCGTGACGAGTTCGAGGCCGTGGTACGCCGCGTGGGCCTGGATTTGTCCGTCAAGGGCGTGCAAACCGTTTAAACCTTGCTGTTCTTGAGTAATTGCTGCATTTGTTGGATTTGCCGGGTAAGTAGCGTCTGGGGGACCCGGCGTTGTTTACCCGGTTTTTTTTGCTTCTTCTTCTTCTTCTTCTTCTTCTTCTTCTTCTTCTTCTTCTTCTTCGTCTTCTTCTTCTTCGTCTTCTTCTTCTTCTTCTTTGGCCCTTGTAGAGCGGAGCTGTGTCCGGAGCAGGAGATTTGCGAGAAAAGGGGACAAGGAGTGCGAAGAGGCTGCATGTTTAGATAGTGCCTCGTGAAAACGCCGGTCTGGGCCGGGGGGCCGTCCTCCGGGCTTGGCTTCTTGCCGGTGCTGCGCACCGGTGCCCTTGTCAGGCTTGCTATTCGGGCGCGCCCTGAACTCGCGAAAGTGCCTTGTCCGCAGGACAAAGCACAAGCATTTCGCTCAAACAGCAGGGCGCTTGTACCCCGAATAGCAAGCCCGCCTGCGGCAAGAAGCCTGAATCGCCCAGAGGACGGCCCCCCGGCCCAGACCGGCTCACAATGATTATCAATATGAGCCCTTCCTCCTTCTGGGGTCTGGCGGTGCGGCTCTTTGGGCTGCTGTCGCGGCGTGAGGGACTTGAGGGGGGCGAGGTTTGCGTGTGGGTCGTCGCTTTCAACCGTTAGCGGTGGGTGTGGGGAGAGACAAAAGCAGGAGCGAATTACTAGCTATTGAGTGTCTGATGCTTTGTGGGAGCATGAACCTTGCTCGGAATATCCCGCTCAACAAGCTGTCGTGCGTAATCTGGAGTTTGTCGTTTGTCTTTGACGCTAGAGCCAAAGCTGTCTGGGTGTTGCCAGGGTTTTTGAAGTGGCTAGAGTCGCGCAGTATGATCAAGCATTCTGCCCTTGGATCGGGATTGCCATGTTTGCTTATGTCGGGCTGCGTACTGCCTGCTTTGATACGCCTTTAGGGGTGATGCGTTTGCTGGTCGATGCTCAAGGTGCTTTGCTGCGCCTGGACTTCGAGGAAGAGACTGTGCATGGCCTGACGCCCGAGCAACTGGCCGGCTTGATCCCTGAACCGGCGTTGGCCGAACCTGTGCAGGAACAGTTGGACGCGTATTTTGCCGGCAAGCGGCAGCAGTTTGATCTGCCCTTCAGCCTGCAAGGCACCGAGTTTCAGCAACAGGTCTGGCAGGCCTTGCTGACGATTCCCTACGGCCAAACCTGGACTTACGGGCAAATGGCCGAACATCTGGACCGCCCCAAAGCGGTGCGTGCCGTAGGCCAGGCTTGCGGCCTGAACCCCATCAGTATCATCGTGCCTTGCCATCGTGTGCAGGGTGCCAATGGCATGTTGACCGGCTTTAGCTCCGGCCTGCACCGCAAAGCCAGCTTGCTGGACTTTGAGCGCCGCGTGTATTTGACCGGTGAGGCAGACTTTCAACTGAGCATGCCCGCCCAGTTGGATTTGTTCTAGCGCAGGCCAGGGTCCACTCCGTACCCAAATCAACAAGCCCCCGTGCACAGAATCACAAGTCCGGGCTTGTCCTCGTCCCTATACTGGATTCGTTAAGAATCAACTATTCCGTGTGGAGACAGACTATGGGGCAAGACGTACAACCCGAGCGCAACGCGATTCGCGAACACATGATTATTGACGGCAAGCCCGTCAGTGATTCTCAAGGACCCACCATTCCCGTCTACGATCCCGCAACGGGACAGGTGATTGCGCACCAGCCCGAGGCCGGTACTCAAGGCGTAGATCTTGCTGTTCGTGCTGCCCGCCAGGCTTTGGAACAGGGCGAATGGGGCAAGATGCTGCCCGCCCAACGCGAGCGCCTGCTGTTGCGTTTGGCCGATCTGGTCGAAGCCAACGCCGACGAGCTGGCTCGTTTGGAAACCCTGAACAACGGCAAACTGCTGTTCTTCTCCTACGGTCTGGAAGTGGCCGCCAGCGCGCAATGGCTGCGTTACATGGCTGGCTGGGCAACCAAGATCAGCGGTGAACTGCTGTCGCCCTCGATCGCTTTTCCTCCCGGCATCAATTACCACGCTTACACCCGTCAAGAGCCTGTGGGTGTGGTTGGCGCCATCGTGCCCTGGAACTTCCCGCTGCTGATGGCCGTGTGGAAAATCGCCCCTGCCATGGCAGCGGGTTGCACCGTGGTTCTGAAGCCTGCTGAAGAGACTCCGCTGACCGCCATTCGTCTGGCCGAACTGGCTCTGGAAGCCGGTTTCCCCGCCGGTGTGATCAACGTGATCACGGGCCGTGGCGAAAGCACGGGTGCGGCGTTGACGGCTCACCCCGACGTGAACAAGATTTCCTTTACCGGCTCCACGGAAGTGGGCAAGTTGATTGGCCATCAAGCCATCAACGATATGAAGCGTATGTCTCTGGAGCTGGGCGGCAAGTCCCCCGTGGTCATCATGGACGATTGCGATGTGGACATGGCCATTCAAGGTGCGGCCAACGCCATCTTCTTTAACCAGGGTCAGGTGTGTACCGCCGGTTCGCGTCTGTTTGTCCAAAAAGGCATTTACGAGCGCGTGGTGCAGGGCGTAGCCGATCTGGCTTCTTCCATGACTCTGGGCTCGGGCTTTGAGCAGTCCACCCAGATTGCTCCGTTGATTTCCGCCCGTCATCAGCAGCGTGTGCAGAACTACATTGAGGCGGGTCGCCAGCAAGGCGGGCGCATGTTGGCAGGCGAGGGCGTACGCCCCGAGCAGGGCTACTTCGTACGTCCCACCGTGTTTGCCGACGTGGCACCCGATGCCCGCATCATGCGTGAAGAAATCTTTGGCCCTGTGGTGGTGGCGACCCCGTTTGACACCGAGGCGCAGGCATTGGCATTGGCCAACGATACAGACTTTGGCCTGGGTGCCAGCGTCTGGAGTCAGGACCTGGCCCGGGTGCAACGTCTGACCGCCGGTATCAAGGCGGGCACGGTGTGGGTCAACACCCACAACATGCTGGACCCCAGCATGCCCTTTGGTGGCTACAAGCAGTCTGGCCTGGGTCGGGAACACGGGCGTGCGGCGGTAGAGGCTTACCTGGAGACCAAATCGGTCTGCATGGCCTATCCGGCAGCCTAGTAAGAACCTGATCAAGGACTTGATCAGGTTCAGTACAAGGGCGCGAACACAATAACGATACCGTTCGCGCCTCTTTGAGGAGACAACAATAATGTATGCAATTTTGCAGCGAACCGCGCTGGCCTTGGCTTTGAGCGGCGTCAGTGCCGGACTGGCCCATGCGGGCGACCCCAGTGCCCGGGATTGGATACCTGCTCCGGTGGGCACCAATATCGTGGCCGTCTACATGATGGGCCTGAAGTCGCATGGTTTTTATGATCAGGGTTCACGCATTGGCGATAGCCCCAAGCTGAATGTGCAAGGCATGGTTTACCGCCAGATGCACTTTCGTGAGCTGGCCGGAAAAACGGTGCAGTACGAACTGATCGTGCCCGGCTTTCGCACCACGCTGGATGTTCCAGGGCAAGACCGTGATCGCATGACAGGGATGGGTGATGTGACTGCCGGTGCTGCCGTGTGGCTGCACAACGATCCGGAAAACCGTTTCTGGTTTGCCTGGGAGCCTTTCATCACTGCACCGACGGGTCGCTACCACGGCTCGCACGCGGATGTGTCTGCTGGCAAGAACCGCTGGAGCACGATTCAGGACTTCGCGATTGTGAAAGGCTTTGGCGAGTCCTCTTTTGTGGAAGGTGTGGCGGAGTTCGAGTTCTTTGGCAATAACAAGAACTACTACGGTCAGACCCTGAAAAAAGACACGGCAATTCGTCTGATGGCCCTGGTGTCCACCAACCTGACTGAAAAGACGTATGTAGGTATGCGCTATCGCTACGAAACGGGCGGGCGCGAGCGGGTCAATGGTCAAACCACGGTGACGCGGGCGCGTAACCATCAATTGGCCGCCGAGATCACGCACCAGTTGACTGACGCTCACCAGGTGCAATTGCAGTACATCCATGATTTGAAAGTCGAAAATGGCCCGCGCATGCGCGGCCTGCAATTCCGTTATGCCTATGCGTTCTGACCGCGTGGACGCCCATGAGGAGAGACATCCAATGAAGTCTAAATTTACATTAACGACCGCCGCCGCCATGTTGGGGCTGATGGTGCTGGCCGGTGGAGCACAAGCCCAGGATAAACCGCGCGAGGTCCTGACTGGCGGGCACAGCGTGTCTGCCCCCCAGGAAAACCGCATCTATGTCATGGACTCGGTGTTCAACCACCTGACCGAAAGCCGTGTACACGTTTATGACTACACCAACGGCAAGTTCCTGGGCATGGTGCCCACGGCCTTTAACGGCCACGTGCAGTTGTCTAACGACGGCAAGAAAATCTACACCATGACCACCTACCACGAGCGCATTACGCGTGGAAAGCGCTCGGACGTGGTGGAAGTGTGGGATGCCGACAAGCTGACCTTTGAAAAAGAAATTTCCTTGCCACCCAAGCGTGTTCAAGGTCTGAACTACGATGGCCTGTTCCGTCAGACCACGGACGGCAAGTTCATCGTGCTGCAAAACGCCTCGCCGGCGACTTCTATCGGGATTGTGGACGTGGCCAAGGGCGATTATGTGGAAGACGTCACCGCCGCAGCCGGTTGCTGGAGCGTGATCCCTCAGCCCAACCGTCCACGCAGCTTCATGACCATTTGTGGTGATGGTGGCCTGTTGACGATCAATCTGGGCGAGGACGGCAAGGTGGCCAGCCAGTCGCGCAGCAAGCAGATGTTCTCTGTGAAGGACGACCCGATTTTTATCGCGCCCGCTCTGGATAAGGACAAGGCGTACTTCGTGTCCTACTACGGCAATGTCTACAGTGCGGATTTCAGCAGTGACGAGGTCAAGGTGGATGGTCCCTGGTCCATGTTAAATGACGAGGACAAGGCCAAGAACTGGGTGCCCGGTGGCTACAACCTGGTGGGTCTGCATCGTGCCAGTGGCCGTATGTACGTGTTCATGCACCCGGATGGCAAAGAGGGCACGCACAAGTTCCCTGCGGCCGAAATCTGGGTCATGGATACCAAGACTAAAAAACGCCTAGCCCGTATACCCGGACGTGATGCCTTGTCCATGACCATTGATCAGCAACGCAATCTGTTGCTGACGCTGGACGGTGGCAATGTGAACGTCTACGACATCAGCCAGCCTGAACCCAAGTTGCTGCGCACGATCGAAGGTGCGGCAGAAGCGTCCTTGCAAGTTCAGTTTCACCCAGTTGGGGGTGTCTGATATGGACCCGGTCCTGACTTATGCCAGCCTGGCTTGCTTGGCCGTGCTGATGGGGCTGGGGGCGCTGGATAAATTGCGTCACTTCAGCCTGTTCGAGGCAGCCGTTGGCGGTTATCGATTGCTGCCGGAAATGGTGTTACGACCATTCAGTGTGCTGTTTGTCGCTGCCGAGGCCTTGAGTGCGCCTTTGCTGCTGTGGCCAGCCAGCCGTTCGCTAGGGGCGATTCTGGCCCTGTGCGTCCTATTGGTCGCCACCAGTGGCATTGTGATGAACCTGCTGCGCGGCCGCCGCGATGTCGATTGCGGTTGCTCGGGGTTGGGTGAGTCCTCCGGTGGTTTGTCCTGGTGGCTGGTGGCTCGCAATGCTTTGCTGGCTGCGTTGGCCGTGGCCAGCGGTGACTGGGCTATCAGCAGTGCCCGCGAACTGGTCTGGGTGGATGGTTTGACCTTTTTTGGTGCCACCTTGGCCTTGCTGGGCCTGTACTACGCGGCTAACCAACTGATCGAATCCCATCTGAAATTCCAGAAAATGCAGAATTCTTAGGAGACCTCAATGACCGCTTTACTGATTTCCAACGTCATTTTATGGGTAATCGTACTGGCCCTGGTGGTGCTGGTACTTGCCCTGTCGCGCCAGATTGGCGTGTTGTACGAACGGGTTGCCCCCATGGGTGCCCTGACCATGGACAAAGGCCCGCAAGTGGGTGATGCCGCACCCGTCATGGAACTGCAAGACCTGCGTGGTCGTGCCCTTACCGTAGGGGTGGCTGGCCCGCGTAGCCAGTTGATTTTCTTCATGTCGCCTACCTGCCCGGTGTGCAAGAAGCTTTTGCCTATTTTGAAGTCTATTCAGGGCGCGGAAGGTCAGTGGGTCGATATTGTGCTGGCCAGTGATGGCGAGATGCCCGAGCATCTGGCTTTCTACCAGAAAGCACAACTGGACAGCTTCCCCTACGTCCTGTCCACGCAATTGGGCATGGGTTTTCAGATCAGCAAACTGCCTTATGCCGTGTTGATCGACGAGAACGGCATCGTGCGCGGCAAGGGTCTGGTCAATTCGCGTGAACAGCTCGAAAGCCTGTTTACCGCTAAAGACCTGGGTGTTGCGTCGGCGCAGGAATACTTGGCCGGTGACTCGGGCATGAAGCAAGTGCAGGTATCACGAAAGGAGAACGTCAATGCGTTGGCTGGATAAATTTGGGGAGAGCCTCTCCCGTTCTGTGGCCCACAAGACTTCGCGTCGCAGCGTGCTGCGCTCGGTGGGTAAACTAATGGTCGGTTCGGCCTTTGTGCTGCCCGTATTGCCCGTGGCTCGCGCTGCCGGTGGTGGTGGCAGCAGCAGTAGTGGTGCCGATCACATCAGTCTGAATCCCGATCTGGCCAGTGAAGACGAGGTGAACTCCTGCGACTACTGGCGTCACTGCGCGGTGGACGGCTTCCTGTGCTCTTGCTGCGGCGGCACCACCACGACGTGCCCTCCGGGCTCGACGCCGTCGCCCATCTCGTGGATTGGCACTTGCCATAACCCGCATGATGGAAAGGACTACTTGATCAGCTATCACGACTGCTGCGGCAAGACCGCTTGCGGCCGCTGCCAGTGCAATACGCAGACTCGTGAGCGTCCTGGTTACGAGTTCTTCCTGCACAATGATGTGAACTGGTGCATGGCGAACGAGAACAGTACCTTCCACTGCACGACGTCGGTATTGGTGGGTTTGGCTAAAAACTAAAAACGGCTCGCAAGGCTGTCAGGGTTGCGGGAAGAACGGCCCATTGGATGTCAGTTCTCTTCCTTCTTGGCAGACCTCAGGGTTGGAATAAGGTGCCGGGCGGCCAGGATGGCGTCCGGTCACTTAAGGAGGCATCACTGTGTGGACATCTTTGCGCCTGGCCTGTTTGGGCGTCGTACTGCTGGCGTTGACGCCTTGGGCCCATGCCCAGGAAGAGATGACCGGAACGGGCGACTACTTGCAAAGCTCCCAGGCTTTTAAAGACTATATGCTGCAATGTGCTGGCTGCCATCGCTACGATGGTCAGGGCCTGACGCAGCGTGGAATCCCCGACTTCAACCAGTCCATTGGCTTGTTTACCCGCTTGCCGGCGGGACGGGACTATATGATTCGGGTTCCCGGTGCTGCACAGTCGCAACTGGATAATGCGGATCTGGCTCGTGTGCTGAACTGGATTGTGGCCAAATTCAGCCCCGAAGAAATGACACCCGATTACCGGCCCTTTACCTCGGCTGAGGTAGGGGCGGCACGTCATCACCGTTTTGATGATGTGCTCAAGGCGCGTACAGCGTTAACCGTCAAGATGAACAGCATGGGTTTGGAGCCCGCTCCTTATCTGTATGGCTCCATGGAGCGCTGAGATAGCGGGTTAACGACCGTAGACGCTTGAATTTTTTAGGGCTATAAGAAAAGGGGCATATCCTGCTCCTTACCCCGATCAATAGCGTTGGCCGCAAGGGCCCCTCAGGCAATGTCTATGTTATTGCGCACTCCCTCTGCTTCTTTCAAGAGCCTGGCTGCTTGGCAGGAAGTGGTGTGTGCGTACTTCGTGCCCTTGGAAGTCCAGCCGGACTCGCGCCGTGGCTTCTCTAACCGGGCAGCAACCGACCGCATGGGTTCGGTCGATGTGATGGAGCTGTGTACCAGCGCGCAGCGTGTGCGCCGCACCCAGGCCCTGGCCAACCGTTCCGAGCAGGCGCTGTACAAGGTCACCTTGCAAATCAGTGGCAGTAGCCAGATTGAGCAGAACAATCGCAGCAGCATTTTGCAGGCTGGGCAGTGGGGCATTTATGACACCACCCGCCCTTACGAAGTAGCCGTGCAGGATCAATCCCATTTTCTGGTCTTGCAGTTCGAGGAAGAGCGCCTGCTGCCTTGGCTGCCTTGGTTAAGCGATGCCGTAGCCCGGTCGTTCTCGGCCACCACCGGTCCGGCCCGGATTGCCATGGACATGCTGCGTCTGGGCTTGCAGGAACGCGGGCACTTGTCGCCCTCGGCCTTGAGCGAACTGTCCCAAACCGTCATTCGCATGATGGCGTTGAGTCTGGCCGATGGCCGTCCGGTGACGACCGAGTCGGCCCTGGACGAAGTGCGGCGTGGGCAACTGCTGCAAATTCAGCAATACGTACAGGATCATCTGGGTGATACCGGTTTGAATGCACAGTCCCTGGCATTGCAGTTTCGTATTTCACGCCGCTATCTCTATAAGCTGTTCGAGCTGTGCGGACAAGCCCCCGCCGACTACATCATGGCCGCCCGCCTGGAGCGCGCCTGTCAATTGCTGGTCGATGGCAAACCTGGCCGGCAGATCAGTGAATTGGCCTGGCAAATGGGGTTTTCCGATGCGGCCGTGTTCAGCCACGCCTTTCGCCGACGCTATGGCGTATCACCCAGTGAATGGCGTCGCAGCCGCCTTTTGGGCGATTAAGTACAGCTACGTAGACGCAAATCCGACTTATCGCAAACCGCTCGGATTCCTATCCTAGAAGCTCATGATTCTGGGGCGGCCGGTGTGGCCCGCCTAGCTTCTCAAGGATAGTCTTATGCGTCTCCACCTCGATTGCGCTTTGCTGCATGCCCAGCCAACATGGGCCCAGAACGTGCTGGCCATCATCCCGCCGTGCGAGCGTTTGCAACTGCACGCCTTGCAGGCTCCGCCGCCTGCCCATGCCGATCAGGACTATTTGTTTTTGCGCCGTTCGGCTGCCTTGCTGCTGCGGTTTGACGCCTGTCTGATTCCCGTTGAGGCCTCTACCCTGATTCAGGTGCGTCGTGCTCTGTCGGCGGCCCAGGGCCATTTGCCGGTGCCGGTCTTTGGTCTGGTACGTGCCGCCATCAAAGCCGCCGCCCTGACAGACCTTCTGGAACTGGGGCTGGCCGACTATGTCCGTGAGCCTTTGTGCCTGGACGATTTGCGTGCCCGCATCAATCGGCATCGTTTGCAGACGGCCTCCCACGCTTTGAATGAACCGGGGCTGTCCGGTCGGATACACTATAGGGTGCAGGAAAACCAGGATCTGGTCCTGCATCCCGGCCCAACGGAGCAGCGCCTGTCGCAAACGATCTTGCAACAGGAGGGGACAACGCTGGAAGCCTATGCCGCTGCGGTAGCCTCGCGCTACGCCAGCAGCCAGGAATCTTTCAAAGTTGCCAAGGGACGGATCGTGGCCCGCTTCGAGCAGGCTTATATCCATGCCGCCCTTGATCGCCATAGCGGCAATATCGCCATGGCGGCCCGCTCCGCACAAAAGCACCGGCGTGCTTTCTGGGCACTGATGCGCAAACACCATATCGATGCAGCGCGCTTTCGATCCGCGTCAAACCCAGACGACGAACACGATGGTTAAAATTAACAGGCATTTTTCAATAGGGATTGCCGTGTCTTTACCTCAATTAAAAAACGATGTTTTCCTGCGTTCGCTGTTGCGCGAACCGGTGCCTTACACCCCCATCTGGCTGATGCGTCAGGCCGGGCGTTATTTGCCTGAATACAATGCCACTCGAGCCCAGGCTGGCTCTTTCATGCAACTGGCTCAGAATCCCGAATTTGCGTGTGAAGTCACCTTACAGCCCCTGCGTCGTTTCGATCTGGATGCGGCTATTCTGTTCTCGGACATCCTGACCGTACCGCATGCCATGGGTCTGGGTCTGGATTTCGTGGCGGGTGAAGGCCCGCGTTTTGCCCGCCCTGTACGCAACGAGGCCGATGTCATGGCGCTGCAAGCGCCGGACATGTCCAAGCTGCAATACGTGTTCGACGCTGTCTCGCTGATCCGCAAGGAACTGGACGGCAAAGTACCGCTGATCGGCTTTGCCGGCAGCCCCTGGACCATCGCCTGCTATATGGTCGAAGGTCAAGGTTCGGACGATTACCGCTTGGTGAAAAGCATGATGTATCAGCGTCCAGACCTGATGCACCGCATGCTGGAAATCAATGCCCAAACCACCTGCGAATACCTGAACAACCAGATTCGTGCCGGTGCACAGGCGGTCATGTTGTTCGATAGCTGGGGTGGTGTACTGTCCGATTCCCTGTTCCAGGAATTCTCCCTGGCCTACACCCGTAAAGTGGTTGATGGCCTGATTCGCGAGCATGACGGCAAGCGTGTCCCTGTCATTGTCTTTACCAAGGGTGGCGGCATGTGGCTGGAAGATATCGCGGGCTGTGGTGCTGATGCCATGGGTGTGGACTGGACGGTAAACCTGTCCCGTGCACGCACGCGTATCGGTGACAAGCTGGCCCTGCAAGGCAATCTGGACCCCATGACCATGTTTGGTGGCGAAGAGGCCATCCGTCGTGAAGCCCGCCGCGTTATCGACGACTTTGGCCCCGTGGGTCAGGGCGGTCACGTGTTCAACTTCGGTCACGGTATTTCGCGTTTCACTGATCCGGAAGCCGTAGGCATTCTGGTCGATGAAGTGCATTCCTACAGCCGTCGTCACCACAGCGTTTGATTGTTTTTGCGCACGGGCTATGGCAGCTTGTGCGCAAAGTTATGCACACAGATGGGTAGAAGTTTGTGGTCTTTATATTTAAGGTTTAATTTTAATAGCCGGTTTTAATTATTTGATTTCTCTGAGTTTTATTCTTGTTTCAGAGGCATTGAAAATTAAATTGTATCTGTGCTTGCTTCTTTGTGTTTTTTGTTCATGTCATTTTCCCCAAAGTTATCCACAGGCCGCTAAGCTCTTGACTTATCAGGCTTTCAGCCAGGCCAGCCCTTTTGCGAATCGCCATCCATGACCGCCACTCCTGACGCTATTTCTGCATCGGCAAGCACCGGACCTTTCTGGCTGCATGTGGCTTTGGACGTCCCCCTGGATGGGGTGTTTGATTATCAGCACCACGAACCTGTTCTGGTCGGACAGCGGGTCATTGTGCATTTTGGGCGGCGGCAGATGATAGGGGTGGTGGTGGCCTTGCCGGAACAACCTTCCTACCCGCCCGAGCAGGTCAAGTCGATTGATCAACTGCTGGATGACTTGCCTCCTTTTCCGGAAGACTGGTTGCGGATGGCGCGCTTTGCGTCCACCTATTACCACCGTCCCTTGGGCGAGGTCATGATGCCGTCCTTGCCGGGGCCCTTGCGTAAACCTTCTGCCTATCTGGGCAAGCGTTCCGCAGGTGGTCCGGTACTGCGCATGGCCAAGCGCAAGGAAAAGAAGGTGGAGCCGGTGGACAGCGATGTCCTGCCTGTGCTCAATGCCGAACAGCAGGCTGCGGTCGATGGCATTGTGGCGGCCAAACCCGGTAGCTGCCTATTGCTGCATGGCGTAACGGGTAGCGGGAAAACCGAAGTCTATATGCGGGTGCTGGAACACGTGTTGGCCGCTGGTCGGCAGGTTTTGTTCATGGTGCCCGAAATCAATCTGACGCCTCAGTTCGAGCAGGTCTTGCGGGCACGATTGGCGCGCGTGCTGCCTGGTGATGTGCTGGCTGTCCTGCACAGTGGCTTGTCTGAAGGCGAGCGGCTGCGCTCCTGGCTGCGCGTCAATAGTGGTCAGGCTCGCATTTTGCTGGGAACACGGCTGTCCATCTTCACGCCCATGCCCGAGCTGGGCCTGATTATTGTGGACGAGGAACACGATGCCTCTTACAAGCAGCAAGATGGCTTGCGCTACTCCGCTCGGGATCTGGCCGTGTGGCGTGGCTACGATCTGAAAGTGCCGGTGGTGCTGGGCTCCGCCACACCTTCGCTGGAAAGCTGGAATCATGCCCGGCAAGGGCGCTATAGCCTGCTGAGCCTGCCCAAACGTGCCCGCGAGGTCTCTTTGCCGCGAGTGCGCCTGGTCGACACCCGTCATTTGCGGCTGGATTCGGGTTTTTCTCCTCAACTGCTGGATGCGCTGGAAGCGTGTCTGGATCGGGGCGAGCAGTCGCTGGTTTTTATTAACCGACGTGGCTACGCGCCTGTGCTGCATTGTGCCTCTTGCGGCTGGCTGTCCCAATGTCCGCGCTGCACGGTTTACACCGTGCTGCATAGGCAAAATGGCTTCAAGCATAATTTGCAGTGTCATCACTGTGGTTATCAAGCGCCTGTGCCGCGTGCTTGCCCGGATTGTGGCGATCAGGACCTGCAGCCCATGGGCCGGGGTACGCAGCGGATTGAAGAGTTTTTGGGTGAGCGGTTTCCGAATGCTCGCCTGGTGCGTATTGATGCGGACAGCACCCGCTTGAAGGGCAGTGCGCAGCAATTGTTCGAGCAGGTTCATGCAGGTGAAGTGGATATCATGGTGGGTACCCAGATGGTGGCCAAAGGCCATGACTTTACGCGCTTGAGCGTTGTCGGCGTGTTGAATGCAGATGCCACCTTGTTTGCCCATGATTTCCGTGCGCCCGAGCGCTTGTTTGCGCAACTGATGCAGGTGGCAGGCCGAGCAGGCCGTCATACTGAAGGGGCGGATGTCATCATCCAGACGGGCTACCCGGAGCAGGCTGTTTATCAAAGTCTGATCAAACACGATTACATTGGCTTTGCTCAAAGCGCCTTGAACGAGCGCGAGTCGGTGGGTTTGCCGCCTTTTGCTTATCAAGTGCTGCTGTCGGCCGAAGCGCCGCAGTTGGCCGATGCCATTCGCTTGCTGACGCAGGCACGACGCTTGCCCGAAGACTATCCGAACGAATTTCCAGGCGCGGATCAGGTTTTCCTGTACGATCCTGTGCCTTTACGCGTGTTGCGCGTTGCCAAAGTCGAGCGCGCTCAACTGTTGTTGGAAAGCGCTCATCGCCCGGCCTTGCAGGCCTTTGTACGATACTGGGGGCCGCAGGTCGCGCAGTTGGCCAAGCAGCATAAAGTGCGTATTACGATCGAGGTCGACCCCCTCGAGATCTAAAATTCCACAGGCTCATGTGCGTGCAGAGGCGGTAGGAGTAGCTTGGGTACCGCAGGGTGTATCCTTGTGCGCTATGCAGCTATGCAGCTATGCAGCTATGCAGCTATGCAGCTATGCAGCTATGCAGCGATGAGCCAAGAGGCAGGAAGCGATGAGGCTGTGGCGCGATGTTGTTGCCCTGCCGCTGTCATGCTCTTGTACCTCGTTTCCGCTGTATCTCTGTGTTGGCCTTTCGCTTGTCATCAAACCATACTCGGCTTGGCCGGGATGTCACGTTTAGTTCTGCTGGTTGTTTGGCGTTGAACCTCGTTTTCTTGCCTAGTATTCACTGATTTCACCATGTCCACCTCCGTCACTACACCAGGCCATACCGTCCCCACTGACCTGAACGCCATGCAGCGTCAGGCTGTGTTGTATATGGACGGCCCCTGTCTGGTATTGGCCGGAGCGGGCAGTGGCAAGACACGCGTGATCACGCAGAAAATCGCCTATTTGCTGCGCGAATGCGGATACACGGGGCGGCAAGTGGTCGCGTTGACCTTCACCAATAAAGCTGCGCGTGAAATGAACGAGCGGATTCGCGCCTTGGTGGACCCCAAGCTGCTGCGAGGGCTGACTGTCAGCACCTTCCACTCTCTGGGCTTGCGCATGTTGCGCGAGGAAGCCCAGCACGTGGGTTTGAAGCCGCGCTTTTCCATTTTGGACTCCAACGATGCGTTGGCAATCATTCAGGAGTTGCTGGCCACCACGGATAAGGGGCGCCTGAGATCCGTGCAGCAAGAGATTTCCTTGTGGAAAAATGCCCTGATGGGGCCGGATGAGGCCGAGCGTGCTGCGAACTCGCCCAGCCAGATTGAAGCTGCGCGTATTTACCGTGATTATGCGGCGACCCTGATTGCCTATCAGTCGGTGGACTTTGACGACTTGATTCGTTTGCCGGCGCAATTGATGCAGGACAATCAGGACGTGCGCGAGCGCTGGCAGCGCCGGGTGCAGTATCTGTTGGTGGACGAGTATCAGGACACCAATCTTTGTCAGTATCAGCTGGTGCGTTCTCTTACCGGTCAGCGCAATATGTTCACGGTGGTGGGGGATGATGATCAGGCGATCTATGCCTGGCGGGGTGCCACCGTGGAGAATCTGGCGCAGTTGCCTAAAGATTATCCCGACCTGAAAGTCGTCAAGCTGGAGCAGAACTATCGCTCGGTGCAGCGCATCTTGCAGGCCGCCAATAACGTTATTGGCAATAACCCCGTCGTGTTCGGTAAAAAGCTCTGGTCTGATCTGGGTTTTGGTGAGCCCATTCAGGTTCATGTGACGGACGATGAGCAAAACGAGGCAGACTCGGTTGCCATGCGCATATCGGCAGAACGCTTTGAGCGTCAGGCCGAGTGGCGTGACTTTGCTGTTTTGTACCGGGGCAACCATCAGGCCCGTATTTTTGAGCAGGCCCTGCGTAATCTTCGCATTCCCTACACCATCTCGGGTGGGCAGAGTTTTTTTGACAAGGCCGAGATTCGCGACATCCTGTCTTACTTGCGTGTCGTTGCGAACGATGATGATGATCCGGCATTTATTCGTGCTGCCACCACGCCAAGGCGTGGTATTGGGCAGGCTACCTTGCAGGTGTTGGGGCAGTTTGCAGCAGAACAGAAGTTGTCCCTGTTCTCGGCTGTGCCCCAGATTGCACTGACGGATCGCCTGCCCGAGCGTCAGTTGGAGCCTTTACGTGTTTTTGCGCAGTTTATAGGGCGCATCCAGCAACGGGCGGATCGGGTAGAAAGCGATCAGGAAGGGCATGAAACGGCTGTCAGCGAATTGCTGGATGAGCTGCTGCGGGCGATTGATTACGAGCGCTATCTCTACGATATGTTCGACGAACGCCCCGCGCAGACCCGTTGGGAAAACGTGCTGGAGCTGATTACCTGGCTGAAATCCAAAGCGGCGGACGATGAGCTTAGTTTGAATGATCTGGTGCAGCGAGTCGCCCTGATCACCATGCTGGAGCGTGGCGAGGACGAAGACCCGGATGCAGTCAAATTGTCCACACTTCATGCCTCCAAGGGTCTGGAGTATCCGCATGTGTTCTTGGTGGGGGTGGAAGAGGGGCTGCTGCCTCACATCGGGCGTGATGACGAAGATATCGATCCGGATAAAGAGGCCGATATTCTGGCTCAGCGCATTCAGGAAGAACGACGTTTGATGTACGTGGGTATTACCCGTGCTCAGCGTAGCTTGCGCTTGAGCTGGTGCAAGAAGCGCCGGCGCGCACGCGAAAACCTGGTGCGGGAGCGGTCGCGCTTTATTGATGAGATGAAGATCGAAGACCCTGGTGCTCAAGAGGATCCGGCGCAGGCGGCCTTAAGTCCCAAGCAGCGGCTGGATATGCTGAAGAACTTGTTGAACAAGTCTTGAGCGGTTTTCATGGCTTGCAGATGATTGGGGGCTTTGTTCATGCTCTTAAGTCGCGCAAGCCTGCAAGCCAGCTTTTGCTGGCCTTTTCTATGTCTGCATGCTTAGGGGATGATGAGCATCTATTGCACAGACCCATCTTGATCTTGGGGAGAGGGGGGATAGGCTTTGAGGTGCTTATGCCTGGTAGGTTCAGGCTGTAGTTTGAGCAGCAACGTGCATAGTCGACAACACTGGCAAACGCAGAAAAAACAAAAGCCTGCTGATTTAGCAGGCTTTTCAACATCAAGCGGTGTTTTGCTTGAGCGTTACGACGGTGATGCGTGGCTTACCAGTAGCTGGCCGACATGCGCGAATCGCGAATGCGGGCTTCGTTCAAGGCCTGGGTCAGTGCGACCATGTAGTTGAACACCACGTTTGCGGCTTTGGAAACTTGTTTGGCCGCTGCTTTGGTCAGTCTAGTTAAAGACACGGATTCACCATTTTCCAGGGCATGCTGCATTACCCCACGCTCAACAGCATCACTCCAGTGGATGTAGTGCGAGTAAGTGGTCATGGTAGACATTTGCTGTCCCTTTAAGGTGAAGGTCTAAGTTACGAATCCTCATTATAGGGTTTTCCCTAGTTTAAAAACAAGGGAAAACCCTAGGTCGTGGGGTGGTTTGTAGCTTTTAAGGGAAAACCCTAGAATTTTGGGAAATGTTTTTTGGAATCAGTTGGTTAGGGGAGTGGGTTTTAGGGTGAGGGGCTTTCTTGCGGCAGCCCTTGCCGGCGGGGGCGGGGCCGGAGCGGAAGCTTGCCGGCGCTGCGCACCGATACCCTTGTCTGAGCCCGTCGTAGGGCGCACCTTGAACTCGTTCGGTGATTGGTCCGCCGGACCAATCACAAGCGCCGAACTCAAACAGCAAGGTGCTTGCATCCCTACGACCGCCCCAGACGGCGGCAAGCTCTCTGAATGTTCCAACCCCGCCCCCGCCAGCAAGGGCTTCAGAATGGTGGAAGCCAGTAGCCAGTAGCCAATCGTTCTGGTTGTTTGTTGGCTGTGTCTCAGTATTGGAAAAAAGGCTGGTGCTTGTGGAGGGACTGCCCGTAGGCTAGTTGCAGACAGCAGACAGCAGACAGCAGACAGCAGACAGCAGACAGCAGACAGCAGACAGCAGACAGCAGACAGCAGACAGCAGGCAGCAGGCAGCAGGCAGCAGGCAGCAGACAGCAGACAGCAGACAGCAGACAGCAGACAGCAGTGATCAATAGCGAATAAGAGCTTGTAAAGGCACCCAGGGTCATGAGTGGCTTTGTTCACCCAAAGACAAACAGCCAGCCGTTTATCGCGGCTGGCTGTTTGCTTACCGGTACTGCCAAGAGGACTTAACGGGGCAGTGTCGAACTCCCCATCAAGAACTCGTCTACGGAACGGGCACACTGGCGGCCTTCGCGGATGGCCCAGACGATCAGGGACTGGCCGCGTCGCATGTCTCCGGCCGCAAAGACTTTGGCCCGGCTGGTTTGGTAGTCGTCTGTGTTGGCGGCGACGTTGCCGCGTTGATCGGCGTCTACGGCAAAGGCTTCCAGAACTTGGCGAACGGGGGCGGTAAAGCCCATGGCCAGTAGAACCAGATCGGCAGGGAAGGTCATTTCGGAGCCAGCAATGGGTGTCATGCTCATGCGGCCTGTTGCTGGATCGGTTTTCCATTCCACGCGCACGGCGCGCAGTTCTTTGACCTGTCCGTTCTTGCCTTCCAGCTCTACCGTGTTGATCGCCCAGTCGCGTTCGCAGCCTTCTTCGTGCGAGGACGAGGTGCGCAGTTTCATGGGCCAGTAGGGCCAGGTCAGCTCCGTGTTTTCCTGCTCAGGCGGGCGGGGCATCAGTTCAAACTGGGTCACTGATTTTGCGCCTTGGCGTGTGCTGGTGCCCACGCAGTCCGAGCCGGTATCGCCACCGCCAATCACCACGACATGTTTGCCTTGGGCGCTGATGGCGGGGGTGCCTCGTGAACCGGCAACTTGCTGATTCTGGATGCGCAGGAAGTCCATGGCAGGGTGTACGCCTTGCAACTGGCTGCCGGGGGTATCGAGCAGGCGGGGGGTTTCAGAGCCGCCTGCCAGGACGATGGCGTCGAACTGTAGTTCCAGTTCGTCAGGTGATAACACGCTTAGCCCGGGTTCCTGCGCGGCCTGGTCTTGTGCCTGGCCAATATAGGTAGAGGGGCAAAACTGCACGCCCTCGGCCTGCATTTGTGCGATACGGCGATCCAACAGATGTTTTTCCAGCTTGAAGTCGGGGATGCCGTAGCGCATCAAGCCACCAATGCGGTCGCTTTTCTCGTACACGGTGACGTCGTGTCCGACGCGTGCCAATTGCTGAGCACAGGCCAAGCCGGCAGGGCCGGAGCCGATCACGGCCACGCGTTTGCCGGTTTTGTGGGTGGGCACTTGAGGTACTACCCAGCCTTCTGCCCAGCCCTTATCGATAATTGCGTGCTCGATGGACTTGATGCCCACGGGTACACGGTCGATGTTCAACGTACAGGCTGCCTCGCATGGTGCGGGGCAGATGCGGCCGGTAATTTCCGGAAAGTTGTTGGTGGAGTGCAGCACGTCCAGGGCTTCTTTCCACTGTTGGCGGTAAACCAGATCATTCCAGTCGGGGATGATGTTGTTGACCGGGCAACCGTTATGGCAGAAAGGGATGCCGCAGTCCATGCAGCGGGCGGCCTGTTGGCCGGCCTGCTCGTCATTTAATACCTGGACAAACTCTTTCCAGTGCTTGACCCGCTTTAAAGGAGCTTCTACGGCCTCTTGCAGACGTTGAAACTCAAGAAATCCAGTCGTCTTTCCCATGATGTGTCGTTTCCTGATGGTGATGGGAAGGGTTCAGGCCGAAGCCGAACGGCGGGTTTTACTGCTTTTGGGTGCGGCCTTGCTTGCCTGCGGGCCTTGCCACAATTCGCTCAGTGCACGGCGGTACTCGCGTGGAATGACTTTGACGAATTGCGCGCGGGCGCTGTCCCAGTCTTTCAGGAGCTCGCGGGCCTGGAAGCTGCCCGTGGCCTTGAAGTGCTCCTGAACCAGGGTGTGCAAGATGGCTTCGTCGGTCTGGCGTTCGCCTCCGGCAGTACGGCTGTGCCATTGCGCCATGCTGCTGTTCATTTCTTGCTCGGCCTTGCTCAGCACAGGCTCCAGATCCACCATGCCAGGGTTGCAGCGCAGTTGCAGGCGACGTTGGGGATCCCACACATAGGCCACGCCACCGGACATGCCAGCGGCAAAGTTGCGGCCAATTTCACCCAGCACCACGACGGTGCCGCCGGTCATGTATTCGCAACCGTGGTCGCCTACGCCTTCCACGACTGCACTGGCTCCGGAGTTCCGTACGGCAAAACGTTCACCGGCCACGCCGTTGAAATAGGCGGAACCTGCCAAGGCACCATAAAGCACGGTATTGCCCACGATGATGTGGTCCGGGCCGTAGCCACGGAAGTCGTTGGGTGAGCGCACGATAATGCGGCCACCGGACAAACCTTTACCCACGTAATCATTGGCTTCGCCCACCAGGTCCAGGGTGATGCCCTGAGCCAGGAAAGCGCCAAAGCTTTGGCCTGCCGTGCCTTTGCATTGAATGTGCAGGCTGTCGTCAGGCAGACCTTGATGACCGTATTTTTTGGTGAATACGCCCGAGAGCATGGCGCCGATGCTGCGGTTTCGATTGCGTACGGGGGTAATGAAAGAGAGCGGGGTGCCTTGGTTCAGAGTGACGGCGCTGCGCTCGATCAGTTGACGATCCAGTGTGTGATCCAGGTCATGATCCTGGGTAGCGATCTGACGTGGCGACTCGTCGTTATCAACTTTGTGCAGCAGGCGTGAAAAATCCAGACCCTGGGCTTTCCAGTGCTCAATGCCACTGCGCATATCCAGCCAGTCGCTGCGACCGATCAGATCGTCAAAATGACGCACGCCCAGCTTGGCCATCAGCTCACGCACCTCTTCGGCAACGAAGAAGAAGTAGTTCACTACGTGCTCGGGCTTGCCCTTGAACTTGCGGCGCAGCACGGGATCCTGGGTGGCAACGCCAACGGGACAGGTGTTCAGATGGCATTTGCGCATCATGATGCAGCCTTCCACGACCAGCGGGGCGGTAGCAAAGCCAAACTCATCTGCGCCCAGCAAGGCACCGATCACAACATCGCGGCCGGTTTTCATCTGGCCGTCGGCCTGTACGCGGATGCGGCTGCGCAAGCGGTTCAGCAACAGGGTCTGCTGGGTTTCAGCCAGGCCCAGTTCCCATGGGGTGCCGGCATGCTTGATGGAGGACAGGGGCGAGGCACCGGTGCCGCCGTCGTGACCGGCAATCACAATGTGATCGGCCTTGGCTTTGGCCACACCGGCAGCCACGGTGCCCACACCTACCTTGGACACCAGCTTGACGGAGATATCTGCCTGCGGGTTCACGTTCTTCAGGTCGTGAATCAACTGGGCCAAATCTTCGATGGAGTAAATGTCGTGGTGGGGTGGGGGCGAAATCAGGCCCACACCGGGCACGGAGTAACGCAGCTTGGCGATGTACTCGGACACTTTGTGGCCGGGCAGTTGGCCGCCTTCGCCGGGCTTGGCACCTTGTGCCATTTTGATCTGGATTTGATCGGCACTGCACAGGTATTGGGCCGACACGCCAAAGCGGCCGGATGCAACCTGCTTGATACGGGAGCGCAGCGAGTCGTTCTCTTGCAGGTCGATGTTGGCAAATACGCGATCCTGGCCCAGGACGCTGGCCAAGGTGTCACCTTGGCGGATGGCGCTTTTGCCGTGCTTCATTTCATGCTGATAGCGCAACTCGTCCTCGCCGCCTTCGCCGGTATTGGACTTGCCGCCAATCCGGTTCATGGCCACGGCCAGTACGGCATGGGCCTCAGTCGAGATCGAACCCAGCGACATGGCGCCCGTTGCAAAGCGTTTGACGATTTCGCTGGCGGGTTCCACTTCGTCCAGGGCAATGGCCTTGGCCGGGTCCAGACGCAGCTCGAACAAACCGCGCAGGGTCATATGACGGCGGCTTTGTTCGTTGATGAGCTGAGCGTATTCCTTGTAGGTGCTGTAGTTTTGGCTACGGGTGGCGTGTTGCAGCTTGGCAATGGAGTCGGCCGTCCACATATGCTCTTCGCCACGCACACGCACTGCGTATTCGCCACCGGCTTCCAGATGGTTCTCCAGAACGGGATCTTTGCTGTAGGCGGCGCGATGCTGGCGCAGTGCCTCTTCGGCCACGGTGAAGATATCAATCCCTTCTACCGGACAGGCGGTGCCCACAAAGTACTTGTCCACCAGCGAGTGCGACAGGCCGATGGTCTCGAAAATCTGTGCGCCGGTGTAGGACATGTAGGTGGAGATGCCCATTTTGGACATGACCTTGTACAAGCCCTTGTTGATGGCCTTGATGTAGTGGCTCTCGGCCTGGGAGGCATCAATCTGGTTGATGGGGTCCTGGGCCAGGTGTTGCAGGCTCTCAAAAGCCAGCCAGGGGTGCATGGCTTCGGCACCGTATGCACCCAGCAGCGCAAAGTGATGCACTTCGCGGGCCGAGCCGGTTTCCACGACCAGACCGGTGCGGGTACGCAGACCATTGCGGATCAGGTGTTGGTGAATGGCCGAGGTCGCCAGCAGGGCGGGAATGGCCACATGCTCGGCATCGCAACGGCGATCGGTCAGGATCAGAATGTTGTAGCCATCGCGTACGGCATCCGCCGCACGGGCGCACAGGGCGGCCACGCTGGCCTCAATGCCTTCCGGTCCCCAGGAGCTAGGGTAGACGATGTCCAGTTCCTGGCTGCGGAACTTGTCATTGCTGGCGGCATCAATGCGCCGGATCTGGTTCATGTCAGCCGGGCTTAACACAGGCTGGGACACTTCCAGACGCAGTGGTGGGTTGACGTTGTTGATGTCCAGCAAATTGGGTTTGGGGCCAATAAAGGACACCAGCGACATCACCATTTGTTCGCGAATCGGGTCGATCGGCGGGTTGGTGACCTGAGCAAATAGCTGGCGAAAGTAGTTGTAGAAGGGCTTGGATTTGTCGGACAGCACGGCCAAAGGCGCATCGTTGCCCATGGAGCCGGTTGCTTCTTCACCTTTGCTGGCCATGGGCTGCAGCACAACTTTGATGTCTTCCTGAGTCCAGCCAAAGGCTTGTTGCTGATCCAGCAGGTCACGGGTCGCCAATTGGGGACGCACGCCGGGCACGCTGGGCAGGGAGTCCAGGCGCAAGCGCAGGCGTTCAATCCACTGCTTGTAGGGGTGGGTATTGGCCAGTTGGGACTTGATCTCGGCATCATCAATGATGCGGCCTTGCTCCAGGTCGATCAGCAGCATCTTGCCGGGCTGCAGACGCCATTTTTTGACAATGCGGTGCTCGGGAATAGGAAGAGTACCGGCCTCGGAGGCCAGCACAATCATATCGTCGTCCGTGATGACATAGCGGGCCGGGCGCAAGCCGTTACGGTCCAGCAGAGCACCGATTTGAATGCCATCGGTAAAGGCGATGGCAGCCGGGCCATCCCAGGGCTCCATCTGGGCTGCGTAGTACTCGTAAAAGGCGCGACGGCTCTCGTCCATCTCGGCGTGCTGTTCCCAGGCCTCGGGCATCATGATCATCATGGCGTGAGGCAGGGAGTAGCCGGCCATCACCAGCAATTCCAGACAGTTGTCGAAGGTGGCCGTATCGGACTGGCCCTCGTACACGATAGGGTAGAGTTTTTGCAGATCCGAGCCCAGCACAGCCGATTCCATGGCACCTTCACGGGCGCGCAGCCAGTTGAAGTTGCCCTGTACGGTGTTGATCTCGCCGTTGTGGGCGATCAGACGGTAAGGGTGGGCCAAAGGCCAGGCGGGGAAGGTGTTGGTGGAAAAGCGCTGGTGCACCAGGGCCAGGGCCGAACAGGCACGCGGGTCGGCCAGATCGCGGTAGTAGCGGCCTACCTGGTCCGCCAGCAGCAGACCTTTGTAGACGATGGTCCGCACGGAGGCCGAAGTCACAAAGTATTCCTGTCCGTGGGCCAAATCCATGCGGTAGATAGCGTGGCTGGCGGTCTTGCGGATCACATACAGCTTGCGTTCCAGCGCGTCGGGCACCATCACATCCGGGCCACGACCAATGAACAACTGGCGAATGACCGGCTCGTTGGCCTTGACGGTGGGGGACATGGGCATGGTGCTGTCTACGGGCACGTCGCGCCAGCCCAGCATGTGCTGGCCTTCGGCTCGTACGGCACGCTCCAGCTCCTGTTCACAGGCCAGGCGGGAAGCTGTTTCCTTGGGCAGAAACACCATGGCCACGCCGTACTCGCCAGGGGGAGGCAGGGTCACGCCCTGGGCGGCCATTTCTTCGCGGTAAAGCTGGTCGGGGATCTGGATCAGAATGCCCGCACCGTCACCCATCAAAGGGTCTGCGCCTACAGCGCCGCGGTGATCGAGGTTTTCCAGGATTTTGAGGCCTTGGGTAATGATGGCGTGGCTCGCCTGGCCTTTGATGTGTGCGATAAATCCGACGCCGCAGGCGTCGTGTTCATTAGCGGGAAGGTACAAGCCTTGCGCTTGGGGGGGACAGGAGTGTGTCATGGGCGTATCCGCAAAGAACGTGTTAAAGCGGTGCATTTGTTGCAGCGCAAAAAATAAAATACAGCGATTTTTTTTTTGTACGCAAGAATTTTTTGCGAATACGGCAAAAAAAAATTAGGGACCTGCTCTCACAGGCCCCTTATAACCCGTCTGAACCGGGTGCAGTGTGGCAAGATCGCTGCACATGTAGGTTTGCGTAGAAATCAGGCCACTAGAGCGGCTATTTGTCGCTGCGGTTCTGGCTCATTTGTCCCAGAATTTGCAGGGCTTCGTCGCCTTCCAGCAGTTTGGAAAATAGCTTGCGTTCACGTTCCAGGACTTCCAGCAAAACCTCGCGCTGGGGTTCACGGAGCAAACGCTTGCTGGTACGCAAGGCAATGGGAGGCTGCTCGGACAGCGCATGAGCGCAGGCACGGGCCGCTTCCAGACTATTGCCATGGTCGGTCAGTTCGGTGAGCAGACCGTCCTGCATGGCTTGCTCGGCACTGAACGCCTGCGAGAGCAGCAGCCATTCGTTGGCTCGGCGTGGCCCCACATACTGGGCCAGCAGATGGCTGGATGCACCTTCCGGGCACAGACCCAGTGCCGTGAAGGGCATGCGTAAACGCGCGTCACGGGCCGCGTACACAAAGTCTGCATGCAGCAGCAAGGTCACGCCAATACCTACTGCATGGCCTTCTACCGCCACGATCAATGGGATGTCGGCTTTGACCAGACTGCGCAGGAATTTGATCGGCGGCGGCATGTCGTTGTTGCGCACATTGGACAGCTCGGAGATATCGTTGCCGGCACAGAAATGCTCGCCCGCACCAGTCAGAATCAGGGCACGGTATTTCTGGTTCTGATCAGCCTGGTCGATGATGTCGGCCAACTCTTCGTACATGGGGCTGGTCAAGGCATTGCGTCGTTCCGGCCGATCCAGAATGACTTCCAGCCAATGACCTGCGTCATGAGTCCGTATCATGGGAGGCTCCTCGTTCAGGCAAAAGGGGAGGCCAGCAGCGCTGCTTTGGCTTCCTGATATTCACGATGCAATCGAGCAACGATGTCGGCGGTTGGCTCTATTGAGTCAATGCCACCAATGCCTTGGCCAGCGCCCCAGATATCGCGCCAAGCCTTGCTCAGACCAGAGCCAAAGGCGGTGTCGGCCGCTTTCTCGCTATCGAGCTTGTCTGGGTCCAGACCGGCAGCGCGGATACTGTCCTTCAGATAATTGCCGGGGATACCCGTAAACAATGGGGTGTAGACGATATCGGCGGCTCGGCCCTTGACGATCATGTTCTTGTAATCGTCCGAGGCATTGGCTTCGGTACTGGCAATGAAGCGCGTGCCAATGTAGGCCATGTCGGCCCCCATGGCCTGGGTGGCCAGAATGTCGCGGCCACGGCTCATGGCACCCGACAGGGCAATTGGGCCATCAAAAATCTGACGGATTTCGTTGACCAGCACAAAGGGGCTCAAGGTACCGGCATGGCCGCCGGCACCCGCAGCCACCACGATCAGGCCATCGACACCGGCTTCCAGGGCTTTTTCGGCGTGACGCAAGGTGGTGACATCATGGAAAACCTTGCCGCCCCAGGCGTGTACATGCGGCACAATATCCTGTGGGGCGCGCAGGCTGGTAATCACCAGTGGCACCTTGTGGTCAGCGCACACCCGCAGGTCCTGTTCCAGGCGGTCGTTGGACTGATGAATGATGTGATTGATGGCGTAGGGAGCAATACGGCGCTCGGGATGGCGCTCGCGCAGTTCGGCCAGGGTGTCGTCGATCTCGTCCAGCCAGTCCTTGAGCTTTTCCTGGGGGCGGGCGTTCAAGGCGGGGACAGAACCGATAATGCCGCTGGCGCATTGCGCAATCACCAGGGCCGGGTTCGAGACAATGAACATGGGTGCTGCCATCACAGGCAGGGTCATAGATTGATAAAGCTGCTGCGTTAATGCCGATGGCATAAGGTCGGTCTCCTATTATCGAAAGATGTGCCCCGCCTCTTGAAGGGGTGGGGTCCTGCAAGGAAGATCTGCCGCTGATAATCTATCGTCACCTATTCTAGGACGGTTTATCGTCGCCCGGCCTGGTGCGTTGCACAAATTCCTCCGGGCCCGAAAATGACCATGGTTTGAGCACTTTTTCTGTCCATAGACCGGACTAAGAAGACGTAGTGCACAATACGCGACTTGAAGGATTTTTGTTTGCTATGACCACGACTGAACGAAAAGCGCCCTTGGCGGGATTACGTGTTCTGGACTTGACGCGCGTGCTGGCCGGGCCCTGGTGTACCCAAAACCTGGCTGACTTGGGGGCGGAGGTCATCAAGGTAGAGCGTCCCGGCGCGGGAGACGATACCCGTGGCTGGGGGCCACCGTATCTACGAGATGGTCACAGAGCGGACACGGAAGATGCGGCCTATTTTGGGGCTGCCAACCGCAATAAAGAGTCCATCACCCTGGATATAGGCACTGCACAAGGCGCAGAAGTGGTGCGGCAACTGGTCAGGCGCTGCGATATTCTGGTGGAAAATTTCAAGGTCGGTGGTTTGAAAAAGTACGGGCTGGACTATGAAAGTCTGCAAGCCATCAACCCAGCCCTGATTTACTGTTCGATTACCGGATTTGGCCAGACGGGCCCCTATGCAAGTCGGCCAGGATATGACTTCATGATCCAGGGGCTGGGGGGCTTGATGTCCCTGACAGGTGAGCCCGGTGGCGAACCGCAAAAAGCGGGTGTGGCCGTGGCCGATGTCATGACAGGTATGTACGCCACGGTGGCTGTACTGGCGGCCGTGGTGGAGCGCCATCGCAGTGGTCTGGGCCAGCATCTGGATATTGCCTTGCTGGATTGCCAGGTGGCCATGATGGCCAATCAGAACATGAATTACTTGTGTACCGGGCAGGCGCCACAGCGGCCCGGTAATGCTCATCAAAATCTGGTGCCCTATCAGGTCTTTGAGGCCAGTGACGGGCATTTGATTGTGGCGGTGGGCAACGATACCCAGTTTCGCAGTTTTGTGCAGGAGCTGGGCCATCCCGAGTGGGCGGATGACCCCCGTTTTGCGCGCAATACCGGACGTGTCATGCATCGGGACGAACTGGTGCCCATGCTGGCGCAGGTCATGCAGAGCCGGACCCGCGATAGCTGGTTGCAGGCGCTGGAAGCCGTGGGTATACCCGCCGGCCCCATCAATACGATGGAACAGGTTTATCAGGACCCACAGGTGCTGGCGCGCGGCTTGCGACTGGACTTGCCGACCGGGCAGGGGGGGAGCGTACCTTCGGTGGCCAGCCCTTTGCGTTTGTCGGCCACGCCCGTGCAGTATCGCAGTGCGCCCCCGCGTCTGGGAGAGCACACCCGCGAGGTTCTGGCGCGAGTGCTGGAGCTGTCGCCCGACAAGGTAGAGGCCTTGGTGTCCGGCTCCGTGGAACAGGCTTAATTTTTATTGCTTTTCGATCAGGTTGTGAATCATGAAACAGATACAAACCATCGCTATTGTTGGCGCAGGCGCTATGGGGCGGGGCATTGCCCAGATTGCCGCCCAGGCTGGCAAGCAGGTCTTGCTCTATGACCTGAATGCAGACTCGGTCAAGGCGGCCTTGGCGGATGTACACGCCGTCTGGAGCCGTTTGCAGGAAAAAGGCCGCATGACGGCTGAACAGGTGGATGCGGCCAAAGCATGCTTGCAGACCGCCAGCGATCTGCACGCCTTGGCCCCTGCCGATCTGGTAGTGGAAGCCATTGTGGAACGTCTGGACGTCAAGCAAGGCTTGCTGCAGCAGTTGGAAGAGATCGTGCCGGCCGATTGCGTGTTGGCCTCCAATACGTCCTCGCTGTCCATTACCGCCATTGCTCAAGCCTGCCGCCACCCTGAACGCGTGGCTGGCTATCACTTCTTCAACCCCGTGCCCCTGATGAAAGTGGTCGAGGTTATTGATGGCTTGCGCACATCGCCCGAAGTGGGGGATGCCCTGATGCAAGTGTCGCGTGATATGGGCCACACGCCTGTGCGCGCCAAGGACATGCCCGGTTTTATCGTGAATCATGCCGGTCGTGGCATGAATATCGAGGGTCTGAAAATCGCCCAGGAATGTGTGGCACCTTTCTACCAGATCGACGCCATCATGCGCGAACAAGCTGGTTTCCGCATGGGCCCCTTTGAGCTGCTGGATCTGACCGCGCTGGATGTGTCTCACCCGGTGATGGAGTCCATTTACCGCCAGTTCTATGACGAGCCTCGCTTCCGTCCTTCGCCCATCACGGCAGTGCGTCACGCGGGCAAGCTGTTTGGCCGCAAGAATGGTGAAGGTTTTTATAAGTATGAAGATGGTAAGAAGCATGTTCCTCAAGAGCCTGCCGTTCCTGCTGTGGACTCCTTGGCGCCCGTGTGGGTCTCGCCTTACCACGAGCAAGGCCAGGCTCGCGCTTTGCAATTGCTAAGTGAGTTGGGTGTGAACGTGGTGGAAGGTGACCAGCCACCTGCCGATGCTCTGATTCTATTGACGCCTTACGGTGAAGACGTGGCGACTTTGGTGTCCCTGCACGGCCTGGACCCTGCACGCACCGTGGCGCTGGATACCTTGTTTGGTCTGGAAAAAGGCCGTCGCCGTGTGCTGATGTGCTCGGCGGCGACCACACCAGAATGGCGCGATCAAGCCTGGGCCATGTTGGCCAGCGATGGTACGGCTGTCAGCGTGATCGAGGACTCCGCCGGTTTTGTGGCCCAGCGTTTGGTGGCCACCATCGTGAACATCGCCAGCGATATCGCTCAGCAGCAGATTGCGACACCGTCGGATATCGACGCTGCCGTGCGCCTGGGTCTGGGTTACCCGCACAATGGTCCGCTGTCCATGGGCGATGCCGTTGGTTCGCGTGATTTGCTGGATGTGCTGAACACGCTGCAAGCGGTCACGGGTGATATGCGTTACCGCGCCAGCCCTTGGTTGCAACGCCGTGTGCAATTGGGCATGTCCTTGACGGCATTGGCGCAGTGCAAGGCGCAGTAAGCGTCTCAGATTGCTTTTCTGGACGCGTTATGAGGCTTTATAAAGCGTTCTAGAGGCAGAGCCGTCAACAAGGCGATGAGTAAGCCTGGGTTCGGGATGACACCGGACTCAGGCTTTTTTATTGGTGTAAGGGGCTGTTTCTGTATCGCTTCTTTGTCGACAGGTTCAGGCAAAGAAAAAGCCCGATGAGTATTCATCGGGCTTTTTGTATTTGCAGGCTCTGTGCCAGGACAGAGCCTTGATGCAATGCTTACTTGGCGGCGTTAACCATGTGTTGGATAGCAGCGCGAAGTTCGTCGTCAGAGGCTTGCGAACCACCGCGTGGAGGCATGGCGCCAACACCGTGGATCGCTTTTTGAAGCATAGTGTCCATACCGGATTCGATATAGGGCTTCCAGGCAGCCTGATCACCAAACTTGGGCGCACCGGCGACACCGGCAGCGTGACAGGCAAAGCAAATGGTGTCGTACAGTTTGATGCCTGCCGGGTCGACTTTGCTGTCGTCAGCGGCAGCCGTTTGTGTTGCGGCAGGGGCCTCCGCAGCGGGGGCCTCGGCGGGTTGGGTATCTGCAGCAGCAGCGGCGGCTTCAGGTTTGGCGTCGGCTTGCTCACCTTCCGGGGCAGGCGCTTCGGGCTCTTTGAAGTCAGCGCCAGCTGCGTTGGCCATGTAAACAACGGCACGGGCCACTTCGATATCGTCCAGTGACGGGTTGCCGCCCTTGGCAGGCATGCCTCGAATGCCGTGAATGGCATTCTTGATCAGCTCGTCCTGGCCCAGTTTGAGCAGCTCGCCCCAGGCAGCCTGATCACCAAACTTGGGAGCACCGGCCACACCGGTGCCGTGACAGGCGGTACAGGTGGTTTCGTATACTTTCTGGCCAGTTTTCAGCTCTTTGACGGCATTGGCGTCAACCAGTTTGAAACCAGCAACCGGCTGAATGCGGGCAGCAATGGCTTCAGGGGAAAGGGCAGCGGAGCCAGCACCAGCACCCATGGTGGAGGTAACCAGGCTGACCAGCATGACAATAATCGCGATGGGCACCAAGAAAGCCAGAGCCACGGTCACAAGCAATTGTTTAGGGGTTTTGATCATGGCTGAGTGACCCTCGTTGTGTTCTTCGGGTTTTTGTTCCGTGTTGCTCATTATCGGATCCTGCGAGTTCGTACAAGAAATGACGGGAGGGCCTTTGACGGCCACCAATAAAGGCTTGCGCCTACCTAATGGGTGTGCGCAAGGACGTGTCTACCAAGCCACCGACCCAGATCGCGCAACCATGGATTATAGCGGAGTGTATCGCTCTTGTATCTGACTCTTGATTTGGCACACTCATAATTGCCCGATAGATGCTGAAAAAAACTCCAAACTCGCGCTACAATAGCCAGCTTGGCGTCCGTAGTTCAATGGATAGAATTAGGGTTTCCGAAGCCCTCGATACAGGTTCGATTCCTGTCGGACGCGCCAGAATTCCTTGTTTATACGGCCCTTTAGGGCTGTTTTTCAAGGTCTGGTGTGAGTTTTCAGTTATAACGCGTCGTAATGCAAGCAGCCTATGGCTGCTTTTTTTGTGTCTGCTGTTTGCCAAAATACGGTTCCAAGAAAGATCCGGATGAGGTTGGCTAACTATTGATCTCGATCATTTGACCTAGGACAAAATAGTTAATTTCATCTGTATGGTTGTGTTCAGCCTTTGCCTGGAGGCGGGGCAAGGTGTTCTCAGGTCAATCAGCTAGGGATAATGTTTGAAACAAGCAGGGCAGTGCCTGATAAGAATAGGGAACCAGGCGGTGCTTCGGGGGCCTTGCTGCGACACGGTGTGAAGCAGTGGTGTATTGGAAAAGATAAAGGGGCTGACAAGGCCCCTTTATCTTTTTCCTGTGTTGCTTTCTGGTTTTAAATAGCTTCGGCACAAATCACATAGTCATGACCATGACGCAGACCTCCCAAGGTCTGATTCAAGGCCAGGGCCTGCTTACGCAAGGTTTGGACATGCTCGGACAAGGCCAAGGCCAGATTACGGTCCTTCAGACGGCGCAGGCGCCCGTCACACATATCCAGTTGACCGTGGATAAAGCTGTCGCCGTAACGAATGCCAAAGCGTTGTGCATCCACACAACGGTAGCCGGATTGCCGCAAATGACGCAGTACCCAGTCCATCGGGTATTCGCGATACGGGCGCTCGCCGGCCAGCAGCAGGCAGGCATCGCGTAAACGGCCTATTTCCACAATCAATTTGCCCGCCGGGTCCGTGCTGCTATAGGGCACGTAAGGTTCCAGACCAATAATATAGAGACGCTGGCTGGTAAGCGGTCGCAGGCGGCTGAACAACTGGTCCTGGGTGTAGGGGGCAAAGCCGTCTATGGCACCGAGCAGATAATCCGCCAGAACCGTGTCAAAGCGTTCGCCTTGCAGAAACTCCGGGTCGCTCCAGTTGCCCACCAGAAGGCGGTCCTCGGGACGTTTCTGATCCCCCAGCTCTTGTGTTACTTGCTCGGCCATGCCTGGTGAGGCCGTAATGGCCGTCCAGCGTTCGGTGTCCAGTGTCAGCAGCCAGCGCAACGAGCCCTTGCCGGTGCCGGCATCCAGAACGTTGCCCCAGGGGCGCTCGCCCTGCATGTCGGCCACGATCTGGTAGAGACGGCTACCGGTGTGTAGGGCAGTCTTGCTCAAAATTCCACCTGTATCCCGGCCAGGATGTTGCGTCCCATCAAGGGGGCCTGACGGGCAATAAAGGAGGTATGGCGGTAGGCCAACTTGTTCAGCAAGTTATTTCCTCTCAGATACAGGGTGTAGGTGTTTTGGTCCATATGCAGGCGGTAGCTTAAACCCATGCTGAGCAAACCGAAGGAGGGCGAGCCTTCTTCATGTTCAGCCACGCGATTTTGGGCGAAGGTATGGGTGTAACCCACAAAACCGGACCAGTTCTGCCAGTTCACATCCGTGCGAATACCCAGGCGGGCGGCAGGCATGCGGGGCAGGTTGCGGCCGGGATCTTGCAGTTTACCGCGCACCAGATCGCCATAGACGCTCAGCGAGGCCCAGGACGTGACCGGGTAGGAGGCCTCGGCTTCCAGGCCCCAGAATTGAGCTTTGTCCTGGCTGTATTGAATCAGCTGGAAGTCTTCGTGACGGTCCAGGCTGCGGCCATAAATATAGTTCGAGCTGCGGGTGTAGAAGGTACGCAAATCAAAGCGCAGATCGCCCAGGTGTTTTTGCAGGCCCAGATCGACAGTATGGCTGGTCTCACGATCCAGGTTAGGATCACCGCGCTCATAGCTGAGCGTGGCAAAGTGTACGCCTTTGGCGAACAGTTCCTGAGCCGTGGGCAGACGTTGCGAGCGGGAGATGGACAGGCTGGCGGCGTATTCAGGGGCAAAGTCCCAGACGGTGCCCAAGGAGAAGGAGGTGGCCGTGCCTTTGCGGCGCTCCAGGGTTTGCGAGTCGGGTGTGACGGTTTGCCATTCCTGACGAGCGCCCAGTTCCAGACGCCAGTCGTCCCAGTTCACGCTTTCCAGCAGGAACAAGCCCTGGCTGCGAGTCCGGGTGGGCGGGATGAAGTTTTCCGTGCCGTCGCGGGAAGCAAAATCAGACTGGCTGGTTTGCAGGCCGATAACGCCCTCAAACGGCCCCCAAGGATTGTGTTCCAGCTCCAGGCGGGTGTCGTAGCCGCGATTGGTAAAGCGGGTGCCCGTTATATCCCCATCTTTTTCGACGTGCTGGTAGTCGGTGGCCCCGGCGCGCAGGCGAGCACGCTTGAAGCCGGGTAAAGGATCACGCAGTTCGCCGCGTATATCAAAACGCTCGGTGCGCAGGTGAGCCGTGGCTGAATGATCATGGTCATGATCGTGTCCGTGATCGTGATCATGACCGTGGTCATGACCATGGCCGCCACAATGCAGGGTGGCACCGTGTGGGTGGCAGTCCTCATATTCATGGCTGTGACCGGGCAGGCCGTAGCTGCCCTCGCGGTAAGAGTACGCCGCGCCTATGTAGCCACGGTCGCCAATAAAGGACAGACCGATGCTGCCAGTATCTGTGCTGGAGTCCGAGTCCTTGACACGGCTGTCGGTCCAGTTGGGAACACGATAGTCGCGGCTGCGGTGTGAGGCACCTTCGACGTGCAAGGCGATATTGCCTTCGCCTGCTGTCATTTCCACTGCGCCGATCCTGCCACGGTCAGCGGTGGAACCCTGAGCGCGCACCGAACCTTCAAACCCCTTTTCGGGGATGGCTGTGGGGATTTTGCGATCCAATACGTTGACGACACCGCCAATGGCACCACCGCCGTACAGCAGGGCTGATGGGCCGCGTAGCACCTCGATGCGGTCTGCCTGCCAGGTGTCGACCGTGATGGTGTGATCGGGCGAGATGGCCGACGCATCCATGACCTCTGCGCCATCGCTCAGGACTTTGACGCGGGGCGCGGTCTGACCACGAATGACGGGGCGGCTGGCACCGCTACCGAAGCTGTCTACATGAATGCCGACCTCACCGTCCAGCAATTCACCCAAGGTGCTGCTGCGGCGCAAATCCAGTTTGGGGCCTTGCAGGACCGTGCTGGCGGTGGCCAGTTCGGTTTGTCGCAAGGCCAGGGGGCTGGCGGAGATTCGGATAGGGGCCAGCTCAGGGACAGGTTCTTCAAGTTCATTGGCTTGGGCAGAGGCACACAAAAGCAGCGCCAGGGCAAGTGGCAAGGGACGGGGTTGGAAACGCATCTCATCTTCCGGTTTGTTAATTTTCGGATGTTATAACATAACAATAGTTTTTCAAAATAGAGGGAAAAACTTTTTGAGGGAAGGGGAAAAGAGAGCTTGTCGGGTGTGTGGATCAATGTGAGCCCGGTCTCCCATTCGTGTGCAGAAGACGGTCAAGAAAAGCCCCCACGCGACGCCTTCGGCTTGTTGCCGCCCTAGGAGGACTTTTTGCCGGGGGCGCCGAGCCGTGAGGCGGCCCGGCGACAAAAAAACCTTCGCGACGACTTCGGCTTGCTGTCCCCCGGGGAGAGGTTTTGCCTTGGGGCGGCCCGGCGGCAAAAAAAAAACCGCCCTTGCGGGCGGCATTGCATCACGATGGGGTTTAACTGTTCTCCACCGCAGGAGGAATCAGGTTGCGTTCGTAGCGATGGACGTAGTCCTCAAAGGACTCTTGATCTTGCGCTTCGATATCAATCTGGGCTTGCAGAGACTCTTTAGCCTGTTGCTCGAAGGCGGCTTGCTTGTCGGCAGACAAAGGATGGGCCAGCAAGGTTTCGTGATGCTCGCGGCTGCGTTGCAATGCGTAGTCGTGAAAACTCAAGCCGGTTTCACGCAAATGGTGTAGCAACTGGGCAGAAGGAGTCAGCTCTGGGTTGTCCAGCTTGCGGATTTGGGCCTGCACAGCTTCTGTGTGACCGTGGGTATTGAGGGCCTGGTCCAGCATTTGCGCGTAAGGCAGCAGGGATTCCAGAATCTCATGGCCCCAGTCTTGCAGGCTGACGCTTTCCTTTTGTTGATTGGTCAGCATCAGGCCGGGGCGACGGCCTTCACGTACGACGGTCGCAAAGTTGTTCTTGCTGTCCTGACAGTAACCGCCATCCGGGAAGAAGGGGCTGTCTTGTACGGTACAGAACAGCAGGAACGTATCCAGAAAGCGGCAGGTTTGCTCGGAAATGCCGGTGGGCGATTCCGGGTCGATATCCAGGCAGCGCACCTCGATATATTCCACACCACGCTGGGCCAGAGCGGTGGCCGGACGCTCGCTGCGCTGGGTGGTGCGCTTGGGGCGAATGCTGGAGTAGTACTCGTTTTCAATCTGCAGAATATGGGTGTTGAGCTGAATCCATTCGCCATTGCGGTGGGTGCCTAGCTTTTCGTAATCTGGCCAAGGGGTGACGGCAGCGTGATACATGCGCATCACAAAGGTGTCCAGGTCGTTGTAGCAAAGCTGAAGCTCGGCCTGGGCTTCCTTGTTGTGATAGCCCAGATCGCTCATGCGCAGACTGGTCGCCCAGGGCATGGTCAGCGTGTCCTCGTCGATCTTGTCCAGACTGTTGCTGCGTCCTTGCAGGAAGTTCGCATCCAGTACGGGTGAGGCGCCAAACAAGTACATCAGTAGCCAGGAGTAGCGCGTGAAGTTGCGGATCAGCGCCAAATAGCCGTTGGAGCGCTGGTCTTGCAAATTGTCGCCACAGACATTGAGCAAGGGCCAGATGCCATCTGGCAGAGAGAAGTTGTAATGCACCCCGGCGATACATTGCATGGGCTTGCCGTAGCGCTCGGCCAGACCACGGCGGTACACATGCTTGAGCATGCCCGTGTTGGACGTGCCGTACCAGGCAATGGCAATATCCTTTTCGGCAGGCAGCAGCGCAGGCATGGACTGGTTCCAGATCATTTCCTGATCCAGCTTGCCAGCCACAAATGTGTGGATGTCAGCCAGCTCTTGCAGCACGTCCTCGACTCGGGCTTGCGGTTCAGTAATCAGCTCCAGCAGGGCCTCGGCGTAGTCGGTGGTGATGTGGCCGTTGGTCAGGGCCGACCCAATGGCTTTAGGGTGGGGGGTCGCTGCCAATTGGCCCAGCGCATCGACGCGCAGTCCTTCTTTTTCGATGCCGCGCAAGATTCCCTGCAAAATCTCGGGATTCTGTTGCAGGGCAAGGCGGCGTTCGTGGCTGGTGTTCATGGTGGTGTTTCCCACTTTCGAAATCGGGTGCAAGATACGGGACTGTTCAAAGGGGCCTGGCCCCGTCTATAAATAGTAGTCCGACCACACTTGCTTTGTTAAGTTGCGCCAAAAGGCGTATCGGGCAGGGCGAGTATAAGGCGGCTGTTCAGCCAGTCGATGAAAAGCATGAAACGGGATACGGGATTAGCACCATGATGATCAGGCGCATTATTGCGATACTGGCGGCCTTCTTGACTTTGGCCGCCTGCAGTCCGGAGTTTAACTGGCGCAAGGTTCAGCTTGAACACACTGGCCTGTCGGCCATGTTGCCCGGTAAGCCCACCACCAGTCACCGATTGCTGGATTTCGAGCAGTATCAACTGGATTTTTATCTGACGACCGCCACGGCGGGTGGACAAAGCTACACCGTGGGTCATGTGATTTTGCCCACGGAGCTGCAACAGGACGAGACCGCCCGCCAGCGCTTGTACGAGGCACTGCATGACTCTTTGCGCGGGAAATTCATACCGGATGGGCAGGTCAGCGAGAAAAGCCAGATACAACTGCCACCGCCAGGTCAGGTGTTTTTCATGACGCGCGATGTGGGGGGCGTCGCCTTGCGGCTGGAGGCCATGATCCGTATGGAGCCAGGCTGGATAGTGCAGGGCTTTGTTATGACGGATTCCGGTAAGGCTCCGGATGCGGCTCAGGCAAAGGTTTTCTTTGACGGCTTAGCTCGCTAGCTGGGTCGCCGCTGATCAGACGCCGCTGCAAGGCCAGGGTAATGGCCGCTTGGCGGCTATAGACGCCAAGCTTGGCGTAGGCGTTCTGGAAGTGAAAGTTGATCGTGCGCTCAGTAATGCCCAGGATGATGCTGATTTCCCAGCTGGTCTTGCCATGGGCAGCCCAGTTCAGGCAGGACTGTTCGCGTGAAGTTAAGTGCGTCACGGTAAAGCCATTCCTCATGCATTCGTGGTAAACGTCGGGCCAATGTACTCAAATTTAGCTTAGCTGGCAGACAAATGTGTATGAAAATAATGATGTAAATCAAAGCATTGTCTTTTCTCTGACGCTACCGTTGCCCAGAGTTCTGAATCGATCCCGGCTGGTCGATTTGGACGCCGCGCTGCAGCGATGCTAGAATTTTATCTTATACGTTTTGCGCCGATTTGCCTGATCCGCTTGCGGGCGCTCCATAAATCCAGCTAAAGAGGTCCTGATGGCCACTGATTCCGTCCCTAGCGCCGACACTGGCGCCCTTAGCCCATCCTGCGGATTGATCCCCGAAGGTTCCGTGGGCCCCGTACAAGCCGAACTCATCGCCTTTGACGAGCCCCTGCATCTGCGCAGCGGGCAAGTGCTGCCCAGTTACGAGCTGGCAGTCGAAACCTATGGCACCCTTAACGACGAACGCAGCAATGCAGTATTGGTGTGCCATGCACTCAATGCCTCGCACCACGTCGCCGGGTATTACGATGACGATCCTAAAAGCATAGGCTGGTGGGACAATATGGTCGGCCCTGGCAAAGCAGTGGATACCGATCGTTTCTTTGTCATCGGCGTCAACAATATCGGCTCCTGCTTTGGCTCGACCGGCCCGTCCAGTATCAATCCTGCCACTGGCAAACCGTGGGGCTCCGAGTTTCCCGTGCTGACGGTAGAAGACTGGGTTCGTGCTCAGGCCCGCTTGGCCGATTACTTTGGCATCCGCAAGTTTGCTGCCGTCATGGGGGGCTCGTTGGGTGGCATGCAGGCCCTGAGCTGGGCCATCAGTTGCCCCGAGCGTGTGGAGAACTGTGTGGTTATTGCCAGCACCCCGCGCCTGTCGGCTCAGAACATTGCCTTTAACGAAGTGGCCCGCAGCGCCATTTTGTCCGACCCGCAGTTTCACGGTGGGAATTACTACGAGCATGGTGTGGTGCCTAAAGCGGGTCTGGGCGTTGCCCGCATGGTAGGTCATATCACCTATTTGTCTGATACGGCCATGGCCGAAAAATTTGGTCGTAATCAGCGTGCGCCAGCCCAAGGTGGCGAATACCACTACAACTACGGCGTGGAATTCGAGGTCGAATCCTATTTGCGCTATCAAGGCGAGAAGTTCTCGCGTTATTTTGACGCCAATACCTACCTGATCATCACTCGTGCGCTGGATTACTTTGACCCTGCGCGCCAATCTCAGGGGGACCTGGTCAAGGCACTGGAAAAGGTGCAAGCCAAGTTCTTGCTGGTGTCCTTCACCACGGACTGGCGTTTCTCGCCCGAGCGTTCGCGCGAAATCGTGCAGGCCTTGCTGCGCAATCAGCGCCAGGTAACGTATGCTGAAATCGATGCCCCGCACGGGCACGACGCTTTTTTGCTGGAAGACCCTCGTTATCATGCCGTTGTGCAGGGATACTATGACCAGATCGCCGCTAATTTGGGCTTGCCTGCGCGCACGCGCACGACAGGGGTGCTGGCAGAATGACTAAGCCGCAAACACAGGTGGATGATGTCATGTTAAGACCGGATTTGCTGCGCATTGCGCAGTGGATTGAGCCAGGTTCGCGTGTGCTGGATCTGGGCTGTAACGATGGCACTTTGCTGGCGCATCTGCGCGATACGCGCCAGGTCGTTGGCACAGGCGTAGAGCTGAACGACCAGTTCGTGATCGCTTCGGTGCGTCGTGGCGTCAATGTCATTCAGCAGGACTTGGAAGAGGGTCTGGCGCTATTTAGCGATCAGCAGTTTGACACCGTTGTGCTGTCCAAAACCTTACAGTCCATGCACCATACCGAGCACATTCTGCGCGAGATGGCGCGGGTGGCGCGGTATGGTATCGTCTCGTTTCCTAACTTCGGTTATTGGCCGCATGGCTGGAGCATTTTGCGTGGACGCATGCCGGTCACCGGCGAAATGCCTTACCAGTGGTACAACACGCCCAACATCCATTTGTGCACCATGAAAGACTTTCAAGATCTAGCCCAGGCGGTGGGGGTACGTATTCTTGATCGTGCCGCATTCAATGGTCGCGACACGGTGCGTTTTTTGCCGGGCTGGCGCAGTACTTTGGCCATGTATCGTTTTGAGTCTCCCCATTTTCTTGCTGCTTAGCGCTAATAAGGCCTGACGTGTCACGTGTCTATACCAGTCCCCGAGTCTTGCCTTTGCTGATTCTGGGGTTTGCCAGCGGCCTGCCTCTGGCCCTGGTTTCAGGCACCTTGCAGGCCTGGGCGACGGTTGAAAATATTTCGCTGACCGAGATCGGTTTTTTGACGCTGGTCGGCTCGGCCTATACGCTGAAGTTTCTGTGGGCCCCCCTGATTGACCGCTATGCACCACCGTTCATGGGGCGCAGGCGCGGCTGGATATTGTTGACCCAATTGCTGCTGGCCGCCTCGATTGCGGCCATGGGTTTGTTTTCTCCTTCCGTAAACCTGACTGCGTTGGCCTTGCTGGCCGTGTGGGTGGCCTTTTTGTCAGCGACGCAGGACATTGCCTTCGATGCCTATTGCACCGATGTGCTGCAAGCGCAGGAGCGGGCGGCCGGGGCGGCGGTCAAGGTCATGGGGTACCGCATCGCCATGATCGTCTCCGGTGGTCTGGCCTTGATTCTGGCGGATCGCTGGTTGGGCTGGTCCAATACCTATTTTCTGATGGGTGCTTTCATGGCACTGTGTGCGCTGGTGACCTTGATTTCACCAGAACCACAGGAACAAAGCCGTCCGCCCCGTAGCTTGTCTGAGGCGGTCGTGGCACCGTTGGCAGATTTCTTCTCGCGCCCTGGCGCCTGGAGTATTCTGGCGCTGATCGTGCTCTACAAGCTGGGCGATGCCTTTGCCGGTGCCTTGTCCACCACCTTTTTGATTCGTGCGGCCGGTTTTACGCTGTCCGAGGTTGGCACGATCAACAAGGTGTTTGGTTTGGCGGCGACGGTGGTTGGGGCCTTGATGGGCGGGGCAATCATGGCTCGTCTGGGCCTGTACCGGGCCTTGATGATCTTTGGTGTGTTGCAGGCTGTCTCCAACCTGGGCTATTGGTGGATTGCGATTGAAACCGCGCCGTCCATGTGGTTGATGGGCATGGTGGTCGGTCTGGAAAATCTGTGCGGCGGTCTAGGCACAGCAGCCTTTGTCGCTTTGCTGATGGCCCTGTGCAATCGGACTTATTCCGCCACTCAATTTGCTCTTTTGTCGGCCTTGTCGGCAGTGGGGCGTACGTATCTGGCTGGGCCTTTGACACCTGTACTGGTCGAATCCCTGGGCTGGCCGGGCTTTTTTATTTGTACCGTCTTTATTGCTGTGCCTGGCTTGCTGATGCTGCGTTGCTATCGGGGGCTTCTTCAACAGCTTGATGCTTAAAAAATATCATGCTCTTACTTGTTCTCTACATTATTGCCATCACCGCCGAGGCCATGACCGCGGCGCTGGCCGCAGGCCGTCGCGACATGGACTGGGTGGGGGTGTGCACCATCGCTTGTGTCACCGCTTTGGGTGGTGGCTCGGTGCGGGACGTGCTGTTGGGGCATTACCCGCTGACCTGGGTACAGCATCCTGAATATCTGTGGATTACGGCAGGTGCGGCTATCCTTACGGCTTTGATCGCCCCTATCATGCGGCGCTTGCACAGCCTGTTCCTGCTGCTCGACGCCATGGGGCTGGTGGTCTTTACCGTGATTGGCTGCCAGATTGCGCTGGAGATGAAGCTGCCGATTACGGTGGTGCTGCTCAGCGGCATGATTACCGGTTGTGCAGGTGGCGTCCTGCGTGACATTTTGTGCAATGACATCCCCTTGCTGCTACGCAAGGAGATGTATGCCAGTGTATCCATGCTGACTGGCGCTTTGTATTTGGGTGCCCAGCATCTGGATTGGAACCCGTATGTCACCCTGTTGGGCCCCATGATTATCGGTCTGGGTTTCCGTATGTTGGCTTTGCACCGCAATTGGCAGATGCCCCGTTTCGTCTATCGAGACGAGTGGCGCTAGAGCCAGCCTGTCCCGCCTGGCTCAGGCCACACCTAACCAGCGCAAGATAATAGGAACAAAGGGCACCAGTACGGCGGTCATGATCCCGTTCAGACTCAGGCCAATGGCAGAGAACGCGCCAATCGTTTCATGAACCTGCAAGGCGCGGGCGGTGCCGATGGCGTGTGCCGTCACGCCCACAGCAAAGCCACGGGCTTCGGGGCGATCAATTCGCAGCACGTTCAGCAGCGGGCGCGCCATAATGGTGCCCGCGATCCCAGTAATGGCAACAGCGACAGCCGCCAAGGAAGGTTGCCCGTCAAATTGTTCTGCCAAAGCCATGGCAATTGGCATGGTGGCCGAGCGCGGTGCCACCGACATGATGGTTTCAAATGAGCCACCCAAGGCCCAGGCAATCAGCACCGTACTGAAAATAGCGGTCACCGAGCCAATCAGCAGGGCAATGGTTAGCGGCTTCCAGATCTTGCGCAACTGACGCAGCTGGCTGTAGAGCGGCACAGCCAGGGCAACCGTGGCAGGGCCAATCAGAAAGTGAATGAACTTGGCCCCTTCAAAGTAGACGGGGTAGGGCGTGCGGGTCAGCAAGAGCAGGGACACAATCACCAGAACCGAGACCAGAATCGGCAGCAAAAACGGGCTACTGCCTGATTGGCGGTACATCCAGACCGAGCCTGCATAGACCGAGCAGGTCAAGGTCAGCCACAGCAGGGGCGAGCTGGACAGAAAGACCCAGATTTGAAAAAGTCCGTCCGTCATTATTCTTCTTCCTGGCGGTTTTTAAGCAGACGATTCAGTACCAGGGCTGTGACCACCATGGTGATGACGGTGCCGCCCAAAGTGGCGATCAAGAAGGGCTGCCACTCCTGGGCCACCCGATCAAAATACAACATCACGCCGGTCACGGCGGGGATGAATAGCAACATCAGGTTCTGTAGCATGACACTGGCTGTGCTTTCCAACGAGGCCGGTACGCCGCCACGAATCAGCAAGGCTGCAGCTAGAAGCAGCATGCCTGCCAAAGGCCCTGGCAGCGGCAAAGAGAGTGTCTGCACCAGAATTTCGCCGATTAACTGAAAGGCGAAAAGGGCAGTAATCGCGTAGATCATGAGAGAGTCCGTAAAGGCAACGAAAACGCCAGGCGGTAAGCCTGGCGCGGGTAAAAGGTCTGGCTAAGGGTGCTAGTGTGCCATACAAGACAGTCAGGCAGTAAGCGTGCCGCTTATAAGGGATCGGCTATGGCAAGGGGCCGGTATCAATGCTTGGCTGGCCCGGTTTTAGTGCCTGTCCATGCCTGAACGTCGATTTCTACGTCCACACCACCCACCAGTTTGGCCTGTACCAACGAGCGTGCCGGAAAGTTGCTGCCCAGGCGTTCTTTATAAGTTTTGTTGAACTGATCGTACAAGGCCATATCAGATAGATAAACCGTCACTTTGACGACATGGCTAAGGTCTGCGCCGGCCAATTTCAGCGTCTCTTCAATTCGGTCCAGCGTGGCATGGGTCTGATCTTCAATACCGCTGCGCACGATCTCGCCTTTCTCGTTCAATGGAATTTGTCCGGACAGCAATAGAAAGTCCCCAGCTTGCACGGCGCGGGAAAAAGGGAGGTCCGAATCGCCCAGAAAGCGTTTGATCGCAGTCGGTTCTGCGGCTTTCTCAGTCGTGGCTGCGTAGGCGGTGATGCTGGTGCCCAGACCTAAGACAGAACAAGCCAGTAAAGTGTGACGGGCCGAAGCAAAAAAACGCATCAGAGTTCTCCTTGGACTCGAGGAATTCAGTGTGCCATATCCAAGGCCTGGTAGCGTGAATTTGTGTGACGACCCGTCGGTCTGAAGACTGCTTAGGCGCGATCGCCCAGCCAGGCTTGAACTTCAATTTCTACGTCCACGCTTTTGGCCAGTTTGGCTTCAACCAGCGAGCGGGTAGGCAGGGTGTCGCCAAAGCGCTCGGCATAGACTTTATTGAAGTCGGCAAACAAGGCCATATCGGACAGCCAGACAGTGGCTTTGACCACATCAGCCAAGGTGGCGTCAGCCAGAGCCAGACCTTCGATCAGGCGGTCAAACACAGCGTGGGTCTGGTCCTGGATGGAGCCACGCACCACTTCACCTTGGGCATCATAGGGGATCTGGCCGGACAAGAACAAAAAACCGCCAGCCATGGTGGCACGTGAGAAGGGCAGTGGCAGTGGGCTGGCAATACGGCGGATACCGGACATGGAGTACTCCTGATAGAGGTGGTGGAAAATTCGCATTAGGCAGCATGCGCGTTTATTCGCGTCTCTTGCCTACAATAAGGCGTCACTATACAACTTCAAATGAGGAGCGAGACGACGTGAGCAAGGAAATTTTGCAACGCCTGGACCAACTAAGCCGGGCCGCGCTGGCCAGTGGTGATTTGTTGCCCGTGCAAGCTCAAGAGCAGCTGATGCGGGATCAAGGGCTGACATTTTTTGTGCGGTGGGTATCCACTCTGGCGGCCAAGGATGCTGCCAACGTCTCGATTCCAGGTGGGCCGCGCGACCCCAATTTCAATCCTTTCTTGCCGCCAGCCCCTGCCTTGACGGTGGATGATGTCAGCAGCACACACAATATAGTGCTGAACAAGTTTGCCGTCTGTGACTTGCATCTGGTACTGGCCGACAAGGTGTTTTCCGAACAGCTCAGCCCGCTGCGTGATATTGATTTCCGAATTCTGGCGGACTTTCTGGCCGTGCAGGGGGGATTGGGCTTTTATAACGGCGGTGGCCCGGCTGGGGCCAGTCAGCGTCATAAACATACTCAATGGATTCCGCAGGCGGCCAGCAACGGCTCGCTGGCCCTGTATCTGGACAAGCTCCCCACCCAGGCTGCTGCAGGCAGTGCGCATCAACATCCCGCGCTGGCTTTTGAGCACTGTTTTGTGCGTTTGCAGGATGCGCAGGAGCCGGAGGTCTTAACAGCCAGTCTTTTGCATTCGTATCGAACTGCCTGCAATGCGTTGGGATTGGAACCCGCAGAAGATGGCTTGCTGCCGCCACATAATATGCTGGCTGGGCAGGGATGGATGCTGGTGGTGCCGCGCAGCATGGAGTTGGTTGACGGTATTTCGGTCAATGCCCTCTCTTATGCCGGCTGCATTTATGTGCGCACTCCCGAACAAATTGATGTGGTACGCCAGATCGGCCCGTTGGGCGTTCTGGCGCGGGCGGGCTATGCCAGCAACGCATAATCGCTGATTTGAGGTTTGCCCTGCTTTACCGATGAGCCCCGCTACGGCGGGGTTTTTATTTGTCTGTTTGTGTGTTTGAGTATTGTTTTGAATCTTAATTTACTCATTTGAAACAAAAGAAAAATATTTGAGCGTAATGGAGCTTTGTTTTCGGATCTTTGCATTCAAAAGAGGAGTTTACTGCTTTTTAAAGAAATGAAATGAAATAATGTAACTGTTTTCATGGAAATAAATGGAAATGTAAAGGCCGGGAAAATAAGAGAATTATTTGGAAGTGTTTTTAATTATTAGAATTAGCGTCGGCTTGGAACAAAACAAACTTATTTGTCCCCATAGGTGGATTGCTTATGCATGTCTCGTCTGAAGCTCATATTTTGCTTATTGCTCCAGAACCTGCCGGCATAGCCGATTTACTGGCTTTGTTACGCACTAGTTTTGCTCGTATTAGTTTTGCGCTGGATGCTCAGCAGGGCTTGGCGCGTTGCCAGTCCCTGCAGCCTGATTTTGTGTTGAGTGAATACAACTTGCCTGGTTTGCGGGGCGACACTTTTATGCGGATGTTGCGTGCCAATCCCCAAACCGCTTCTATTCCGGTGGTGTTCCTGTCAGCGGTTTTATGTGCGGATAGTCAGCTCATGGCTTTACGCAGCGGCGCTCGCGATTTCATTGCGTACCAAACCCATGTGCAATTAGTGATCGAGCGTATTCGCCTGCATCTGGGCCTGAGGGAGATGGAAGGAAGTAGAGAAGAAAGCAGTGCTAATAAGGGGGGGAAGGGGTTTTCTAGTTCATCCGCTCAGCATTGCCTGGTCGATGCAGTACAGCAGCACGTGCGGGACAATCTGTCGGATTATTTGACGGTCGACAGTCTGGCCGAGATGTTCGGGACGACCGCTCGCCGCTTGAACGAGCTCTTTAAAGAGAGTGGTGGTTTAACGGTGCGCGATTTTGTGTATTCCAGCCGCATGCGTTATGCCATGCACTTGCTCAGGCAAACGGATATGGCCATCACTAACGTGGCGGCCGAGTCCGGCTATCTCAATCCGGCCAATTTTGCCACCGCATTTCGTCGATACAGCGGCCTGTCTCCCTCGGTTTACCGACAGCACAAAAATCCTAATATTTAAAACAAAAGTGAAATAAACGGTTTATTAGGGTGTTTGTTTGCAGTGATTCAAACAGGTTTTGTAAAAATTCAAAAGCAATTATAAAAAAATGGTAAGAAAATAAAAAAAACCGAATAGGGATGAAATTTCGGTAAGGGTTTCTTGAGAAAACATTCAAATTATCGTCATGACGGGGCGAGGAGGTATTGCACCCGAAAACTCGGTTATGTCAGTGCAATACAAGAGGGTCAGAGCAAATTTTGGCTAATTTCTTTTATAAGCGGACAGATTATGAACAGCATTTATAAGTTGGCTTGAAACGAGAAAACGACAACATTGATGGCAGTTACGGAAAACCCCAAGACGCGTACTACATACCGCTGCGGCGGCATTGGCGACAGCCAGGCTTGTGCTGGAATGGGTGCAGGTCGTGCCTTTGCGGCACCGTACCTCCTTTTTCATCTGATTTCTGGCGAGACTGTTTCTTTGGCTGCGGTCCGCAAGACTACTCTAAAACAAATGGGCGGGACGGTTCCAGAGACTCTGAGTCCTGATCCCAACATGGATTCCTTGATAGCCGCGTTCCTGGTCAAGGCAGCCAGTGGCGAATTTGCCGGCCAGTCCAGGGGTAAAAAACATCAATTGCCTAGTGTGGACCCATAAGGGTAAGGACTATGACGGTAGAACGAATGTTTCTGTTACATAACGACAAGGCCAGTCTGCAGCAGATTGCCTTGGAGTCGGAGCAGTGGGGTGTCAAGATAAAAACGGTAGAGACGATAGAGCAATGCCTGTCCTTAGCGCATTCAATCGGGGCGGAGATGGTATTTGCTCTCGTGTGTCAGGCAGAGAAGATTTTTTGGCATATCAATCGTTTACGCATGGAATTTCCTGCTGCAGGTGTCCTTGTTGTGCGGCGCGACAAGATGGCTGGCCTGGAACGAGGACATTTGTTGCTTGCCGGGGCTGATGCCTGCTTTGACCAGGATGCTTTGCCGGTGGAAGTGGTGGCTTGCGTGCAGGCCTTGCGGCGTCGCGGCTATGCCTTGCAGCAAAGTTTGCGAACTGATTTGGCAGAACCCGTCAGTGCGGGGCTGTTGCCTCACAAAACAGAGTTGGAGCCGGAGCTGCAACGATGGGACTTGATGGAGAACGGTTGGACTTTGCTCACGCCACGAGGTCACTCGGTCCTGTTGACGCGTGGTGAGCGACGTATTGTGCAGGTTCTTTTTGCGGTCAGTCCTCAAACCGTAGAGCGTGATCGTTTGTTTCCTCCGGAAGAAGGGCGGGAGTCGACTGCCCGTTCTGTGGACGTTTTGATCAGTCGCTTGAAACGTAAAATAACGGCGATCGGAGAGGAACTGCCCATACGCTCGGTGCGAGGGGAGGGCTACGCTTTTGTAGGCAAAGTGCCTGCTGCCTGCCAAGAACTGGCACGTGCCAGCTTGAGTACTGATGAGGTCTACGAGTGTATTGAAAAGGCCTGAAAACCCCTTTCTCGATGCTGAAACAGCATGATATAGACCCTAAAATTTTAAATATGTATAATTGGTCGCTCTGGTTCTTTGAATCAGCTTCTCGAACAGGCCGTTCAGGTGCGACAAAATTGCATAAAAAATGGCGGTCCGTTCTTCAACAGGTTGTTGCACAACAACCCGGCTTTAGCCCGAAACACCTTGCCCGACCTTTGGGTCGCGGAACAACCAGCCGACGGTCTCACACGACTTCGGCCTGCAACAGAGCGGCTTGTCTCTGGCCATGTTTATTTGCTGTAAGGCCCGCAGACTTGCCGTAATGTGAGGCACTTTGCGCTGTGTCTTGCTTTTTTTCGCTTTGGCTCTGGCCAAGGGCGAAGGCGCGTGCGCGCGCGTTCGGTTCAGGTGTTTCGGTTCTGATCTTGGGATCGGTGCCGCCCAGCGCGTTACTGCGGAATCGGCACGCATGCGAGTGAGAGCTGTTTTGCAAGCGGCCATCGCGCAGAAGAGAAAGGGAAAGACATGCAAGAGGCGGAGTTTTTTACGCTTTCAACCACAACGGCCATATTGTTGCTGGTTGGCTTTTATGGTGCGACATTTCTGATGTCGCTCGTGATTGGCCAAAAGAAAGAAAACGTGGATGGATACATGGTATCCAACAGTGCAGTGGGTTTTGGCCTTGCAGCGGCCAGCATGATTGCCACCTGGATATGGGCCGCGTCCTTTTATGCCAGCGCGACCTCGGGTTTTAAATATGGGCTATCAGGCCCTCTACATTACGGGCTATGGGGTGCTTTGATGATTCTGTTCATCTACCCCTTTGGGCGACGTTTTCGCCAACTGGCCCCGCAGGCACATACGCTGGCCGAGGTACTGCACGCACGGCACGGCTCGTCCAGTCAGATGATTATGGCGATTTCCAACGTGGTGGGCAGTAGCATCAGCCTGATGGTGAACTTCACCGCCGCGGGTGCGTTGGTCTCGATCCTTAGCCCTCTGACATTTATTCAAGGTGTGCTGATTGCGGGTCTGGGGGTGCTGTCCTACACCTTGTGGTCAGGTTTTCGCGCCTCGGTGATGACGGACTTTGCTCAACTGGTTGCCATGATTTTGTCAGCCGTCGTCATTATTCCGCTGATCTTCTTTAATGCTGGTGGCACAGAGATGATTCAGGCCAATTGGTGGCGTCTGGATTCCGAGCAAGCCAACTTCTATTCGACCAAGGCCATTTTGGAGCAAGGTGCGCCGTACTTTGTGGCTGTACTGGCTTACGCGATTGGTAACCAGACGATTGCCCAACGCCTGTTTGCAGTGCGAGAGGATCTGATCAAGCCCACTTTCCTGACGGCCACGATTGGTTACGGTGCCGTTGTCATTGGTTTGGGTATGTTGGGTCTGCTGGCTTTGTTCACCGGCTTGCAGCCTGTGAATGGCAATATGAACAACATCATCCCGCAGATGGCGTCTACGTATCTGCCACCCGTTGGCATTGCCTTGTTTTTCGTTCTGGTGGTGGGCTCCTTGTCTTCCACTGCGGACTCGGACCTGGCCGCCTTGTCAGCGATCGTGATGACGGATATTTACGCCAAGAACATTGCTCGTGGTCGCCCAAAACCCGCTCGTATGCTGTGGTGGGGCCGTGTCACGATGGTCGTTGCCACGATGGTGGGGGTGATCTTCGCCAGTTTGCGTCTGGATATTTTGGTGATGCTAGTGTTTGTCGGTGCTTTGTGGGGCGCGATTGTGTTCCCGGTCATTGTCAGTTTTTACTGGGATCGTGTTACCAACAAAGCGTTTACTTGGTCGGTGTTGTGCGCTGTTGTGCTGTTTACGATCGTCCGCTTTGAGCTGATCCCTATCGAGGGTGTGGTGGCCTTGTTCTACGAAGTGACTGCATCGATTGGCGGTGGTGTTGTTGCTGGTTTGATGACCTTTGCGTTTTTCCGCAGCCGTATTGCCATTGCGATTGGTGTGATTGCGACCGCTATCTTGCTTCCCAACTTCATTGGTTTTCTGCGTGAGTACATTGTTTTGCTGGGGTCCTTGACGGCTTACGGCGTTAGCGCTGTGGTTTGTGTAGCCATCAGTTTGCGTAGTCAGGAACGTTTTGATTTTTCCGTCCTGGCCGAGCGCGTGCAGTCTTTTCACTATGACGAGACTCCCGTACCGGGCAAGAAACAGCGTGAAGTGAAAGGTGAGCCGGTTTCGGCCCGCGCTTGAACTCACGATAGAAAAAAGCAAAGGAGAATCTTATGTTGATGACGATTTACTTTATGATCTGGCCTGTCATGTCGGCCATCATTTTAGTCTTGCTGGTTGGCAACCTGATCCGGGATTGGCGCAGAGCCCGTAAGACGGGCCAGTCCATGGTCTAATGAAAAATCGCCCCGCCTTTTCACAAGGCGGGGCGATTTTTTTATGGCGCTAGAGCAATCATGCTTGCTGCTATTTATCGCTTATGCAGGCCAGAGTGCAAAGGTGAGCTGCGATCTTTGACACTGTTCGGCTTTTGTCTGCTCAGATCAAAAGACGCTGCCCGGCATGCACCAGCAGGCGCAGTGAAAAACCAAGTAGCAAGACGCCTGTTATCCGTTCAAACCAGGTTCCCATGCGTAAGAAACGCTGGCGCACGCGAGGATTGGTGAAGATCAGACTAACGACAATAAACCAGCCCGCATTGACTAGGCACATCCAGACGCCGTAGAGCATTTGGGTGCTGAGCGGGGTGCTGGCACTGACTATTGATGTAAATACTGCCAGAAAGAACAAGGTGGCTTTGGGGTTGGTGGCATTGGTCATAAAGCCCAGCGCCAGAGACTGACGCACGCTGACGGCAGCGGGTTCGCCATTGCTGGACTCGGTTAGGCTTACCTCCATGGGAGAATTGGCCTGTCGTAAAAATCCCCAGCCTATGTACAGCAGGTAAGCGCCGCCCAATATTTCGGCCACGCTCATCAGCCAGGGGGTGGAGTGCAGTAAAGCGCCTACGCCCAACAAGGTGTAGATCACATGAACGGAAATTCCCGCCCCGATGCCAATAGCGGTGGCAATGCCGGCCTGGCGGCCCAGCCGCACACTTTGGCGGATGGTGACTGCAAAGTCAGGCCCAGGGGCAATCACGGCCAAAAAATGAATCAACGCCAGAGTAGTGAACTCTGGCCAATAGGTTTGCAACACTATTCACTCCAAAAAATCAGCGGCATGGCAGGTCTGCGATATCCCACAAGGCAAGACGGGCTCAGGCGCAAGTTGCCCTTGCTTGGGGTGACGAGATGCTCTGCAGCTCTCCTTCCGGCTTGGCCATTGTTACGTTGCCCTTGCGGGTTGCTGGGCGGGTAGTGATCGAGGGCGTTTTGGGCGAGGATAGCGTCGCCCAGCTTTTGTGAGGTGGACGCATCAATGCAGCGGGAACGTCGGGTAGCCAGAAGTTCGCTATTTGCAGGGACTGCATATGTCCAATCTGTAATCGTTCAGCCTCTCAATACATCCCTCATGTTCTTGGTGTTTTTAAAAGGCTCTTGTCTTTTCCCATTGATAGACGGTGCTAATCAACTATCCTGGTTTTTATTGTTTATTCGGTCATCATTTCATAGTGAACACTCAGTTCATCCTTTTTGTTTTTGATGCGAATTATTTTCAATCCAGCCAATTCAGATGTGTTTTCAACATGGGTGCCGCCACATGGGTATTGACCCAGATTGCCAATTGCAACTTGGCGTCGGCCAGCCTGGAAACTGATGAAGATAGCTTGGGCCAGTTGGATTTGTTCGGCACAGTGGTTCGACAAATCATCCAGAAGTGGGGGCAGGGCATTTGCGGAGCTGCGAAACACGACACGCGACTCACCCGGCCAATGATGCGCCTTTACCGCTTGCCAACCAATGCGCTCCAGCAGATGACCGATCATGTGGCCTGCGGTGTGTAAGCGAGCGTTTTCCCGTCTATGGTTGCCGTCGATACGTAGTTCCACTGGGCCCAAAGGCAGGTACTTGTGCAGGTAGTGCAGGACATGGCCATCGCGGTTTTGCGCCACGTGCAGAACCTCGTTCCCATTTATCGTGCCTTTGTCACAGGGCTGACCACCACCTTGAGGGTGAAATAAGGTTTTATCCAGCCTGACAGCGTAGCGTTCATTCTCGGAGTGATAACCCTCCAGGATTTCCGCTGTGCAGGTAAGGCTGTGGCTGGTCAAATATAATTTATCTTGCATTTTATTATCGGTCGATTGGCTTTAAAGCATTGTAGGCATTGTCAGCAGTCCTGGTAATTGCAATTCATTGAAATGATTTATTCCCTATGAGCACAAGTAATCTCACTTCCCTGATGAGTGACATGGTGGTTTTTGTCAAAGTGGTGGAGACAGGCAGTTTTTCCGAAGCCTCTCGCCAGCTTGGCTATACCCCGTCGGCGGTCAGCCGTTCCATTGCGCGTTTGGAGAAAGGTCTGGGAACGCGCGTTCTGCAGCGCACGACACGCAAATTGCGCTTAAGTGATAGTGGGCAGGCAATTTATGAGCATGCGCGTGACATGCTGTCTTGCGCCCAGGCCGCGATGGAAATTTCGGGACAGTTCCAGACCGAGCCAGAGGGGCAGATTCGCTTGAGTGTTCCCAAAGCAGTGGGGCATTTTCTGATCCATCCTCATATGCCGGACTTCTTGGCGGCGCATCCCAAGGTGAATGTCCTGATGAATCTGGATGATCGCTACGCCGATCTGATCGACGATCAACTGGATCTGGCGATACGAATCACCGATCAGCCGCCACCGGGTTTGATGGGCCGTCATCTGACCGATATTCGACATGGCTTGTATGCCAGCCCCGCTTATCTGGCCGAGCACAGCCTGCCCGTGCATCCACAGCAATTGCGCGAACATAGCTGCATTTATCTGGGCGAGGCGCCCAGCGATTCACGCTGGCGCTTCAATAAAGGAGGGCGGGTGCTGAATGTGTCGGTTAGTGGGCGTTACGCGGCTAATCATACGGGTGTGCGTCTGGATGCGGTCGAGCGTGGCTTGGGGATAGGCAGTTTGCCCTGTTTTGTGGCCAGAGAGCCCGAGCAGGAAGGGCGCATTGTACGTGTGCTGGCCGATTGGGAGTTCCGCACTCAATATTGTGGTGCCTTGTGGGCCTTGTATCCGCCCACCCGCCATCTGCCTCCCAAACTGCGTTTGTTTGTGGAGTTTCTGGCGGGGCGCTTGGGAGGCAGCAGGACGAATGTACTTAGGGTGCCGGTTTAACGCGAGTCGTCTGAGTGGATGTGCAAGGCTTCCAGAAAGCGCGACACCATATTGTAGGTAGCAATGGTAGCGGTCAGCTCGACAGTCAGGCGCTCATCGAAATACTGACGTACATCCTGAAAAACGGCGGGTTCCACTTGCACCTTCAAGGTCATGGCATCGGTGTAGGCCAGTACCGCACACTGGATGGGCGTGAACGCATCCGAATTCTGCCAGTCGGGCAGGGCATCGAGTTGAGCCTGGCTCAGGCCTTCAGCCAGAGCGATAGGGGCATGTTGATCGGCCTCGTAAGGGGCACGATTCAACAAGGCTACACGCATGATGACCAGCTCGCGTAGATCACCCGGCAGGCTGCTGTTGTGACGTATGCCCGTCAGGTGATTCAGCCAGCCTTTTGCAATGGGCGGGCTGTGCAGCAGCATCTGGTACAGGTGCAAGACACTGCCGCGCTCTGCAATGATTTGTTCTACCAATGGGGCGGCTTCGGGGGCGTTCAGGTCAGCATAAGGTAGGCGGGCCATGGTTCTCCTTTATGTATGGCGGTGCTTCTTGCGGCTGGTTTGCCGCAGGACGATCAGCGGGGCATTCCTGAGGAGGGCAGCCCATGCTGGCTGTCCGCTCATTGCTCGGCAAGATGGGATTTAACGGGGCAGGATGTGCTCTATGGTGTGCGTCAGACGTTTCACGATTTCCTGAATGTCGGACTCGGTACAGATAAAGGGCGGCGCCAGCAAAATATGATCGCCATGCACCCCATCTATCGTGCCACCCATAGGATAGAGCATCAGACCTTGGGAAAATGCATGTTGTTTGATCTTGGCGTGGGTTTTCAGACTCGGGTCCAGGGCTTGCTTGCTGGTCTTGTCTTGTACCAGCTCGACGCCAACAAACAGTCCTCGACCGCGTATATCGCCTACATTGGGGTGGCTGTCCAATGCCTGATGCAGTTCCTGGCGTAATTGTTCGCCACGCTGGCGGACGTTTTCCAGCAACTGGTCCTGCTCAATGGCTTGCTGCACGGCAAGCGCACCGGCGCAGGCCGTGGCGTGGCCCATATAGGTGTGGCCGTGCTGGAAAAAGCCCGAACCATTCAGGATGGCTTGATAAATCCGGTCACTGGCCAGCATGGCCCCAATCGGCTGATAGCCCGCACCCAGACCCTTGGCAATAGCCATGATGTCCGGCACCACGCCGTCCTCTTCGCAGGCAAACAGATAGCCGGTGCGCCCCATGCCGGACATGACTTCGTCCAGAATCAGGAGCACACCATGCTTGTCGCAGACCTGGCGGATTTTCTTCCAGTAGTCGCCTACCGGGGCTAAGGCACCGGCGGTGGCTCCCACCACAGTCTCGCCGACAAAGGCAGCAACATGTTGGGGGCCCAGGTTTTGAATCGTGTCATCCAGCTCCTGGGCCAGACGGTCCGCGTATTGCTCGGCGCTTTCATCGCTGCGCTGATCGCGGTAGGGATAGCAAGGGGAAACGTGCTGGGCTGGTGCCAGCAGCGGTAAAAAGGGTTTGCGGCGCCATTCATTGCCACCAATGGCCAAGGCACCCAGCGTATTGCCGTGATAGCTCTGACGGCGGGCGATGAAGATATGGCGCTCAGGCTGGCCAATTTCTACAAAGTATTGTCGAGCCAGTTTCAGGCTGGCCTCTACTGCTTCAGAGCCGCCGGATAGAAAGTAAGCGTGATTCAGATCTCCAGGGGATCGGCTGGTCAGAAAATCCGCCAGATCTTCGGCAGCCTGGCTGCTGAAAAAAGAGGTATGGGCGTAGGCAATCTGGTCCAGTTGCTGCTTGATGGCGGCAATGACGGCAGGGTGGCTATGGCCCAGGCAGGACACGGCCGCCCCGCCACTGGCGTCTATATACGATTTGCCTTCCTTGTCCACAATGCGGATGCCATCCCCTTTAACGGCATAGGGCAGCATGTGCTTGGGGTTGCGATGAAAAACATGTGTCATGGCGCAGATCCAGAAAGTAGTCCCAAAATATTTTCAACGTATGTTGAATATATAATAATACTTTCAACAAATAAATCATCATTGGGTGGTCGGTACAGATGGATAAAGATCGCACTGTTGCGTCTTGGCAGCATTTGCGGCCGATATATACTTGGTGTCCCCTTTAAAAGCGCGTTGGCCCATGAACTCCTTGAGTAACCTGACGGAGCGTATTCAAGCGGCGTTTGCCGCCATGTCGCCCCAGTTCCAGCAAAGCGCACGTTATGTGCTTGATCACGCTGATCAGGTGCCCTTGCTGTCCATGCGTCAGTTGGCAGCCCAGGCGCAGGTACAGCCTGCCACTTTGCTGCGTTTTGCACAGTCTTTGGGCTTTGGCGGTTGGGCAGAATTCAAGGCCGTCTTCACCCAGGCTCTGCATGGCCAGGGTGCCCGCCGCTATGCCGATCAGGCTCGGGCGGTGGTTCGTAACCGAAACAAAGAAGATCGCCAGGCACAGGTTCTGGCAGCGCAAATGGATAATCTGGCACTGTTGCGCGAGGTGAACGAAGCCCGTCTTCCGCAGGCTATCAGCCTGCTTGCCAAGGCAAAGCGGGTTTTTGTGGCCGGGTTTCGAGCCTCTTTTGCGCCTGCCTTTTCTTTTCATTATCAGTACCGTTTGTTTCGACCCTCCATTGTCTTGCTGCGTGGTGAGTCAGGGACCCTGGATATGGATGTGCGGGCGTTGCAAAAGGGCGATGTATTGGTTTTGTTCGGTTTTGCGCCGTATTCGCAAGAAGCCGTACTGGTGCATCAGGCTGCTCGGCGGGCAGATGCACACATTCTGGCGATTTGCGACAGCTTGCTTGCCCCTATTGCGCAGCAGGCAGATGCCACATTATTGTTTGGAACCGACAGTCCGTCTTTTTTCCCTTCGTTAGTTGCTGCACAGGCACTGGTGGAGGTGTTGCTGGAGCAGGTTCTGGCCAAGGCGGGCAGTCGTGCGGTAAGCGGTATCGAGTTGCTTGAAAATCAATTGCACCAGTCCGGTGCCTACTGGAAATAGACGCAATGGCTAAGTTGTCCTATCTGGAGTTAAGTGGTGGTCCCAAAGAAATTGGCCATTCTTTGGGACGTTTCGGAGCCTCTGCAGTGCATGCCTATTTGCTGAACTCAACAGCATGGCAGGGCATCATGCAATCAAAAGGAACGGCTGTAGCCAGTCAGCTGGCCCAGTACACCGAGCGTTATTTTCCCCGAATATGGACCGAGCTCCAGGGTCTGGCATTAGGCCTGGAGCTCCCATTTGAGGATGTGTTCTTGTGGAATTGCCGTGGCGACTTATGGGCCATGGCGCCTGATGGTTGCACAACCGTGCAAATGCCTGATCAAGGGGAGCCCCGCCTGGTGCATAACGAGGACGGCGATCCAGGGCTGGCCGGGTACTGCGGGGTGGCTAAATTCATCCCCGATAGTGGCATGTCTTTTGTCTCCTTTCTGTATCCCGCCTCTTTACCGGGCCACAGCTTTGCGGTGACACAGGCAGGCCTGGCCATGACGGTCAATAACGTGCGAGCGCGCCACGTGGCCCCAGGCGTGCCGCGCATGGTTCTGACCCGTGCCATGCTCGATCAGCCCGATCTGGATCAGGCGGTGAGCATTTTGCAGGATCACCCCCGTTCTGGTGCATTTCATCTGAGTTTGGCCCAACGAGGTGATCCGCGTTTGCTGAGCGTGGAGTTCAGTGCCCAGGCCGTGTCCGTGCAAACGATTGAGCAAAACCGTTTGCATGCCAACCATGCTGTGCATGAGGCCATGCAAGGCTTTGAACAGCGTCTGACTCGTTCGTCCGAGCTGCGGCAGGAGCGAGGCGATGAGTTGTTGGCGCAAGCCGGTGCCAAGCTTGATCCTTTAAAAGTCCTGGCGGATCAGCACCATGCAAGGTTCCCGATCTGGCGTTGTGACCCTGACGACAGTGACAGGGAAAACACCTTGGCGACCGTGGATATCCAGGTAGGTAGCTTGTCCTTGAAATGGCAGGTGTACGAAGATCCTACGGATCAGCCTGTGTTCAGGTTTGCGGACACAACCCGCATTGACCTTGTTTGAAAAAATAGGGCCCTGCCAAGCAGGGCCTTGTTCTTGTCGCGGTCATGGCAGGCGTGATGTGGGTAATCAGCCTTTGTGCTGGGCGTTGCGCTTGGGCTCCCAAAGCACATCAGAGCGGTCTGCGTAACGGTTCAAGGTACGCGCCAATACAAACAACAAATCCGACAGGCGATTCAGATACAAGCGCGGACCGTCCTGCGGCAGTGTCTCTGCGGGCACCGCAACAACACTGCGCTCTGCTCGACGCGCTACACAACGCAGTACATGCGCTTGCGCCGCTGCCGGGCTGCCGCCAGGCAAAATAAACTCTTGGAGTATGCCCAAAGGTTCGTTGTAATGACTAATCGCCTGGTCCAGACGTTCCACATGCGTGCTGTCTATGACCTGATGACCAGGAATGCACAATTCGGCCCCCATATCGAACAAGTCGTGCTGGATGTCGGACAGCAAGGTATCGACATCCTCTGGTAGCGTCATGCTGCGCAAGACACCGATATGGCTGTTCAGTTCATCCACATCTCCCAGAGCGTGGATCAGGGGAGCGGTTTTGGGCAGGCGGCTGCCATCACCCAGGCCCGTGGTGCCGTCGTCGCCGGTGCGGGTGCTGATAATGGAAAGTCGTGTGGACATGATGGGTTTTATATCTCAGCAGGAACAGGAGTGCCTTGGGCCATGTTGAGCAAGGCCTCGCCCGTGACGCGCACCACGCGCCAGTCATCCAGTACCTGCGCGCCTTGATGTTTGTAGAAGTCGATGGCGTTCTGGTTCCAGTCCAGCACCACCCACTCCAGGCGGCCACAGCCCTGGGCGACAGCCAACTGAGCCAGATGACGCAGGGCAGCAGCGCCCAGACCGTGTTTGCGGTGGGCGGGGTCGATATACAAATCCTCCAGATAGATGCCACGGCGATCCAGAAAGCTGGAGTAGTTGTAAAACCACATAATGTAAGAGATTGCTGTGTTGGGCTGGTCTTGTGGCGTGATCACCAGGCAGTAGGCGCTGGGGGCGTCGGAGAAGAAACTGTTGCGCAGCGACTCGGCGCTGGCCTTGAAAATATGCTCCAGTTTCTCAAAGGCGGCCATGTCGCGCATCAGACCCAAAATGGTCGGAATATCGGCGGGGGTGGCTGGGCGCAGCACATACCCTTTAATAAATTCACTCATGCTTTTGCAAAGATTTAGCGTTATGCTTGATCGGAAACAGACGCATCAGGCGTCCGAAAGTAGGCATTATGAGCTAATTGTCTGGCTCTGCACAATTTGCAGGAGTGAAAAATGACGTGGACGAAACGAGGCACGGCCTTGGCGTTGGGGACCTTGGGTATGGTGGCTGGCTCGGCATATGTCGTGGTTGCCCAGGCTCAGGAAGCCAGTGCGTCCGGTGAAGTGCGTCGACTGGACGCCGAGGCCGGCAAAATTACCATCAAGCATGGTGAGATCAGCGACCTGGAGCTACCCGCCATGACATTGGTGTACAAAATTGATCCTGCCTTGCTGGCCGATATCAAACCGGGTGACAAGGTGAAATTTACTGCCAAGCGCGATGGGGGTGATTACGTGGTCACCAAGATCAGCAAATAAGGCGGATTCAGCAAGTGGAGAAAAACCGGGTTCGCCCGGTTTTTTTATGTCTTATACAGGGGAGCTATCAGTATGCTCTGGTCGGCGGAATTGTTTGGTGATCTGGCGATCAGTAAGCCTGATTCGTTTTGCCAAGCCAGAGCTTGTTGAAAACTTGGTACAGTCGTCTGCTTGGTACGGTGTTGGTTCTTATCCGAACAAGAATGGAAAAAGGGGCAGATTTTTCTGCCCCTTTTTCGTGTCCGACAACAAGCGGAATAAGCCTTGAGTCTAGTGCTGAACTTACAGCACGTAACGTGCCAGATCCTGGCTGGCCGCTGTTTCCTGCAACTGTTTGTTCACGTAGTCTGCATCAATGACCACGCTTTGTTCACCGTGGCTGCCAGCACTGTAGGAAAGCTCTTCCAGCAGTTTTTCCATGACCGTGTACAAGCGGCGAGCACCAATGTTTTCGGTGCGCTCGTTGACATCGAAAGCCAGTTCGGCCAGACGCTGAATGCCGTCGGGACGGAAATCCAGTTTGACGTCTTCGGTGCCCAGCAAAGCCGCGTATTGCTTGGTCAGGGAGGCATCGGTGGTCGACAGAATCTGTACGAAATCCTGGGCGCTCAACGATTCCAGTTCCACGCGGATAGGGAAACGACCTTGCAGTTCAGGGATCAGATCGGATGGGCGCGACAAGTGAAAGGCACCCGACGCAATAAACAGGATGTGGTCAGTACGCACCACACCGTATTTGGTGGTGACGCTGGTGCCTTCCACCAAAGGCAGAAGATCGCGTTGCACACCTTGGCGGGACACGTCGCCACCGCTGCCTTGGCTCTCGCCACGGGCAGTGATTTTATCGATTTCGTCCAGGAACACAATGCCGTTCTGTTCGGCGTTGGCCACTGCAGCGGTGCGCAAATCGTCTTCATTGACGCGACGGGCCGCTTCTTCTTCGGTCAGTTGCTTGAAGGCTTCTTTGACGGTCAGCTTGCGAGCCTTGGTTTTTTCCTGTCCCAGACCAGAGAACATGCCACGCAGTTGCTCGGTCATCTCTTCCATGCCGGGAGGGGCCATGATTTCCATGCGAGGCATGGCCTGGGCCATTTCGATTTCAATCTCGGTATCGTCCAGCTTGCCTTCACGCAGGCGCTTGCGAAATACCTGGCGTGCGGAGTTATCCTCACGTTGGGGCTGGCCGTGGGCATCGCGCGAAGGGGGCACCAGCACGTCCAGAATGCGGTCTTCAGCGGCTTCCTCGGCCTGGGTGCGTACACGGCGCATTTCGATCTCGCGGGTCTGCTTGACCGAAATATCCACCAGATCGCGGATGATGGTTTCAACGTCGCGGCCTACATAGCCCACTTCTGTGAACTTGGTGGCTTCGACCTTGATGAAAGGCGCATTGGCCAGTTTGGCCAGACGGCGGGCGATTTCGGTTTTGCCCACGCCGGTGGGGCCGATCATCAAAATGTTCTTGGGTACGATTTCGCTGCGCAAAGGCTCGGTAACCTGCTGGCGGCGCCAGCGATTGCGCAGGGCCACGGCGACAGAACGCTTGGCCTTGCCCTGGCCAACGATATGCTTGTCCAGTTCGGAGACGATTTCTCCGGGAGTCATATTAGGTGTAGACATGGTGGGGTATCCGGCTGTCAGAGTGTTTCGACGATATGGTTCTGGTTGGTGTAGATACACAGGTCGCCTGCGATCTCCAGGGACTTTTTAACGATCTCGGCAGGAGCCATATCGGTGTTTTGCAGCAACGCTAGCGCTGCAGATTGTGCGTAGGAGCCGCCCGAGCCAATGGCAGCCAAGCCATGCTCGGGTTCGAGCACATCGCCATTGCCGGTCAGCACCAGCGTGTGTTCCTTGTCCGCCACCAGCAGCATGGCTTCCAGACGGCGCAGAACGCGGTCGGTGCGCCAATCGCGCGTCAGTTCGACGGCAGCGCGCAGCAAGTTGCCCTGGTACTTCTCCAGCTTCGCTTCAAAGCGCTCTTGCAAAGTGAATGCGTCGGCCGTCGCACCGGCAAAGCCGGCCAGGATGCTGTCGTTGTACAAACGGCGAATCTTGCGGGCTGTGCCCTTGATGACAACATTGCCCAGGGTGACCTGACCATCGCCGCCAATGGCGACCTGATCTCCGCGGCGTACACAGACAATAGTAGTGGCGTGAAATTGTTCCATGATTTCCTTCCTTTAAGGTTCCCATTTGGGGGCCCGGCAGGAAATTTCAAGGATCAATATGCAAGCCTGTAAATTTGTTGATGCAGCTGGTGTAGCCGAACAGTTTTTTGTTCAGTTCTGGCGCTTGGGCTCTCTTTCTTCCATCGAGATGACTGGCGACGCAGGCCAGGCGATAACGTGCATTGTTATGAAGCGACTCGTGGTCCAGGAAGTAAAAAACCCTCCCATTGCCTATTTGCTTACGGGAGGGTTTTACGTACTTCAAACGCGGGTGTCAGAGGTTTAATCCCCAAACATTTTTTGGCGCTTCTCGCGACGTTCCTGGGCTTCCAGAGACAGGTTGGCCGTGGGACGTGCCAGTAAACGGGGCAGGCCGATGGGCTCGCCGGTTTCCTCACACCAGCCGTATTCGCCCGAATCGATCAGGGCGATGGACTGTTGCACTTTCTTGAGCAGCTTGCGCTCACGATCGCGGGTGCGCAGCTCCAGAGCGTGTTCTTCTTCGATCGTGGCACGGTCAGCCGGGTCAGGAACGAACTGGGTTTCACGCAGGTTTTCCGTTGTGGCGCCCGCATTGGCCAGAATGTCTTGCTCTAGCTGGCGCAAGCGATGCTTGAAAAACTCCAGCTGGGCGGCGTTCATGTAGTCTGACTCAGGCATCGCCAAAAGCTCCTGCTCGGTCAGCAGGGTTGTAGTACTGTCATGTGACTTAGTTGCCATGATGCTTACCTCTTGTTGACGTCTGGGAGCCTGTAACTGTCGTCACGCGCAATCGCTCCGCATTTACTGAATAATTATTAATTCAAACCAGGCAATTCTCCAGGCCCTGGGTGAATATGTCTTGTGGCAATTTGCGGCCAATAAAGACCAGCTTGGTGCCTTTTTTATCTTTGGCCAGCCAGGCATTGCCAGGCTCGGCGCTCATCATCATGTGTACGCCTTGAAAGAGCATACGGCGATTGATGCCCTTCAGATACAAAATGCCCTTATAGCGCATCAGATCTGGTCCAAATACCTGGACAATTCCCGATAGGAAGTCTTCGAGTCGCTCGGGGTCGAAAGGACGGTCCGAGCGGAACACGAAAGCCCCGATTTCGTCATTGTGAGCGGCGTGCTCGTGGTGATGATGGTGGTGATCGTGTCCGCAGCTCGGACCACACTCGCCGTCATCGCCATGGTCGTGGTGGTGATCATGGCCGTCCGCCGCATCGGGGTGTTGCTCTGCCAGAAATTGCGGATCAATGTCCAGAATAGAGTTCAGGTTGAAACCGCTGACTTCCAGCAAATCCTTGATGTCCGTTTCACCAAAGTGAACCGGTGTAATGGTGGCTCGCGGGTTGATGCGGATCAGGCGGGCACGCAGGGCCTCGTAATCTACATCGTTGACCAGATCTTTTTTGGAGATCAGCAAGCGGTCAGCAAAGCCAACCTGTTTTTGGGCTTCTTCTTGTTGGTCCAGCGTAGCCATGCCGTGTTTGGCATCCACGACGGTAATGACCGCGTCCAGCCGATAGTAGTCGGCAATATCATCGTCCATGAAAAAGGTCTGGCAGACCGGGCCGGGGTTAGCCATGCCGGTGGTCTCGATGATGACACGCTCAAACTTCAGCTCGCCCGCTTGGCGGCGAACGCGCAAATCGTTCAGGGTGCGCATCAGGTCGCCGCGCACGGTGCAGCACACACAACCGTTGCTCAGCTCGACGATTTCTTCCTGGGAGTCTTGCACCAACAATTCGTTGTCGATGCCTTCAGGCCCGAACTCGTTTTCGATGACGGCAATGCGTCGACCGTGATATTCGCTCAGGATGCGCTTGAGCAGCGTGGTTTTACCAGCGCCCAGAAAACCAGTCAGCACAGTGACTGGAACCATGTTGTTCAGATCTGATGCCGCGTTCATAAACATGCCTCGCAGTGGCGGGCGAAAGGTACAAGGCACGGCACCAACCGCGGCTTCCTGCACCCATCTGCTCCGCACGAAAACAACGTGCGATTACATCACAGCCTTGCCTGTTGGGCAAACGGTGATCTGTAAAAATTCACAGAGGTTTGCCAATAGATCGGGGAATATATACCGATTGGCGGCAAAATACCACGTTTTAGGGGGCAGATAAGGGTTTTCGCTCGTTTTTAGCGGCAACGCAACGTTGGCACAGGCCGCGCAACTCGGTCTCGTGGCCGGACAGGGCAAAGCCTGCTCCGCGTACACAGTCAGCCAGCCTTTGGCTCAAGTCCGGAGCGCACAGTTCCACCACGGTGCCGCATTGAGTGCAGACAATCAGCAAGTCGTGGGGGTGGCCCCCGGCATCGACACAGGCGGTCCAGGCATTGACGGCATCCAGGCGGTGGATCAGCCCTTCTTCAGTCAGAAAGTCCAGGGCGCGGTAAACGGTAGGGGGTTTGGCGCCGGGTTGAAATTCGCGAACCAGATCCAGCAGTTCGTAGGCGCGCAAGCTGCGCTGAGCCTGAATCAGGATTTCCAGTACCTGACGGCGAATGGAGGTCAGCCGTTTACCGCGTTCCAGACAAAGCTGTTCAGCGATAGCGAGCTGATCTTCAATAGCGTTGGGCGTAAGAATATGTACAGGCATGGCGCTTGATAGGCTGTTTGTTATGTTATAACATCTTTGGAAAAAATTAAATTCCCAATCTAGCCGCATTATCCCTGTTTCATGTCCTGTTCTCAATTTTCCTCGACTTCCCGTAGTCCGGTGCCGCGCCGTTCGCTTTTGCTGGCCTCGGCTGGGCAGCGCGTACTGGGCGCCTTGTGCGTGGCAGCAGCCCTGTGGCTGCTAACTGCCTGGGCATTGGGCGCGTGGTAAGGGTATGACCTCCACTCAAACCTTGATCGAGCTGGATCATGTGGCGCTGGGCTGGAAAGACAAAATCGCCCTGCGTGATATCAGCGGCTGTTTTACCCGAGGCTCCTTGACCGCCATTGTCGGGCCTAACGGAGCCGGTAAATCCACCTTGCTCAAAGGGCTGACCGGACAGATCAATCCCCTGAAAGGGCGCATTGCTGTCGATAGTGGCTTTCTGGATCAGTTGGCCTTGCTGCCGCAAATGGGCGATCTGGATAAAAGCTTTCCGGTGACGGTGCATGATCTGGTGGCCATGGGGGCCTGGAAGCGCGTGGGCGCCTGGGGCGGCTTTCCCAAAGCAGAGCATGAACGCCTTGGCCATGCGCTGGAGCAGGTGGGGCTGGCTGATTTTGCGCGTCGCTCCATTGGTACCTTGTCGGGTGGGCAATTACAGCGCGCCTTGTTTGCTCGCATGATCATGCAGGATGCCCAAATCCTCTTGCTGGACGAGCCTTTTGCTGCGGTGGACCGCGCAACCTCGGATGAGTTGATGAACCTGATTCTGGACTGGCACAAGCAGGGCCGTACCGTGATGGCCGTGCTGCATGATCTGGATATGGTGCGTAGCTGTTTTCCGCAAACCGTGCTGCTTGCCGGACAAGTAGTGGGTTGGGGGCAAACCGAAGCAGTGCTGACGCCGGAGAACCTGCATCTGGCTCGCCATTTGTGTGCGGGTGACTACCTATGATGGCGCTGATGGATGTGCTGTTTGGCCCCTTCATCGATTTCGGTTTCATGAAGCGCGCGCTGGCCGGGTCTTTTGCTTTGGCCGCAGCGGCAGGGCCCTTGGGTGTATTTCTGGTACTGCGCCGCATGAGCCTGATGGGTGATGCGATGGCCCATGCCATCCTGCCTGGTGTGGCAGTCGGTTTTTTGACGGCGGGCTTGTCCTTAAGTGCGATGGCCATAGGCGGCATGATTACCGGCCTGGTCGTCGCTTTGCTGGCCGGGCTGGTTGCTCGTTTGACACCACAACGCGAGGACGCCAGTTTTGCGGCCTTCTATCTGGTGTCGCTGGGGCTGGGAGTGCTGCTGGTTTCGTTGCGTGGCTCCAATATGGATTTGATCCATGTGCTGTTTGGCACGGTGCTGGGGCTGGATGATGCGTCTTTGCTGCTGGTTACCGGCAGCACAACGATTACGTTGCTTATTCTGGCTCTGGTGTTCCGACCGTTGGTGTTGGAGTGCATGGACCCCATTTTTTTGCGTACCCAGGGTGGGCGCGGCTCCGTGGTTCACATGCTGTTTTTGTTCATGCTGGTCATCACGCTGGTGGCTGGCTTCCAGGTTTTGGGGACTTTGATGGTGGTGGGGATCATGATGCTGCCCGCCGCCTCGGCCCGGTTCTGGGTGTATTCCGTAGGTCGACAAATGTTGGTGGCGGCCTTGTTGGGCATGATCAGCGCCTATCTGGGGCTGCTGTTCTCGTATTACTACAACGTTCCGGCTTCGCCCGCGATTATCCTGGCGGCGGGCGCGTTTTATTTTCTTTCTATCACCTTTGGCCCCCAAGGCGGTTTGCTGCGTGCTTATTCCCAATGGCGTGCACGGCGTCGGCGCATGGCCTCTCTCTTGGAGCACGATTGATGAAAATGCGAGGCATGTATTCAGGCCGCATGGTGTTGGCCCTGGGTTTGTTGGCGGCCAGCCTGTCGGTACAGGCTGAACCCTTGCGAGTGGTCAGCAGCTTTTCGATCCTGAACGATATGGTCAAGGAGATTGGGGGCGACAAGGTCATGGCCAGCACGATTGTGCCTGCCAATGGGGATGCGCACTCGTTTGAGCCGCGTCCCAGCGATGCGAAGACCTTGGCCAAGGCGCAGTTGCTGGTGGTCAATGGCCTGGAGTTTGAATCCTGGCTGCCGCGCTTGCAGCAGGCGGCGGGCTATAAGGGCCCGCAGGTCGTGGCGACGGAAGGCATTACGCCTTTGGCGTTTGAAGGCGGGGCTGACGATCATGCTGACCACGACCACGACCACGACCACGACCACGACCACGACCACGACCACGACCACGACCACGACCACGACCACGACCACGACCACGACCACGACCATGACCATGACCATGAGCCTGCGCATGACCACGCCCAGGATCATGAACACGCGCCCGAGAAAGACCACAGCGGCCATGAGCACAGCCATCAGCATGGCAGTCAGGATCCGCATGCCTGGCAAAGTCTGGATCTGGCGCAGATCTATGTTCGCAATATCAGCAAAGGTCTTGAGCAAGCTGATCCGGCCAATGCCCAGTACTACCAGGGCCGTGCCAAGGATTATGCCCAGCGCATTCAGGAACTGGACGACTCCATTAAAACCCGCCTGCAAGCGGTGCCAGTAGACAAGCGCAAGGTCATTACCTCGCACGATGCCTTCTCCTACATGGGCAAGGCCTACAACATCCGCTTTATTCCTTTGGTGGGTGTGTCCAGTCAGGCGGAGCCTTCGGCACGCGATATTGCACAGATCATCCAGCAAGCGCGCAGCGAGCAGATTCAGGCCATTTTTGTCGAAAACACGGTCAGCGCAAAACTGGTTGAGCAAGTCGCTCGGGAAACCGGTGCGAAAGTGGGCGGCACCTTGTATTCCGACGCCTTGGGTGTGCCCGGATCCGGCGTGGATACCTATTTGGGTATGATGCGCTCGAATACCGATCAACTGATCAAGGCTTTACAGCCCTGATTCATTCATCCGGCTTGTCACTGGCCCGGTTCTTGCGTTGTGCCCGAGGATGGGCCTGATCGTAAGCCTGGGCCAGATGCTGGAAATCCAGACGGGTATAAATCTGGGTCGTGGAAATATTGGTGTGGCCCAATAGTTCCTGCACCGCCCGTAAATCTTGTGCCGATTGCAGCAAATGGCTGGCAAAGCTGTGGCGCAGGCTGTGCGGGTGTACATGCACAGGTAGGCCACTGGCTCGGGCGTAGTTTTCCAGCTCTTGCTGCACAACACGCGGGTGAATACGGGCTCCACGGGCTCCCAGAAACAGTGCTGCACTGGCATCGGCGCTGGTCGTCAATGAGGCCAGGGCCGGGCGTTTTTGCAGCCACTGTTGCAAGGCATGCAAGGCTTTCTCGCCTACCGGCAGGCGGCGTGTTTTGCCGCCTTTGCCGCTCACCACCAGTTCACGATCATCCAGCAGTAACCAGCTTTTAGACTGGTATTGCGGATCCTGGTGATAGTGTGTGTCCAGGCTGACCAGCTCAGCCAAACGCAGCCCGCTGGAATAAAACAATTCAAACATGGCCTGATTGCGCCAACTGACCGGATCGTCCTGAATCGGGGCCGTAGAGCGGTCCAGTAGCTGCTGGGTCTGGTCCACAGACAAGGCCTTGGGCAGCGGGCGGCCTATCCGGGGTGCTTTCAGACTGGCAGCCGGGTTCAAGGGCCAGCCTAGTTCTTTGGTGCGCGATTGATAGTAGCCACGCCAGGCCGCCAGAATGCGGGCCAGGCTGCGTGGGGCCAGGCCTTGGGCATGTAAACGGGCGGCGGCTTGTCGCAACTGACTTTGATTGAGTGTGTCGGGGTCGGTGCCTGGGTACTGCGCCAGCAAATGGCGCAGGTCATTGCGGTACGCACTCAGTGTGTGTTCCGAATAGCGTTTTTCGTGGCTTAGTTGATGCAGCCAGCGTTGCATGGCCGGGCTGAGGGCCGGGGAGACGGCTGGCTGCTTTTTGGGCTTTTCCCCGGCGGGGGGGCGGTCTTGTTTCTTCAGGCCGGACATTCGCTTTGATTAACGCTGCTGGGTTTGTGTAAGCGCTGCAGGGCGGCGCTGCACAACTCACCAACGCCTTCCAGGAAATCCGTACCCATATCGGCAGTAAAACGCGTGGCTTCGGGCGAGCCCAAAACCAGCAGACCAAACAAGATGTTTGACTCGGGGGATTTCAAAGGCACGATGGCTACCGATTGCGCGTCTTGTTGCAAATCGGCCAGAAATTCCTGTTCGCGTCGGGCCCCGCAATAGGGGGTGATCAAGGTGTGAGCCCAACTGGCCAGTGCGTCATCGGCCAGGACTTCGTCCGGGTTCCAGCAGTGCAGGCGCACCACGGGCATTTCAAAAATGCGCTCCAGGCTGCTGCAAATCAGGGCGGGAAGGGCGTCGGGATCGGACTCGGCCAGCATCTGGCAGTTCCATTGATGCAGTTGGCGGGAAATCTTTTCATTGCCACGGGCATTGGCGACCAGCGTAGCCAGTTGACGCTCGGTTTTTTTGCCGCGCTCGCGCAGCAACATGATCTGGCGCTCGCCCAGGGAAATAGCGCGGCTTTGGTGTGGATGAGGCACCATCAGTTTGGCAAAAACGTCGGCGTGTGCGTCGAAAAAATCAGGGTTGGCTTTCAAAAACTGGGCCACTTCCACGGCGCTAAGGCTGTTGGGGGTATCCATGTCTAGAAGATTTCCTTTCTGGCTAAGGATGCACACAGTGCATCGATATCGACTTGTCCGGTAAAGACAGTTTGGGCCGGGCCGCTCATGCGTAGCGCCTGCCCGTCCCATTCAATGCGCAAACTGCCTCCACGAGTATCAACGACAACCGGGCTTTGGAGCAATCCCCGCCGTATGCCCGCTACCACAGCCGCACACGCGCCTGTACCGCAGGCCAGGGTTTCACCGGCCCCGCGCTCGTAGACGCGTAGCTTGATGTGGTGGGGATCAATCACCTGCATGAAACCCGCGTTCACTTTGTGGGCAAAACGAGGGTGGGATTCGATGAAGGGGCCTACCGTAGCAACCGGCGCCTGCTTTACATCGTCCACGACCTGCACGGCATGCGGGTTGGAAATCGAGACCAGCGACAAGGCCACGGGGGCCGCTTGACCGGGCACAGGCAAGAGCCACAAGGTGTCGTCGCCTTGGTCGCGCGTTTCCAGTCCGGTATGGTCAAAACCCACATCGGCTGGCGCAAAGCGGGTGGTGCCCATCATGACGTCCACGCCGCGTTGTGGGTCGTTATACAGGCTGATGATGCCGGTACGGATCTGCGCCCGTAAAGGGTTGGCTGATGACAGACCTTGTTCGTGTACAAAGCGGACAAAACAACGAGCACCGTTACCGCAATGTTCAACCTCGCTGCCGTCTGCATTGAAGATGCGATAGCGGAAGTCGGCCTCTGTGTCGGTGGCGGCCTCGACCAGCAAGATCTGGTCGGCACCAATTCCGAAGTGGCGATCTGCCAGGGCGCGGGCGCGTTCCGGTGTCAGTTCAATAGGCTGCGTCACACCGTCGAGCATGACAAAGTCATTGCCCGCTCCGTGCATTTTGCTGAAACGCCAAAGGGAGGAAACGGGCTGGGGGGCGGTGGGACTGTGCATGATGGGTCTAGTAGATGCCAGGTTGACCTTCAGGGCGGGTTTTGAAGCGTCGATGTACCCAATAATACTGCGGCGGATCCTCGCGCACATATTTTTCGATCAGGGCATTCATGCGCTCGGTGGCCTCTTCCAGAGTGCCTTCGCCGGGAAAGTCAGTCATGGGTTCGAGCACCTGAATATGGTAGTGGCCCGTCTGGGCATCCAAGCGGGAAATCACGGGAATGACCAGCGCATCCTGATTGCGGGCAATCTGGGCAGTGGACAGCAGGGTGGCGGCCGGGACATTGAAAAAGGGCACAAAGGCCGAGCCCTTGGCGCCGAAGTCCATATCAGGGAGGTAATAAATTGGCTGGCCCTTTTGCAGCGCGCGCATCAGGCCACGGATCCCGTCTTTGCGGGAAATCAGCGGGACCGAGGAAAAGCGGCTGCGGCCTTCATACATCAGGCGATCTACATGAGGATCGCGCTGCGGTGTGTAAAAAGCGACCAAAGGCGAGATGGACATGGACAGCCGTGTGCCAGCGGCATCCATACCCAGGAAATGAGGCACCAGTAGCATGACCTTGCGGCCCTGTTCCAGCGCCTGGGTAATGTGTTCTTCGCCCGTCAGGTGCAGCGTGTTCAGAATGGTGCTGGGCAGACCAAACCAGAGCAGGCCCCGATCCAGATAGGATTGAGCCAGCAGGCGAAAGTGCTGCTTTTCCCATTCACGCCGGGTGCTTTCGGGTGTGTCGGGAAAGCACAAATCCAGGTTGGTACGAACAATGTGACGGCGGCGGGAGGCAAAGCGATGCACCAGTGCGCCCAACACGGCACCCCAACGCTGGCGCGAGCGCACCGAGGCACGGCCAAAGTAGGTAAAAACGGATTTGAGCAGTGGATAAGAATTAAAACTCATGGTGTGGCATCGCCAGGCAAAGGGGGCGCGTCATGCGGAATCTTGTAGCGGTTATAGGCCCAGAGATACTGGGTTGGAAAGCGCCGAATCATGATTTCCATGGATGCGTTAATCAGGGTGGCAAGCTCTGTGGGGTCCTCGGGCAAAGGCTCGGGCAGGCGCAGGGTGTGAATGTGAAAACCACGACCTTTGGGCAAACGCTCGGCGGCTGTCACGATGATGGGCACATTGGACTGACGGGCCAGTTTGCCGGCCAACGTCATGGTCAACGCGGGGCGGCCAAAAAAAGGTGCCCATACACCATCGCCACCACTAGGGACTTGATCGGGCAGCATGCCAACTGACTCGCCTCGGCGAAAAGCACGGACCAGTTCGCGCACGCCTTTGATATTGGCCGGTACGGCATGCAGGCCTGGTAGCTCACGGGACTCGACCATCAAGGGCTCCAGAAACGCTTGGCGAGGCGGGCGGAACATGACAGTCATCGGATCCACGCCGGAAAAATAGCGCGCGATCATTTCAAAACAGCCCAGGTGCGGGGTCAGATAAAGTATGCCGCGACCTTCGGCCAGCGTTTCCTGGACCAGGGGCAGGTTGTCGATCGTGCAGCGATCCAGACAGGCTTGTGGATACAGCCAGACGCGCGGGGTTTCCATAATCATGGCGCCAGTCTCTGCGGCAGCTTGCCGAAAGAAAGCGGGCGAATCGTAGCCCGCTTGGCGACAGTGGCTTTGCAGACGACGGCGATAGCGTCCGGGAAAGGCGTAAATCAGTCGGCCTACGGCTCTACCCAGGCCATGCAGGACGGGTAAGGGCAGGCGAGCCATCAAGCGCAAAAGAGCCACTAGCATGGGCCAGGCAATCCTTTAGTGTGAAGTTTTGCTGAAACAAATATGTATTTTCGCTTAAAATAGATTGTATCGCTGAGTTAAACGACAACTTGCGGAGCGATCAGGCAGCGAGCTGCCCACTATAAACCGCTAAAGCGTCGCGCCCCGTCTATCGTATCCACATCGCTGGCTTCGAGGTGCAACGCAGTTTGTTCAACCTCGTGCTGATTATCAGCCCTTATTCAAGGAAGCTACGCTGTGAGCAACAACGACTTTCTCTTTACTTCCGAATCTGTCTCTGAAGGCCATCCCGACAAGGTTGCCGACCAGATTTCCGACGCCATCCTGGACGCTATTTTCGAGCAAGACCCTCAGGCGCGTGTTGCTGCCGAGACCTTGTGCAATACCGGGCTGGTGGTGCTGGCTGGCGAGATCACCACGCACGCCAATGTGGATTACATCCAGGTGGCCCGTGACACCATCAAGCGCATTGGCTATGACAATGGCGATTACGGCATTGACTACAAGTCTTGCGCTGTGCTGGTGGCCTACGACAAGCAATCACCCGATATCGCCCAAGGTGTGGACCGCAGCCCTGAAGAGCTGCTGAACCAAGGCGCTGGCGACCAGGGTCTGATGTTTGGCTACGCCTGCGACGAAACGCCTGATCTGATGCCGGCTCCTATCTGGTACGCCCACCGTCTGGTGCAGCGTCAGAGCGAACTGCGTAAAGATGGTCGTCTGCCCTGGTTGCGTCCTGACGCCAAATCTCAAGTCACCTTCCGCTACGTGGATGGCCGTCCTACCGAAGTGGATACCGTGGTTCTGTCCACGCAGCATGCTCCTGAAATGTCCCAGAAAGACATTCACGAAGCCGTGATCGAACACATCATTCGTCCATGCTTCCCATCGGACCTGCTGACCGAAAAGACCCGCTTCCTCGTGAACCCCACTGGCAAGTTCGTGATTGGTGGCCCTCAAGGCGATTGTGGTCTGACTGGCCGCAAGATCATTGTGGACACCTACGGTGGCGCATGCCCTCACGGCGGTGGTGCGTTCTCCGGAAAGGATCCCTCCAAAGTGGACCGCTCCGCAGCCTACGCCGCTCGTTATGTCGCCAAGAACATTGTGGCAGCCGGTCTGGCCCGTCAGTGTCAAGTGCAGTTGAGCTACGCCATTGGTGTGGCTGAGCCAATCAATATCACCATCTACACCGAAGGCACCGGCGTGATTTCGGATACCGAGATCGCCAAGCTGGTGCGCCAACATTTCGATCTGCGCCCACGCGGCATCATCGAAATGCTGGATCTGCAGCGTCCCATCTACACCAAGACTGCTGCCTACGGTCATTTTGGCCGTAGCGAGCCCGAGTTCAGCTGGGAAGCCACGGACAAGGCCCAGGCGTTGCGTCAGGCTATCTAAGCAGTGTGCAAAGGCCGCTTGCGAGCGGCGTTTTGCAGCAGTGATACAGCGTTGTCGGGGCCGGAAAACCGGGCTGCCCGCAACGCTGAAAGAGGCAGGCCCCGGCCCGTCTCGCAAGAAGAAATTATGATTTTTACCCCTGGAGCCGTCTTCCCAAGACGATCCAAACGGGTACAATCACCCACATTAATTTGCCATCCTCGAGGGGCGTTGCGACAAGACACTCGTCTTGCCAGGCTCGGGGCATGGATAGGTGGTATCCACCTTGGAGAACGACGCTCACCACGACCTGCATGGCGGGCTGCTGGTGAGAATTCATTTGCTCTCCGTGCAGTCTGCGTGCCGTATAACGGAGCCCGACTGTGACTTTTACCGATTACAAAATTGCCGATATTTCCTTGGCTGAATGGGGCCGCCGCGAGCTGACCATTGCCGAGACCGAAATGCCTGGCCTGATGGCCACTCGCGAGGAATTTGCTGCCTCCCAGCCCTTGAAGGGCGCGCGCATTGCCGGCAGTTTGCACATGACGATTCAAACCGGGGTTCTGATTGAAACCCTGACGGCCCTGGGCGCTGAAGTGCGCTGGGCATCGTGCAACATCTTCTCCACTCAAGACCACGCTGCTGCGGCTATTGCTGCCTCTGGCGTGCCTGTGTTCGCCGTCAAGGGCGAAACCCTGGAAGAGTACTGGCAGTACGCTCACGACATTTTTGACTGGCCCGGTGAGCAGGCCAACATGATTCTGGACGACGGTGGCGACGCAACCTTGTTGCTGCACCTGGGTGCCCGTGCTGAAAAAGATCTGTCCGTTCTGGACAAACCCGGCAGCGAAGAAGAGCGCGTCATGTTCGCCTCCATCCGTGCCCGTTTGCAAAATGACAAAACCTGGTACTCCACCCGTCTGGCCCAAATCAAGGGCGTGACCGAAGAGACCACCACCGGCGTGCACCGTCTGTACCAGATGGCCAATAAAGGTGAGCTGGCTTTCCCTGCCATCAACGTCAACGATTCGGTGACCAAGTCCAAGTTCGATAACCTGTATGGCTGCCGCGAGTCCCTGGTCGATGGTATCAAGCGCGCGACCGACGTGATGGTCGCTGGCAAGATCGCCGTGGTGTGCGGTTTTGGCGACGTGGGTAAAGGTTGTGCCCAGGCACTGGCTGCCTTGCGTGCCCAGGTTTGGGTGACTGAAATTGACCCTATCTGCGCCCTGCAAGCCTCGATGGAAGGCTACCGCGTGGTGACCATGGAAGAAGCCGCTGACAAAGCCGATATCTTCGTGACCGCTACCGGCAACTACCACGTGATTGACCGCTCGCACATGGAGCGTATGAAAGACCAGGCGATCGTGTGCAACATCGGTCACTTCGATAACGAAATCGACGTGGCCTCCATTGAGGATCTGGAGTGGGAAGAGATCAAACCTCAGGTTGATCACGTTATTTTCCCTGACGGCAAGCGCATCATCTTGCTGGCTCAAGGTCGTCTGGTGAACCTGGGCTGCGCCACTGGCCACCCTTCGTTTGTGATGTCGGCTTCGTTCACGAACCAGACCATTGCACAAATTGAACTGTTCACTCGTGGTGATCACTATGAAACGGGTAAAGTATATGTACTGCCCAAGCACCTGGACGAAAAAGTCGCTCGTTTGCACTTGAAGAAATTGGGTGTGAATTTGTCGACCTTGTCCCAGGCGCAGGCGGATTACATCAACGTGCCTGTGCAAGGACCATTCAAGGCCGAGCACTACCGCTACTAAAACGCACTGGCGTCTTCGGACGCCACTTCTTGGAGCCCTATTATGACTTTGCTACTCGTCTGGATCCTGAATGCTGTTGCCTTGCTGGTTGTTGCCTACATTCTGCCCGGCATTGTCGTGGCGTCGTTTGGCTCGGCCCTGATAGCTGCGCTGGTACTGGGCTTGCTCAATACCCTGGTCAAACCCTTGTTGATTGTGCTGACCTTGCCCATCACCATTGTGACTTTGGGTTTGTTCCTGTTGGTGCTCAATGCTTTAGTGTTCTGGTTTGCCGGCTCTATCCTCAAAGGTTTCCAGGTTGAGGGATTCTGGTGGGCCGTGATTGGGGCTATCGTCTACAGTCTGGTCTCCGGGCTGCTGTCGGGACTATTAATTAAATGAGTAACAAGCAAACCTTGAGCCTGGAGTTTTTCCCGCCGCGAGACATCGCGGCGCAGGAAAAACTGGTGCGTACCGCCAAGACCTTAATGGGCTTGAACCCCGCCTATGTCAGCATGACGTTTGGAGCCGGTGGCTCCACGCGGGCTGGCACAGTCGATGCGGTGGCATTGCTGCAAAAACTGGGTTTTGATGTGGCGCCGCACCTGTCATGCATTGGTACGGCACCCGCACAGCTTAGCGAGATGCTGGACAATTACCGCGACCAGGGCATACGACGTATCGTGGCCCTGCGCGGTGATTTGCCCTCGGGGATGGGGGGGGATGCAGGCGAGCTGCGCTACGCCAGCGATCTGGTGGCCTTCATTCGTGAAAACTACGGCGAGCACTTCCATATCGAAGTGGCCGCTTACCCTGAAATGCACCCCCAGGCCACAGGTTTTGGGGATGATCTGGCTCACTTTGTGAACAAGGTCAATGCGGGGGCGCACGGGGCGATCACGCAGTATTTCTTTAACCCGGACTCCTACTTCAGCTTTGTTGAACGGGCCCAGGCCCAAGGCGTTACGATTCCGATCACTCCGGGCATCATGCCCATTACCAATTCGTCCCAGTTGCTGCGTTTCTCGACCATGTGCGGTGCAGAAGTACCGCGCTGGATTCGTCTGCGTCTGGCTGACTTTGGTGATGATCGCGCGTCGATTCGTGCTTTTGGGATCGATGTGGTGGCACGCTTGTGCCAGGACCTGCTCGATGGCGGGGCGCCGGGTATTCACATGTACACCCTGAATGGGGCAGACGCGAGCATGGCTATCTTGCCAAATCTGACCTGGCGTTAGTCACCGCTGGTGTTCAATAAAAACCCGCCAATACCTTGGCGGGTTTTTTACTGGGACGTGATAGAACTGATCGTTTATTCGAAGGCCAGCGCATGCCGATTGTCCGGTATCTGCGGGCCAGAGCCGCTCGGGCGGAACAGCACGGTGCCCCAACGCTGGGCTGCCAGGAAAGAAGATTTACAGTTCCGGCGCGGGCACTGCCCAGCCTTTATCGGTCAGAATACTGTCCAGGCGTTGGTCGTGCGGGGCGGGCTGGTAGGACTGGCCCGACAAGTCGCCCACGGCCCAGGCAATCCCAATGCTGGTAAACGTGTGGTTCTGTTCTTTCAGCGCCGCCAAAGTCCGGTCGTAGTATCCTTTGCCGTAGCCCAGGCGATCGCCCTGGCGGGTATAGCCCAGCGTGGGGACCAGGACAATGTCCGGTTGCAGGGTCTTGTTGGAAATCGGGATTTCGATGCCGTAGCGTCCCTTCTCCATGTTGGTCTCGGGTGTCCATTCGACAAAGCTCAATGGGGCATCGGCCTCTTTAACTACAGGCAGACAGACATTGATGCCTTCTTCTTCCACCCATTGAAGCAGCAAGGGGCGCAGGTCCGGTTCTTCGGCCATAGGCCAGAAAGCGGCAATGGTGGTCGGTTCGGTACGGCCTTGTTCACGCAGGCGGCTGCGATTGGTGGCCAGCCAGGTGAACAGACGGCCCCGGATCAGCAAAGCGCCCCGGTTGGTGTCGATGGCAGGCTGTCCTGCACGCAGGTCTTTTAGTCGCGTGCGCAGCGCGGCTGCGTTATGCTCTACGTTCTGAATCATGGGTGATTTTCTAAAGGCCGTCACTATGGGTATCAACCAGCTAAAGTACCAGAAAACACCAGCTTGGGGCATGGTGCCCGCGCTGCCTCGTCCGTCCTTGAGCGCCTTGATGGTGTTTGCACTGGGTTTGGTCGGCTGTGCGGGGTCTCAGTCTCCTCAAGCCCAGACTCATTCCCCGGATCCCGTCGTCGCCAAGCCAGCCCTTGTCTTGCAGCCAGCCAAAGAGGCCGTACGTCGCTGGGACCGCGTCCCGCCTGTGCCGCCAACTGCTCGTCAGGCTTTGATTGACGCTCGCGATGCCATGCAGGCCAAGCGCTGGTCGACGCTGGATGCCTTGGCTCCGATTGCGGCCAATGACCCTGTCTTGGGCTCTTATGCCCAATACTGGCGCTTGCGACGGATTTTGCAAGATACGACCACCCCCGTGCCCGATGAGCAAGTTCGTTTGTTCCTGAGCAGCAATCAAGACGAATACCTGGAAAACCGTTTGAAGTCCGACTGGATTGTGGCGGCTGCACGTAGCGGCAACTATGCGCTGGTGCGTGAGCTGGCTCCGGTTTACGCCCCCTCTTCGGCCGTGAAATGTGCAGTGGCTTCGGCGCAGAATGCGGCAGGGCAAGCTGTGGATGTGCAGGACTTGTTGGCGTCTTTCTCACCCAGCCAGGCTTGCTGGTCGGCACTGGATCAGTTGTATGACCGTAAAGTGGTCAGCAAGAATCAAGTCCGCGACCTGATGCGTGATGCCTTGGAAAGTAACCGTACAGCCCAGGCGCGTCGTCTGGCTGCGATTATCTTCACGGCGTCGCAAATGAAGGATTACACCGCTTTGATGGCCTCGCCGCAGAAGTGGCTGGATCGCAACGCAAACAACAGCTCGGTCAATCCGGAGCTGGTGTCCTTGGCCTTGTCCCGTCTGGGCCGTGGTCAGCGTGATGTCGCAGCGGCGTATATTGACCGTACCTGGGCTGGCAAAATCCCTCAGGAAAACTTGAACTGGGTCTGGGGCCAGTTCGGTCTGATCAGTGCCCTGCGGGTAGAAGATGACGCGGCTAAATGGTATCGACGTTCTGGCCGCACTCCCATGACGGACTACAACAATGCCTGGCAAGTGCGCGCCGAATTGCGCCAGGCCACCATTGATTGGAAGCATGTCTCTGCCGCTATCGACAAGATGAACGATGCGCAAAAGGCTGAGCCAGTCTGGGTGTATTGGTCGGGGCGTGCGCATCAGGCATTGGGTCACACAGATCAGGCTCGTGCCAAGTTCCAGTCCATTGTGGGTGATTTGAACTTCTATGGTCAGTTGGCAACAGAAGAATTGGGTCTGACCCCGTCCTTGCCTCCTCAGCCACAGCCTTTGACGCCTTTGGATATGCAGGATGCGCGTACCAATGCGGGCTTGCTGCGCGCGGTGGAACTGTTCAAGCTGGGCTGGCGTCCAGAGGCCGTACCGGAGTGGAACTTTGCCTTGCGCGGCATGAACGACCGGCAGTTGCGGGCCGCCGCCGAGTTCGCCCGTGAGCAGCATATTTACGACCGGGTGGTGAATACCTCCTTGTTGACCAAGAACGAGATTGATTTCAGCCAGCGTTTTATCGCTCCTTTTGAAGGTCGTGTGACCGAGCAGGCCCAGTCCATCAATCTGGATCCAGCCTGGGTCTATGGCCTGATCCGCCAGGAGTCGCGCTTTATTACCGATGCGCGTTCGGGTGTAGGAGCGTCGGGCTTGATGCAACTGATGCCTGCAACGGCCAAATGGGTCGCCAAAAAGATTGATATGCACGATTTCTCGCCGTCTCGTGTGAACGAATTCGAGGTCAATACGGTGCTGGGTACCAACTACCTGAACATCGTGCTGGGACAGTTGGATGGCTCCCAGGTGCTGGCGTCGGCAGGTTATAACGCCGGTCCAGGTCGCCCCCGGCAGTGGCGCTCGCGTTTGAATGGATCGGTTGAAGGGGCCATTTTTGCCGAAACCATCCCTTTTACCGAAACACGCTTGTACGTAAAGAATGTGCTCTCTAACGCGACTTACTACTCCATGATGTTCAGTGGTCGGCCGCAGTCCCTGAAAGGGCGTTTGGGTACGATTTCGCCTTGATGAATTCGTCCATGCTTGATGATAGACAGCAAACAGCCTTGGCGGCCCTGATGGGGCCGCCAGATCCTGTTTTGGAAGGTTTGCAGGTCTATGTGGTGGGTGGCGCGGTGCGCGATGCCTTGCTGGGTTTGCCTGCGGGCGACAAGGACTGGGTTGTTGTGGGAGCCAGGCCCGAAGCATTGGCTGCCCGAGGTTTTGTGCCTGTGGGCGGTGACTTCCCGGTCTTTCTGAATCCTCATAGCAAAGAAGAGTTTGCGCTGGCCCGCACCGAGCGCAAGTCTGGCCGTGGCTACAAGGGCTTTACCTTTTACACCGGTACAGACGTGAGCTTGGCGGATGATTTACGCCGCCGTGATCTGACCATTAATGCGATGGCCGTGGATGCGGCAGGGAATTTGCACGACCCCTTGAATGGTCTGGCGGATTTGCAGGCTCGGCTGTTCCGTCATGTGGGCGTGGCGTTTAGCGAAGACCCGGTGCGCTTGCTGCGGCTGGCGCGGTTTGCGGCCCGCTTTACCGAGTTCACTGTGGCCAACGAGACCTGGGCCCTGGCGCGTGAACTGGTCGAGCAGGGTGAAGTGGACGAACTGGTGCCCGAGCGCATCTATCTGGAAGTAAGCAAAGGCTTGTCTGCCAAGCAGCCCGCTCGCATGTTCGACGTGCTGCGGGAAGTGGGCGCGCTGGAGCGTGTCATGCCTGGCTTGAATTACAACGATCAGGTAGGTCAGCAAGTACAGATCGCCAAAGACAGACGCTTGGATCTGGCAAGCTGCTTTGCTGTTCTGTGCCATCTCTCGGAAGCACCTGCGCAGGTGGCGGAGCAGATTCGCGCTCCTTCGGAATGGCGGGATCAGGCTCGCTTATTGCCTGTGCTGTTGGCCAGCCCTGCTTTGCTGCAGCCTCGTGCCGACGTGGAGTCTGCCTTGCAAGTCATGGAGTCGCTGGATGCCTTGCGCAAGCCTGAGCGTTTCATGCAGTTGATCAGTGCGGCGGCCTGTCTGAGGCCGGTTCCAGAGCGTGAGTGGGATCAATTGCGGGCAGTCATGGCCAGTGTGGATGCCGGTGCCGTTGCCGCGCAGTTCAAGGCTGAACCCGGCAGAATTCGGGAAGCGGTGCGTGCGGCTAGATTGGCTGCCCTGGAGCAGTCGGTTTAGTTTTGTGTGCTACCGATAGCTCAAAAGTAGATAAGCGGCCTATTGGCCGCTTATCTTTTGCTCCTTCGTTTGAGGCCGTGTGCGTGTTCCCGCTTTAGGTTATGAAGTGGATAGGCCATTTAGCTTGCTGTCTTGCCTTCCAGGCAAGGTGAAGGGTGATCGGCACAATTCCCTTTGTAGCGTGGCCGTCGCCCGAAACAGGCAATGTACTTACAGACGTTCGCGTCGGTCTCCGCTCATCGTGCCCAGCATAGGGGCAGAAACATTACGCCCAATGATCATTACCTTGAACAGTTCCCCCATTTCTGCTTCGGACAGCAGCTTGTTGGCGGCACTCATGGTCTGCGCCCATTGCTGCTGGACGGCGGGTGATGGGTCTTCTGGGGGCGAGGCCAGGAAATTGGTAATGCCACAGTTCATCAGAAAGCGTGCCTGACTGGTGTAGCCCAGCACATCCAATCCGGCTTCCAATGCGGCATCTGCCATGGCCGTGAAATCCACGTGGGCGGTGATGTCCTGCAAGCCAGCCAGAACCAGCGGTTCGGCATGGGCAAAATGTCGAAAGTGGCACATCAAGGTGCCTTTGTCACGCTGCGGGTGATAGTACTCGCGCTGCGGAAAACCGTAGTCAATCAAAATTGCTGCACCTCGTTTCAGCCAAGAGCCTATGCCGCGCACCCAGGCTTCGGCCTGCAGATTGATTTCCGACAGGTAAAAAGGCTGGGCTTGAACACGCTCGGCCACCAGCGTGGCCAGATGCTCGGGTGCCGGGCGAGTGGCCAGATAAAAAGGCGCCGGTAGGCCGTGGGCTGTGCTGTCGTCCGCCGCAATAACACCCACCTCCAGCACCTTGCCTTCCACATCAAAAGTGAACAGGCTGGTTGGCATGGCATCCAGAACCTCATTGGCCACCACGCAGCCCTTGAAGCTGTGTGGTGTGCTGTCCAGCCATTGCACTTGCGCTTGCAGGGGCGCCAGACGCTCTTGCTGACGCACACGCAGGTCAGGCGATACTTCCAGAATCGAGTATTGCGGCTCGATACCTTGCTGGCGCAGCTCGGTAATCAGCGCTTGGGCCAAAGCGCCACTGCCCGCGCCAAATTCCAGAATGGTCAGCGTTTGGCTGCCTTCCAGCACTTCCATCACCTGGCGGCTCAAGGTTTGGGCGAACAGGGGAGAGAGTTCAGGTGCCGTCGTAAAGTCACCAGTAGGAAGGGTGCTGCCAAACTTGGTGCTGCCGCCGCTGTAGTAGCCCAGATGCGGGGCGTACAGAGCATGGTGCATCCATTGATCGAAAGGCAAGAAACCGCCTTCATCCTCAATGCGATCCAGCAAATAATGGTTGACCTGCGCGACATGTTCTTTCAGCTCGTCTGACAGGGGAGGTAAACCGTGTGGCAAGGCAGGGGCAGACAGTACGTTCATGGCGTCAGTTGGGCTCGTCGTTAGGTGTCTCGGAAGAAGCCGGGGTGGCGCTCTTGGCGCTGGCTTTTTTGGCCTCAGTCACTTGATGCAGGGTGCGGATCATGCCCACCAGCATCCCGGTCAGGATGGAGGTGACAGCGGCCAGGATGAAGTTGCCGTAGATAAACCATAAAGGCAGGCACAGAACGGCCATCAGCAATATGGGTTTTTGCAGCAGAACTTTCATACACCCTCAAAAAATAGCGTGGAACCGGGGCCAATTGTAGCCCAGGCCAGTGGCGTGCTTGAGCTTGCTCACTGCTGCGTTACCATGAGCGTTTTGTCTGTTTAGCAAAGGGGTGGGGATGAACGACAGGGGACAGGCCAGCGCCTGGTTACAGGCTTGGGCCCATTTGATTCCGAATCCGGGCACGGTCCTGGATGTGGCCTGTGGCCGGGGGCGCAATGCCCGCTGGTTGGCCGAGCGCGGCAATACCGTGATTGGCGTGGATCGGGATCCGGAAGCCGTGGCAGCGACATCACCTTATGGGGAAATCATCCAGGCTGATATTGAAAACGGTCCCTGGCCTTTTGCCGGGCGCAAGTTCAATGCCCTGGTGGTGACCAAGTATTTGTGGCGTCCCTTGATGCCTACCTTGCTGGAAAGCCTGGAGCCGGGCGGGGTGCTGGTTTACGAAACCTTTGGGGTGGGCAACGAGCAGTACAACACGCCGCGTAACCCGGATTTTCTATTGCAAGCAGGTGAGTTGCTGCGTTGGTGTGCAGAGCTGGATATCGTGGCGTATGAGCATGGTTTCCGGGCTGATCCGGACCATATTGTTCAGCGCATTGTGGCGGTGCGCCCGCGTGAAGGTGGCTCTTTCAGCGATTACCGCCTGAACCCGCAGGACGGTGGTGGCAGTATCTGCGAATAAAGCGTGTTCAGTTTTGAGCCAAGTGCTGTGCTTGGCTCAACGAGGTATCCGATGTTGTTGGAGCGGGATTGTGCGTGCCGCATTTCGGCTTAAAACAGATAAGTGCGTGCCAGCATGGACAGGGCCACAACAACGGTCAGAATGCTGAAGCCTTGTTGCAAACGTAGGGGAGGGATATGAGGGGCCAGTTTTCGGCCTATTACCATTCCAACCATCGCTGCGGTAACAAATACCCAGCCGCTCACGGGAATCACCGCCCCGTGTGCCAGGCTCATGGCCGAGGCGCTTAAGGAAATCAAGGCGATCAGCATCAGTGATGTGGCCACAATGCTGTGCATGGACAGGTCGCTGAAACGCTTTAAGGCAGGCACGATCAGAAAGCCGCCGCCCACGCCCAACATGCCTGAAAATAAACCCGCTACCGCTCCGATGGAGGCCAGGGTGGCTGTGCCCACTGGTGTCCAGCGCAGGCGGCCGGTTTCTGGATTCAGGCAACAGGGTGTATGGGTATGTACTGTGTCCGTAGGACGGCGCAGCATCTTGGTGGCAATCCACAGCATGATGACGACAAACAAGGTCACCAGTACTTTTTCCGACAAGGCATGGCTGATGCGTACCCCCAAGGACGTCACCAAAGCGCCCGTGACGGCCATAAACAGGGCGGCCCGATAGCGCACGATATGCTTGTATAAACCATCCAGTGCGCCCACCAGGGCGGCTGCACCCACCGCCAGCAAGGCCACAGGCGTGGCCGCCGTCATGGTGTAACCCATGCCCAGCACCAGAGCGGGCACGGCCAAAATGCCGCCCCCCGCGCCTGTCAGACCCAGCGACAGGCCAGTCAGAATTCCTAGAATAATTGCGAGTGCCATAAGCCAGATGGCGTGACCCCGGTGGGGATCACGCCTTTTTCAAAAAGCGTAGTAATGGCTTATTGTACTCTCCTAACTTCTTTTGGAAATTAGCTTATGTATAAAAGTAATTAACGGACAAGCTTTTTATGGTTTTGCGTTAGCCCGAGTTACGCAGGCCAGCTGCAATACCGTTGATCGTCAGGTGAATGACGTGCTGCTTGTTGACACCGCTGCGAGTCGGTTTGCTGGCTTTGTCACCTTGACGGCGATGGCGGCGCAGCAGCTCCACCTGCAAGTGGTTCAGCGGGTCAATGTAGGCAAAGCGTTCGGCCAGGGCATCTTGCAAGGCCTGATCGTGTGCCAGCAGCTCGTGGCCGGTAATTTCACGGAACAGTCGGTGTGTCAGCTCGAATTCGTTCCGGATTTGCGTGAAGATGCCTTCGCGTAGTTCCTCGTCTTCGACCAGGCCGGCGTATTTCAGGCCGATATCCAGATCGGTCTTGGCCAGTACCTGTTCCATATTGGACAGCAGGGTACGGAAGAAAGCCCAGTCACGCGCCATGGTTTGCAGTTGGGCCAAGCGTTTTTTGCGGTTCAGGCCGTCGTTGGGCAGCCCTGATTCCAGATAGCGGTTCAAGGCCGTGCCCATGCCGTACCAGCCTGGAATAGGCAGACGACATTGCGCCCAGGAAAAACTCCAGGGGATGGCACGCAGGTCTTCAATGCTTTGTGTCGCCTTGCGTGACGAGGGACGCGAGCCGATATTCAGGCCGGCAATTTCCTTGATAGGGGTGGACTGGAAGAAGTACTGGTCAAAGTTTGGCGTCCCGTAGACCAACTGGCGATAACTTTGGTGTGCCTGCTCGGACATCCAGGCCATGGCCTCACCGTAGGCTGCCAGGTGTTCGTCGTCATTGGGCGAGCCTTTGCGTGAACCCAGGCTGGCTTCCAGCGTGGCGGCGACAAATAGCTCCAGATGCCAGCGACCCACGTCCGCATCTTTGTAGCGGCCTTGAATCATCTCGCCTTGCTCGGTCAGACGAATCTGGCCGTTCACGGTGCCGGGAGGTTGCGCCAGAATGGCGTCGAAACTGGAACCACCGCCTCGGCCTACCGAGCCGCCACGGCCGTGGAACAGACGCAGACGTACTTTCCGGCGCGAGAACACCTGTGCAAACTCACGTTCAGCACGGTACAGCGTCCAGTTGGAGGTCAGATAGCCACCGTCCTTGTTACTGTCCGAGTAGCCCAGCATTACTTCCTGTACGCTGTTTTGGGCGTGACGCACACGCTGGCGGATTTCAGGCATGTCCAGCCATTCCTGCATGATTTGCGGGCCACGCTCCAAGTCAGGAATGGTCTCGAACAAGGGCACGACCATCAGACCTTGGTGTTCCGGCTCGTTGGAGTTGGGCACGATCAGGCCGGTTTCCTGTTGCAGCACCAGCACTTCCAGCAAGTCGCTAAGTGTTTCGGTGTGCGACACAATGGTTTGCTCCAGCGCGCGTGCACCAAAGCGGCGGCGGCAGTCGGCGGCTTTGCGCAGAATAGACAGCTCTTTCTCGGTTTCTTCCGAGTAGCGATACCAGGGTGATACCAGAGGGCGGTGGTGACGAAGCTCTGAGCGCAACAGGCTGATGCGGTCTTCTTCGGACAACTGGCGGTAATTGACGGGTTCGTCCTTGTACAGAGTGCCTGCTACGCGGAACAGCTCGTCCAGCACGCGCTCGTGTACGTCCGAGCTTTGGCGCAGATCCAAGGTAGCCAGATGGAAGCCAAAAACCTCCACGGCTTGAATCAATTCATTCAAGCGCAGGCCCGCAATGGCGCCACCTTTGTTCTCTGCCAGGGAATCGGCAATGATTTGCAGATCAGCCTTGAACTCTTGTGGGCTGGTGTAGGGCGGGGCGGTGTAAGTGGGGCGATCGGCCAGATCACGGCCCAGCAAGGTTTGCGCCGTGGCAGCCATACGGGCGTATAGATGAATAAAGCTGCGGCGATAAGGCTCGTCTACGCGGTGTGGCGACGGGTCCTGACTGCTGGCGGACAAGGCCGCCAGGTCTTTGCTGACGCGGTTCAATGCGTCCGATACGGAGATTTCCGTACCCAGCAAACGAATCTGCTCCAGATAGTGTTGCAGCGCGCGTGTCGATTGACGCAGCACGGCTTGCTCAACCGTTTCAGGGCCTACATTGGGGTTGCCGTCGCGGTCACCGCCAATCCAGCTGCCCATGCGCAAAAAGGCGGGCAAAGCGCGGGTTTTCTGATCCAGCAGGCTTTTCTTGCCGGGCTCCAGCAAGCGGTCCAGGTCGTGGTAGAGCTGGGGAATCGTAGGCAGAAAAGTGGACCCGTAATAGGCCAACGCATTGTCGATCTCGTCCATCACGGTCAGCTTGTGATCGCGCAGCATGCGGGTTTGCCACAGCAGGGACACCAGACCGGTCAGCTTTTCCTGGGTGCGGGCCGATTGTGTGGCGCTGGCCTTGTGATCCAGACCGTTTAGCTCATCGGCAATGGCCATATGCACGGCCAGCGTACTTTGGCGCTGGACCTCGGTAGGGTGGGCCGTCAGCACCGGCATCACACACGCTTCTTGCAAATAGCGGCGAATTTTCTTGGCGCTCAGGCCCTGATCCATCAAGGTCTGAATAGCGTGTTGCAGGCTGCCCAGCAATTGCTCGGGGTCCTGCTCTTCGCGGCGACGGTTCTGGTCGCGGTCCTCGGCAATATTGGACAGGTGCAAAAAGTAGGCAAAGGCACGGGCCACGGAGCGGGCCTGTGCATCGTTCAGCTTGGGAATGTCTTTTTCCAGAATCCGTGCTTGTTGCGGATCGTGTTCACGTCTGAAACTGACAGCAGCCCGGCGCAGGGCTTCAATCAGCGTGAAGGTCGCCTTTCCCTCGCTATCACGAATCACCTCTCCCAGGGCCTTGCCCAGAAAGCGGATGTCCTGTCTGAGCAGGTTGGAAAGGTCAGGCACGGCCTGCGGCATAAGATATCTCCTGTGAACTAAGGGGTTTTGCTGCAAAGGATTCGGGGTGCCAGATCGGTAGCCGCCCGACGGTAAGACGCCTGCCCGATCTTGACGCGCACAAAGCGCCTTGGGACGTTTATGATAGGTATCTTTACATAATTTTCCTGTTCAGAGAGTAGTCATGCCCCAATATCGCTCCCGTACCTCGACCCACGGTCGTAATATGGCCGGCGCGCGTGCCCTGTGGCGCGCCACCGGTATGAAAGACGAGGATTTCTCCAAACCGATCATTGCGGTGGTGAACTCCTTTACGCAATTCGTACCGGGTCACGTACACCTGAAAGACATGGGCCAACTGGTTGCCCGTCAAATTGAAGCGGTCGGCGGTGTGGCGAAAGAGTTCAACACCATTGCGGTGGACGACGGTATTGCGATGGGCCACGGCGGCATGCTGTACTCCCTGCCTTCGCGCGAACTGATCGCCGACTCGGTGGAATACATGGTCAATGCCCACTGTGCGGATGCCATGGTGTGTATCTCCAACTGCGACAAAATCACCCCCGGTATGTTGATGGCCGCCATGCGCCTGAACATTCCTGTGGTGTTTGTGTCGGGTGGGCCGATGGAAGCGGGCAAGGTCTATTCGCCAGACGGCAAAACCGTGGTGCAGAAGCTGGATCTGGTGGATGCCATGATTCAAGCCGCTGACCCTAACGTGACCGATGAGCAGGCTGAAGCGGTTGAGCGTAGCGCTTGCCCTACCTGTGGTTCCTGTTCGGGCATGTTTACTGCCAACTCCATGAATTGCCTGACCGAGGCGCTGGGCCTGTCCCTGCCCGGCAACGGCACTATTGTTGCCACCCACGCGCGTCGCCAAGGCTTGTTCGAGCGTGCTGGCAGCCTGATCGTGGATCTGGCCAAACGCTACTACGAGCAAGACGACGACTCCGTTCTGCCACGTAATATCGCCACCTTCCAGGCTTTTGAAAACGCCATGACCCTGGATGTGGCCATGGGCGGTTCCACCAACACCGTGCTGCACTTGCTGGCGGCAGCCCAGGAAGCCGGTGTGGAATTTACGATGGCCGATATTGACAAGATTTCGCGCCGCGTGCCTTGCCTGTGCAAAGTGGCCCCCGCTACCCCCGAATTCCACATGGAAGATGTGCACCGCGCGGGCGGCATCATGGCGATTTTGGCCGAGCTGGGCCGTGCCAACTTGTTGAACCTGGATGTAGGCAACGTACACAGTGGCACCTTGCGTGAAGCGATCAAGCGTTGGGACATCAAGGGTGACAACGTTAAAGCGATTAGCGACTTCTATCGCGCGGCCCCCGGCGGTATTCCTACTCAAGTGGCGTTCAGCCAAGACCGTTACTATCAGGATCTGGATAGCGACCGTGCTAAAGGCTGTATCCGCGACAAGGCGAATGCTTACTCACAAGACGGTGGTTTGGCTGTGCTGTACGGCAACTTGGCCATCAACGGTTGTATCGTTAAAACCGCTGGCGTGGACGAAAGCATTCTGACCTTCACCGGCACCGCTCGCGTTTACGAAAGCCAGGACGATTCTGTCGCCGCCATTCTGGACGGCGTGGTCAAGGCGGGCGATGTGGTCATCATTCGTTACGAAGGCCCCAAAGGTGGCCCGGGTATGCAAGAGATGCTGTACCCCACCTCCTACCTGAAATCCATGGGCCTGGGCAAAAGCTCGGCCTTGTTTACTGATGGTCGCTTCTCCGGCGGCTCGTCTGGTTTGGTGATCGGTCACGCTTCGCCCGAAGCGGCTGAAGGTGGCAACATCGCCTTGGTACAAGATGGCGACACCATCGAGATCGACATCCCCAACCGTCGTATCCACTTGGCGATCAGCGATGAAGAATTGGCGGCGCGCCGTGCGGAAATGCAATCGCGTGGTTCCAAGGCCTGGAAGCCCGTGAACCGCGAGCGCGTTGTGTCCCAAGCCCTGAAAGCCTATGCCGCTTTGGCGACGTCGGCTGACCGTGGTGCCGTGCGCGACGTGTCACAGTTGGATCGCTAAGCACTAGCCCAGTTCGTCAAAACCCCATCTGCCTTTGGCAGGTGGGGTTTTTTTATGTCCGGAACAAACGTATCGGGTAAATACGAATATTCCATCCCTATCGTCCTGATAGAATCCGTTTTATCCAAAATGGGATCCCGTTTTGTTAATTTGGTTTTTTAAGGAGGAAGTGATGAGTGAAATAGATCCAATTACCTTGGCTCCGATTCTTAATCCGGGAGGGATAGGTGGCCCTTTGACAGCGGCTCACCGGGAAATGACGGTCAAACATCGGGACGATCTGGACTGGGACAATCTGCGCTACGAAGGGCAGTTCACCAAGATGATGTTTCACCCCACCAAGGACGACCCTACCGTTCCCAACGCCGGGGTGGTGAAGTACTTGAAGGGGTCTGGCCACCCTTTGCACAGCCATTACTTTGCCCAGATCTGGTACATCCTGGCCGGCAAGTTCGAGATCAATGGTGTGGTGTATGGCGAAGGCACGATGGTGTTTCACCCCGATCCGCACTTTGAGCATGCACTGACCACTTTGGAAGATGGCGAGATTCTGTACGTGCAGTACATGGGGCCAACGACCCGCCAACCGGCTATTTATGAAGGCCGCTTCAATATGAAAACCCGCCGTTCCCTAGAGGAAGAATCCAGAGCGGTGTAAGCGGTGCCGCTTGGATAGCGAGCCACAGGAAAGCTGCTCATGCCGGAATGCGTGGGCAGCATCAACAAGCAAAAAAAGCCCGATCAGGGCTGGCTTGGAAAACGAATAGAACTGAACAGAAATTCAATACCACAGGATGCAGGGGGACTAATAATGAAACGGATGACACAAGTGGGGATCGCGGTTCTGGTGATGCTGGGTGCGCTGAGCGCATGTGGCAAAGGTGGATCGGGCGACACGGCACACAATGACAGCCAGGGCCCACGAACGCTACAGCTTGCCCACGTTTCGGTAGAACAGAGCGAAGATATGTACCACTACTTGGCAACGAACTTTGCCAAGCGGGTGGAGGAGCAAACCAAGGGTGGAATCAAGGTGCAAGTGCTGGGCGGTGCCCAGTTGGGCGGCGAGCGCGATGTGGCCGAGGGTATGCAGTTGGGTACGGTGGATATGAGCCTGCTGGCCAGTTTCACACTAGGCTCCTTCGAGAAAAAAGCGATGGTGATAGACCTGCCTTATCTGTTCAAGGACTACCAGACTGCATTCAAAACCCTGGATTCCAGCTTCACGGATCCGATTGAGGCTGATCTGGAAAAATCGGGCTTGAAAATTCTGGGCTGGGGCCATGGCGGTTTCCGTAATCTGTACAACTCCAAGCAGGCCATCCGTAGCTTGTCGGATTTAAGCGGGATGAAAGTGCGTACGCCGGAAAGCCCCATTTATGTGGATACCTGGCGGGCCTTGGGTGTCAATGTCACCCCGATGGCGTATCCGGAGCTATTTACCGGTCTGCAACAAAAGACGGTTGATGGTGCAGAGAACCCAACGGCGCTTTTTCATACCAGTCGCTTTTATGAAGCGGCTCCCTATTTGTCCAGAACAGAGCACGTCTATAACGCAATTCCTCTTGTGATTTCCGGACGGGTCTGGGATACCTTGTCTGCCGATGAAAAAGCGATCTTTCAACAGGCGGCCACGCAAGCGGTGCAGGAGCAGCGCCAGTTCCTGATCCAGAGCGAAGCGCAGGTTGAGAAAAAACTGCTGGATGCGGGTGTGTCGATCAATGCGGATGTGGATAGGGCACAGTTTCGCAAAGCGGTTGCACCTATTTATGAAAAGTACAGAACGGTGATTGATCCCGATCTGGTTGCCCGTGCGCTGGCACTGTCTCAATAATCCTCGGCGGACATCCATCATGAAACACTCTTTGCTCGATTGGGCCGATAGAGTCAGTACCTGCCTGGATACGCTATGCAGAATTTTTGGAGCGGTGTTTTTGGGGCTGATTGTGCTGGCGGCTTCTGTGCAGGTAGCCGGGCGTTATTTTATGGGGTACTCGCCACCGTGGATTGAGGAAATCACACGACACAGCTTTATCTGGATGATTATGCTGGGTACTGCGGTGCTGGTTAAAAGCAATGGCCATGCGGTGATTGACCTGCTGGTCATGCGCCTGAAGGGCAAAGCCCGCCGCGTTCACAAGGGCATGGTGCAGATCGCCATGCTGGCGTGTGCGCTGGTCTTGCTGGTGCAGGGCGTGCAACTGATTGCTATCGTTTATCAGCAACTCAGTCCTGCCCTGCGCATCTCCATGGCCTATGTGTATGCAGCTTTGCCGGTGGGCGGTGCCATCATCGCCGTGCAGTGTGTGAATGCCTTGCTGGACGGGTATCGGGACCGGCCTGCTTGCCAGTTGGAGGGCGTGTAAATGCAAGAAGCTCTCCTGCTCTTTAGCCTGATGTTCACGCTGTTCATCGCCGGTATTCCTATCGCTTTTGCTCTGCTGTTATGCAGCGTACTGTTCCTGCTCTTGACCGGCATGAGGCCGTTGATTGTTGTGCCGCAGCGCGTGATGGCGGGGCTGGATTCCTTTCCCCTGCTGGCGGTACCCCTGTTCATCCTGATGGGAAACTTGATGGAGAAAGCGGGCCTGTCCAAGCGTTTGATTGATTTGGTCGACATGCTGGTCGGGCGGGTGCATGGCGCATTGGGTTACGTGACGGTGATTGCGTGTGCCATGTTTGGTGCCTTGACCGGCTCGGCGCCGGCTACCGTGGCGGCGATTGGTGCCATCATGATGCCCGCGATGATCGCGCAGAGATATCCGGCTTCCTTGGCTGCCGGGATAACAGCCTCGTCCGGTGCCTTGGGCAATATCATTCCACCCAGCATCGCCTTGATTCTGTATGGCGCAACCGTCAATGTTTCTATACCCAAGCTGTTTGTAGCCAATATTCTGCCGGGTTTGTTGATGGCCCTGGCTTTCATGCTGACTCATGCACTGTTGACCAGAAAACTGAAGGTGCCCAAAACTGCCGCACGCGCCTATACCCCACAAGAAATGGTGCTGGTTGCATTAAGGGCGATTCCGTCCTTGATGATGCCCGTAGTGATTTTGGGTGGTATTTATGGCGGTGTATTCACGCCAACCGAGGCCGCCGCCGTAGGTGTGGTGTTCAGTTTGGTGCTGGGGGTGTGTTATCGGCAGTTCACCCTCAGCACCTTGTGGCAGGCCATGAAAAGCTCAGTGGATACCGCCTCCATGGTCGGGATTATCCTGGGCGTAGCCGGTATTTTTGGCTGGATTCTGGCCTCGGCACGTATTCCCATGTTGATGGTGACGGAACTGACCCCGTTGCTGGATACGCAGTTTGTGTATCTGGCCTTGCTGGTGGTGTTCTTGCTGCTGGTCGGTTGTGTGATGGATGTGGCAGCCAGTATTGTTATTCTGGCCCCGATTCTGGTTCCTATCGGTATTGCATTGGGGGTGGATCCTATCCATTTGGGCGTGGTGTTCTGCGTCAATTTGGTGGTGGGTTTCTTTACACCGCCTTTTGGTTTGAATCTGTTCACAACGGTTTCTGTATCTGGTCAGCCTTACGAAGTTGTGGTGCGAGGTGTCATGCCCTTTGTGATCACGGCCATCATTGTTCTGCTCATTTTGGCGTATGTGCCTGATATCTCTTTGGTGCTGGTTCGTTTAATGGAGGCTTCAGCATGATGTCTGGCTCGCAAACGTCCGAATCTATCGACAAGCCGGAGAGCCGCATGGGTATGGCATTGTCAAGTCCTAGGGATCTGATCTACGCCAGCGTTGACGAACTGTACCGCCTGTACCAAAGCAAGCAGGTGTCTCCAGTGGACGTGGCACGGGCAACGCTGGATGCGGTCGACCGCTGGAATCCCCTTGTTAATGCCTACTGTTATCTGGACCGAGCCTTGACCTTGCATGAAGCGGCCCAGTCCGAAGCGCGCTGGATGGCCGGTACTGCACGAGGTCCTTTGGATGGCATACCCTACGGCGTTAAGGATTTGCTGTTGGTGCGTGGACTTCCTACAGGCTATGGCTCAAGCGCAGCACGGATCACCGATGCCGCCCAGGATGATGCGCCAGCGGTGGCACGGATGCGTGAGGCCGGTGCCGTCCTGGTCGGAAAAACGACGACCTCGGAGTTTGGTTGGAAGGGGACGGCAGACAGCCCTTTAACAGGAGTCACGCGCAATATTTGGGATTTCAGTTTAACCAGCGGGGGGAGCAGCGGCGGTGCAGCCACGGCATTGGCGGCGGGTATGGGGACGTTGCAGATCGGCACTGACGGGGGGGGCTCCACCCGGATCCCCGCCAGCTTTTGCGGTGTTACCGGCATGAAAGCCACGTTTGGAGGCGTACCTGCCTGGCCTGCCGGACCGCTACTGACTCTATCCAATGTCGGCCCTATGGCCCGATCTGTGGCGGACCTGAAACGCTTGCTGGATGTCATGATGCAAGCCGATCCACGCGACTGGAATTCGGTGCCCTTGCCGCGTCATGTGCGGCCTTCTGCCGATACATTGCAGGGCCTGCGTATTGGCCTGCATCTGGATCAACAATGCAGCCCCGAGGTCAGGGCCATCATCCAGGCGGCGGCGGACAAGTTGCAAGAACAGGGGGCGCATATTGTTTTGACCGAGCTACCCCTGACCGGTGCGAAAGAGCTGATTACCGCACATTGGGAAGCCGGCACCGCCTGGCTGGTGAATCAGGTCGCTGCTGAGCAGCGCCCTTTGGTGGATAAAGGTTTGCGCCAGGTTGCCAGCAAGGGCGAGACGAACAGCTTGTCGGACTATTACCAGGCTTTGATAGGCAGACAGAAACTGGGGGAGGCCATGCTTAGGCATTTTGCGCAGTTTGATCTGGTTTTGACGCCTACCGTGCCGATATTGCCTTTTGAAGCGGGCCGTGACGCTCCGGCCAACGCCGCTTCGCAAAATTGGCTGGATTGGAATCCCTATACCTATCCCTTTAATTTGACGCGGCAGCCCGCCATTTCCTTGCCGGCTGGAGTCAGCGCCTCTGGCTTGCCCGTGGGGCTGCAGATGGTGGCGGGGCTGTATCAGGATGAATGGTTGGTAGACCTTGCCCAACGGGTCGAGGATTGCCTGCAAGTGCGCAGGCTGCGGTTTTAGCAATCGGGTGGTTTTGTCTGGGAAATTGCCAAGCACCTTGATTGTGCGGTGTCACCTCTCCTTGCGGGTGACACCGTTTTTTTTAGCGCTCTGGCAGCCAGTCCAGTACCAGATTCATGGTCTTGGCAACGTGCTCGGTCATCGCTTCTCGGGCGGCGGTGCCATTGCGATCGGCCAGCGCAGCGATAATAGCCTCGTGCTCCAGAATATTTTCTTCCATCAGGCGCGGCGGCATTTTGGAGGCGAAACTCAAGGCACTGGAGACGCTATCGTTTTGGAGCTCCTGAATCAGCTCGTGCAGGCGCTCGTTGTGACTGGTGATCGTAATCAGGTCATGAAAAGAGCGGTTGTGCTGCAACCATTCCGATCCTTCTTCACTGCGTACACGTGTTCGCAAGGTGCGGGCGTAGTCGGATTGATGCTGCATCAAGACCTCCAGGTCCGAGTCCTTGATCCAGTCCACTGCCAGTTGCGCCGCCAAACCTTCCAGCTCGGCTCGAATCTGAAACGCTTCGCGGATTGATTTGGCAGAAGGGATAGCCACAATCGTGCGCCCGGTCTTGGTCAGTGACGTGACACGGCGCGCCTCCAGAAAGCGCAAGGCTTCCCGAACAGGGGTGCGGCTGGTCTGAAACTCCTCGGCAAGCTCGTATTGACTCAGGGAGTCGCCGGGCCGGTAGTGGCCGGACTGAATACGTCTAAGGATTTCGTCTGCGATTTCGGTTGAGGATCTCATCGGCAGGTAACAGGGCTTGTCTCAGTAAGGGCGAATTCGTTTTTCTTGATCGACGATTATATACAGAATCCATTTTTTATAAATAAGGATCCCATATCCCACAACTGTGCCCGTCCCTTACAATCGGATTATTGTTCACTTTGTGTAGAGAGCCTGCGCCATGACTGATGATCAACGCGCTTTGCAAGCCAGTATCCGTGTGGAATTGGACGTAAAGGATCATTTTGATGTTCAGCAAGAAATCGAACATCGCGTCCGCTTTTTAAGTGATTATCTGTTGCGTACTGGTTGCCGCAGCCTGGTTTTGGGCATTAGCGGTGGCGTGGACTCACTGACAACCGGGTGTCTTGCGCAGCGAGCCGTCGAGCAGGCGCGTGCGCAAGGTCATTCGGCGCAATTTATCGCGGTGCGTTTGCCTTATGGTGAACAGGCTGATGAGAAAGACGCCCAAGATGGCCTGAAGGTCATCAATCCCGACCAGATTCTGGTCGTTAACGTCAAGCCCGCCTCTGATGCCATGATGGATCAACTGCTGGCCGGCGGCCTGACGTTCCGCGACGCGGCGCAACAGGATTTCCTGATGGGTAATATCAAAGCCCGTCAGCGTATGGTGGCGCAGTATGCGATTGCAGGGGCGAATGGGGGCTTGGTGGTTGGCACCGACCACGCTGCTGAAGCCTTGATGGGTTTTTTCACCAAGTTCGGTGATGGCGCGGCTGATATTACCCCCTTGGCGGGCTTGAATAAACGACGCGTGCGCGCCCTGGCGACTGCAATGGGCGCATCCGACGCCCTGGTGTTCAAAGTTCCCACCGCTGATCTGGAAAGCCTGACTCCTTTGAAGCCTGACGAAGACGCTTTTGGTGTCAGCTACGATCAGATTGATGATTTCCTGGAGGGCAAGGTCATTGCGGATGAAGCTGCGCAGATCATCATCAAGACTTTCCGTGCTTCGGCCCATAAACGTGCGTTACCGGTGGCGCCCTGACCATGAGTGCCAAACCTGCCGAGAGCAATGTCAAAACGGCGTTGCGCGTCATTGAGATCATCGAGCTGTTTGCACGCGAGACGCGGCCATTGGCACTTTCGGAAATGGCTCGCTTGCTGGATGCGCCTGTGTCCAGTTGCCTGGCTTTGCTGCGTACCTTGTCTCGGCAGGGCTATATCTACGAGACGGGACGTCGGCAAGGTTATTACCCGACGGGCCGTTTGCTGGCGATGGCTCAGCGCATTTCTCAAGCAGACCCGATACTGGAAAAAGTCCGCCCCAGCCTGGAAGAATTGCGCGACACCACGCAGGAAACCGTGGTGTTCGGCAAGCTGGATTTGGATAAGAAAGTGGTCTATGTGGAGGTAATTTCTTCCCCGCACCCCATTCGCTATGTGGCGGTGGCGGGCACCCAGCGCCACGTGCATGCCAACTCCATTGGTAAAGCCTTGATGTCCCAGATGACACCGCAAGAGCGTTCCCTGCTTTTGGGTGATGGGCCTTTGGAAGCCTTTACCAGCAAGACCTTGACCAGCCTGGACAGTTTGAATGCTGACCTGGAGACTGCCGCGCAGCGCGGCTGGTACGGCAATATGGGTGAGTCCATGTCCGATGTGGGCGGTATTGCCTGGCCGATACGGATCTCGGGCGGGGTGTATGCCATTTCGATTGCAGGTCCTGTTTATCGTATTGAGCAGAACCTGCAAAATTACGCGGAGCGTCTGCGTGTAGCCTGCCGTTTTATTGAAGAGGCCTAGCAGGCTGCTCAATAGGATTTGGGTAGTCCCAGCACTTTTTCCGCGATATAGCACATGATTAACTGCGGGCTGACGGGAGCCAGTCGCGGAATAAAGCTTTCACGCAGATAGCGTTCTACATGGTATTCCTTGGCATACCCCATGCCTCCCAGGGTTTGAATCGCGGTCTGACAAGACTGGAAACCGGCTTCGGCGGCCAGGTATTTGGCGGCGTTGGCGTACTCCCCGCAAGGCTTGCCCGCATCATACAAAGCCGCCGCCTTCAAAGTGACCAGATCGGCGGCTTCCAGTTGCATCCAGGCTTGAGCCAGCGGGTGTTGTATGCCTTGGTTCTGTCCGATTGGCCGCCCAAACACGTGCCGTTCTTTGGCATAGAGGGTGGCTTTTTCCAGAGCGGCTCTACCCAAGCCAATGGCCTCGGAGGCGATCAGAATCCGCTCAGGGTTGAGCCCGTGCAACAAATAGCCAAAGCCTTTGCCTTCCTCGCCGATGCGATCCTCGACAGGGATGTGTAGTCCGTCAATAAACAGCATGTTGGAGTCCACCGCGTTGCGCCCCATCTTGTCGATATGACGCACTTCAATAGTGCTGCGATCCAGATCTGTATAGAACAGCGATAGGCCATCTGTTGGTTTTTTGACTTCTGATAGCGGGGTCGTGCGGGCCAGTAGCAGGATTTTGTTGGCCACTTGTGCCGTGGAAATCCAGATTTTGCGCCCATGAACCTGATAGTGATCACCCTGCAAAACGGCACGGGTTTCCAGCTTGCTGGTATCTAGTCCGGAGTTGGGTTCGGTGACGCCAAAGCAGGCTTTGTCCTTGCCTTGAATTAAGGGCGGCAGAAAGCGAGCACGCTGCTCGTCGTTGCCAAACACCACGACCGGATTCAGACCAAAAATATTCATATGCACGGCAGAGGCCCCTGAAAACCCGGCGCCTGTGCGCGAGATGGTGTGCATCATCAAGGCCGCTTCCATCATGCCCAGGCCCGCTCCGCCGTAGTGCTCTGGCATGGCAATGCCCAACCACCCCCCGTCTGCCAGGGCTTGATGAAAGTCATGGGGGTAGACGCCGTCCTGGTCACGGGCCAGCCAGTACTCGTCATCAAACTGCTGGCAAACGGCTTCAATAGCCTGGACCAAGGCGCGTTGATCTTCGCTTAATTCGATATTCATACGATCTGTTCTCGGGGTGAGGGGGGGACGCTGGCCAGCATGGCTTGTATGTCTTGTTCGCTGTAGCCCAGCTCTGCCAGAACCTGGGCCGTGTGTTCGCCCAGACTGGGTGCATGGTGTCGAATGCTGAGCGGGGTGCGCGAATACTTGCCCAAGGGAGAGGGGGTGCAGATAGGCCCCTCGGTCGGGTGATCCATATGCTGTAGATGTTTGACCGCTTGTAGATGCTCATCATCGATCAGTTGTTCGATGGAGTACAAGGGGGCGGCCGGGATGTCGACCTGGTGCAAGGCGTGGAGCCAATATGCCGTGTCCTTTTGCTTGATCTGCGAGGCCACAAAATCATAGACCTCGCCAATATGCATGGCACGGGCCGAGTGCGAGCTGAAACGTGGGTCCTGTTGCAGTTCGGGTTGGCCGATCAGGGAAAAAAAGTTGGTCCAATGCTTGTCGTTATAGATCAACAGCACCAGAAAGCCGTCACTGGTTTGATAGGGCTTGCGCTCTTTGGCCAGCAGACGGGCATAGCCGGTGGAACCTAGTGCTGGTTTAAAAGAATGGCCGCCCAAGTGGTCACCCAATACAAAATGCGCCATTGCCTCGAACATGGGGATTTCAATGGCCTGGCCTTGGCCACTTTGGCGAGCCTCAATGACACCAGCCAGCACCGCTACGGCCACATGCAGACCCACGGTGCGGTCGCATAATGTCAAAGGTGTGTAGCGGGGGACATCACCGGATTGCTGCTGATAGAGATGGCCTAGTCCCGTCATGCCCTGGATCAAGTCATCGTAGGCGGGGCGCCCCGCGTAGGGGCCATCTTCTCCGAAGCCGTAGGCGCCGACATACACAATGGCTGGGTTGGCAGCGGCGACGCGCTCGTAATCCAGGCCCAGACGTGCCATGGCGGCCGGGCGTAGATTGTAGAGCAGCACATCCGATTCCTGGATCAGTTGCAGGCAGGCTTGTTGACCGGCTGGGGTTTTCAAATCCAGCACCACAGATCGTTTATTGCGGTTCAGGTGCAGAAACAAGGCCCCCATCGCCGCGTTGCGCATCGGGCCGACGGCCCGCATGGTGTCCCCGCTAGGGGACTCCACCTTGATCACGTCGGCCCCCAGATCCGCCAGGATCTGGGTGGCAAAGGGCCCCATCACCACCGAGCTGAGATCCAGAATGCGGATACCGCTTAATGGCCCTACATTGTCCTTCTTGTGTTCTGTCATAGCAGGTGCCTGGGCAACTATTGAGGGCCAAGTTTGGCGTCGGTAATTAATTTGCCCCACAGCGTGTATTGCTCTTGAACAAATTGTGCAAACTCTTCTGGTGGGCCGCTGAAGGCATCGAACCCCAATTGAGCCAGTCGTTGGCGTACGGCGTCGTCCTGAATGACCTCATTAATGCTGCGGTTGAGCAATCGAACTCGTTCCGGGTCCATGCCTGCCGGACCGAAAAAACCATTCCAGGAGGTGATATCAAAGTCCGACAAACCAACCTCCTCCATCGCAGGCAGATCAGGCAGCAAGGCGCTGCGCTTGGCCGTGGAGACGGCCAGGGCCTTGAGGCGGCCGCTATTGATAAAAGGCAGCCCGGAAGTGACATCGGTAAACATGAAATCCACCTGTCCGGCCACCAGATCGGTTAATGCTTGAGGTGTACCTTTATAGGGAACGTGCAAGGCCTTCATGCCTGTCTGGAAATCCAGTGTGCCACCGGCCACGATACCGGTGCTGTTGCCCGAGGCGTAGGTAATTTGGCCGGGGTTGTCCTTGGCGTATTGCAGCATTTGTTCGACCGTGCTGTAAGGCCGATCAGGATTGGTGACCAGAATAAATGGCAGGTTGCCGCCACGAGCAATCGGGGTGAAGTCCTTTACCGGGTCGTAGGGGACGTTCTTCATTAACCATGGTGCGGCTGAATGCGAGGTATTGGTGGTCACAAACAAGGTGTAGCCATCGGGGGCGGCACGTTTGACGTAGTTGGCCGCAATGGTGGCATTGGCACCGGGGCGGTTTTCCACAATGATGGTTTGCCCGACCCGTTTGCCAATCTCTTCTGCAAAAATTCGGCCTACGGCATCGGTGCCGGAACCGGCCGGAAAAGGCACGATCAGCGTAATGGGGCGATCAGGGTATTGAGCCAAGGCATTGCCGGTTAGCAGCAGCATGGCCGCACTGCCGGCCAGAATAGTCTTGAGGCGTGCGGGCAGGGATAGCAAACGGTTTTTTTTCTTGAAAGTCATGGGTGTCTCCTGGTGGTGGATGGGCTTGGTACGGTGAGCCAAGCTGGCAAACGCGCCTGGGTCAGCGAATGACCCGGTCGGGATGCTCTTCGTAAGGGGGGGAGTAAATCACCAGCAGTCGGGCAGGCTCGTCACTGGTAACGGTAAAGACATGCTTTTTGTCGGGGGGCAAGTAACAGCATTCGCCTGCATTCATTTGGCCGCGCTCGCCATCAACCTCCACATCGGCTGTACCGCTGAGCAGATAGCAGACCTGTTCAATACCAGGGTGCGCATGGGGTAGGGCGCCCTGATCTTTTTCAATGACACCCAACAGCACTTCTACATGCTTGGCACCTACATTGGCCTGGCTGATCAAACGGCGATTAACCGTGCCCGTGTGGTTGGCCGGCGAGTAGGGCAGCACATCGTCCGGGCTAACAATCCAAGATGGTTTTTCCATATTTTAATTTCCTGTGTGAGAAAAATATTTTACGTATGTGAAAATTAAAAAAAACTGGGGTTTACCTGTGGGTGTGGTTCAGGTGCTTTTGGATGGGGCAATAAACTTGACCGATGCCTTGGCAGACAGCCGCCACGTTGATAAGCGGGGGTGTTGCCGCTTTTGTCACAAACCGAGCTTGCCCAATGCCCTTTACAGGGCGCGACCTTGGGTCAGGCGCTGACAGGGCTGAGTGCATCGCTGATGACGGAGCACGCTAGCGGTATCCGCCAGCAGAAGGGCGTAAGATATAAACGCCCTGACATGCCGAGTTCTGTTGAAATGGCAAGTAACAGGGCGCCGAACCAGAACCCGTGTTCTGGATGGCCACGGTCTAGTGCCCTTCCCCGTTTTGTAGAGTGCTGATTTTCTGGGCTCAACAACTTGCCCGGTTTGCGCTTAGAAACGGGTATTCCTTGGGCGATGATCATGCTATTGTCAAAAAACTTTCGGGCACCGACCCATGCCCACCCAATAGACACGAGGGTCTCCATCGTTTATGCAACCCGTCTTACCCGCATTTTTAATTGCCCGCTGGCTATTACTGCTTTTGCTGGCCGCAGGCGTTTACTTCTTGAAGGGATTTCTGGTCCCTGTTCTGGCTGCGCTGATCATAGGACTGGCCGGCTGGCCCCTTTATAAACGACTGGTCGTACGCTGCAATGGCCGCCATGCCCTGGCGGCCACACTGGCACTGCTTGTCGTGATCGTGGTGCTGGTGGTGCCTTTATCACTCGCCCTGTCCTTCGCCATTCAGGAAGCCAGCAGCTTCATCACCTGGGCGCTAGCCGCCAACCGATACGGCACACCCACCCCGGAGTGGATTAAGGCCATGCCCTTAGTGGGCGAACGCCTGACAGACTATTGGCAGCTTTATCTGGGTGAGCCCCACGCGCTGGGTGAACTGGTCGAGATGGTCAGCGGCCAGCATCTGGGCAATATCTACCGCATGGTCCTGTCCGCGACCGGCAACGTATTCCACCTGCTGCTGACTGTGCTGTTCATGCTGATCACGCTGTTCTTCATCTTCAAAGACGGCGACAGACTGCTGGTGCAATTGGACATTGTGGGCGAGCGAATCTTGCCAGGCCGCTGGCAGCGATTCTCCCGTGTCGTGCCAGCTACGGTTAACTCCACCGTCACCGGGATGGGCCTGATCGCCTTGGGCGAGGGCGTTGTTCTGGGGATTGCTTATTGGATTGCAGGTGTTCCATCGCCCGTCCTGTTGGGGGTGATTACCGGCTTCATGGCGCTGATCCCAGGGGGTGCCCCTCTGTCATTCACCATGGTGTCTTTGTATTTGATAGGTTCTGGTCACCTGGTTGCAGGCGTCAGCCTATTCCTGTGGGGCGCGATCGAGCTGTTCATCGTTGATAAAACCCTTCGACCACGACTGGTCGGCGGCCCGGTAAAACTGCCATTCCTTCCAACCTTCTTTGGCTTGGTGGGCGGTGTGCAAACAATGGGCATCGTAGGCTTGTTCATCGGCCCGGTCCTGATGGCCTTGCTGGTCGCCATCTGGCGCGAGTGGATTCGTAATGGACAGGCGGTAGCAGGGGACTAGCCCCTGTATACAGAGCAAGAAATAGAACAGGCCAGGGCAATGTACCTGGCCTGTTTTTTATTTGAGGTTCTGGCTGGAGTAGGGGCAGCAATGAGCGTGCTTTCTGCCCACTTAGAACGGCCTGTTATTGCTTAAGCAGTTGTGACAAAGCAGGCGGAAAACGCGATTTCAGGCAGGTTTTAGACGGCAATCTGTGCGGGCGCCGGCTAAATTTAAAAAAATTGCAGCAGCACTTGCCAAAACCCCCAGGAATCTGCGTATAATAACAATCTTTCCTTCCAAGCCTGGATTCCCAGGTTGCCATACCTAGCCCGGGTGGTGAAATTGGTAGACGCAGGGGACTCAAAATCCCCCGCCGCAAGGCGTGCCGGTTCGATTCCGGCCCCGGGCACCACTCAAAAATCCCTAGTGTTCACAAGCACTTAGCGCGATTCAAGTCTTAGCCCCAGTACTGGGGGATTTTCCTCAAAGTTTGCTTAGGTACAGCCTTGGTGCACCCGTGCGTCTTTACGTACAGTCGTGCCTGTATCTAAGTTTGACGCTAAGACAAGAACATCACACAATCATTGCGCAGCTCGCGGTAGACGCTTGCACGCTGATATGCCGTGAACGGCGTATTCAGGCCGTTGATCTATCCCTCGGAATTTCTAGCATGACCCAACGTATTACCCTCCAGCAACTTGAATCCTTTCTCTGGGACGCCGCCGATATTTTGCGCGGCAACATGGATGCATCTGAATTCAAGGACTATATCTTCGGGATGATGTTTTTGAAACGACTGTCTGATGCGTTCGATGAAGCTCGGGACAGCGTAATTCAGTACTACCTGGATAAAGGTAAAACGAAGGCGGAGGCTCATGAGCTGGCCGATGATGAGGATGAGTACGACAGGGCTTTCTACATCCCTCCTGTGGCCCGTTGGGACGCGCTAAAAGAGCTGAAGCATGATATTGGTGCGGAACTTAATAAAGCCACGGAAGCGATCGAAGAATACAACACCACCCTGGAAGGCGTGTTGGTCTCTATTGATTTCAATATCAAGAACAAGTTGTCCGATAAAAAGCTGCGCGACTTGCTTAGCCATTTCAGTCGCTACCGGCTGCGCAATGCAGACTTCGAGCGCACTGACTTGCTAGGCACGGCTTACGAATATCTTATTAAGATGTTCGCCGACAGTGCTGGCAAAAAGGGCGGTGAGTTTTATACCCCATCCGAAGTGGTACAGCTTCTGGTGTCTCTACTTAAACCTACCGCCGGGATGCGTGTTTATGACCCCACCTGCGGGTCGGGCGGCATGCTGATCCAGACGCGTAACTACCTGGCCAGTCACGGTGAGAACCCCGCGAACCTGTCCTTGTTCGGCCAAGAAATGAACCTGAATACCTGGGCCATCTGCAAGATGAACATGTTCTTGCACGGGGTCTATAGCGCCGATATTCGTAAGGGCGATACGCTGCGCGAACCGCAACACACTCATCAGGGTGAGTTGATGACGTTTGATCGGGTCATCGCCAACCCGCCATTCAGCTTGAAAATGTGGGGTAAAGAGGAAGCCGACAACGATGCCTTTGGCCGCTTCCCCTACGGTACTCCGCCCAAAGATGCTGGTGACCTGGCCTTTGTACAGCACATGATCGCCAGCTTGAATGCGGATGGCGTGATGGGTGTGGTCATGCCACACGGTGTTTTGTTTCGTGGCTCCAGCGAGAAAGAAATTCGTAAAGGCATCTTGGGCAGTGACTTGCTCGAAGCCGTCATTGGACTGCCTGCGGGTTTGTTTTATGGCACAGGCATTCCGGCTTGCTTATTGATTATCAACAAGAACAAACCGGTATCGCGCCAAGGCAAGGTGCTTTTTATTAACGGCGAGTTGGAATACGAAGAAGGCAAAAACCAGAACAAGCTGCGTGATATCGATATCGACAAGATTGTCAGTACGTTTGAGGGCTATACCCGGATCAAACGGTACTCGGAAATCGTTTCTTTGGAAGAGATCGCTCAGAACGACTACAACTTGAATATTCGTCGGTATGCGGATACATCACCCCCTCCCGAGATTTTTGATGTGCGGGCTATCTTGCATGGCGGCATTCCTGTGCGTGAGGTCGAAAGCGAATACATCCGTGAGGAAATTCTGGAGAATTTTGATGTGTCGGCTGTATTTGTAAAGCGCGACGATGCGTATTACGAGTTCAAACCGCAGATCGAGACGAAAGAGCAGATTCGGGAAGCGGTGGGGGATGTTGATAGCAAGGTGATCACTCAATTAGAGCGCTGGTGGGATAAATATCGCGTGTCGCTGAATGAGCTAGATGTGCAGGTGGCTGAGGCAGAGAAGGTGATGCGTGGGTATTTGAAGGAGTTGGGGTATGAGTGAGGAGAGTCCTAAGGGTTGGGCAAGCGTCGATATAAATTTGAGCTGTGATATATATGACTCACAGCGTATACCCTTAAATTCACAAGAAAGGATGAGCCGAAAAGGTCAGTATCCTTACTACGGTGCTAATGGTGTTCAAGGGTACATTGACAGCTTCATATTTGATGGTGAGTATCTTTTGCTAGCAGAGGATGGAGGCTATTTCGATGAATGGGAGAGTCGACCAATTTCTTACTTAGTTTCTGGTAGGTTTTGGGTTAATAATCATGCCCATATTCTGAAAGCAAAACCTAATTACAGCACAAGGTTTTTACACTACAGCCTTGTTCACAAAAATATTCTAAAGTTTATTAATGGTGGAACGCGGGCCAAGCTAAATCAATCAGATATGAGAGAGATAAGGTTTTTAGCCCCCCCCCTCCCCGAACAACAAAAAATCGCCACCATCCTGTCATCTGTTGATAACGTGATCGAAAAAACGCGTGCCCAAATCGACAAGCTCAAAGAGCTGAAAACCGGCATGATGCAGGACTTGCTGACACAAGGGATTGGGCATACAGAATTCAAGGATTCTCAGGTAGGAAGAATTCCAGCGAGTTGGTCATGTTGCCTTCTTCAGGATGTTGCGGTAATACAGACAGGCATAGCTAAGAATGGAAAAATCACAGGAAATTTGATTGAGGTTCCTTACCTAAGGGTAGCAAACGTTCAGGATGGATACTTGGACCTAAGGGAGATAAAAACAATTTCTCTCGAGGTATCTAGGCTTAACCGCTTCTTGCTCCGTCATGAAGATGTACTTGTCAATGAAGGGGGAGATATCGACAAACTAGGACGAGGGTTTATTTGGCACAATCAAATTTCGCCCTGCGTACATCAAAATCATGTATTCGTGGTTAGAACAGAAAAATCCAAACTTCTACCTATTTTTTTTAATTACCTGTCAGGTAGTGAATACGGGAAAAAGTATTACTTGGGATGTGCGAAGCAGACGACGAACCTGGCAAGCTTGAACTCTACCCAATTAAAAGCTTTTCCTGTCTTGCTTCCCCCCATCCATGAACAACGGAGGGTCTGTGAGGTGTTGCAATCTTTTGATAAACGGTTGCAAAACTCCATTAACTATCTAGAGACTCTCCAAATTTTGAAAAAATCCCTAATGCAAGACCTCCTAACCGGCAAAGTCCGCGTCAAGGTAGATTCCCCAGAAACTGTAGCCGCCTAAGGCGTTGCCGCCCTTTGCCATGTTCCAAGACGAAATCCAGAAAGTTGAACAGCCCGCCATTGAACTGCTGCAGCGTCTAGGTTGGACGTATGTTCCTGGCACGCTGCTCACGCCTGATGCGCCGACCCAATACGGCCAAAAAGCTGAGCGGGCCTATTACCGCGATGTCGTACTAGCCAATCGCTTGGAGCGGGCAATCCAACGCCTAAACCCATGGGTTAGCGAGGAGAATCTACGTAAGGTGCTGCGTGACATCACGCATCCGATCCATGCCGGGCTGATGGAGTACAACCAAGCGTTTTGGCAAATGCTGGTTAATTATGTGTCTGTCGAGCAAGACCTTGGGAAAGGGCGCAAGGGCCAGACAGTCAAGATTATTGATTTCGACACCCCGGACAATAACGATTTTCTTTGTACCACTCAGTTCAAAATCGAAGGCCCGAACCAGAAGATCATTCCCGATATTGTTTGCTTCGTGAACGGCTTGCCCTTGGCCGTGATCGAGTGCAAATCGCCTTACATTGCAGATGCAGTGGCGCAGGGCATAGATCAGTTGCACCGTTATGCCAATTTGCGTGAGCCATCAGCCGAAGAGGGCGCGCAGAAACTGTTCTGGTACAACCAGTTGATGGTGTCTACCTGCCGCGATCAAGCCAAGGTAGGAACGATTAGTTCAGGCATGTCGCATTACGCCGATTGGAAGGATGCTTATCCGCTGACTGTCGGCCAGGTTCGTGATCTCTTGGAGGCGCCAATCGCCGACGACACATTATCTACCCAGTTTAGCGATATGTCGGCAGCTCCTTATCTCATCACTGCGACACGCCCTGCAGAGCGTGCCCACAGTGCACCTGCCGCGATTACCGCACAAGAGTGCCTGCTAGCGGGTATGTTTTACCGCTCGCACTTTCTGGACATTATTCAAAACTTTGTGATCTACGAGCCGATTGATGGTCGTCTGATCAAGAAAGTGGCTCGCTATCAACAGTATCGAGCGGTTAACAAGGTTATTGACCGTCTGAAGAATGGAGCCACCCGTAAAGAAAAGTCGGGCGTGGTGTGGCATACCCAAGGGTCAGGTAAAAGCCTGACGATGGTTATGCTGGCGGTGAAGATGCGGCGCGATCCGGTCTTGAAGCAATACAAGCTGGTGTTTGTGACTGACCGCACTCAACTAGACAGCCAACTGTCCACGACTTTTCGTAATGCGCAAAACGAGACAGTTCATAACGCGGATTCAGTGGCTGATCTACGCTGCTTGCTGCAAAAGGATGCGTCCGACATTGTGACGGCCATGGTGCAGAAGTTTCAGGAAGCTGAACAAGAAGGCGACTTTAGCAAGCTGAACATCAGCGACAAGATTATTGTGCTGGCAGACGAAGCACATCGGACGCAGTTTGGTGGCTTAGCCATGACTATTAATGCCGCTCTGCCCAACGCGCCCAAGATTGGTTTTACGGGTACACCATTGCTGAAGACCCAGAAAATGGATCAGGCTTTTGGCGGTTATATCGATCAGTACAAGATCAATGAAGCTGTTGAGGATGGTGCTACGGTGCGCATCATCTATGAAGGGCGTCAGGTGAAAACCGATGTTGTGGGTGATTCGCTGGACGTTTTGTTTGAAGAATATTTTCAAGACTACAGCGAGGAATACAAGCGAGCGATCAAGAAGAAATATGGTGTTGAGCGTGCTGTGCGTGAAGCACCAGCACGGATTCGTTGGGTTTGCATCGACCTTTTAAAGCATTACCGAGAACATATCCTGCCTAACGGCTTTAAAGGCATGATCGTTGTCGGCAGTCGCCATGCTGCGACTGTCTTTAAAAAGACTCTGGATGAGTTGGGTGCACCGCCAAGTGAAGTGATTATTTCGGGTAGTCATAACGACCCGGCCTATCTGGCGCAGTACACCGATAGCACGCGTCAGAAGTCCATTATCAAGGACTTCACCAAGCCGTTGGATGAAGACCCGACCGCTTTGCTCATTGTGAAGGACATGCTGCTGACGGGTTTTGATGCGCCGATCGCTCAAGTGATGTATATCGACCGTAGCCTGAAAGATCACACCTTGATGCAGGCCATCGCACGCGTCAATCGTACCTATAAAGGAAAACAAGCCGGTTTCATCGTGGATTACTACGGGCTATCGGATCATTTGACGCAGGCATTGGATCTGTTTAGCAGCGACGATGTGGAAGGTAGTTATGTGACCTTGCGCGACGAGATTCCTAAGTTGGAGGCCGCTCATACTCGAGTGGCAGCCATCTTTAAAACGGTACAGGGTCACGATGTTGATGACTATGTTTTGCACCTCAAAGATGAGGAAATTCGTCAACAGTTTGATATGGCCTTTAAGAAGTTTGCAAAACAGATGGACGTTGTTTTGCCTGATGCAGCCGCTAAACCTTTTTTAGCGGACCTTCGACTATGGGGCAAAGTGCAGCATGCCGCTCGTAACAGGTATTACGACCCGGGTCTAAATCTGCATGATGCGGGAGCTAAGGTACGCAAGCTGGTGGATGAACATATCATCAGTACCGGCGTTGACCCGAAGATCCCGCCTATAGATTTGATGGATGCAAACTTCAAGGAAAGTATCGACGAAACCAAGTCGCTGGAGTCACGGGCATCAGAAATCGAAAGTGCCATCAAGCACCATATCACCGTGAATCTGGATGAAGACCCCGAATACTATAAGTCGCTGAGCCTGCGCTTACGGGACATTATTGAGCAAACAAATGGTAAGTGGGAGCAGCAGTTGGAGTTGCTGCTGCATATGGTTGGCACCATGAAGACCGACCACCAGCAGGCGGCTGAGGCTCTGGGTTTAAACCCAACTGAGTATGCGTTCTACAACATTTTGATGGCGGAAGTAACGCAACTTTTGGGTGAGGATACGGTTAGCGAGACAGTGAATGACGAAATCAAGCTGAAAAGCCAGGCACTGGTGGGTGTTTTTGAGGAAGCGACCCGTATTGTGGATTTTTTTCGGAAACCGGATGAGATCAAGCGCATGAAAAAAGAAATTAAACGTGCGCTTATGGATTGTTCGTTTAACGATAGAGCCTTGGTAAGTGTGCTTCAAGATCGGTTTATGGAACTTGCAAAAACCAAGTTTGCGTCATGATCGATACTAATAACAACGCAGAAGGTGAGTTTCGTGACGGTGACGGGTTTATAGCTGAAGTCATTCGTACAGATCGGAAGAAAACGGCTGATTTGCGTGTCGAGGACGGTGCTGTTTCCATTGTGGTTCCCCGCGATGTTAGCGTCGATAAAATCGATCAGATTTTGGCGAAAAAACGGCCCTGGATTAAAGAGAAGTTGGCGCTATATCAAGAGATAGCACCTGCTAATGGCAAAGCATTTGTCTCTGGGGAGGCCTTTCCTTACCTGGGGCGCAATTACCGTTTGAAGGTGGAGCACGGCAACTTTGCTCCTGTGCGCCTGATACAAGGCAGGCTGCTTGTCCGTGCTCCACAAGGTAGTGAGCAGCCGCATATGGTACGAAATGCTTTGGTGCGTTGGTACAAGCGGCAAGCAGCACAAAAGCTGTCAGAAAAAGTAGCGCGTTTTGCGCCTATCGTAGGCGTCCTCCCTAATGGTGTAGGCGTTAAAACCTTTCGGTCCCGTTGGGGAAGTTGTACCGCCCACGGCAAGCTAGAGTTCAACTGGCAGATCACTATGGCCCCGAACAGGATGGTGGATTACGTGGTGATTCACGAGCTTTGTCATCTTATTCGCCATGATCATTCGCCTGTATTTTGGAAGGAAGTGGCGCGGGTGATGCCCGATTATCTAGAGTGTCGCTTGTGGCTGAGGGAAAACGGGGAAAGGCTACGGGTTTGACCTAAAAATCTGGGCTGGGGACGGTTGTGCAGCGGTTTGTTGTTATGAGGTCATTGAAAGGGCACATCACTTTATGAAAACCATGTGGATGATTCGAGGAGACGCGGGCCGTCTTTACGACGATTTTCGTGAGCAAAGCAGGGCGGCAATTGGCTGGGGGCAAATTGCCGAACGCGCTAAGCCAGGTGTTTCCCGTCAGGCTCTGACCCAAGCCTACTTGGCGGCAGAGCCTGGGATCAAAGAAGGTACTGCTATCTCAGGGGCCTCACAGGTTTTTCGCTTTGTGAATGAAGTTAAAGAAGATGATGATGTGGTCACTTATTCGCCAGCGACACGGACCTATTTGATTGGAAAGTTTAAAGGCCCTGCTCAATATAATCCTGGCGGTTTGGACGACGGTATGGCTTTAACTCGGCTGGTCGAGTGGAAGCCGACAGAGCTTGATCGAGACTCTCTGAGTGTCGCCAGTAAAAATAGCTTGGGTTCTACGCTTACCGTTTTCAAGGTCCCTGACTTTGCTCGTCAGGAGCTGCTGGCTCTTGTGTCAGGTAAGCCAAGCACCGTTAAGCCAGTGCTTGAGAAGCTGAATGATGAGCAGTTGGATGATCCATTGAAAGGGCTTAGTGATATTGCATTTGAGCGCATCAAGGATCAAATCAATGGATTGGGTTGGGAGGACATGCAGGAGCTAGTCGCTGGCATATTACGTGCTATGGGCTATAAAACAACGGTGTCCTCAAGTGGTGCAGACAGGGGTAAAGATATCTTGGCGTCCCCGGACGGATTCGGGTTCCAACAGCCTCGTATCGTCGTTGAAGTCAAGCACCGGAATGGTCGTATTTCCAGTCATCAAATACGTAGTTTCCTAGGAGGCCGCCATAAGGATGATAGAGGGCTCTTTGTCAGTACCGGCGGTTTTACTAAAGATGCCTATTACGAAGCTGATCGGGCTAATGTGCCGTTGATGCTTTGGACTCTGGAAGAGTTGGCAAGGGCACTAATGGCTAATTATCAGGATACGGACACGGTGACCAAGCAATTAGTACCGCTTAAGTATTTTTACGTGCCTGCCTAGGTATTGCCCATGGCATTGTATGGTTGCCTATAGGGCGGCTGGGCCGTGGATCAGGAGTCGTACGGGTTGTTGTGACCTTAGTTCCCTTGTAAGTGCTCCAGGATCTCGGCTAGATTGGGTGGCCCTCCTGGGTCATCTCTTTTGCCTGCCGTTTCTTCGTACACCACTCCTTTAAGCTTGCCTCGTACCATGGCACCGTTCATTTGGTGGGTAGATCCGTTCATGGTGCATAAAAACTGCGCTCACTGCCTGAAACCTCACATAGCTATAACGAAAGACAAGTAGACTCAGGCGCAATGTGTCAGTGCATTTGACGACTTTCGGGGGGGGCTAACAGCGATGAATGGTTCTAGGAATACGCCTTTAGCGCAGCAGGCGGCGATTCAACAAGGCAAGCCTCTGGAGGTCTTTTGGGCCTTCCTGAAACTGGGCCTGAGCTCATTTGGTGGGCCGATCGCGCATCTGGGCTATTTCCGTGCGGAGTTTGTGGAGCGTCGTCGCTGGCTGGATGATCGCAGTTATTCGGATCTGGTCGCCCTGTGTCAGTTCTTGCCGGGGCCGGCCAGCAGTCAGGTGGGGATGGCGATTGGTTTGGGGCGTGCGGGCTGGCTGGGTTTACTGGCTGCCTGGACGGGTTTTACCTTGCCTTCGGCGATGGTGTTGATTCTGTTTGCCTTGAGTTTGGCCGGGTTCCAGGGGGTTGCCGAGTCTGCTTGGGTGCATGGTCTCAAGATCGTGGCTGTTGCGATTGTGGCGCAGGCGGTGCTGGGGATGGCTCGCTCTTTATGTCCTGATCGCGCCAGAGCGGCCTTGGCGATTCTGGCGGCTTTGTTGAGTCTTTTGCTGCCCTCTGCGTTCGGACAGGTGGCCGCTATTGTGATCACGGGCCTGTTGGCCTGGTGGAGGTTGGATGTCATTCAGGCAGGTGCGGCGCAGGCCCATGCGTATCCGGTGTCGCGCAAGGTGGGGATAGTGGCTTTGCTGCTGTTTGCGGGTCTGCTGATTGCCTTGCCTGTTTGGGCAGCGGCGACGGGTTCGTCTACGGCGCAGTTGCTGGAAGGGGTGTATCGCTCCGGGGCCTTGGTGTTTGGGGGTGGGCATGTGGTGTTGCCATTATTGCAGGCCTCGGTGGTGCCGAGCGGGGTGGTCAGCAATGCGGATTTGATGGTGGGTTATGGTGCCGCTCAAGCGGTACCGGGACCCTTGTTTACCTTTGCGGCGTATATCGGGGCGATGGCTCAAGGGCCCTTGCACGGATGGCTGGGTGGACTGGTTTTATTGGTGGTGATTTTTATACCGGCGGTCTTGATTCTGATTGGTGTTTTGCCTTTTTGGCAGGGTTTGCGGCATAGGGCAGGGATGCGGACGGCGATGGCCGGTGTGAATGCAGGTGTGGTCGGCATTCTGGGTGTGGCTCTGTATGACCCGGTGTGGACCAGTGCCATTCACAGTCGGGCAGATGTTGCGCTGGCTTTGCTTTTGTTCGGTTTGCTGACGGTAGGGCGGGTGCCTCCTGTCGTGGTGGTGCTTTTGGCGGGGTTGGGAGCCTGGGGGATCTCTGTCCTTTGACGATAGCGGCTCCTGGTTGCTTGCTCTTGACCTGTAGAAAGACGGTGGCTTGGCGCTTTCAGACTTCAGGCTGACAGCGCCAAGCCAAGCAAGCTTCTAGGCTTTACCACTGCCCAAAAAACACCCCTGCCTTTTTATACGCATTGGTGCCGCGTTCGACTTCTTCTTCGGTCACGGTAGTACGGCGTTTCAGGCTGGTAAACCATTGCAGCAAGCGTTCTCGGCATTCTTCCCGTATGTGCTCATGCTCGGCAGATTGGCCCAGGTCGTTGAACTGTTCTGGGTCTGCATGCAGATCGTAAAGCTGCTCGGGCTCGTCCAGCCAATACACATAACGCCAACGGTCGCTGCGCAGGGACCAGGCTCTGGCATTGGACGGTGATTTGTCACGTAGCACGCGCGCCAGTCGATAGCTGTAGTCCAGTTCGGAAAACACGCAGTCGCGCCACGGGGGCTGGGCACCACGCAGCAGGGGCAGCAGGTCTCGTCCCTCAATGCGGTGCGGGGCCGGTGGTAGGCCCAGCCAGGAGAGCATGGTGGGCAGTACATCCACGGCTTCGACCATTCTGTCATCGACGGTTCCACGCGTAGCGTCCGCTTCCGGAGACGGGTCGTAGACGATGAAAGGCACGCGCTGCACGGTGTCGTAGAACAGCTCTTTCTCGCCCAGCCAATGATCGCCCAGGAAGTCCCCGTGATCGGCGGTGAAGATGATCAGGGTGTTGTCCATCAGGCCATTGCGGGACATGAAGTCGAACAAGCGACCCAGGTGGTCGTCCAATTGGGTGATCAGCCCCTGGTAGGCGGGTCGGACGGTCTCCACGCAGGTGTCACTGGCAAAGCTGACGCATTCTTCTTGCTGGCGGTAGGCTTCTAGCACAGGGTGCGCGTTGCTAAGTTCGGCCTCGTTGCGGACCACGGGCAGGCATTGATCTGTGCTGTACATATCGTGGTAGGGCGCGGGGGCAATATAGGGCCAATGGGGTTTGACGTAGCTCAGGTGCAGGACCCAGGGTTCGTCTCCCATGCGCTCCATGAAGGACAGGGCCTGATCCGTCATATAGGCCGTTTCCGAGTGCTTTTCTTCCACCAGAGAGGGGTAGCGGGCATTGCGCATATGCCAGCCGCTGACGGCCTTTCCATCAGGGCCGCGTGCGGAGATGACAAAGTCTGTCCATGGGTCATCGGACTGGTAGCCATGACGTCGCAGGTAGGCCGGGTAGCCGCTTTCTTCGCCCGGTTCGTGATGGCCGTCGTAGCGGTCTATTTCCTCAAAGCCACCTGTTTTCAGCAGGCGGGCCAGCTCGCTGCCGCCGTCCAGTGCCAGTCGCTCCAGTCCTTTGTGGTCAACCATGATATGGGTTTTACCCGCCAGCACCAGCTTGTGCCCACCGGCGCGCAAGTACTCGCCCATGGTGACCTCGCCTACCGACAAGGGCACGCGGTTCCAGGTGGCACCATGAGTAGAAGGATAGCGGCCTGTGTAGTAGCTCATGCGCGATGGGCCGCAAACGCCGGAGTTAACGAAAGCGCGATCAAAGCGCACCCCTTTGGCAGCCAGTGCATCCAGATGGGGGGTACGAATATGAGGGTGCCCGTAGCAGGCCAGGTGATCAGCGCGTAGCTGATCGGCCATGATGAACAGGACGTTCTTGCGTTGTGTCATGTTGTTTGTGTTGCTGGTTTATTGCGTGACTTTAAAGCCGGAGGCTTGAATAACGGGTGCCCATTGTTGGCGGAATTGTTCGATGCGGACGCTGGTTTCTTCTGCATTGGCAGACACAGGAATCAATTCATTTTTCAGCAGTGTCTCTTGCAGGGCCGGGTCGCTGGTGACAGCCTTGATCGCTTCGCCCAGTTGGGTCACTTTGTTGGCAGGCATGGAGGCGGGGGCGAAGAAAGCATTCCAGCCCGAGGCTTCCAGCTCAACACCCGACTGCTTTAGGGTGGGGACGTCTGGCAGGGCGGTTTCACGCTCGCTGCCGGAAGTAGCCAGAATGCGGATGCGTTTGCCTTGGTGTTGGGCGGTTAGCACATCCAGCGTATCAATAGCCACGGGCAAAATGCCGCCGATCAGGTCGGTAATCACAGGGGCCGAGCCACGGTAGCCAATAATCTCGCCCTTGGAGCCAATTTGCTGGGACAGCATCAGGCCAAAGAAGTGCGGCAGGCTGCCGGTTGCGGGAACCCCGATATTGAAAGCACCGGGATGCTCCTTGGCCCAGGTGATCAGTTGATCCATGGTTTTAATGTCGCTGTCTGCCGATACAGCCACCCCAAAGCCGTATTCGGTCACCATGGAAACCGCTTGAAAGTCGCTGTCGGGCTTGTACGGGATGTCGTTGAAAACCAGGGGGGCGACCACCATGATGGCGGGATTGGCCAGGATCAGCACATTCTTGTCTGCCGCTGTATTTTTGACATACTGGGCGGCAATTCGGCCCCCCGCGCCAGTTTTGTTCTCGACCACCACGGGAATGCCAAGTTTTTGGTGCAGGCTGTCTGACACAATGCGGGCAGCTCGATCAGAGGCGCCTCCGGGGGCATAAGGGACAACGACGGTCAGGTCTTCAATGGGGGTGGCTGCGTGGGATAAGCCAGTGAACAACAGCCCTGACAGCAGACAGCTTGTTAGCGTGGCGCGAAGGCGGTTCTTGGTCATGATTTGTCTCCTTTTTTTGATTTCCATCAGTTTTTACCGCAGCTTACCAAGGGGGCTGATACTTGTTCTAATCAAGTATCTTTAAGGCTAAAGGTCCTTCTATGGTCAGCCCCTCCCCGTCTTCTTCTACCCCGGCAAGCGCCGCTCCGGCTCCTACGCTTCCGGCCATGATGATGTTCCAGTTGTATCGGGCCTGGTCAGCAGGCAACCCGATTTTCATTCGCTTGTGCGAGGGGCGCTTCAATATCACGCGCCGTGAATGGCGCATTCTGGCTATCGCCAGCATGCACCCCGCCTTGACGGGCACGGCCTTGGCTGAGGCCGTATCGCTGGATACGGCACGCTGTTCCCGGGCGGTCAGCTCTCTGTGTGAAAAGGGCTTGTTAAAGCGCACGCGCGATACCAAAGACACGCGTGTGGTGCATGTCTCGGTAACGGAGTTGGGTATGCAGCGTTACAAGGAGGTCATGCCGATTGTGGCCTCCTTGAACGAGGAGATCTTTCAGGACCTGAGTGCCGCAGAAATGACGGCCCTGAGCAGCATGCTGGACCGGATTAGCAGCCGGGCGGCTTTAGTGCTGGAAAGTAATGTGGTGCAGGAGCGGGCTCGTCGGAATCGTTAAGTTGGTCCGCGCACCGGCTTATGACTTCTGTTTCTTCTGATTGCTTCTCGAGCAAGAGTGCAGCACTATGGCCCGAAAGGAGCGAGGAGAGGCAAGCATGGCTGGCAAAACTATTCTTATCCAGCAGAGACAAGAGCACATTCAGGCACAGGATCATCAAACCATTTTGCAGGCTGCCCTGGAGCACGGGATCTCTTACCCTCACGGCTGCAAGACAGGGGTATGCGGGGGCTGTAAGACGCGCCTGGTCAAGGGGCGGGTGGAGATGATGGAGTACTCCCGCTTTGCGTTGACCGAGGAACAAAAGGCCAGGGGCCTGATTCTGGCCTGTAGAGCGGTTCCTCAAACCGATGTGACGGTGGGCTGGATAGGGACCGATGATGTTCGGGGCTTGATTCCGTCCCGAGAACTGACGGGCACCGTGTCCTGTATCAAGGATCTGACCCACGATATCCGGCTGGTGAGAATACGTTTGGATGGTCAGGAACCGTTGATTTTCTTTGCGGGGCAGTACGCGGATATCAAGTTTGGACAGGCTCCGGTGCGTAGTTATTCCATGGCCAATCCTCCGGGGGCGCCAGAGCTGGATTTTTACGTGCGCCGCGTGCCGCGTGGGGTGGCTTCGGCCTATGTGCATACGGTCTTGCAGCAAGGTGAGTCGGTCAGCCTGACGGTGCCACTAGGCTCATCCTATCTGCGCGATGGCTATGGCGGGCCGATGCTTTGTATTGCCGGTGGAACAGGCCTGGCACCGATCCAGTCGATTGTAGAGACGGCCTTGGGTTGGGGCATGAGCCAGCCTATTCATGTGTATTTTGGGGTGCGGGAGCGGCGGGACTTGTACTGCGAAGACGAGTTCAAAGCCTTGCAAGAACGTTACCCCAATCTGAGCTTTACGCCTGTGTTATCGGGGATGCCGGTGGCACCGTACCGAAGGGGCATGGTGACTGATGCGGTGGGCCAGGACCTGCCTGATCTGAATGGCTGGAAGGTGTATGTGGCAGGGTCACCCTCCATGGTGGATGAGGCTGTCGGTATGGTGCTTAAACGCGGAGTGAAGGTGCAGAACCTGCATGTGAGTGTGTTTTTTACGCCTTGAGCAGGCCATGTCTGCATAGCAGCGCCTGTGGCGATTGTTTACTATCGAGCCTTATGCGTTTTAACTCTTGTTTTATCCCATCATCTGCATGGAATACTGTGCCTGACTCCTCTCTTTCTCTGCCTGACGGCTGCACGTTTCGTCCCCTTCAAGAATCCGAACTGAACCTGCTGTGGTCCATAGACCGTAGCGAGCGAATTGACGGCTTGTACGAGTTGCGTAATGGCGTGTTGCACAAGCAAGCGGCTGATATTGATCTGCGCGGCTGGCCGGAGGGCGATCCGGAAAAATATCACCCTGAACATGAGGACGCCTTTCATCGCGGCGCCTGGTTCATGGGCGTATTCAAGGGGGAGACTTTGCTGGCTGCTGTGGGTCTGGACAGCTTGCCTTTGGGGCCACAAGGCGATTGGCGTCAACTTTTCTTTCTGCACGTCAGCCAGTCCTTGCGAGGGCAGGGCATGGGCGTATGGCTGCTGGATCAGGCCAAGAAACAGGCTGTGGAATGGGGTGCGAAGGCGGTCTATGCCTCGGCCACGCCTTCAGTGAATACGGTGGATTTCTATAGGGCGCATGGTTTTGAAATCGCGCCAGAGCCTGATGCCCGTTTGTTTGAGCTGGACCCGGAAGATATCCATCTGCTGTGTTGCTTGGAATAGAAACTTGGTTTCGACCGAGTTCGGTCAGCCAACCGTTATTCCTGCTCCCGCCACAGTGACGGTTACCGTGTAGTGAGTAAGGCTTGCCCGTTGGGCAGGCCAGCGACTTGCGGGTCTCAACGAAGGGGGCATGAAAGAGACAGGCTGCAGGACAAGAAAAAGAGTGGCTGGCAGCCTGTGGGTGCCTTCAAGAAAAGGCGGTCTTTAGTCGTGCTTGCCGCCGCAGCAAACTGTCCACCACTTGCGACGCGAAGTGTGGCCGATACCGGGGTTGAAGGTGTTGGTCGGGTCCAGCTCGCGGTAAAACCCGGCCAGGGCAGGTTTGGCGATATACAGGTGGCCCACATTGTGCTCGGCCGGGTACTCGGCACGGCGTTCATCCAGCAGCTTCCACATGCGGTGTTCCATATCCAGAGGAACCACGCCTTTTTTGACGATGTAGTCCTGGTGGAACACGTGGCACAGGAAGTGGCCGTAGTAGAGTTTGTGGACGATGTCTTTTTCCATATCGTCCGGCAGTTGCTCCACCCATTCCTTGTCGTTGCGGCGCAAGGCAATGTCCAGCGCCACAATATCTTCCACGCTGTTGGGGTGCGACTCACGGTAGCGGATGGCGGCACCGGCAATGGCAAAGCGATGCAGAAAGGCTTTGCGGCCTTCTTCAGCATCACACTCGAAATAGGCACCTTGCTGGCTGCCTTCAAATTGCTGACTTAGAAATTCGCGCGTGGCCTGGGCGGTGTCGTTGGAGACGCGCAGCAGCAGGTGGTGCTCGAAGCGATCACGCCATTCACGCATACGCGGCGGCAGGTGGCTGGGCAGGCGGTTCATGATTGCCTGGATCACGCGATCGGTGACGCCGCGCCAGCCAAAGCGTTCAAAAAAACCATCGATACGGCTTTTCATAGCGAAGGCGGACGGCACTTTGGCCGTACCAAAACGGTCGATCAGCAAGAAGGTGTCTTTGCCGTATTGTTCGCCAATATCGTAGGCGGTGCGATGGATGTACTCGCCCGCAATAGGCAGGCGGGGCAGGTCCGTCAGCAGGTGGCGACGTACGGCAGTCAGCTCGTCCGGGTCGTTGGTGCCGATGTAGAAAACGGTACTGGCCTCTTTGGGGAAGGTATCCAGACGTACGGCAAAAATGCACAGCTTGCCGGCCGAGCCGGAGGCTTCGTAAAGGCGTGAAGGGTCGGCATTGAAACGGGCTGGGGTCTGGGCATCCACATCGCGCACAGCTTCGGCGTAGCGTGGGTCGCTGGCCTTGCGTTCCGGGTCGTTGATGATGTCCGCGACACTGTACTTGCCTTGTTCCAGGCGGCTCAGAATTTCTTCCGGGGTATCCCCCAGATGGATGCCCAGGTGATTGACCAGTTGCAAGGTGCCATCGTCCAGCACTTGCGCGTACAACGTCAATTCCGTGTAGGCCGGGCCGCGTCGCACCAGTGCACCGCCGGAGTTGTTGCAAACACCGCCCAGCACAGACGCACCGATACACGAGGAGCCAATCACCGAATGGGGTTCACGTTCCAGCGGGGCCAGGGTCTGTTCCAGACGATCGAGCGTGGCACCGGGTAGGCAGACAACCTGCTCGCCATCGTTAATGACCTGTATGCCTTGTAGGCGCATGGTGTTCATCAGCACGATGTCACGGTCGTAGTCGTCACCGTCGGGGGTGGAGCCGCCCGTCAGTCCGGTATTGGCCGCTTGCATGATCACGATGCAATCGGCAGCGACAGCGGCTTGCAGGCTGCGCCATTGTTCCAGCAGCGTTCCAGGCCGCACTACGGCCAACACCTTGCCTTCACCCGTACGGTGGCCCTTGCGGTAACGACGCGTGCTGCGGTCGTCCGTCAGGACGTGGGGGTTGCCGACAATAGCGCGCAATTGCTGCAACAAATCCGCAGCGCCGGTGGAAACTGACATGGTCAAGACTCCTGTACAAGCAGGTCAGAGCTGATCTGGGAAATACTGCTGACACTGGTCAGCGTCATGGCGACCCGAATTTCTTTTTCAATCAGGCCAAGCAGGTGATCGACGCCGGATTGTCCGGCGGCGGCCAGTGCATAGATGTAGGCGCGGCCCAGCATGGCAGCATCGGCACCCAGGGCAATCATGCGCACCACGTCCAGCCCGCTGCGTACACCAGAGTCCGCCAGAATCTTGATCTGGCCTTTGACGGCATCGGCAATGGCGGGCAGGGCGCGGGCCGAGGACAGGACGCCATCCAACTGGCGGCCACCGTGGTTCGAGACGATGATGCCATCGGCACCAAAACGTACTGCATCGCGCGCGTCATCGGGGTCCAGAATGCCTTTGATGACCATGGGACCTTTCCAGAATTCGCGTATCCATTCCAGGTCTTTCCAGGAAATGGAAGGGTCGAAGTTCGCACCCAGATAGCCCATATAGTCGGCCAGGCCCGTCGGCTTGCCCAAGTAGCGCGAGATATTGCCCAGATCATGCGGACGGCCCAGTAGACCCACATCCCAGGCCCAGCGCGGGTGCATGACGGCCTGTGCGTAGCGGCGCAGGGCGGCGTTCGGGCCGCTCATGCCTGAATGGGCATCACGGTAACGTGCGCCGGGTACGGGCATGTCCACGGTAAAGACCAGAGTGCTGCAGCCAGCGGCTTGCGCCCGTTCCAGCGCATTGCGCATGAAGCCACGGTCTTTGAGCACATACAACTGAAACCACATGGGCCGTGTCAGTCGTGGGGCCACCTCCTCGATCGGGCAGACCGACACGCTGGACATGGTAAAGGGAATGCCGTGTGCATCGGCCGCCTGGGCCGCTTGTACTTCGCCTCGACGCGCATACATGCCGGTCAGACCCACCGGGGACAGGGCCACCGGCATGGACAGCTTTTCACCAAACAGTTCAATGCTGGTATCCAACTGGCTCATGTCTTTCAGCACACGCTGGCGCAGGGCGACATTGGCCAGATCATCCACATTGCGGCGCAGGGTGTGCTCGGCGTAGGCACCGCCGTCAATGTAGTGGAACAGGAAAGGAGGCAGTCGTTTTTGGGCGGCACGCCGGTAGTCGGTCGAGGAGGAAATAATCATGGCAGGGCGGAGTCCGTTAAGGTCGAGGGCAGTGTCTGCAAGCGCGCGGCTCGTTCGCGGCGAGCAAGATCTTCGTCGGCCTGAATAAGGGTGTTGCGTACGTAACCAAGGTGTTCATTGACAACGTGGCGAGCACGGGCCGCATCGCCATCAATAATGGCTTTGACCAGGGCCTCGTGCTGCGCGGTCAGATGTGTGATGGTTTCGGGCGAGTCGTGCACAAACATGATGATGTCCCGGTTCTGGGTCACACTGCTGAGCACCAGGTCGAACAGTCCTCGCATGACCTGAACCAGCACCAGGTTGTGGGAGGCTTCGGCAACGGCCAGGTGAAACTGGGCATCGGCCCGGGCAGATTGCTCGGTGTCGCCACTTTGCTGGTAGCGAATCATTTGCTCGAAGCACTGCAGGATCTTGTCTTTGTCGTCGGGGGAGGCGCGCAGGGCGGCGTGCCAGGTGGTGCTGCTTTCCAGAGCAATGCGCGCTTCCAGCACATCGTAGCGGTACTGGGGATCGGACAGCATCAAGGCGGCCAGCGGGTCTACAGAACGCTGCGTCCATTGAGACGTTTGGGAAGTCAGGTAGGTGCCCGAGCCAACCTGACTGCGCAAAATGCCTTGGGTGTTCAGTTGCTGAATGGCCTCGCGCAGCGAAGCACGCGACACGTTCAATTGAGCTGCCAGCGTACGCTCGGCGGGCAGACGTTGCCCTGCCTTGAAATCGCTGGATTGAATCAGCGCCAGTAGTTGTTGGGCGACGTGATCAGAGAGGCGCATAGTTCTTGAAAGTAGCGAAAAGATAAATCAGCAAGGCGCGAGTCTGTGCACCTTGCTGATAAAGGATGAGGGCGGGCCCTTAGGGGATCATCCAAGGTAACACATAGGCTTGCAAGGTCGTCAGCAGGCCGACAAGGACAGCAAAGACCAGGCTGTGCTTGACGGTAAAACGGAACAGATCGGATTCTTTACCAGCCAGTCCCACGGCGGCGCAGGCAATGGCAATGGATTGGGGCGAAATCATCTTGCCGGTGACGCCCCCAGTGGTATTGGCGGCCACCATCAGCACTTCAGGTAGGCCCAACTGCTGCGCCGTGGTTGCCTGCAAGGCACCAAACAAGGCGTTGGCAGACGTGTCGGAACCGGTCAGGAATACACCGATCCAGCCCAGAAACGGCGAGAAGAAGGTGAAGGCTTTGCCCGTGTGGGCCAGGGCCAGTGCCAGGGTGGCAGACAGGCCCGAGTAGTTGGCGATAAAGGCGAAGGCCAGCACCATACCGATCGAATAGATAGGTACAGCCAGCTCCTTGAAGGTTTCACCCAAGGTCTCGACCGCTTTTGCGGGCTTCATGCGCAAGAAGATAATCGTGAGCAAGGCGGCAAGCAAAATGGCCGTGCCGGTCGCAGACAACCAGTTAAAGGCGTAGACCGCGCCATAGGGTGTGGCCGAGGCGACCACGGGTGGTGCTTTTTCGACCAGATTGTGCAGGAAGGGCACGGGAATGTTCACGATGGTCGAAGCCAGCGGGCCGTTGGCGGCAAACAGCACTTTGAAGGGCTGCACACTCCAGATCGTGACCATGGCAGTTAGGATGATGAAGGGCGACCAGGCTTTGAGGATGCGGCCTGTGGTCAGTGCTGCAGGGGCCTGTTCGGCAGTCTTGTTCTGGGGGGCCGTGCCTTCTTGCGTCTCAAAACGGAAGATGCGTTTGGGTTGCCACACTTTCAGGAACAAGGTCAGCACGACCAGGGAAACCAGGGCCGAGGTAATGTCCGGCAGTTCGGGGCCAATGTAGTTGGCCGTCAGGAACTGCACAATCGCAAAGGAGCCACCACCGACCAGCACCGCAGGCCAGGTTTCCTTGATGCCGCGCCAGCCGTCCATGATGGCCATCAGCCAGAACAGCACGATGATAGTCATGAAAGGTAGCTGGCGACCGGCCATCTGGCCGATTTCAAAGGGATCAATACCCGATACCTGACCGGCCACAATGATAGGAATACCCATGGCACCGAAAGCAACCGGAGCGGTGTTCGCAATCAGGCACAGACCGGCAGCGTACAAGGGGCGGAAACCCAAACCTGCCAGCAAGGCCGCGGTGATGGCAACGGGTGCACCAAAACCGGCCGCCCCTTCCAGGAACGCGCCAAAGCAAAAACCGACCAGAATCAGCTGTAGACGCTGGTCAGGTGTGACGGACAGGATGGAGGCACGAATCACGTCGAATTGGCCAGTCTTGACCGAGATTTTGTACAGGAAAACGGCGGCCACAATGATCCAGGCAATGGGCCACAGACCATAGAAAAAGCCATAGACCACCGAGGCCAGCGCCGCAGAAACCGGCATGCGGTAGAAGAACAGGGCAACGCCCAGAGCCAGCAGCACCGTAATCGTGCCCGCCAGATAGCCCTTCATGCGCAACTTGGTCAGGGCCAGGAAAAAAAAGATGATTGGAATAAGGGCGATCAGTGCCGACAGCCAGATATTGCCGGTGGGATCGTATTGCTGCAGCCACGCTTGTTGCATGTTTGTTCTATCTCCGCAGGAGCAAAGGGGAGGCGCTTGTAACGCAAGCGAACCTGAAGGTCAGCGAATTGGTCTGACCATTTCTTGAGATCGTCAAGGGTAGAGCGCATTGTATCCACGGGTTTATTGGCTTGAATCTCAGTGTTTACCCTAATAATTTAAGACTAATTGGTTTTTTCTTTATTGAATGGTCTGACCAATTAATGGAAATAAGTCAGGGAAACCTGCCGAGTTAATGCCTTTGCTGGGCTTGATCGCAGAGCAATATCCTGTCCTGCGCTTGCATGGGGGCTGCATGCCGTTACCCAGAAATGGGTGTCGCCCAATTAATTGGGGCGCCAGATGGTGTTCTTCTGCCGACCTGAGGTGTCGCCTGCTTCTACAACCGCTGATTGTCCTTCGGGAAAGTGAGTGGTTTTTTGGGCTACCCAGGACGAGTGAGTGAGTACCTACGTGTTTTCCCGTCTGGCTTCACGTCAGTATTGGCATGACAATGTCTCTATTGTCATAACAATAGTCAAACACCACAGGAGACAGTAAATGAAAGATCCACATTGTCATTCCAGCAGCATCCTGGTTGAGCGGTCCGCGCCAATCGCGTTTGCCATCATGTCCGATGGCATCCAGCAAGGTCAGTGGGCCTGGGGCAGTGCCAATCGCACTGAGGTGGAGCCGGGCCTGTTCAAGGGCACATCGGTCTTTAACGGTCAGGACACGTATGTGCGTCTGAATGTAGATACCGAGCGTTTCCAGGTTGATTACGACGTCGGCACCAGCAAGGAAAGCATGCAGTTTCGGAACATGTCGCGTGTGATTCCGGGAGAGGTCCTTAAACTGGGCGCGGACAAATGTGTGGTGAGCCTGTTGACCTGGAGGCTGGCGACGCAGAGCGATGCCGCGTGGGAGCAAATCTCTTGTGTGCATGAGGCTGAAATGTTCTTGATCAAGGGGCTCTTGGAGCGGGCGTAAACGATGTTGCTTGCGGGCCGCCAAGCAACGGGCCTGATGCTTGCTGAACGCAGTGCATCGGGATGCCAAGCAGCAGCGCCTTGCCATCTATAAGAACGAGATCAGACAGTGAGTACAAAGCCACTTTATGAACAGCTTGCCGACAAGCTGACCCGTTATATCCAGAACGGTCGTCTGAAACCGGGGGACCGTTTGCCGACCGAAGCGGAGTTGGGCGAAATGTTTGGCGTCAGCCGAATTACGGTTCGCCAAGGTCTGGCGATACTGACGCGCAACGGTTTGATTGAACGCTTTGCCAGCCGTGGCACTTTTGTGCTGGAGCGCAAACAGACGGGCTCCTGGGAGTTAGGCTCCATCAATGATCTGGTGCAACTGGGCAAAGACACTACCACCCGTATTGCCAACTGGTCCTTGGTGGCCCCCCCTGCCGAGATTGCCGAGTTCTTTGCGTCCGATGAACCGGTCTACAAGCTGCAGGCGGTGCGCTACAAGTCGGCTGTTCCTCTGTATTGGGCGGAAAACTACTTGCTGCGCTCGATCGGCGAACGCATCCCGGTGCAGGAACTGGAAACACGCACCATGGTGGAGATGTTGACCTGCGTGCTGGCTGTGCCCATCCAGCATGCCCAAGAGGAGATCAGTATGGCCAATGCGTCGGCGGAGATGGCCAAGCAGTTGTGGATCAAGGAAAACCAGGCCGTGATCGTGCAGCGTATCGACTTGTTCGATACCGATGGCAAGCCGGTGCAAAGTGGCAAGGGCTGGTGGCGCAGCGAGCATTTCAAACGACGCTTCAAATTGAACTACATCTGAAATCCGGTGCTGGTGCCAACCCAGACCTTGTCGGTACTGCGGTTTACACAGGCAAATGCTGCCCTTTGGCCTTGATGCAAGACAGCACAATCTGTGAATGGATTTTGGTGACGCCGCGCAGCGTGTTGAGCTTGTGGACCACAAAATTAGAGAAGGTCTCGAAGTTGCGCGTGCGGATGTGCAGCATGTAGTTCGCCTGCCCGGTCACGATGTAGGCATGCAGCACTTCATCCATGTTGGCTAATGCCTTGCTCAGGTACTGATGTTCGCTCTCGTTGAGCTGCGCAATATTGACTTCCACAAAGGCCTCAATGGCAAAACCCAGCTTGCTCGCACTGAGATTGGCGCTGTAGCTCTCGATCAAGCCCTCTTGCTCCAGAATCTTTACCCGCCGGTGGCAGGAGGACGGAGAAAGGGCGATCAGGTCAGCCAGCTCCTGGTTGCTAAGCCTGCCGTTGCCCTGCAAAAGGCGCAGGATTTTCAAGTCTGTCTCGTCTAGTCTCATGTTTTAGAATTATCTATGTTTATGTGTTTTTAGAATCGAATTTTCTTCCAGATTTAAGCATAATCCTGATTGATTTGGAATAATTCGCCAGGGCCTCGATGCTAGACTAAATGACGTAAAAAGCAGAATCGAGGAGCATGAACATGATTACTTTGCCGCAATGTGAGCAGTGGGATCAAGCCGATGAGCTGGCTGCCTTTAAGGCCAAATTTGACCTGCCGCCCAATACGATTTATTTGGACGGAAATTCCCTGGGGGCCATGCCCCGGCATGCCATGGAGCGCGCCCAGGAAGTGATTGGCCAGGAATGGCGCACCGACCTGATCAATAGCTGGAACAAGGCAGGCTGGTGGACCTTGCCGGTGCGTCTGGGCGATCAGATGTCGCCCCTGATTGGTGCCGGTCAAGGCGAAACCATCGTGAGCGACAGCACCTCCGTGAACCTGTTCAAGGTGCTGGCTGCCGCCGTCAATTTGCAAAAAGAACGCCATCCGGAAAAGAAAGTGATTCTGGCCGAGCGCGACTCTTTCCCTACCGATCTGTACATCATTGAAGGGTTTAACGCCTTCTTCGGCAAAGACTATAGGCTGGAGCTGATTGATGAGCCGGCAGAGCTGCAAGCCGCGGTCAATGCTGAAACAGCCGTGGTCGTGCTGTCCCACGTGAACTACCGTACGGGTTACCTGCACGATATGCAGGCGACCAACCGGCTGGTGCACGAGCACCAGGGGCTGGTGATCTGGGACTTGTGCCACTCTGCGGGCGCCTTGCCGATCGAGCTTAAAGACAGCGGTTCGGACTTTGCCATTGGCTGCACCTACAAGTACCTGAATGCCGGTCCGGGCGCACCGGCCCTGCTGTGGGTGAACCCTGAGCTGATGAGCCAGATCAGCCAGCCTCTGTCTGGCTGGTGGGGGCATAAGCACCCCTTTGCGATGAGCCCTTCGTACGAAGCGGCCAATGGTATCGAGCGCTTTTTGTGCGGGACTCAGCCCATTGTGTCCTTGAGCCTGGTCGCTTGTGGTGTGGATGTGTTCCTGCAAACCGATTTACAAGCCGTGCGCCGTAAATCCCTGGCCCTGACAGACTTGTTCATCGCTCTGGTGGAGCAGGAATGTGCCGAGTTTGGCCTGCGTCTGGTGACCCCACGCGATCATCACTACCGTGGCAGCCATGTCAGCTTTGCGCACGAGCAAGGCTATGCCGCCATCCAGGCCCTGATCGCCCGTGGCGTGATTGGGGACTACCGCGAGCCCGAAGTCATGCGCTTTGGAATCACGCCTTTGTATTTGTCGTTTGTGGATATCTGGCAGGCCGTGCAACACATCAAGGCCGTGTTTGCGAATAAGGAATGGGACAAGCCGGCTTACAAAACACGCTCCAAGGTGACTTGATGACGACGACAGAAAAATAATCATAAGGAGGAGACATGAGTCGATTTGAGCAAATTCAATCGCGCGAAGCCGGGCTGCATAAAAAACTGAGCGCCCGTCAAATGAGCATGATTGCGATCGGGGGCGCTATTGGTACCGGCTTGTTCCTGGGCAGCAAATTTGCTATTGGTTTTGCCGGTCCCGGTGTGGTGTTGAGCTATGTGATTGGCGGCTTTATCGCGCTGGTCCTGATGGGTTGCCTGGCCGAGATGACCGTGGAACATCCCACATCGGGTTCCTTTGGGGCCTATGCGGAGTTCTACATTCATCCGCTGGCCGGGTTTCTGGTGCGCTATAGCTATTGGGCCTGCATTGTTCTGGCGGTGGGCACCGAGGTAACGGCGGTGGCGGACTATATGAAGTTCTGGTTCCCGGACGTCTCGCCCTGGATCTGGATCGTCTTTTTCTCGGCTGTGCTGATTGCGGTCAATGCTTACAGCGTCAAGGCGTTTGGCTCGGTGGAGTATTGGTTTGCCCTGATCAAGGTGTTTGCGATTATTGCGTTCATCGTGCTGGCCATCGGTATGTTGACGGGTTATTACAAGCCCGCGCAGGTGCAGGAAAACCTGTTCGGCCAGGGTGGTTTCATGCCCAATGGCTGGTATGGGGTGTGGGTGGGTGTGATTATTTCTATCTTCAGTTATCTGAGTATCGAGATGATTGCCGTGGCGGCGGGTGAGGCCGAAAACCCCGAGCAAGCCGTGCGCCAGGCCTTCAAGGCCACGATCTGGCGCCTGATCATTTTCTACCTGCTGTCCTTGTCTCTGATCGTGATGCTGGTGCCTTGGCAGGTGCTGGTTGCAGAGGGCACCACCAGTCCTTTCATTACGGTGATGCAGTCCGTGGGCATCCCTTATGCCGACAGCATCTTGAACTTCATCGTGATCATTGCGGCCTTGTCGGCCATGAACAGCATGCTCTACATTTCGACCCGCATGATGTTCAGCCTGTCGCGTGCCGGTGATGCGCCTGCGGCGCTGGGTAAAGTGGCTCGCAATGGTGTGCCTTTGAATGCGCTGGCCTTGTCGGCCAGTGGTGTGGCTGTGGCTGCAGTGGTGTATGCCTACAATCCGGAAACTGCCTTTCCGGTGATGATTGCCTTGTCCATGTTTGGCGCCTTGTTCACCTGGGGCATGATTTTCCTGACCCATCTGTTCTTTCGCCGTCGTGTGGCTCAGGATGGTGTGCAACTACGCTTTCGTATGCCCGCCTATCCGATTGGCACCTTGTTGGGTCTGATCGGCATTGTGGCGATTTTGGTGACGACCTGGTTCATCGATATCTTCCATTACACCCTGTTGTTTGGAGTGCCGTTTTTGCTGATCCTGATCGGGGCTTACCTGGTGCGGACACGGATCCGAACTTCTTAATGGTTGTACTGGCTTTATAAACCCTTGCTGTTGAACTGATCTCAAGAGCTTGGGCCGTTTGAACATCAAGGTCCGAAGGCCTGAGTCCGGTATTGCACCGCGCTCAGGCCTTTTTACGTGAGTTTGATACGTTCATGGTTCGGTTGTGAAGGCATGGCCGTATTGCGCTTTGAGGGAGGGCGAGAAGGCTTTCTAGGGTGACCTTGTTCAGGCAATGGGTCATGGCAACAGATGGTTTATTGCGGGTGTTCGATGCCTATCGAATGTGTCGCTGCGTGAAGATAAAGCAGGACGGTATGTAGCTTTTTGTGGCAAATTAAAAGAATCGACAACTTTTGCTAAGCAAAAAAGGGGAGCGCATGTCGTTCAAACGCAGATTGAAAGTACATGTCCTAGCCGGGAGCGTCTTGCTGAGTGCACCGGTCTGGTCGGCGCAAGTCGCTGATCAAATCTGGATGGGGGGGCCGGTGCTGACGATGAACGATCATCAGCCGACCGCAGAGGCGGTGGCGATCAAAGATGGCCGTATTCTGGATGTAGGCACACTGCAGGCGATGCAGGCTTACAAAGGCACCGGGACGGATACGATTGACTTGCAAGGCAAGGCATTGCTGCCGGGTTTTGTCGATGCGCATGGGCATGCGTTCATGATTGGCGTGCAAGCTATGTCAGCCAATTTGTTGGCGGCCCCCGACGGCCAAGTGAAAGACATCAAGAGTTTGCAGGAAACGCTGAAGCAGTGGCTTGATGAACAAAGCCAGACCCGGCAAGTCGGGCTGATTCTGGGTTTTGGCTACGACGATGCCCAATTGGCGGAGCAGCGGCATCCCACCCGTCATGATCTGGATGCGGTCTCTGAGTCATTGCCCATCGTCATCATTCACCAGTCCAGTCATATTGGGGTGTTGAACAGCAAGGCACTTGAAATGGCGGGTATTACGGCCCAGACCCCTAATCCGGAGGGTGGCGTGATCCGTCGGGAAGAGGGCAGTCAGCAACCGAATGGGGTGCTGGAGGAAATGGCGTTTTTCTCCGGGGTGGCCAGTCAGATGGGCAAGCTCACGCCAGAGCAGGCTCAGGCTTTGTTTGTGGCCGGAACCGATCTGCTCAAACGCTATGGGTATACAACCGGGCAGGAAGGGCGGGCAACCTCCAGCATCGTTCCTTTGATGCAAGCGGCAGCCAAGGCCGGCAAGATTGATATTGATGTCGCCACGTATGTGGATATCTTGCAGGATCGGGATTTTATTCTACGCAACGCATCGCGGGAGTACACCGACGGATTTCGGGTGGCCGGTGCCAAGTTGACCATTGATGGCTCGCCACAAGGCTTTACCGCCTATCGTGATCGTCCTTACTACAACCCGCCTGCCGGTTACCGTGCCGATTATCGGGGCTACGTGGCCGCAACGCCTGATCAGGTGTTTGAATCGGTGGATTGGGCGTTTAAGAATGGAATACAGATTCTGACGCACTCCAATGGCGAGGGAGCATCAGATCTGCTGCTGGCGGCAATTAAAACCGCACGCGAGAAATACGGCCCGCAGGATCGTCGTGCAGTACTGATTCATGGGCAGTTCTTGCGTCGGGATCAGGTGGCGACCATTGCCGAGCTGGATGTGTTTCCGTCCTTGTTTCCCATGCACACCTTTTACTGGGGGGACTGGCACCGTGACCGCACGGTGGGGCCGGTCAATGCCGATAATATTTCTCCCACTGGCTGGGTGCGCGAGCACGGCCTGATGTTCTCTTCGCATCATGATGCCCCGGTGGCCTTTCCGAATTCGATGCGTGTGTTGTCAGCCACGGTCACGCGTCGTTCCCGATCCGGAGACATCCTGGGCCCGGATCAGCGGGTGGATGTGCCAACGGCACTGAAAGCCATGACGATCTGGCCGGCGTACCAGCATTTTGAGGAAAAGGAGAAAGGCTCGATTGAGCCGGGTAAGTTGGCGGACTTTGTGGTTCTGTCTCAGGATCCGACAGCGGTTGATCCCGAGCAGTTGTCGACCCTGGAGGTCATTCAGACGATCAAGCGAGGCAAACTGATCTATGAGCAGGGCGCAGCCTCAGAGGGCGAACGGCTTAGCCAGTTACAGACTGGAGAGATGATTTCCCGCTTTTTGAATGAGTGGCAGCATCAGGCTCATGAGGCGGGCTCGACGGATCATGGTCATGGTCCGGAGTTGTTAATGGGCGCCTTGCTGCAGGGTATGGAGTAAGGCCGTTTGCAGGCAAGACATCCGGGCAGCCAGGCTGCCCGGTTCAGACGCCAAAATGTTCATATGAACATTTTGGCGTCATAAAACTTTCATCTGAGCGTCACCGAGTCGTAACGTCGCGTTCTTACACTGCCGGGTATTCAAACGAAACCTAGATGCCGTGTTATGAACCTATCTGTCAGGCAAAGCATTATTGTGGATTTGCTGGCCGCCCAAGGGGCCGTGTCAGTCGATGGCTTGGCCGCACATTTCGGGGTGACGCCCCAGACCATACGGCGCGACCTGAACCACTTGTATGAAGCCGATCTGGTGCGCCGCCGTCATGGTGGTGCCGAGCTGAACGTGGTCGAGCGCAATGCGCCTTTTCAGACGCGACGCATTACCCATTTGCAAGCCAAGGCCCGTATCGGGCGAGCGGTTGCCCAACTGATTCCTCCCGGTGCCAGTCTGCTGCTGGGTTTTGGCACCACTCCTGAACAAGTTGCCTTGGCGCTGGCCGATCATCGTGACTTAACCGTGGTCACCAATAACATCAGCGCGGCCCTGGCCCTGTCTCACAATATGAGCCACCGCGTGGTGCTGACAGGCGGTGAGCTGCGTCAACCCAATCCTGAAATTCTGGGCCCCGGTGCCGAGCGCCTGTTCAACAGCTTCAAGGCCGACTTTGGCGTGTCCGGGGTAGGGGGCTTTGATTCGGACGGTGCCTTGCTGGACTTTGATATGGCCGAGTCCGATTGCCACAAAGCCCTGCGCGGTAATTGCCGGGTGCGGATCCTGGTGCTGGATCACACCAAGTTTGGCCGTCGTGCGCCTGTGCGTAGCGGCTCTTTGGATGATGTCGATATTCTGGTCAGTGACCAGCCTATTCCCGAGCCTTACCGCGAGCAGATTCCGGCGCGCGTTCAGGTGGTGATTGCCGATGAGGTGCAGGCATGAGTCGCGCCGCTATCGAGTTGCAAGGCATAGGCAAAGCCTGGGGTGAGCAGGCCGTGCTCAAGCAGATGGATCTGTCCATTCAGGAAGGCAAGTTCACGGCCTTGCTGGGGCCGTCGGGCTGCGGAAAATCCACTTTGCTGCGCATCATTGCTGGGTTGGAAACACCCGATCAGGGTCGTCTCTTGATCAATGGTCAGGATGCCACCTATATGGAGCCTGCCAAGCGTGGCCTGAGCATGGTGTTCCAGTCCTACGCCTTGTTCCCGCATCTGAATGTGGCCGACAACATCCTGTTCGGTCTGCAAGTACGGCGTGCCGATCGTCAACAACAAAAAGAGCGTCTGCGCGAAGCCTTGGCCTTGACCAATCTGGAGGGGCTGGAAGAGCGCAAGCCGGGTCAGCTCTCGGGCGGACAGCGGCAACGTGTGGCGCTGGCACGCAGCATCGTGTCGGGTCATCGCATCTGTTTGATGGACGAACCACTCTCGAACCTGGATGCCAAGCTGCGCCATACCGTACGCCATGAAATTCGCTCCTTGCAGCAGCGCCTGGGTCTGACCGTGGTCTACGTTACTCATGACCAGACCGAAGCCATGGGCATGGCCGATCACGTGGTGTTGCTCAATGCTGGAAATATCGAGCAGCAGGGCAGTGCCCAGGATTTGTACGGCCAGCCCAATAGTGTCTTTACCGCCGGTTTTATTGGCAGCCCGCCCATGATGATGATTCACAGCGACCACGTTCCCGTGGAACTGTGGCCGTCGCGTCGTCAGTACGACCAGCCACATCGTGTGCTGGTGGGCGTGCGCCCCGAAAACCTGAATTTGCACGAAGCGGGCGAACAGCATGTGGCCGCCACCGTAGTGCATCAGGAGTTTCAGGGGGCTGATGCCTATGTGTATGTGCAGCTTGATGACGGCCATACCCTGATCGTGCGCGCGCCGCACAGCCGCAGCGTCCAGGCGGGCGCTCGCTGTGGTTTGAGCTGGAATCCCGTTCACGCTTTTTACTTTAACCAGGACAGCGGGGCTCGCCTGCCGACACCGTCTGCGGATGCTCTGACTGCTGTTCCTGTTGCTGTTCTTCCCTAAACGTACTGCGAGTCTACCCATGTTGAAGAATTGTTTGCTTGCTACCTCCAGCGCCTTGTTGATGAGCCTGGGCGCTACTGCCCATAGCGCAGTGGAATTGACCATGTATTACCCCATTGCCGTGGGTGGTCCATTGACCGATGTGGTCGATGGCATGATCAAGGACTACCAGGCCCAAAATCCGGAAGTCACGGTCAAGGCCGTGTACTCCGGCAACTACGATGAAACCCGTGTGCGCGCCTTGTCGGCCCTGCGCGCAGGCGAGCCGGTGCAGTTGTCTGTATTGGGCGCACTGGACACCCATGATCTGGTGGAACAAGGTCTGGTTGAAGCCTTTAGCGATGTGGCCCAGGACGCCTCCAGCCAGGATTGGCTGAAAAGCTTTTATCCTGCCTTGATGGCCAATGGCACCTTGGAAGGCAAGGTCTGGGGCATTCCGTTCCAGCGCTCTACCATCGTCATGTTCTATAACAAGGATATGTTCCGCGCAGCGGGCCTGAATCCCGATCAAGCACCTAAAACCTGGGACGAGTTGGTGCAAACCGCCCAGAAGCTGACCAACGATCAGCACCACGGTTTGATGATCCCCTCGACTGGCTACCCCTACTGGATGTTCCAGGCCATGGCCTTGCAAAATGGCCGTCAGTTGATGAATGAAGAAGGCACCCAGGTCTATTTCAATGACCCCAAGTCGGTAGAAGCCTTGCAGTTCTTCCATGACCTGGCCTACAAGCACAAAGTCAGCCCCACCGGCACCATCGAATGGGGCACGCTGCGTCAGGCTTTTGTTCAGGGCAAGACGGCCATGATGTGGCACACCACGGGCAACCTGACAGCCGTCAAGAATGAAGCCAAGTTCGACTTTGGCGTTGCCATGCTGCCTGCCAAGGAAAAAGCCGCTTCGCCTACTGGCGGTGGCAACTTCTACCTGTTCAAGGGCGCTAACGACGAGCAGAAAAAAGCGGCTCTGGATTTTGTGCGCTGGATGACGGCCCCCGAGCGTGCTGCCAAGTGGTCCATGGCCACGGGCTATGTGGGTGTGAGCCCCGCCGCTTACGAAACGCCGGCCTTGGTCGAATACGCCAAAACCTTCCCGCAGGCACTGGTCGCCCGTGATCAACTGGCCGTGGCCTCGCCCGAGTTTGCCACTTACGAGACAGCACGTGTTCGTGAGCTGCTGTCCAATGCCGTGCAAGCCGTGTTGACCAATGCCAAAACGCCCAAGGACGCGTTGGATCAAGCCCAGACTGCCGCAGACCGTCTGCTGCGTCCTTTCAACTAAGCAGGTGCAGGAATGGCTGAACCATTACGTGTGCTGCGTAAAGAGTGGGTATTTGCTTACCTCTTGTTGACGCCGCTGTTTGTGCTGCTAAGCGTGTTTGCCTTTATCCCGGCGCTGCACACGTTCTGGTCCAGCCTGTTGAGCAAAGGTACGGCTCGTCGTCCCGCCCAGTTTGTGGGCATGGATAACTACGATGCCATGCTGGCAGACCCGACCTTTTGGTTGGTTTTGAAGAACAATCTTTGGTACGCCGCCATTGTGATCCCGGTATCCATGGCACTGGCCTTGTTGATGGCCTTGTGGGCCAACCGGGCCATGAGTATGCGGGCCTGGGTGCGCTGCGCGTATTTCACGCCCACCATGTTGCCCATGATTGCCGCTGCGAACCTATGGCTGTTTTTCTACACGCCGGATCTGGGTTTGCTGGACCAGATTGCCAAGCTGTTTGGCGGTGGGGCCACCAATTGGTTGGGCCAGCCTCAAACCGCCTTGGGGGCAGTCATGGTGGTGACGATCTGGAAAGAGGCCGGTTTTTTCATGATCTTCTATCTGGCGGCCTTGCAAACCATTCCGCCCGAACTGCGTGATGCTGCCCGCCTGGAAGGGGCGACGCGCTGGCAGTATGGCCGTCGCGTACTCCTGCCCTTGCTGGCACCGACAACCTTGTTCATTTTGATCAATGCGCTGATCAACTCGGTCAAGCTGGTTGATCACCTGTTTATCTTGACCAAAGGTGGCCCCAATAACGCCTCCAAGCTGATGCTGTACTGGATTTGGGAAACCGCCTTTGCCTATATGGATACGCCTAGCGCCGCCGTTCTGACGGTTGTGCTCTTGCTGGGGCTGGGCGCCGTCGCTATTTTTCAATTCCGCTACGCTGAACGACGCGTGCATTACCAGTGATGAACATGGACACCGTTTTGACTGCTCCTGGCCGCCCGCTGCGTTTGCCATCTTTGGACACAGTGGGGGCGCACGCTTTGGCCTTGCTGTGGATTGCTCCCTTGCTGTACGCGTGCTGGGCTGCGTTTCGTGACCCGTCCGCCGCCTTGAGTTTTGACTGGAGCGCAGGTTGGACTTTGGATAACTTTGCCGCCGCCTGGGACCGTGCGCCCTGGCTGCGCTACATCTTCAACACCACGGTACTGGTCGTGACCATTCTGGTCGGTCAATTTGTATTGTGTACCTTGGCCGCGTACGCCTTTGCCCGCTTTCGTTTCTTTGGCAGCCAGTTTCTGTTCATGCTGCTGCTTTTGCAGTTGTTCATCCTACCCGAAGTGCTGATTGTCGAAAACTACCGCATGGTGGCCTTGCTGGGCTGGACGGACACGGTCTGGGGCATGGGTGTGCCCTATATGGCCAGTGCCTTTGGTGTGTTCTTGTTGCGTCAGGCTTTCAAACAAGTGCCGCGTGAGCTGGAGGACGCGGCACGTCTGGAAGGGTGCAGCCGTCTGGGTGTGCTCTGGCGTGTTTATGTGCCGCTGGTCAAGCCTGTGTACCTGGCGTATGCCCTGGTGTCGGTGTCCACGCACTGGAACAATTTTCTATGGCCCTTGGTGATCAGCAGCTCTGACCACACCCGGCCATTGACAGTGGGTTTATCCCTGTTTGGCGCACCGGAAAGTGGTGTCAGCATCTCTCTGATCAGTGCCGCCACATTAATGACTATCTTGCCGCTGTTGCTGGGCTTTCTGCTGTTTCAAAAGCAGTTCATGCAGGCCTTTTTACGCGCCGGCATTCGTTAAGGAATTCTGATGAAGATCATCCAGTTTTCGGATCTGCACATTACCCCGCCCGATGGCCTGTTGTTTGGCTCGGACCCTCTGGATCGCTTGCGTCGCTGTGTGCAGCACGTGAACCGCCATCATGCTGATGCAGACTTGTGTGTGCTGACCGGTGATCTGACCCATGCCGGTCACCCACGTGCTTATGAGCGCCTGCGCGAAGGCCTGCAGGACTTGATTCCACCTGTGCGTTTGTTGATGGGCAACCACGACAGCCGCAGCGCGTTTCACAGCGTGTTTCCACAGGCCGCAACCGATTTGCCCGGCTTTGTGCAGCATGCCGACACCAGGGGGGATTGGCGTCTGATTTATCTGGATACTTTGGAAGATGGCTACACCAACGGCTATTTGTGTACACGTCGTCTGGAGTGGTTGCAGCAGGAACTGGCCGCGCATAGTGGGCCGGTGATGCTGTTTTCGCACCATCCTTTGCCGGCCCTGCAGTACCCGTCCATGGATTGGCTGCGTTTGAGCAATGCGCCGGAGCTCTTGCCTGTGTTGAAAGCGCATCCCGCACCCGTGCATTTGTTCTCCGGCCATGTGCATCGCTGCGCCAGCGGCGTGTGGAATGGGCTGCATTTTGTGACGGTCAGCGGCACCAATCACCAGCACGAGCTGGATCTGGAACGCGAAGGGGCGGCCACGTCCACGTTTGAGCCGGCCAGCTATGCGGTGATCTTACCCAATGCAGACGGCCTGACCGTGCACTTTCAGCCCTTCGCTTATGAAGAGCTGCGCTTTCCGTACACGGGCGATTTAAGCGCCTTGAAATGCCTTTGACCCCGGCTGTGCAATAACAGGGTGGCCTTGTTGAACACGACTCCCGATGCCTGGAGGCAAGCCAGAGCTCGGGAGCCGTTGTTGCTATTTGGCCCTGTGCAGCTTAGAAGGAGTAACGCAGGTTCAGCATGGCATTACGCGGTGCGTCGTAATAGCCGGTGTAGAAGGTCTGATCCAGTGCGCTCAGATATTTGCGCTTGAACAGATTGTTGATGTTCAAGGTGGCTGTCAACTGCTTGCTGAAGTCGTAGCGACCCATCAGATCGACCAGAGCGTGACGCGAGCGTGCAACGTCGATCCGGAACTTGCCTCGAAAAAACGCTATGTCCGGCGAAAAGCTTTGTTGTTTCACGCAAGATCGTTATACTTGCGAACTATCAGGGGGAGTAGCTTACTTTCCGGCGCATCGTCATCACGGTAATTTGTGTTTTTCACGTATTCCCGGTGCCCGGGCAATCTCAGGGTTGCAAGCAAGACCTTGCCATTAACGGGCAAGGTGCATCCTCCACAAAGAGATGGCCTGTGTCCTTAATGGATCAGGCCATTTTTGTTTTGTACAACGCCCGTCATTTTTTCGTTGTACAGTTCTGCAAGATGGTCGTCAGCGTTCAATCAAACAATATAAAAAGGCGGTCTTACCTATGATGGAGTTTTTGCAGACGATAAGTTGGGCGGCAGTATTTCAGATCATTTTGATCGATATATTGCTGGGGGGCGATAACGCCGTGGTTATTGCATTGGCTTGCCGTAATTTGCCTGCCCAACAGCGCGTGAAAGGTATTTTGTGGGGCACAGCCGGTGCAATTGGCTTGCGTGTTGTCCTGATTGCCTTTGCCCTGACTTTGCTGGCCGTACCGTATCTGAAAGTGGTCGGTGCCTTGCTGCTGGTCTGGATCGGCGTCAAGCTCTTGATTCCTGAAGAAGATGGGCACGGCAATGTTGAGGGTGGTGCCACCTTGTGGAAAGCCATCAAGACCATCATTATTGCCGACTTTGTAATGAGTCTGGACAATGTGATCGCGATTGCGGGTGCGGCTCAAACTGCCGATCCGGATCATCAGATCGGTCTGGTTGTCTTTGGTCTGGTCGTGAGTGTGCCTATTATTATCTGGGGCAGCACCTTGGTGCTGAAACTGATCGACCGTTTCCCTATGGTTGTGACATTGGGTGCCGCTTTGCTGGGTTGGATTGCAGGTGGCATGCTGGTGACAGATGTTAAATACATCGAGTACTTCGGTGAGCCTAGCTCCACGGTCAAGTTGGCTGCGGAAGTGGCGGGTGCCTTGCTGATCGTTGTTTTGGGTCATGGCATTGCTGCGGCCAAGCGCAAGAAAGCTGCCTAAGCCTGAAATTGAAACAGCAGGTGTAGAACCAGGGCCGGGGGCTTCGCTTCCGGCATGGTTCTGGGTTAAGCTCAAACGATTTTCTAAAAAAGGAGTACACCATGGCACAAGCCTCCGCACGCCACATTCTGGTCAGCACCGAAGAGAAAGCGAACGAATTGAAAACCGCTATCGAAGGTGGTTCTGACTTTGCTCAGGTGGCCAAGGAAAATTCCAGCTGCCCATCGGCCCGCATGGGCGGCGAGCTGGGAACATTTGGCCGTGGCCAAATGGTGCCCGAGTTCGATCAGGTTGTGTTCAGCGCCCCTGTTGGCGTTGTACAAGGCCCCGTCAAGACTCAGTTCGGCTACCACCTGGTAGAAGTGACTGCACGTCAGGACTGATACGATCAGGCCAATAAAAACCCGCCTCGGCGGGTTTTTTTGTGCATGCTGGGCTCTGGTAACTGGTGGCTATTGATTAGGAGCCGGACTTGTCGGTTTCTGAGGCTGACGGGCCAGGCAAGCATTGAGTAGCCCTTAAAACTGATGTGGCACCCGATAAAGAGGCTGCTTTTTTGTCTCTTTCCTGGTGAAACAGGCCTGCTTATAAAAGCTAATACCTTGATTATCAGGGCGTATACATAAAAAACCTGGACATTTTCCCGCAAGCTGCGCAGTATGCCAGCCATACTGGCTAACGGTCTTGTTGCCGTATTGTTCGCTTACCTTGAGCGAACCAGCCCATTCTTATAAAGAAAACCCATGAAACGCACCGATATGGAAAAACTCAGCGCCGTCAAACTGCTGAGCAATGTAAAAAAAGCGGGTACGCCACAACGCTTTGCAGGTGATTCTGCGGCAACTGATCGGCGCGAACAGCGTCGCCTGGATCAGGCTGCTGGTTTGGTGTCCTTTCCCGTGAAGCTGACTCAACCTGTTATTGATGCCGTGCGGGCTCGTGCTGCCGAGCAAGGCGTATCGACCCATGAAGTGATTGACCGCCTGCTGGCCCAAGCCCTGGACCTGTAATCCATGCAGATTTGGGTCGATGCCGATGCCTGTCCGGTGGTTATCAAAGAAATTCTTTACCGTGCCGGGCAACGTTGGAGCCGCCACGTGATCTTGGTGGCCAACCAGATGTTACGTACCCCGCCGTCGCCCTGGCTGCGGGCGGTGCAGGTGGCACGGGGCTTTGACGTGGCAGACGATTACATCGTCCAGCATGCCAGCGTCGGAGACCTGGTGATTACTGCCGACATTCCCCTGGCCGCACAGGTATTGGAGCGCAAAGCTCTGGTCCTGACCCCCAGAGGGGAACGTCTGGATGCCAACAGCATCGGCGAGCGGCTGGCCATGCGCGACATGATGGAAGAACTGCGCAGCACCGGCGTGGATATCGGAGGCCCGGCCCCCTTTAGCCAGGCTGACCGGCGCGAGTTTGCCAATGCACTGGACCGCCTGATGATGAGCCTGAAAGCGGCGGCGAGATCGTAAACAGACTTGCCATCCCCCGGCCCTTGTGTGAGTCTGTCGCTGGATTGAGATTTTTTAAGTGACGTACCGAATGACAGACTCAAAACGCCCCCTGATGACTTTGACTGGCCTGAACGAGGCCGTTGCCCAGTTTGCGCGTGAGCGTGAGTGGGACCAATTCCATAGCCCCAAAAATCTGGCCATGGCCCTGACCAACGAAGTGGGCGAATTGATTGAAATCTTCCAATGGCTGACAGAAGACCAGTCCCGCGAGGTTGGTAACGATCCGAAAACCGCCCAAGCTGTGCGCGATGAGCTGGCTGACGTGCAGATCTACCTGAGCCGTCTGGCCTTCGTTCTGGGGGTGGATATGAATGAGGCGGTCACCAACAAGCTGGTGAAAAACGCCCAGAAATACCCCGCCGATAAGGTGCGGGGGACGAACAAGAAATATACGGAGTTGTGAAAGAAGCTAGGGCTTACAGCTCCCCCAGCATTTCCTCTACAAACCGCTCCATTCGTTCATGTCGTTCACGCGCGATTGCTTGCCCACGCTTTGTCTGAAAACCCTCGGCCAATTTGAATAATTTGGCCGGGAAGTGATCCAGCGCGTAGCGCTTGTCATCCAGAGGGCGATGTTCTGCTTGTGGATCTTCCGGCTCATACAAGCTGGATCCCATTCGTCCCGCTGTGTAGAAGCAGCGAGCTATTCCTAAAGCACCAATGGCATCCAGGCGGTCTGCGTCCTGCAAGATGCGGGCCTCCAGACTGGCTGGCGCTATGTTCGCTGAAAAACTGTGGCTTTGAATCGCTTGACCGACGGCTTCACAGTCTTGCTGGGACCAGCCCATCGCCCCCAGAATATGCTGCGCTTGTTCGGCCGACAGGGTGGATGCACGAGAGCGCAAAGGCGAGCTTTTCTCCACTGCAACGCAATCGTGCAGCACCGTTGCGGCCAGCAAAATCCGCAGATCCCCACCTTCTTTTTCCTGAATCGCACAGACGTTCTTCCAGACCCGTTGCAAGTGCGATTGGTCGTGAGAGCCGTCGTTGTGACTGGTGCTGCTGTGGGGTAAGAGTTGGGCGGCAAGCCCTTCAAAGGGGTGGAACAGGCTGGACATGGCTAGGGTTCGCTGTAGATGGTGCCACAGCATAACGCGAAGCAGCAGGGGCAGGACAGGCTCAAGAAAAAGGGCCGCCAGTGGCAGCCCTTAAAGCGAATTGACGCTTGTAGAGTTAGAAGTTGCTCAGCCCCAGATCACTGACCGAGTCGGCCCAATAGTTCAACTGCTGATCCACATACACGGTGAACTCGGCTGGGCTATTGGTGACCAGAGTTGCTCCGTTCCCCTCCCAGATTTCCTTGATCTTGTCGGTATTCAAGGCCCGGTGAATGCGGTCTGCCACGCTTTGTACGGTGGTGTCCGGCACGTCCCCTTGCATGAAAATTCCGTACCAGGTCTGGGCGCTGATTTCATCCATGCCCAGCTCCTTCAGGGTCGGCACATCCGGCAGGGCAGGGGCACGTTCGGGGCTGGAAACCGCCAAGGCGCGCAAGCGGCCATTGCGTATCTGCGCCACCGCAGATGGCATGGTCTCGAACATAAAGTCCACCTGATCGCCACTGATCAGCGCCATGACTGCCGGACCGCTGCCTTTGTAATGCACGGCGGTCATGGTGGTGCCGGATCTCTTTTCCAGCTTGCCCGCCATCAGATGCAGCATGGTGGCCACGCCGCTGGTGCCATAGTTCACGCCAGCCCCTTGTTTGGCGGCGGCCAGCAGGTCGTCTACGCTGCGATAGGGTGAATTGGCGTTCACCACCAGCACATTGGGCATGGCGGCAATCAGGGTGACGGCTTTCAGGTCTTTACGGGTGTCGTAGGGGAAGTTCTTCAACACGGCAGGTGCAATCATGTGATGCACGGCACCAAACAAAAGCTGATTGTCTGCGGGGCTGGAGTTGGCCACCATGCTGGCACCCAGCACGCCGCCTACGCCTCCTTTATTTTCTACAACCACGGTTTGATCTATTTCAGTGCCCAAGGCTTCGGCCAGGGGACGAGCCAGGGTATCGCCCGAACCGCCTGCGGCAGAGGGGACGATCAGCCGCACCGGGCGCTCGGCCCAGGCGGGGGGCGCTGCCCAGCTTTGGGGCGCGGCAGCAAAGATAAAACTGAGGGCAAGTACAACACGGGACCAGGGTTTCATGTTTTTTTACCTCCTCGGTAGTTGTTGGTTTCAGCCTTTGCCAGAGCCCAGGCTGCCGGGGTTGCTGCGCAGCTTGTCGATTTGATCCTGTCGTGGTGTCAGCCCCAGGCCGGGGGCGTCAGGCATGCGCAGCCAGCCTTGTTCGGGCTGGGGCAGGCCGGTGTAGATCTCGGCCATCATGGCGCTGGCGGCCAGGTGCCATTCCACATCGCCGCCATTTAACAGGCCGCAGTGCAGGTGACCGTTGTGGGAGGGGAAAGCCCCGCCATTGGCGACCGAAGCGTTGAAGCTCTCTGCCAGGGCGAAGATCTTGCGGGACTGGGTGAAGCCGCCGGAAATCAGCACGTTGGGTTGCAGAATGTCCACGGCTTGCTGCATCAGCAGATCACGGAAGCGATAGGATTGGCCTTCGTTCTGGCCAGCGGCAATGGTGATGCCTGTGCTTTGGCGCAGTTCACGCAGGCGGCCCGTGTCGTTCTGGGTAATGGGTTCCTCAAAAAAACCGACGTCCAGATCGCGGGCATGACGGGCGATGGCTTTGGCATGCACATAGTCCAGGCTGCAGTTACCGTCGATGTATAGCGACATGTCGGCGGGAATGGCCTCGCGTACCAGGCTCATGCGGCGCATGTCCTGACGAATCAGCTCGGCCAGGGGACGCGGTTCGTCGCGACGTTGCAGACCATGATGGCCTACTACCATTTTCAAACCCTGAAAGCCTTGATCCACGCAGCCTTGAGCGACCTTGACCAACTCTTCTTCGCCCAGGAAAGCAAAACCGAAGGTTGCGTAGGCGGGGACTTTTTCACGAGCACCGCCCAGCAGTTTCCACACTGGCAAACCCAAGGCTTTGCCCTTGATGTCCCATAAAGCGATGTCCAGTGCCGAGATGGCGTGCATGGCATAACCTGTCTGGCCCCGAGGGCACACGTTCCAGTACATGCGGTCCCACAGGCGCTCGGTGTTCAAGGGGTCTTGCCCGATCAGGTCGCTGGCCAGAATATCGTTGATGGTGCTGGCAACGGGGTGCTCCTCGGTAATGGCACTCAGTCCATAGCCGGTGATGCCTTCATCGGTCTCGATTTCGACATGACAGATGGCTAGATTCGTGGGTTTTTTGATGCCCGCGCTATCGAACTGAAAAGGCACGTTCAAGGGAATGGCGCGTACGGCCGTGATCTTCATTTTCCTGTCTCCTCACACTTTTTTGAATGCGTTTGCATGTAATTGTTTTAGATTTATAGCTTTTTGTCGCAAACGCAATCAATGGTGTAAACCCTTGATTTAATTGATATATATACTCGTAATCTGATATATCAAAAACGAATTTCTGGAGTGCGTGGCTAGCTTCTCGGGGGAGGGCTTGCAGGATAAGAAAATCTTTTGGAGGACGGGAAGCAGACGCTTTGTACGCTGTTTAGCAGCAGCACAGGGGCTTGTTGAGTAGGTCGGAAGATCAGCGGGGAAAAGGCAAACAGTGGTTGGTTTTACTTCCTGTCCAGATCGTTGTGAAACGTGGTTGATAGACGCGCCAAAAGAGCGGTTCACAAAAAAGCCCTGCCAAGCAGGACAGCGTGGCAGGGCTTTTTCAGTCGTGCGAAGTATGCGCAGCGAGCGGTCTATTTACCTCGCAGCAACTGCATCTGACGACGATCTTTTTTGGTCGGACGCCCGGCATCAAAATCCAGTGCAGGCTCGGGGGCCAGACGGCGTTGTTCGGCGGCCTGGGCGCGCCGTGTGCTGCTTTCTTCCGTTTCCTGATACAACTGGCGCGCAACCGGGGCTGGGCCACGCACGCCGCTCAATGCGGTGACGTGAACTTCCATGGCCGGTGTTTCTTTGCGCAGGGTAATCACATCACCAATGGAGACTTCGCGGGCAGGCTTGGTGCTTTGCTGATTCAGCAAAACCCGTCCTTTGGTGATCTCCTCAGAAGCCAGGCTGCGCGTCTTGTAAAAGCGCGCTGCCCAGAGCCATTTATCCAGTCGTAATTTGTCCATGCGTTATTGTAAATCCAGTCTGTCATAGCTGGGCTTAATGCAGTTCCACCGCAGCGGCAGGCGCTGCCTGCACACGAGGCAAACGCAGACGCAGTAGCAGAATCAGACTGAAGACGGCCAGCAATCCGGCCCAGAACATGACGCGGTGGAAGCCGTCCGCCCAGGCGTGCTGGATGGCGTGCATCCAGAACACGGGATCGGCCGAGGCAGGCAGATTTACCTGACCGGAGCTAATGATGTGCTGAGCCTGCTCCAGCAGGGGATTGACCGGATCAAGGCGGCTGGACAAAGAGCTGACGGCGCCCTGGCTCATCAAGGACGCCAGCAGGGCAACGCCCAAGGTCATGCCGGTTTGGCGGATGGCGTTGGTAGTGGCCGATGCCATGCCGGAACGCTCACGCGGCACCAGATTCATGACCAAGGTACTGCATGCCGGAACAGACAAGCCCATGCCTATGCCCAGTACGGCCAAAGCGACACCCGCCATCCAGTAGGAAGTGCTAGGTTGCAACAACATCATGAACCAGGAACCGGCTGCCATCAGGCCAAAACCCGTAGTCAGGATCAGCTTCAAGCCAAAGCGTTGGCTTAAGGCACCGAAACGGGAGGCCAGCACGGCCATGCTGATGAACTGCGGGGCCAGCCCCCAGCCGGTTTGGGTTGCGCTCCAGCCTAAGGCGTTCTGGAAGAACAGAGACAGGAAAAACACATTGCTGTAGGCGGCAAAACCCAGCACAAAGGAGGCGATATTGGCGGTGCTGAAGCGGTAGTCCCGAAACAGGCTTAACGGCAGCAAGGGGCGGGCGACGCGGGTTTGGGCATAGATAAACGTCACGAAAGTGACCGCGGCCACGCCCAGGGAGCGTAGCGTCTCGGTGGCGTGCCAGCCTTGTTCACCCGCGCTGATCAGGCCGTAGGTCAGGGAACCGAGCCAGATAACGCTTAGCAACTGGCCGATCGGGTCGAAGGCCGCGTGTTCGGGGTTGGCCGATTCCTGAATGCCCCACAGGCCCAAGCCCAAGGTCAGCAGACCCAGTGGCAGGTTCAGGCTGAAGATCGCAGGCCAGTCGGCCACATCAACCAGCACACCGCCCAGAATCGGGCCCAGCACCAGGGCCAGTGCGCTGAAGGAGGACCAGCCGCCAATCACCCGGGCACGCTGGGCCGTGTCCGGAAAGGCGTGTGTCAGGATGGACAAGGCACCGGGAATAAGCAAAGCCCCCGCCATGCCTTGCACGATGCGGCCCCAAAGCAGGGCGCTCAATGAACCGGCCAAGGCGCACATCATGGAGCCGACGGTGAAGGCCAGCACGCCCAGCAGCCAGCTTTTCTTGCGTCCGTAGCGATCCCCCAGCAGGCCGGCGGACAGCATGAAGGCGGACAGACACAGCGCATACGCATCCACAATCCACTGCAGCCCGGCCATATCGGTTTGCAGGGCTTGCTGCATGCGGGGCAAGGCAAGATTGACGATGCTGATGTCCAGGGTAACCATGAAGGTCCCCAGGTAAATGGCGATGGTTAGAGCAAGTCGGCGAGTCATAAGATTTGATAAATGAGAATTATTATCGACGACTATAGAATATTGACTGACTGTCAGTCAATGAAAAATAAACAGGCTGGCTAAAATAACGCGGTAAGCTCCGACCAAGCACATTGTCGGGTTTTTTCTGATACCTTGACGCCCATGACCGCCGCTAAAACACCTCGTACCCAACCCTCTGAAGTTCGTCGCCGAGATTTATTGGAGGCGGCCGCCGCCTTGTTTCTGCAACAGGGGTTTGATGCCACGCCAGTCGATGAAATTGTGTTGCGGGCCGGCATGTCCAAGGGCTTGTTCTATCACTATTTCAGTTCCAAACAGGAGATCCTGGCCGCCTTGCGCGAGCAGTTCATCCAGCAGTTTCATGACCGGGTGCAAGGGGCGTTGGAGCAGGCCCCGGAAGATGATTGGGTGCAGCGTCTGACCTGTTGGATTCGGGCCTCGGTACAGGGGTATAGAGACACGCTGGACATGCATGATTTGGTGTTTTCAGACCATATACGCAGCAATTACCAGGGTGAGCGCAACGTGGTGACCGAGCCACTGCACCGGATCCTGAGCGAAGGGCAAAACGCCGGAGTCTGGTCTGTGGCGGATGTGGATTTGACCGCTTGGGTGATCTACCAGGGCATGCACGGCGCAGTCGATAATATGGGTCTGGAAACCGCTGAGCAGTGGGCAGCCCTGGAAGACAATCTGGTGACTCTTTTTGTGTCCATGCTTGGGGCGAAGCTCCCTCACCCGTATAAATAGCGTGGTAGAGCGGTGCTGTGTGTTTACGCGGCATTCAGAGAAGCTGAACCAGAACCGGTAGCGGTCTCAGAGCGGTGTTTCCTGGATGTAGACAGTCATCAACAGAACTGGCCCTGCTCCTTAATCGAAGCAGGGCCAGTTTTTGGATCAGCAAAGACTTAGCGGAACTGGAAGTGTTCTTTGTGCAAAGTCCAGGATTTCGCCGGTAAGGTCTGCTTGAGTTCGCGCTTCAATTGCCTGCCCATGGCCGCCGGCCCACAGAACCAGATATGCATGGGCTTGTCGGCGTGATAGTGTTGCATGACCTCTTTGGGTGACCAACGACGGCCATCGGCATAAATTTCAAGATCCACATCCGGGTGTTCCTTGGCGGCTTTGCTCAACGCTTGCGCCAGCGGATCATAGCCATGCTGACAGGCATATTGCAGATAGGCGTAGGGAGCATGACCTTCTTTGTGCTCCTGGCTTAACCAGGACAGAAAGGGCGTGGCGCCTACACCGGCACCGACCCAGATATAGATACCGTTGTCGTCACCTTCCGGCTGAGTAAAGCGGCCATAGGGGCCATCGAGCTCGATGTTTTGGCCGATATGCAAACGCTCGGGCAATTCGCGTGTCCAGTCGCCCAGTTGCTTGATATGAAAGCGCACAATCTGGTTGTCCTGATCGGCATCGGACAAGGTGAACGGATGGGCTTCAGATTCCCCCTTCAAGCGTAGAAAGGCGAACTGTCCGGCCTGGTGCCCAGGCCAGGACTGGTCCATGCGGCATTGCACCTCCAGCACATCGCCTTGTGACGTACAGGAGATGACGGTGCCTGTGTGTGGATAGGCCGAACTCAGGTTGCGTAGCAGTTGGATGCCGGCTGCTACCGTCCCGATCACCATGGTGATGGCCAGTGCCCAGCCGCCTATGCCGCTCCAGTAGGCAGGGGGTGTCAGCACCACACCATGAAAGATCAGGATCAGATAGGCCACGGGCATCAGGCGGTGCAGGCTGTACCATTTCTTATAGGAAATCGTACGGCGCGCCAGCGTGATGATCAGCATCAGAATCAGCGCGTAAAACGTCCATTCGCCCAGTGATTTGGCATAAGGTTTGAACAGGCTGACCCATTCAGGAACAGGAGTTTTGGCCAGCCGGCCGCCCGTGCCAATCGCCGCAGAAATCAGACCTTTGGATTCCTTGCTGAGCCAATGGGCCAGGCTGAACAAAATGGCGATGATGCCCAGCCACTTATGCAGTCTGTAGGCTTTGTCCATGCCCCCTAGCCAAGGCTCCAGACGGCGGGGGCGCAGGGCCAGGACCATGATGGCCGTCATGGTGCCCAAGGCCAGAATGCCGGTCAGCAGCATGCCTTCTTGTCGGACTACCCACAGCGTATCGCCAGGCGGCGAAGGGGCAAGCCACAGGGCTTCAACAGCCCAGATCAAAAAGAAGGCAGAGAGCAGCAATAAGAGAGGGCGACGCATGGCCTGTTCCGAATTGTTTGAAAGAACTGAGCGCTGCGTGGTCGTGATGTGAAGAACGTACTGACGCAGCGCACTGAAAACACTTCATTCAGGGTAATACGTTGCCTAGTCGTTTGTGGAGCCTGTATTCAAGGGCCAGTTGAGAAAGCTCAAAACACCTCTAAATAGTTGTTATTTAAAATATTTGTTAATGATTCTGGTTGCTGTTTACTCTGTTTCCGCGTGTTGCAGAGTAAGTGGCTCGATTGCTTTTCAGACCTGTTTGACGGGGCACAGCAGTGAGGCAAGGTCTAGCAATGCCCCATCTTGATGAGTTTGTCCGATCAGTTGCAAACCCAAAGGCAGCGGGCTGTCTTGTCCCGGTGCGGGCAGGCTCAAGGTAGGCCAGCCCAGCAAGGACCAGGGGCGGTTCAGAACTGAAGAACCGGTACTGTCCAGCCCATAGGGCGCAGGCCCAGGAGCAGCCGGGGTCAATAAGGCATCAAAATGCCCATAGCGATCCTGCCATTCCTGTTGCAGTTGACGGCGGCGCGCTTGCCAGGCGTGGTAGTCCGCCGGGGGCAGATCCAGGCCCTGCTTGATGGCTTGCACCGTAACGGGCCGCAAGGCATCCGGGCTGGCTTGCCAGACGGGCAGCAGGCTGCGGGCCATTTCATACGCCATGATCTGTCCTTGCAGGATCAGCAGTTCTTTCAGTTGCGCATCTGCAGGCAGACGTTCCAGTCGGGCGCCTTGTTGCTCCAGGTGCTGGCAGCCCTGTTCCAAGGCGGCCAGCGCAGCGGGGGTAATCGGGCCCAGGTCTTTGCCATCGAGCACGCCGATACGTGGCGCGCTGGGGACTCGACTATCCGGTAACCCTTGCAAGACCGAGGCGACACGGCGCAGCACAGACAAGTCCCGGCTGAAGTAGCCAATGGTGTCCAGGCTGTCGCACAACAAGAACAGACCGCTGCGATGCACCGCACCAAAGCTGGGTTTGAAACCCAGGATGCCGGTAAACGCAGCGGGGCGCATCATGGAGCCTCCCGTTTGGGTGCCCAATGCAAAATCCACCATACCGGCCGCTACGGCTGCTGCTGAACCACTGGAAGAACCGCCAGGCGTATGGTCCAGGTTCAGCGGGTTACGGGTGGGTCCGGGGGCGGCGTAAGCAAATTCGGCGGTTACGGTTTTGCCCAAGGCAATCGCACCGGCCTGGCGCAACAAGGCGACGCAAGCTGCATCGCGCTCTGCGGGCAAGGCATGGGGGAAATGTGCACCATAACGTGTCGGCATGCCTTGGACATCCAACACGTCTTTTACGCCGAAAGTCAGGCCGGCCAAGGGGCCGTCGGGGGCAGTGCTGATACAGGTGGCCGGATCAGCCAACCAGGACCAGGCCTGGATGGACTGGTCCTGCAAAGCGAGAGAGGAAGGGGGGGCAGTCATAAGGGAGAAGCAGGGCTACTGGATCGAGATGTTCTGATCCTTGATCAGTGCAGTCCAGCGTTTGGTTTCTTCTTTCACAAAAGCGGTGAATTCTTCAGGCGTGCCACCTACGACTTGCGCACCTTGGGACTCCACAATCTGACGATAGTCTGGATCTTTCAGGGCGTCATTGACAGCAGTGTTCAGTTTTTCCAGCACATCAGCGGGCAACCCTGCGGGAGCAATCACGCCAAACCAGTTCGAGGCCACCAGGTCCACCCCTTGTTCTTTGAAGGTGGGGGTGTCCGGCATGGCTTTCAGACGCTCTTGCGAGGTCACGCCCAGCACGCGCAGGCGCGGGTTGTCGATTTGCATGTGGGGCAGGAACAAGCTGGCCAGCTCCAGATAGAAGGAAATATTACCGGCCAGTAGATCGTTCGATGCGGGAGCACCACCACGGTAAGGCACGTGTACGGCATCAAAGCCGGAGGTGGCCTTGAATTGTTCAGTTAGCAAGTGCGATGCACCGCCTGCGCCGGTCGAGGCGTAGTCCAGTTTGTTGGGGTTTTGCTTGCCGTCAGCCACCAGATCGGCCAAGGACTGGTAGGGCGAGCTGCTGTTCACACCCAGCGCCATGGCGCCGCGCTCGATCAGGGCGATGGGTTGCAAATCCTGTTCAGGATCGAAGGGCAGGTTGCTGCCGTACAGTGCCTTGTTCACCGACATGGGGCCAAAGTTGCCCAGGCCGATGGTGTAGCCGTTGGGCTTGGCGCGGGCAATCATGCTGGTGCCGATATTGCCGCTGGCTCCGGGCTTGTTTTCCACCACAATCGTCACCCCCAGGCTGTCGCTCATTTTTTGAGCCAGCATGCGCGAACGGGTGTCCGAGCTGCCACCTGCAGCGTAAGGCACCACAAAGGTAATGGCTTGCGACGGGTAAGGCGCGTCGGCCATGGCCGAACCGGAACCCAACAACGTCAGTGTGAGCAGGCCACTCAATAAGGGGGCGCGATGCTTGAATACAGTCATGTTCATCTCCTGCGTTGGGCCAATATTCGCAGTGACGTGCAGTATGGCCCTGTTTTTGATAAGTGTCAGGATGGATGGTAGTAAGCGCTAATTATGTTGTCTAATATTAAAAATAGTCATTATTAATTCATTTTTAAACCTTATTGGCGGGCATATGCTGGACTCCAAATTAAGCGAGATGTTCTTGGTGGTGGCCGAAGAGCTGCATTTTGGCCGTGCTGCTCAGCGTTTGTTCATGACCCAACCGCCCTTGAGTCAGGCCATACGCAGGCTGGAAGAACAGATAGGGGCGACCTTGTTTATCCGCACCACGCGCACGGTGCAATTGACGGCGGCCGGACAGGAGTTGCAGCGTCGCCTGCGCCTGATCGGCAACGAGCTGGAGCAGACGCTGCAGGCGGTACAGCAAGTGCATAGAGGCGAAACCGGCATGTTGCGTATTGCACTGACGCCCAGCAGTGCCTATGCCGGCGTGTCCAAGCATCTGTATCGCTTTCGCCAGGACTTCCCCCAAGTAGATATTCAGATCTACGAGATGAATTCCAGCGAGATGCCCGCTGCCCTGTACGAGCGCCGGGTGGATGTGGCCATGATCCGGCCTTCCTTTGCTGTGCCGGACTTGAACCCGCAGTTGGTGGAGTCCGAACCCATGATGTTTGTGCTCAGGCGTGATGATCCACGTGCCCAGGAACATAGCCAGGGACTGACCTTGCATCAGGCTTTTTCTTATGAAATGGTGGCGTACTCACGCCAGCAGTCGCGTTATTTTCATCTGCTGCAGCAGCGCATGTTGCAGCGCTCGGGCTGCTTGCCGCGCTTTGCGCAGGAAAGCATGGTGCCTACGGTGCTGGTCATGGTCGAAGCGGGTATTGCTCCAGCGATTGTGCCCGCGTCCTTGGCGCGCTTGCGTACCGATACCTTGGAGTATCTGCCTTTGCTGGACGCAGACGATATTACGGCCGAGCTAATGAGTGCTTATGTCTCGGACAATACCAACCCGGCTTTGGTGAATTTTCTGGCGGTGCTGGAGCAGCATCGCTCAAGCTGATTGACGGGCAGCCAGCCATTGCCGCATGGATTGGCCCGTGCGCTGCCGAAACAGACGGGATAGGGCAGAGGGATTGGCATAGCCTAGATCCAGGGCAATGCGTTTGGCAGACTGGCCCTGGGCCAGCCGCTGACAGGCAAGCGACAGGCGCCATTGGGCCAGATAGTCGGCTGGCGTATCGCCGACCCAATGCTTGAACTGCACGGCAAATGCGCTGCGTGACATCTTGGCTTCCTGTGCCAACGATTGCACGGTCCAGTCCCGGCCCGGATCGGCCTGAATGGCCAGCAAAGCTCGCGCCACAGGCGGGTGCGACAAGCCGCGAAACAAACCTACGGGAATCTCGCAACGATCAGGATGGTCAAACAGCCAACGCAGCAATTGCAACAAGACAATCTCGAACAGACGGTCCGCCAACAGCCGATGGCCGCAGCGTACCGACTCCGTTTCCGCAAAGAGCAGGTCCAGTGCCTGCTCCAGACCAGCGGCCTCTTCCAGCGGGACAATAATCAGATCGGGCAGAGAGCGGGCCAAGGGGTGATGCTCTCCCCCGTCAAAATCCAGGGTGGCGCAAGTGAAGTCCGAGCCCTCCTCAGGTAGATCGTAAAAGGCATGCTCCAGCGGGCGAGGATAAAACAACAGGCTGGGGCGATCAATCGTCATGATTTCCGGCACCGGATCACGCGGGTCGTGGCGCACGCTTAACTGGCCGCGTCGCAGAATGTGCAAGAAGGCACGCCCTGGCTGGGCCGAGAAGCGGGTTACCCCACATAAAGAGCCGTTGTAGAACAAATGGGCGCGAACGCGGAACTGTTCCAGCAGAAGGGAGAGGCGATCCAGGTTCATGAAACCATCCTTGTCTGGATGAAAAGGTAAGTTGTCGAGACTAATCTTATCCAATGATCCTGCTCTTGGCGAGAAACTATGCCTACTCGCTTCTTTTTGGCCACCTTGGCCGTCCTCACCAGGAGATCACCATGTCCCGCCTTACTTTGCCCGACGTTGCCCAAGCTCCCGCTGCCAGCCAGCCCGCTTTGCAGGAAATTCAAAAAGCGTTTGGTGGCAGCGTGCCCGCCATGTTCCGTATGGTGTCCAATTCGCCCGCCGCCTTGCGCAGCATGTGGGGCTCCTTCGGCGCTTTTGCCGGTGGCCAGCTGGGTGCGAAATTAGGTGAGCAATTGGCCGTAGCCATTGCTGATCGCAATCGTTGCGAATACTGCCTGGCCGCCCACAACGTGCTCGGCGCCAATGCCGGCTTGAGTCCGGAGACGCTGGCCCAGGCCCAGCGTGGTCAGTCCGATGATCCACGTACCGCAGCGGCCTTGAAGTTTGTGCTCAAGCTGGTGGATCAGCGTGGGCAAGTGTCGGCTGCCGATGTGCAAGCCGTGCGCGATGCCGGTTTTTCTGAAGGTGAAGTGGTGGAACTGGTCGGTGTGACCGCCTTGAACCTGTTCACCAACTACATCAATAACGCGCTGGAAGTCCCGGTTGATTTCAAGGCTGTTGAACTGACTGCGTAAGCACGCTGTGTGATGGCCCGCCCGCGTACTGGCAGGCGGGCTTTTTTTGTCGCCGGGCCGCCCCAAGACAAAAAGCCCCCCTCGGGGGGCAGCAAGCCGAAGGCGTAGCGTGGGGGCTTGTTTTGCCGCCGGGCCGCCCCAAGGCAAAACGCACCCCCTTGGGGGGCAGCAAGCCAAAGGCGCAGCGTGGGGGCCTTTTCTGCGTTTGCAAGCCGTGTTTTACTTGGCCGACAAGGGGCCAGAATTAATGTCTGTCAGTGGCTGGTTCACATCAAAGAAGCGTGCATCAATGCCGGTGATGCCAAAGCTATTGAGCCGCTTGCTGTGCATGTCCAGATAAGCCTGTGCGCTGGCTTTATCCTTGAACAGATACACGCCACCGGCTTTGGACTGCTCTCTGTTTTCTGTCCAGATTTTCCAAATCAGACCCGGTTCCAGGCTGATTGATTGCGCCAGTTCTTGCATGGCGTCGCTCATCTCTGACCCCCACGGGCCTGGGTAAGGAAAATCAACATACAGCAAGGTACTCATGATTGGCTCCATATCAAAATACGTGCCGAACATCATACCTTGATGGTTGAATTGCCCGTTACTGTCTCTTATTTGTCATAGGACGTTGCGGGCGGCTTGATTGGCTGGCCTCGCCCATGAAGGGCGCGTATAGTTTTTCTTTTGCTATTTGCTGCTGGAAGCCCTCATGTCCTGGACCGCGTTGTTGTTGGTGGTGTGTGCTGCGTTCATTCATGCGGGTTGGAATCTGCTCTCAAAACGGGCTGCGATGGCAGGAGCGCATTTCGTATTTGCCTACTCTTTTTTCGCCATCCTGTTTTACTTCCCCATCATGCTGTGGGTGGTTTTCACTCAAGGCAATATGCCTTGGACCAGCGAAACCATTACTTGTTTGCTGCTCAGCGCCTTGCTGCATATGGGCTATAGCCTAAGTCTGCAAAAAGGCTATCAGGTGGCAGACCTATCGGTGGTGTATCCCATCGCTCGGGGCACCGGGCCCATGCTCTCGTCTATTGGTGCCTTCATCTTGCTGGGCGAACCGGTACGGCCTTTGGGCGTGCTCGGTATTTTGCTGGTGGTGATGGGGATTTTGCTCATTGCCACACAAGGTCACCTACGACGTTTTTTCAGCCCCTCTGCATTGACGGGGGTGCGCTGGGGCATGCAGACCGGGGTTCTGATTGCCGCCTATACCGTGGTGGATGCCTATGGCGTTACCGTTTTGTTGATCTCGCCGTTTCTGCTGGACTGGTTCAGCAATGTGCTGCGGCTGGGCATGTTGGCCCCCTTCATCGCCAAGCGTGGGCGCGATGGTTTCGTCAAACTTAAACCTTATTGGAAATTGGCGGCGGCCGTGGGCCTGCTCTCGCCCATGTCCTACATTCTGGTTTTGCAGGCCTTGAGGCTGGGAGCACCCTTGTCCATGGTGGCCCCTGCTCGTGAAATGTCCATGATGGCAGGCACGCTGTTGGGCATGGTCGTGCTGCGCGAGAAGGCCAATATCTGGAGTTTGTTGGGCTGTGCCGTCATGATCAGCGGGGTTATTGCCCTGACCTCCGGTCCTGCTGCCTGATCGCTCTCTTGAAATATCGCAGGCTGTCCCTATCTGCTTGCAATAGGGCGTGCTTTGGCGCGCGGCAATCAACCCATTTTTTGCTTTTTCACCATGAGCCAGACTGACACTGCGAATACGTCCGAAACCCTAGGTTTTCAGGCTGAAGTCAAACAATTATTGCATTTGATGATTCACTCCTTGTACAGCAACAAGGAGATTTTCCTGCGTGAGCTGGTATCCAATGCGTCGGATGCCTGTGACAAACTGCGCTTCGAGGCCATCGACAATCCAGCTTTGCTGGAAGGCGATCCGGAAATGCGTATCCGTGTGGAGTTCGATAAAGAACAGCGCACGATCACCATTTCCGACAACGGCATTGGCATGTCGCGTGACGAGGCAATTGCCAACCTGGGCACTATTGCCCGCTCGGGCACCAAAGAGTTCTTTTCCCAACTGACGGGCGACAAGCAAAAAGATACTCAGCTTATTGGTCAGTTTGGCGTGGGCTTTTACTCTTCCTTTATCGTGGCTGACAAGGTGTCCGTGCTGACACGTCGCGCCGGTGAGGATCAGGAAGCGGTGCTGTGGGAATCCTCCGGCGAAGGCGAGTTCACCATTGCCGCCGCTGAAAAAGCCGAGCGCGGCACCACCATCACCTTGCATCTGCGTGAAGGCGAGGACGATTTCCTGGACGGCTGGCGTTTGCGCAACGTGCTGCGTCGCTACTCCGACCACATCTCCTTGCCGGTGCAAATGCGCAAGGAAGAGTGGGACGAAGAGAAGCAGCAACAAGTCACGCAGGACGAATGGGAAAGCGTGAACCAGGCCAGCGCCTTGTGGACACGCTCCAAGTCGGAAATTACCGACGAGCAGTACCAGGAGTTCTACAAGCACATCGCTCACGATTACGAGAACCCTTTGGCCTGGACACATAACCGGGTCGAAGGCCGTAGCGAATACACCCAGCTCCTGTTCGTTCCCAAGCAAGCTCCTTTTGATCTGTGGGACCGCGATGCCCGCCGTGGCGTAAAGCTGTACGTCAAGCGTGTGTTCATCATGGATGACGCCGACCAACTGTTGCCCGCCTACTTGCGCTTTGTGCGTGGCGTGATCGATTCGGCTGACCTGCCGCTGAACGTCTCGCGTGAAATTCTGCAAGAAAGCCGTGATGTCCGTGCCATCCGTGAAGGCAGCGCCAAGCGCATCCTGTCCTTGCTGGAAGATCTGGCCGAGAACCAGCCCGAGCAATACGCCGAGTTCTGGGGCCAGTTTGGTCAGGTGCTGAAAGAAGGCACCGGCGAAGACATGGGCAATCAGGCTCGTATTGCAGCCTTGCTGCGCTTTGCGTCCACGCATCAGGAAGGCTCGGCCCAGACCGTGTCCCTGAACGACTATATCGGTCGCATGAAAGAAGGTCAGGACAAGATTTACTACGTCACCGCTGACACCTTTGCTGCTGCATCGAACAGCCCGCATCTGGAAGTATTCCGCAAGAAAGGCATCGAAGTGCTGCTGATGTCCGACCGCGTGGACGAGTGGATGCTGTCCTATCTGCGCGAATTTGAAGGCAAGCAACTGGTGTCCGTGGCCAAGGGCGGTCTGGACCTGGATTCGCTGGCAGACGAGCAAGAAAAGAAACACCAAGCCGAAGTGGCTGAAACCTTCAAGCCGCTGGTCGAGCGTTTGCAAGCCACGCTGGGCGAGAAGGTCAAGGAAGTGCGTATTACGGCCCGTCTGGTCGATTCCCCCGCTTGTGTGGTGGTTGATGCCAACGAACTGAGCCCGCATTTGCTGCGCATGCTGCAAGCCGCTGGCCAGGAAGCCCCTGAAGTTAAGCCAATCCTGGAAATCAACCCGGAGCATGCTTTGATCGCCAAGGTTCAGGCCGCTGACGATGAAGCCTTTGAACAGTGGGCCCAGTTGTTGCTGGAACAAGCCATGCTGGCTGAGGGAGCCGCCTTGCAAGATCCCGCCAGCTTTGTGAAACGTGTGAATCGCTTGCTGTTGAATCTGTAAATCTGAAGCTTGCTGGCTCTGCCTGAAGGTGGAGTCAGTTGCCAATACATAGGCCTCTATCGTGATGTGTACGATAGAGGCCTTTTTTGTGCGTGTTGACAGACCATTGATGGAAAAAGGGCGTAGTTAAAGGGAAAGGGGTGTTAAGCGATTTCTTGGTTTTTGTCTATCTTAATGAGAATTGATCGTAATACGATGCATGCACACGACACTGCGGGCCAAAACCCGCTGGTTTTGAGTTGAATTTAAGGAAATCGTAATATTTGGATAGACTTAAGAATAGGAATGATTAATATTACGGTTCCTATTAAAAGCACTTATCAGGCATCGAAACACCGCTAATGCGCGCGATCAACCCTGCTTTGATCGCACAGCCTTGAAAAAGTGATACCTACCATATGGAGCTGGTAATGTCGTTCGTTTCCTCTGTGCCGCCTCGTCGCTTTGCCGAGACGGTCTTGTCTGCTGCCCTGTTTGCCGCCCTGACGAGTCCTGTGATCGCTCAAACCGCCAATCCAGGCGTGACCGAGTTGCAGTCGATCAAAGTTCAAGGCTCGGAAGATGCCAATGGCATTGAGGGCTTTCAGGCCCATAAAGCGCAATCGGTGAAGTTCTCTGAGACTTTGCTTAACACACCGCGCTCTATCACCGTGATCCCAGAGGAGGTGATCAAGGATCGTGGTGCGACATCGCTGCAAGACGTGTTGCGCACCACTCCCGGCATTACTTTGGGTTCGGGCGAAGGCGGCACTCCCGTGGGAGATCGTCCTTTTATCCGTGGTTATGAGGCCAGTACCGATATTTTTATTGACGGTGTGCGTGATTACTCCCGTGGCTCGCACGAGACCTTCAACCTGGAATCGGTTGAAGTCTTGAAGGGCCCCAGCTCGGCGTATACAGGCCGTGGCGGCACTGGCGGTAGCCTGAATCTGGTGACCAAGTCTCCCAAGCTGAAAGACTTTTTCCAGGTGGAAGCAGGTTACGGGACGTCGGACCAATATCGTCTGACGGCAGACGGCAATTATGCTTTTTCGGACACAGGTGCAATCCGCTTGAACCTGATGCGCATGGGGGGTGACGTCGCAGGTCGTGATGGCGTGACAATCGACCGTTGGGGGATCGCTCCTTCCATTGCTTTTGGTTTGGGTACCCCCACACGTGTGACCTTGTCGTATTCGCATCTTGAAAACAAAGATATGCCGGACCTGGGCTTTCCCTTCCGGAACGCGGCCAATCCGGATCGTGTGACCCCCTTGGAAGCAGACCGAGACAATTTCTACGGTCGTCATCAGGTCGATTTTCGTGAATATACGGCAGATACCGCCACGGCACAGATTGAGCATGACCTTAATGAGCGTTTCACAGTTCGCAACGTGACGCGCTATGGCAAGACCTTGAATCATTACTTGATGACCAGACCGTCGTTTGACAATTGCAAGGCCAATTCGGGTGGTGCGTGCGCCAGTGAGGGGGAGGGCTTGCTGTTCACAAGATCGGATCGGGCGCGCTGGCGCAGTTCGGAGTCCCTGCTGAACCAAACCGACGTATACGGTACGTTTACAACGGGTACCTTGAAACATGATGTGGTAGCCGGGCTTGAGTTCAGCAAGGAGGATATCTACAACCGAAGCATCACGGGCACGCCTGGCTCGGATACGGACTCTTTTTATAATCCGAATCCCAATCGCAGCTACAGCTATTCCTTGAACTATGGCTCCAAAACCAAAGCAGGCGATATCAAGACACGCTCGGCGTATATCTTTGACACCATTGCGTTTAATGAGCAATGGTCGGTCAATGGTGGCGTGCGATTTGATCGTTTTGAGGTCGACAATACCCAGGAGTCCCGCAAAGATGACATGTGGAACTATCAGTTGGGTGTGGTCTATAAGCCAGCGCGCAATGGTTCTATCTACCTGAGCTATGGCACCTCTTCCAACCCGACAGGGGAGAACCTGGGTCAGGCCGGTGGTGCAGATGGCCCGGCAGGTGGCGCCGCTATTCGTGACCTGAAGCCCGAGCGCAGCTACAGCTGGGAGTTGGGGACAAAGTGGGACGTGGCCGACGAGAAGTTGTCTTTGACAGCGGCCATTTTCCAGACCGACAAGAAAGATGCTCGTTCTACCGATCCTTTGACTGGCGATGTGTCCTTGAGCGGCAGCAACCGTGTACGTGGCCTGGAGTTGGGTGCGGCCGGTGCAATTACCCCGAACTGGAATGTATGGGCGGGTTACACCTATCTGGACCCCAAGATCAAGAAATACCGCAGCGGCAATAATGTCTTTGACGGTAAGCAGATGAAGTTCATCTCCAAGCAGAGCTTCAACGTCTGGACGACCTACAAAGTCATGCCCGAGCTGACCTTGGGCGCAGGTGCCACGTTTGTGGGCAAACGCTTTGTGGATGACGCCAATCAATTGAAGCTGCCTTCCTACTGGCGCTACGATGCAATGGCGCGCTACGACCTGAACAAGAACGTATCTTTCCAGTTCAACGTCAACAACATCAGCAATGTGCGCATGTATGATGCTTCCCACGTCGGCCTTTTTGCCAACGTTGGCCCAGGCCGCTCTTACATGTTCAATGCCTCTTACCGCTTCGAGTAAGTTGCGTTTTGTCGTGTAAATTCAGATGGGCCGCCTTTTGGGGCGGCCTGTCTGTTTCTTGCTTTACCTTGTATTCCTTTTGTTTTGGCAGGTGCCCCATGCTGATTACGATCCCCGATGTGCTCAATGCTGAACAGTTGCATGACTGTCGCCAGGCCCTGGAGCAGGCACAGTGGGAAGATGGGCGCACGACGGCGGGTTATCTGGCCCAGCACAGCAAACGCAATCTGCAATTGCCTCTTGATACAGCCGTCGCCAGGCAGATGGGGGAGTTTTTAATGCATGTATTGGGTCAGCACAGCGGCTTTATTGCCGCTGCCTTGCCCCTGCGTATGTTGCCACCACGTTTTAACCGTTACGAGGGCGGCGGGGAGTACGGCAACCATATCGATAACGCGATTTTTACGGTTCCTGGCACGGGACAGCGTCTGCGTACTGATGTCTCCACAACCTTGTTTTTTAGCGACCCCGACGAATACGAGGGCGGGGAACTGATCATCGAAGATGTATACGGAACACAGTCCATCAAACTGCCTGCAGGGCACATGGTGGTGTATCCGGGGACCAGTTTGCATCGTGTACAGCCGGTGACTAAAGGAACACGCTATGCCTCGTTTTTCTGGACGCAAAGCATGGTGCGTCATGCGCATCAACGCAAACTGCTGTGGGAGCTGGATCAGAGCATTCAGCAACTGGCCAAGCAGAACGCAGATGCTCAGGAGCTGTCGCGCCTGACGGGGATTTATCATAATTTGCTGCGTGAATGGAGCGATGTCTGATCGCCAGGAGCTTGATTGATCATGTCCCAAGAACGGCTGCCCCCGCTCAGTAATATTCCGGCCCAGATTGCCTGCCTGAGGGATTACGAACCCTATGCCCGTGTGCGTATGCGCGCACAGGACTGGGCGTATTTCAGTGCAGGGGCGGCCGATGAGTTTACTGTGCAAGACAACCTGGCCAGCTTTGGGCGCTGGGGTTTATGGCCTGCTGCTCTAGGTGAGTTTGATCAGCCTTCCACCCGTTTGACACTGCAAGGGCAGTCTATGGACTACCCGATTCTTCTGGCGCCCGTGGCTTATCAGTGCTTGGCTCATCCTGAAGGTGAATTGGCCAGTGTGCTGGGCGCGGGTGCGATGGGCGCGACCAGCGTAATCAGCATGCAGGCCAGTCATTCCTTTGAAGAGATTGCCGCACAGGCGCATGCCCCGTTGTGGGCACAGTGGTATTGGCAAACGGATCGCGCATTTACGTCGGATTTATTGGGACGGCTCAAGGCAGCGGGTTATGCCGCTTTGATGTTGACGGTGGATGCTGCTGTCAATGGCTCGCGTAATCAGGAGCAGCGTGCGGGGTTTGCTTTGCCCGAGGGTGTGGACGCCGTGAATCTGCGGGGCGCTCCCAGGCAGCAGGCGGTTTTAGGTGCAGCAGGCACCAGCCCTTTATTTGGCAGTGGCCTATTAAATAGTGCCCCCACCTGGGATGACCTTGCCTGGCTGGTGCAGCACAGTCCTTTGCCTGTTTGGGTCAAGGGAATCATGCGCCCCCGTGACGCTCAGCGAGCGCTTGATGTAGGGGTCGCCGGAATGGTTGTGTCCAATCATGGTGGGCGCACTTTGGATGGTGCTCCCGCCTCTGTGGACGTCCTGTCACAGGTTTGTCAGGTCGTGGGGGAGAGGGTGCCGGTATTGATGGATGGCGGTATTCGACGCGGTACCGATGTACTCAAGGCTCTGGCTTTGGGGGCGACGGCGGTGATGATTGGCCGTCCCTATATTTATGGTTTGGCGACTGCCGGAGCCGCTGGCGTGGCCCATGTATTGCATATTCTGCGGGCGGAGCTGGAAGTGGCCATGGCACTGACCGGCTGTAATACTTTGGCCGATATCAGCCCCGACGTACTTTATCGGCCCTGATCCAGTTCTTGTTCCGGCAAGGTTTCTTTGGGCCAGCCGTGCTCGCGTTTTACCCGTTCCCAGTCAAAGAACGGCCCCGGATCTGTCTTGCGTCCTGGGGCGATATGTTCGTGGCCTCGTACTGCGTTCAGGTTATGGCGCATGCGCAAGGCGCGGCTCAAACGGGACAGTTCCCGGTACTGCGCTTCAGTAAAGGGTTCGAAATCGCTGCCTTCCAGCTCGATACCAATAGAGAAGTCGTTGCAGCGTTCGCGGTCTTTAAAACGCGACACACCTGCGTGCCAGGCGCGGCGGGTAGTAGGGACAAACTGGATGATGTGGCCGGTACGCTGGATCAGAAAGTGGGCTGAAACCTTCAGGTCCCGGATGTTCTCGAACCAGGGGTGTGCACTGATATCCAGCTTGTTCTGGAAGAAATCCCGGATATACGGCCCGCCAAATTCTTGCGGTGGCAGGCTGATATTGTGCAGCACCAGCAGGGTTGGGGTGTCGCCCTCGGGGCGGTCATCCTGATTGGGTGACAAGGCACGCAGGACATTGGCATGGGGTTTAAGCCAGCCCTGGCGGTCCAGGTCATAGGCGTGGTGCATGCGGGCCATGAGCTTAACTGCGCGGGCCGCGCTTGGCGTGTTCCAGGCTGCACCAAGTGTGATGATTGCTCATCAAGGCTTCGGAGCGAGGTAGAAAAATGCCACAGTGCGCGCAACGAACCATCTCTTCTGCCTTGCCTGGTTTGCGTGGCGGGCGCATGGTCGGGTTGGGTGGGTTGCGTTTGCGGGCCTTGTTTTGTGACACGATGCGGGCAATGATCATGGCCACCAGGATAGCGACAACCCAGAATAAGACTTTACCCAATTTTCCCTCGTTGCAAGATGACGTCCAGTACAAAGTGGCTGCCTGTATAGGCCAGCAGCAGGAAGGCAAAACCGGCCAAGGTCCAGCGCAAAGCAACGCGACCCCGCCATCCATACTGTTTCCGGCCCCATAGTAAGCCACCAAATGTAACCCAGGATAGCAAGGTAAAGACAGTTTTATGGTCAGCGGGTAAAAATTTACCGTCTATTGCCATGGAGACGGCGGCACCGCTCAGGATCGTGAAGGTCAGAATGACAAAAGAGACGCGGATCAGGCGAAACAGCAGTTCTTCCTGCACCAGCAGGGGCGGCATGGTGTCCAGCACCCGGCTGAATAAACCACGTTGTTCCTGATGCAAAATAGGACGGTGCAACTGGCGGTCCAGCGCTGTCATCAAGACGGCGTGCAGGGCGGCCACGGTGCTCAGCCCGTAGGCGACCAGTGCAATCAGCAAGTGGATGCGTAGCCATTCATTGCCTGCATGGTGGACGATATGGCCATTGGGAAAGGCCATGGCCAGCAGGCTGACGATTGTGGCCGCAGGCAGTAGAATGAGCAACAGGCCGTCCAGACGCAGATACAGGCTTTGGAACCAGAACACCACCATGCCCAGCCAGATTGCCGCCGACAGGGCCAGTGCCCAGCTCAGATGCAGCCCTTGGGGCAGTACAATCGTCAGCAATAGGCCCGCTCCGTGCACAATAATGGCGCAGAGCAAAGCCACCCGGCTAGGGGCGTTCAGTACGGTTCGGGTGCTGCCGCGAGTCAACGGACGCCATAGCGAGATCGACAGCACGATGTACGCCAGTGCGGCGAGCAAGTGAAATACAATACTTGCAGACATAAGTCCCGGATTTCCTGAAAAACGGTACGGGGCGTACCTCAAGTGGCCATTTTATTCTTATTCGTAGACCACACGATAACCTAGTTTAAGCGAACCCAGTCCTATGTTTGAAAATCTGACCCAGCGTATGTCGCGTGTGGTGAAAACCATGCGCGGACAGGCTCGTCTGACCGAATCCAATACTCAGGAGATGTTGAGGGAAGTGCGTCTGGCGCTGTTGGAGGCGGACGTGGCCTTGCCTGTCGTGCGCGATTTTGTTGCACGGGTCAAAGAAAAGGCACTTGGCGTTGAAGTGGCCGACAGTTTGAATCCTGGTCAGGCGCTGGTGGGGGTTGTCCACCAGGAACTGACCAATCTGATGGGGGCAGACCTGGGCGATGACGCCAGCGAGTTGTCCCTGGCGGCGCAGCCACCGGCCATTATTCTGATGGCGGGTTTGCAAGGGGCGGGTAAAACCACCACTACCGGTAAGCTGGCCAAGTGGTTAAGTGAAGGCGGTCATGTTCAGCATGGTCGTAAAACGGGCAAGAAAAAAGTGCTGGTGGTCAGTGCTGACGTTTACCGTCCCGCCGCTATCGAGCAGTTGAAAACCGTTGCCGCCCAAGTGGGTGTCGAATTCCTACCTTCCGATCCCAGCCAGAAACCGGCCGACATTGCCCGCAATGCCCTGGACCACGCCAAGCGTCACCACTTTGATGTGCTGATTGTCGACACGGCCGGTCGCCTGGGTATTGATGAAGAAATGATGCGCGAGATTCGCGCTCTGTACGACCTGCTGAACCCCATCGAGACTTTGTTTGTGGTCGATGCCATGCAGGGTCAGGACGCGGTGAACGTCGCCAAAGCCTTTGCAGACGCCTTGCCGCTGACCGGTGTGGTGTTGACCAAGCTGGACGGTGACGCCCGTGGTGGTGCCGCCTTGTCGGTGCGCCATGTCACCGGCAAACCGCTGAAGTTTGTGGGTGTGTCGGAGAAACTGGACGGTCTTGAGCCATTCCACCCCGAGCGTATGGCTCAGCGCGTGCTGGGTATGGGCGACATTGTTTCTCTGGTTGAACAAGCCCAGCGCAATATCGACATTGCCGATGCGCAAAAGATTACCGACAAGATCAAGGCGGGCGACAAGTTCGATTTGAACGACTTCCGCGACCAGTTGCAGCAAGTTAAAAAGCTGGGTGATATGGGCTCCTTGCTGGAAAAACTGCCCGCGCAGTTCTCCCAGGCGGCGTCTCAGTTGCAAGGCGGCCAAGCCGAGCAGCAATTGCGTCGTACCGAAGGCATCTTGAACTCCATGACGCCAGCCGAGCGCGCCAAGCCTGAATTGTTGAAGGCCTCGCGCAAGCGCCGTATTGCGGCGGGTTCGGGTGTGCCTGTGCAAGAGGTTAACCGCCTGCTGAATCAGTTCGAGCAAATGCAAGGCATGATGAAGCAGATGAAAAAAGGCGGCATGGCCAAAATGATGCGCGGCCTGGGCGGTATGGGCGCCTTGAAAGGTCTGGCTGGTAAAGGCTTCAAGGGCTTTCGCTAAGAAGCGCTTGGAGCTTGCCGCAAGGGCGTGAATCGCTCTGACAGGACCACCAAGAAAAAAGCCCGCGTATGCGGGCTTTTTTTCGTCCTGGGCTGTTGCTATTACAGCGCCGGAATACGTAGTACCTGACCAGGGTAGATTTTGTCAGGATGGCTAAGCATGGGTTGGTTAGCTTCGAAGATAACGGTGTATTTTGCACCGTTTGCCTTGCCGTAATTGGTTTCAGCAATTTTCCACAGTGTGTCGCCTTTCTGTACGGTGTACATGGTGGCTTCGGCGGAAGGCTGAGCAACGCTGAGCTGGTTGTCGACTTGAGACACCCCCAGGGTGTTACCCAGAGCCAGCACAATTTTTTCGGCTTGTTCAGTGGAGGCAGCTTGGCCGCTAACCGTGACTTTGTCGCCATCAACCGCCAGATTCAGACCGTCGGCGGAAAGTTGGTGTTTGGCCAGTTCTTTCTGGAGTTCGTCTGCTGTGGCTGCGTTGGCTTCGTTGGCACCAAAGAGTTTTTCGCCGACATCTTTAAGAAAACTGAATACGCCCATCGCTTTGCTCCTGAAGTTAGGGTTCTATGGCTGCTACCTGCGTGATGGCAGGCGAGACGGTTCATTATGACCTTATTTTTAGCCGTAAAGCCGTACTCGAATGTCAGCAATTGTGCATTTTAAAGGGTGAGTCTCAGCCGCCACCGACGGCAACCACGATCTCGATGGTGTCGCCTTCTTGAATAGGGGTACTGGCGTGCTGGCTTTTGGGCACGATGTCGCCGTTCAGCTCTACGGCAATGCGCTTGTTCTCATAGCCCAGCTCGATAATCAGTGTGCCAACCGTGTCGGAGTTTGCCAGAGTCTTGCTCTGGCCGTTCAGGGTAATGTTCATTCTTGTCTCTGGATATGGTCCGGATAGTGCCGGACGAGTGATTCAGATGGCAAATTTCTGGGTGGCGGCCAGCAGCCGAGCCAGAATGCCGGGTTCGTCGTAGGCGTGGCCTGCGTCTGCAACCATGTGAAACTCTGCTTGTGGCCAGGCGCGATGCAGTTGCCAGGCTGTATGCGCCGGAGTGCACACATCATAGCGTCCCTGCACAATCACGCCTGGAATGCCATGCAAGCGGTGGGCGTTTTTAAGTAACTGATCCGGCTCCAAAAAGCCCTGATTCATGAAGTAGTGGTTTTCAATACGCGCAAAGGCCAGGGCGGCTTTATCACTGGATTTGGCATCCAGGTGATTCTGGCTGGGCAAGAGCGTGATCGTATTGCTTTCCCACTGCGACCAGGCATGTGCGGCGCGTAGCTGTACAGCGGGGTCATCGCCCGTCAAACGCTTGTGATAGGCGGTAATCAGGTCACCATGCTCTTCTTTGGGGATAGGGGCCAAATATTGTTCCCAGATGTCCGGGAACAAGCGCGAGGCACCTTCCTGATAAAACCAGCGCAACTCTTCAGGGCGGGCCATGAAGATACCGCGCACAATCAATTCACTGACGTGTTCGGGGTGGGTCTGGGCATAGGCCAGCGCCAGGGTCGAACCCCAGGAGCCGCCAAAGACCAGCATCTTGTCGGCTTTGAGCTTTTCCTGGCGCAGCCGCTCCATGTCCTGAACCAGATGCCAGGTGGTGTTGTTCTCCAGGCTGGCATGAGGGTAGGAACGCCCGCAACCGCGCTGATCAAACAGCAGCACATTATATTTTTGCGGGTCGAACAAGCGGCGGTGATCGGTAGAACATCCTGATCCCGGCCCACCATGCAAGAAAATAGCCGGTTTACCTGCCGGGTTGCCGCAGCATTCCCAGTAGATATGATGCCCATCCTCGGTGTGCAAGGTGCCTTGGGCGTAAGGCTCTATAGGCGGGAACAGGGTAGCGCTCATTGTTCTTTCTTGGGCCAGTTCAGTTCAGGGGTCGGGGTGTCATTGCGGGTGAAGATCAGATCCCACACGCCATGACCCAGACGCAGCCCACGGTTTTCAAACTTGGTCAGTGGGCGGAAGTCAGGGCGGGGTGCATAGCCTTCGTTCGTGTTGCTAAGCATAGGCTCGGCCGACAGCACTTCCAGCATTTGTTCGGCGTAATTTTCCCAGTCCGTTGCGCAATGAATGTAGCCGCCGGGTTTTAGACGGCTGGTCAGCAACTGGATAAAGGGCGATTGCACCAGACGACGCTTGTGATGGCGCTTTTTGGGCCAGGGGTCCGGGAAGTAGATGTGAATACCGGCCAGCGAGGCAGGGGCGATCATGTCGCGCACCACTTCCACCGCGTCATGCTGGATGATGCGGATATTGCTGATCTGGTTGTCATCAATACGCTTGAGCAAGGCGCCGACACCGGCGTTAAACACTTCCACACCCAGGAAGTTGTCGTTGGGGCGGGCTTGAGCAATTTTCTGGGTGGTTTCACCCATGCCAAAACCGATTTCCAGGATCAGGGGGTGGTCGTTGCCAAACACGGTTTCCGGTTTCAGAATGCTGTCGCGGTAGCTGATCGACCACAGAGGCAAGAGGCGCGCCAAGGCTTGCTCCTGGCTGGGCGTAATGTGCGCGCGCCGATGAACAAAGCTACGGATATGGGTCTCGCCGGAGTTGCTGTTCGCGACATTGGGCGAGAGCAGGGATGTTTTTTCGTTGCTGGTGGTCATGGTTGGGGCGCGGGCATCAGGAATGGCTCGCGTATTAGCTAAAAGCGGGAAAGCTCTATTGTAGTGAGTCTTGCCGCTGAATTCATGGGGAAGTGCGTGAAAAAGATAGGGTGGGGGCAACGCATGATCCGGAGATCGCGCTATAATTTTCGCTTCCCCATTCGCGGGATCGTCTGCTTTTGACGCAGACTTCTCCATCAGGGCGGGTGTAGTTTAATGGTAAAACTGATGCTTCCCAAGCATCCGTCGTGGGTTCGATTCCCATCACCCGCTCCATAGTTACTTTCCACGGAGTTCTTTTGACGTCCACTAAGTTCTGCAAGTGCTTGATTGTTAGGAAGTTTTCCAAGCCTTGATGTTCCACTGACGTCTACTGAAAGCTCCGTACATCCAGTCCAAATCCGTACATTTATCCGTACATCAATACGGGTAGCGGCCATGTCGGATTGTTTGTGGGCCGGTTCGCGGGATGAAGGGAACATGCGTTCAACCTGACCTTTACAGGAGTTGAACACATGGCACTCACTGATATGGCGGTCCGACAAGCTCGGGCCTCTGGCAAACCCCGCAACCTACTCGATGGCGACGGCCTGTCTCTATTTGTTCCGGTCAAGGGCCGGAAGGCCTGGCATCTCCGGTATACGTTCGCGGGCCGGGAGCGGCGCATTTCACTGGGCACTTACCCAGAGGTCTCCTTGCGCGAGGCGCGCGAGTTGCGCGAGGCGGCCCGTGCGCAATTGGCCAAGGGGTTGAACCCGCGCGCCGAACGCAAGCGCAAGCACCTAGCGGCGGTTATCGCCGATGAACATACGTTCATGGCGGTCTACGAGCGCTGGCGCGACCACCGCAAGCTCTCATTGGAGGAGGGCCGCCAGACGAGTCTCAGCCAGATCAAGCGTGTCTTCAACAAAGATGTCTTTCCGGTGCTGCGTCACCTAAACATCCACGAGATCACCAGCGCACATTTGTTGGAGATCATCGGACGTATCGAGAAACGTGGGTCGCTCTCAGTTGCGGAAAAATTGCGCACGTGGTTCAGACAACTATTCCGGTTCGCGAAGGTGGCCATCCCGGGCATGGCCGAGAACCCGGCCCTTGATCTGGACGCTGTCGCGCTGCCGCTACCGCCGGTCGACCACAACCCGTTCTTGCGTATGCCCGAATTGCCTGCAATGCTTCAATCGCTGCGCAAATACCGCGGTAGGTTGAACACGCAACTGGCGGTCCGCCTGTTGTTGTTGACCGGCGTGCGCACGGGTGAGCTGCGTTACGCCACACCTGACCAGTTCGATCTCGATAACGGGCTGTGGTGCATTCCGGCCCACCGACTCAAGCAGCGTAGGCAACTTAAACGCAATAAGCGCCAGCGCTTGATCGAGATACCACCCTATATCGTGCCGCTCTCTATTCAAGCTCAGGAAATTGTGCGACATCTGCTGGCCGACTTTAAGCCCGCCCAAGTCTATCTGATCCCAAGTCAGCAGTGCCTTAAATACCCCTTCAGCGAGAACACGGTCAACCAAGCGCTCAAGCGCATCGGGTATGACGGAATGCTGACCGGTCATGGGCTACGCGCCACGCTTTCGACCGCGCTCAACGAGCTCGGCTATCCCAAAGTCTGGGTCGATGCTCAGCTCTCGCACGCAGACCCCAACCGCATCAGCGCCACCTATAACCATGCCGAATATGTTGAGCAGCGCCGCGTCATGATACAGGACTGGGCCGATCGGCTCGATTTGTTCGAGCAAGGGATGGTTCAGCTGGCCAGTCAGCCGTTGACGGTGACGCTGCGAGGGTTGCCAGTCACAGCGGGTCATGCCGCCGTCGATCCGCCTGCGGCTGACGATTGCGCGCCAGTAGTTGTAGTAGGATCAGATTGGGGCACTCCTGCCGTGGAACCGAAAATGCACCGCTTGCCCGCGGTGCCAGGTCGGGATGGCCTCGAGCCGGAACCATCAGAATTGCAGCGAGAACGTAATGAATTACTGGACATGTTCGAGTCGCCTCAGAACCTGCGGGTCGTGGACTATGCCAGGCTGGCGGGTAAGTCACGACGCTGGATAAGTTATGAAATCCAGGCGCGCAATGTGCTTGCTTTGAGTGTGGGGCATCGCGGAATGCGGGTGCCGGAGTGGCAACTGGAACCCATCAAAGGACGGCTCGTTAGCTCGGTGCTCACCCGTACCAGCCCGGGCATCGACAGTTGGCAGATTTACCATGCCCTGAGGTTGCCGCATTCGTCGCTCAACGGTCTTTCGCCGATTGACGCGGTCACCGCCAGCAATTTGGAACGGGTGTGCGCACTGGTTTGCGAAGCCGTCGAGGCATCAGCATCATTATGGCCTGGGTCAGACGCGTTTGGTGGCGAGCAGGTAACGGACGGTGCGAGAGCGTTCTCGGGTCACTCTTGCCTTTCCCATTAGTCTTCGAGCTACATCTTGCTCCCTCTGCCTCGTTCGAACTCGGAGCGTGGCAGCTTCAGCGCGCAGCACGGAACACGCTGCGCCTGATTTGGCCCGAAAGACGTAGAGCTAGATCTGGCAGATTGTTGCTGTATTACGTCACGGTCAATCTTCACCGATTGACCAAACCCCTTCCGGCGGGCAATCCGTCAGACGAGTCAACTTCTCTCTACCCAAGTCTGTGAGTGTTGCGATAGTGATACCGGCTCGCTCAGGCATTGAGACAATCGTTTGAGAGACGCATGCCAATAATCCATTTTCTTGAAGCTGTTGGAACATCTGTTGTCTTTTGTACCAAGGTATTTGACGTAGACGTACGTACTCTAAACGTGCAAGCCTTTTTTCAACAGGGTGGGGCGGGCTGACGGGTTTCGGAAGGCGATGCAGAAGGGGACGGTGTGCGCGGTGAACCGAGCGCAAAGGCCTCCATTGCGACACGCCCGACCAGTATTTCTGACCGAAGGCATTTTGCAGATTCAACTGATGACAGTTCTGTGGAAAATACGTCTGTCGGAATCAGGCGAGATTTAAGGGGCGCGACTGGTGACTTAACGGCTCGTCGGCTATTGGAAGCGCCCGCGATTACCGATTTCATCAAGCAGATGGCGTTTACGAAATTGGTCCAGGGGGGCTTCCCTGGCGAGAAACCGAGCAGCCTAGCTAGACCGGTTGCATCTGCGGCGTTGTTGTACCCCTTGGAGCGCTTTCCTGCGTTTGTGCGCTAGAAAATAAATCCTCTGCATAGGCTGGTATGGTCGAGCAGGCCGAAGAGCAAAGCCAAATATCCAGTTCGATCGCCAGCAAGTCGTCTCCCAGCCGGGCTAGCCGAGCTGCAGCCAGTTCGTTTGCCACGAGGCGCTCTGGTAACCAGGCGATGCCTTCGCCCAGAAGAGTCTCGGCCTTGATCGCTTCGACATAAGCACTTTCGTAACGCACATGGAGGGTGTATTGCGATTCCAGCCACGCGTGCATATGGCTGGTGACTTTGCCCAGGAACGACTGGCTCGGATAGGTCAGCAAGGGGATCTCGAGCTCGCATGCACCTGGCATCAGGTTATAGAGAGGACGCTGATGCGTGTCGATTGCCGTGACGGGAATGAGCTTTTCCTGGCCTACTCGTAGGCGCCGCAGATTCACGTTCTCCAAGCCACTGGCCACCTCTCGGTGGCTGTAGCACACCAGGAATTGCGCGTCGCCATTAAGCAGCATTTCGACGCAATTCCAAAGGTCAGCTGCCGTGACAGTGGCGTCTAAGTCGCGGCCTTGTTTGCATTGTCGCCACCAGTGCGGAAAGAACCCGGATGCCAGCGAGTGCGGCATTGTGAAGTGCAGTCGACGGCCTTCTGCGTCCGCTTCGGCACGGGCTTCGCGACGGCTGCGATAGAGATCGGCGATCAGTGCCTGGGCGATAGGTACAAGGTGACTGCCTGCCTTAGTGAGTGTGACAGGGTAGCTGCTGCGGTCGACTAAGGCCACACCATACCAGTCCTCCAGTGCTTTGATCCGTCGGCTAACCGCCGATTGCGTGGCATGTTGAGCTTGGGCGGCCTTCGAGAAGCTGCGCAGGTTGGCGATGGCGACGAAGTCCTTCAGCCAGGCAATTTCCATTGGGTTCCTTGGTTATTCCAAATATGCATAGTTTAGCCCGAATTCTTCATTGGACGACGCTATTTTACGTTGATAGTGTAGAGGTTATGAGAGTTTAGTATTAATAGGAAAATGACCATGGGGACAGACAAGATCATCGGTGTGTTGGGGGGCATGGGCCCGAAGGCGACTGCGGATTTCCTTGTCAAGTTGACCGAGGCCACGCCCGCCGTGACCGAGCAGGATCACCTGCACGTCCTCATCGACTGCAACCCCAAGGTGCCTGACCGTAATCGGGCGATCGCGGGCCAGGGCGTTTCACCAGCCGGAGCGTTGGTTGAGATGGCTAGAGGGCTAGAGCGATCCGGTGCGGATTTTCTGGTCATGGCATGCAATACCGCTCACGCGTTTGAGCGTGACGTGCGGGCAGCTGTCCGGGTGCCGTTCATCAGTATCGTGGCGGAAGCGTGCGATGCCTGCATTCGCCAATGGCCTGTGGCGTGCCGCGTCGGCGTGTTGGCCGCGCAGGGCTGCATCGATACCGGGCTATACCAAAATGCACTAGGTCGCCGTGGCATAACGTCAATCTGTCTGTCAGCCGACGAGCAGAATGGATTTAACGCCTTGCTTTATGACATCAAGCTGGGCAGACCTGTCTCCGAGACGCGGCCACGCATGGCGGCGTTGGCTCAAAAACTGGTGGCGAGCGGCGCTGATGTGGTGATCGCAGCCTGCACCGAGGTGCCGTTGGTGTTATCGCAAGACGACTTGGCTGTCCCGCTTCTGGACGCCACACAGAACCTGGCTACTCGTTGCGTGCGTTATGCGCGTGGCCTGGAGCCACTACCCTCAAGATCCTGATCTCTTGAACCGATCGCAGACGACAAGGAACTTCTCGCATGCTTCTCTCACGATTCCCACGTATCCGTTTAGGCCACCTCGATACTCCCCTGGAGCCGCTGACGCGGCTGAGCGCACACCTGGGCGGTCCTAATCTCTACATCAAACGCGACGATTGCACGGGTCTTGCCACGGGCGGCAACAAGACGCGTAAGCTGGAGTTCCTGATGGCGGACGCTCTGGCGCAAAAGGCAGATACCGTGATCACCCAGGGCGCTACGCAATCCAACCATGCGCGCCAAACGGCTGCGGCGGCGGCCAGGTTGGGCTTGAAATGCAAGATCCTGCTCGAAGACCGCACGGGCTATCGGAACGCCGACTACGTGGAGTCGGGCAACGTGCTGCTGGACCGGCTGATGGGGGCCCCCACTCGCACCTATCCCGGCGGAACCGACATGAGCGCGGCCATGGAGGAGGTAGCAGCGGAGATCCGTGCCAAGGGCGGTAAGCCTTACGTGATTCCGGGCGGTGGCTCCAACAGTATTGGGGCTCTAGGCTACGTAAACTGCGCGCTTGAGATCGTACAGCAGGCTAATGACCAGCAGTTAGTGGTGGATCGTGTGGTGCATGCGACGGGAAGCGCCGGAACGCAGGCCGGGCTGGTGACCGGGTTCGAGGCGATGAGTAGCGGCGTCAGCGTGCTGGGAATCGGCGTACGCGCCGTACGGGAGGCCCAAGAGAATAACGTCTACAAGCTGGCGTGCGAAACTGCCGATCTTCTAGGTGTGGCTGGCGTCGTGCGACGGGAGCGCGTGCAGGCCAATTGCGACTATGTGGGCGACGGCTACGGCCTGCCTACGTCGTCGATGATCGAAGCGGTATCTCTGTTGGCACGCCTGGAGGGCATCTTGCTCGATCCCGTGTACTCCGGCAAGGGGATGGCCGGTCTCATCGATTTGATTCGTCAAGGCCAATTCCAGCGGGGCGAGAACGTCGTTTTCGTGCATACCGGCGGTAGTACGGCGCTGTTCGGGTACCTCGATGCGCTGAGCGACGTGTTGGCGCCGGCCCGCTGACATGGTCAAGGCCGCATAATGACTGCATCGAAGAATCTATTGCTACTAAGCAATGCCGGTAGCGCCCGCGGCTACCTGGCCGATGCCATCGAGCCGATCGGCTCGATGGGCATGGCCGGCAAGACTGCGCTGTTCATTCCCTATGCAGGTATCAGCCGTACCTGGGATGCTTACGAGGCGCTAGTGCGTGAGTCCCTGCGCGACACGGAAGTGGATGTGGTTTCCATCCATCGCAGCAAGGACGCGCGGCTGGCGCTGGAGCAAGCCGATATGGTGATGGTAGGGGGCGGCAACACGTTCAACCTGCTTCTGGAGTGCCGTACACGCGGCTTGCTTGTACCGCTATCCAACCGGGTGGCAGGGGGGCTGCCATACGTAGGCTGGAGCGCGGGCAGCCTGCTATGCTGCCCAACGATACGTACCACGAACGACATGCCCATCGTGGATCCTCAAGGTCTTGATGCGCTAGGTCTACTGCCGTTTCAATTGAATTGCCACTATACCGCCAGGACAGTCCCGGGCCATATGGGCGAGAGTCGTAACCAGCGTCTGGACGAATTCATGCGTAAGAACCCAGCCATGCCTGTGTTGGGGCTACCCGAAGGCAATTGGGTACGCGTGCATGGAACTGATTGCGTCATGGGTGGAAAACATGTTGGCTATTGGTTCCGTGCTCCTGGTGATGTAGAGGAAATTTCGCCAGGGCCACTGTTCTATTCACCAGCGGATATTTAGGAGACATCATGGCACTTAAGCAAGTTATCGAGGCGCACGATCTGTTGTCCAACCCTAACGTCAACGGCGATCAGGTCGCATCGCTACTGCACGAGTGCGGCGTGACTGATGTCATGGTAGAGACGGTCACCGGGGAGAGAGGTAAAACCGATTTTGTCTCATGCCGAATTCCAGGGCAAGATCCCGAGGGACCGACGCTGGGCGTGATCGGAAGGCTGGGCGGCGTGGGCGCGCGACCCGAGTTGATTGGTCTGGTGTCGGACGCCGATGGCGCAATCGCCGCCATTGCAGCAGCGATGAAACTGGGTGAAATGGCCCGCGTCGGGGACGTAATGCCCGGTCCGGTTCGAATCCATACTCATATCTGCCCAAACGCGTCGACCAAGCCAAATATTCCCGTGCCGCAGATGCGCGGGCCGCTGCCGATGTTCGAGATGATGAAGCGTGAAGTGCACCCCGACATGAAGGCTATCTTGTCTCTGGACACTTCGCGCGGCAATCGCCTTCTCAACCATAACGGTATTGCCCTCACACCGACCATCAAGGAAGGGTACATGCTGCGTGTGCCCGAAACGCTGTTGGATCTGTTGAGCTGGACGACAGGTGAACTGCCGCATGTGATGCCCCTAACGACCATGGACACCACCCCTGCGGACAACGGCCTGCGTCGCCTGAATTCCATTGTGCAACCGGCTACGGTCACGACCGCGCCCGTAGTGGGCGTGGCCTTTACCGCTGTCGCCGCTGTGCCGGGCTGCGCCACTGGTGCGACGAATAGTCGAGACCTTGAGTCGGCCACCCGATTTGTCGTCGAAGTTGCCAAGGTCTTTGGCAAGAACCAGTGCAAGTTTTACGACGAGGACGAGTGGCAGGCCATTCAGCGACGCTACGGCTCGCTGGGCCACCTACAGCAGCTCGGTAACGAATGATGAGGCGCCCACGCATTGCATTCGTCGGCATCGGCCAGTCGCCCCGGGATGATGTTATGCCAAGCATGCTGGCGGAGATCGGACAGCCTATTGATGCCGATGATATCGGATTGTTGGACGGACTGTCCGACGTGGAACTAGCTGAGCTGGCTCCGGTCGGTGACGAGTATCCATTCGTCGCTCGTCTGCGCGGTGGCAACCATGGCATTTTTAGCCGAGCACAGATCGAGGTTCGTCTGGAGCAGCGGCTGCATGCGCTCGACAAACAAGGCTATGACGCTATCGTTGTAATGTGCACGGGCACGCGCATTCCGAGATTGCAACATACCCCGATGTTCGAAGCGCAGCGCATTGTTGACGCAGGCGCCGCGGCGCTGGCGGCTAACTTCAATCGCTTGGGTGTGGTAGTCCCGTTGGAGAAGCAGGCCCGCGAACTGCACCTTGCCTATGAAGTCAACGTGCCAGTCGAGACTGCCCATGCCTCTCCATATACCCGTGATCGCTTTGCGCAGGCGGGAAAGGCGTTGGCGCAATGCGACTTGGTTATTCTCCATTGTATGGGCTACACGGCTGAGATGCAGGCAGAGGTCAGCCGGCATGCGCCAGGAATCGTGCTGCGCGCGAACCAGTTGGTCGCTTCTGCACTGCGCTGCGTCATCAATGCCATTCAATCAACGCAAGACCGGGGATCTTCATGAAAACCATCAAAGGCGGGCGAAGGATTGCTATAGCGATACTGGCGGGGGGGCTGCTATGTGGGGCGGGCGTGCAGGCACAAACCTGGACACCCAAGCGGCCGATTTCGCTCATCGTTGGTTTCGGCCCAGGCGGATCCGCTGACATCCTTGCGCGCTTGGTGGCAGGGCCGGCGGCAGAAATACTGGGAGTCCCTGTGGTGGTGGAAAATGTGACGGGCGCGGCAGGCATGGTCGCTATGGCGCGCCTTGCACGTGCCAAGCCAGATGGCTATACGATCGGTATGGGCGGTACTGGCACCAACGCTATCGCGCCGTCACTCTATGGCGAGCGCGCCAATTATCGTTCGCCGCAGGACTTCACGCCTATCACGCGGCTCAGCGACATGGCCAATGTGTTCATGGTGCGCAGCGACTCGCCGGTTAAGACTGCGAAGGAGTTCATCGATTGGCTGAAGTCATCACCGGGCACGACCTACGGTATTGCCGGGGTGGGAACTTCGAACCACCTCACCGCGGAAATGTTGGCGGCGCAATTTGGGCTGACATTGACAGCGGTGCCTTACCGGAGCAATCCGCAGGCGACCACAGATTTGATAGGTGGCGCGATCGGCTTCACCGTGGATAACAGCACGACAGCCATCCCCCAGCACCAAGGGGGGAGAGCACGCGCGGTGGCTGTCAGCACGTTGGCCCGATTGCCCCAGTTACCGGAGGTGCCTACCATCGCGGAGTCGGGTGCACCGGGTTTTTCGGCGGTGGCTTGGCAAGGCCTGTTCGGTCCCGCAGGCTTGTCACCCGAAATTACGCAGCGCCTGCAGGATGCTTTTCACCGCGCGATCAGTCAGCCCGAAGTGAAGTCCAAGCTGGAACAATCCGGTGTCACGGTGGCTAGTGGCTCATCCGAGGAGTTCGCGCGGTTTGTCGATGCTGAGATCGAGAAATGGACGGCAGTTGTCCGACGTGCCAATGTCACCGTGCAATGACTCTCAGATACTTCAGTCCGCGTCAGGTAGGCCTATCTAGCTACTCACTGTCGTAGCGGGGAAATGGCTGAGTCTGAGTCATCTCGCCGCAAGCAAGCTCTTTCGGGTTTCCGGACAGATCAGATGGAAAGGCCAGATCGGCTGTTTTGAAGCAACGCTCAATCTTAGAATTGATCGGTGCTACCGGGCAGGTTAGCCGGTATTGCTCAAGCGTGAGGCTAGTATTTAATGCTGAGGCGTGCCCAGATGGAGCGGCTAGGCTCGTTAATGGCTGTGCTCCCCGGATACCCAAAACCCGTATTTCCGGCCAGGTTCAGGTGTTGTCTTGAAACTTGTCAACGAGACGCTGCGTTGAGCCAGCGGGACCGTGTCCGATATCGACGCACCGCCGCCGAGGCCAAGCTGGCCGACATGGAAGACAGCGTAGGCGCCGGGGATGTGTCCGCCCTTGGCATCGATGGTTTCGTTTTTGCCGAGGCGACGTCTTGCTCGAGGTCATCGTAAGTAGAGGCGCGGGCGGCCAGTATGTTAGACCATGCCGCGCCGCTGGTTGGGCTGTACATATCCAGTGGGCATGTACAGCACTTCACTCGCAAAGATCTCGCGCCCGTCTGGCAAACCTATCATGTGCAGGCGTCGCACCGCTACTAGGCTGCAGTAGGTAGGTGGTGAGGTTGGACTGGGAGCCGGCCAGAGGTCGCGACGCAATATGGGGCACTCGTAACCCAGCAAGGCGAGACTGCAGGCCGATACCAACCCCATACCCGGCCAGGATCATGACGACCATCACCTCGTAGGATTGGACGAGAATACAGGGGCGGCGTGAGCGCTGCGTCCTGAGTAGCGAGTCGATCAATCCGCTGAGGGGTTCGCAGACCGGGGCTTGCCAACTGATGAGCGGGTAGCGAACCGCTTCCTCCAACGGGACAGCTTCGAATCGGTGTAGTGGTGATTGAGTCGGTATGGCCACAGCCAGTTCATCGTGCCAAAGGGCTTGTGCCCGTAGTGCTGACCCAGGGGCATCGGTGAGAGCTAGGCCGCCGTCATAGCGGCCGTAGGTCAGGCCGTCCAGTTGTTCGGTCAGTTCCACTTCATGCAGCAGTACAGGGGTGTGTGGCTCTTCGGCGCGCTGGAGTGCTAATAGTGTGGCTAGGCGCGGCGAGAAGGCGCCAAAGGAGACAGCGATTCTGAGTGGTGTGGCATCGGTACATGCGCGCATGATTGGCATCCCCGGCAATGTTGGCAAAGTGTCGTTCTCCGTTAAAGACAGGGCCGGATAACGCGCACGTCAATATTCTGAATTTTTACTGCACATTCTGACTTCCGTTAATCACGAGAATCCGGGTGAAATGTCCGCTTAAGCCCACTTCGCCGAGCCGCTACCTGAAAACGTGAAGGATGCTTCGCATTACCCCTTACGTTCTCGCCAACTGCTCGGGGCTTTCCCCTCAACGCCAGAACCCCGGGCACACCTTGCGTCTACAGCCTGCGCACCGCAGCACCGACGCTAAGGGTGAATGCAGGGGCCTAGGTAAGGGAAACCGCCCAGCCATCGATAGAAAACAACAAAAAACGATGGAAGTCCTATATAAATCGTACTATGAGTTAAACTTAACGTGGTTTAATTCATGGTGCTGAACGACGCTTTTGCCTATGCAGAAGCGTTCGATCATTAAGGGAAGACCTCCCGGTAAGACTACATTCCGAAGTGTCCCGGCCAAAGCGTTCGGGCAGGTTGTTCGCACCGCGCGCTTGGAGCAAGGCGTGGCTCAGGAAACGTTGGCACATCGCGCTGGTATTGAGCGCTCTCACATGGGCAAAATTGAGCGCGGAGAACACATGCCGACCTTGATCATGATTCTGCGAATCGCGAAAGGGCTTAATTGCAACGCAAGCGAGTTGTTGGCTGCAATGGAAGCAATGCTGGCAGAGGCATGAATCAAGCTGGCACTATTTCGTTCGACGTAATCGTGGATTAATTCAACACTCCGCATTTTCCATCACCCGATCAATAAACCCACTTAACTGTGGAGACGGGGCAATATCCGGCGTTAGCAAATAAGTGGTAAGTATGGAGCCCTCCACGCCAAGAGGCCGCGCAACGATCTCGGGATGTTTGCAGATAGCAATGTGCGCCATCGTCGCAAAGCCCAGGCCATAGCCAGCAGCTACCAACGTCAGCATCATGTCCATCGATGTGACGTGCTCCACTACCAGAGGCTCGGTGTCAGCATTGCGAAGGATACGCTGAAGTTGCCGGTTGCAGCCTGCGCAGACATCAGGGTGGCACATCACGAGTGGATACCGCAGTAATTCCTGTAGAGGTATTTCCTTGTGAGCAAGCAATGGGTGCCGTGTGGGCACAGTCACTACCAGTGGATCTAACCAGATTGGTTGCGCGATGATGGCATCGCCGACGTCGGCTGAGCGGGAAAACCCCGCATCAAAGGTGTCGTCTCGGAGTCCGCGCAACTGTACTGAAAGCGGCACCTCAAATAACCGCACGTCCACATCAGGTTCCTCTTCCCGGCAACGCGCCAAAATTGTCGCCAGGCGAGGCTGGGCCACGCTATCGGACAGCGCAATTCGCAAGGTGCTCCGGTAGCCTGAGGCAGCGGCTGTTACGCTTTGCTTGGCATGATCCAGCGCCATGAAGACCCGCCGAACCTCTTCCAGGAAGACTCGTCCTGGGTGGGTCAAATGTGTTCCGCGGCGGTCGCGCTTGAACAGCATGATCCCCAACTCTTCTTCCAATTCTTTGATGGTTCGGGACAGCGGCGACGGCTCAATGTGCAGTCGCTCGGCAGCTCGTGAGAAATGCAACTCCTCGGCCACGGCCATAAAGTACCGCAGATGCCGCAGATCCATGTGGCCTCCCAAACCATACGGGTTACGGTTGGCGTTGGAACAACGCTCAAATATAGGTCTCAGTCGCTGCTGCGATTACCGTCGCATACAGCGCACCTGATTACGCACATGTCATGGTGCGCAAGGCACATCTCGAGAGCCTTGGTTGCGTCTAGTATAAGGAGAGATTTGGCATTGGATATTGCGGGATGGACGATCTGCAACGGTGCCACATGCAACGCCGGGGGCCCTAATTACAGATTTGTGAATATTGTTCGGGAGAAAAGTGGCGCAAAGGGAGTTGATTGGGAGATTTGCTGGCTTTGAGAGGTTAATCATCCCGAACAAAATCCATCGTAATGACACGCCAATTTGAGACCATTTCCAAGTGTAAAAAGTTTTCGACTTGGAGATAAAAATGGGCGCTGGCGTTCACGAATCAATGCGCGGTGCTTTAAGACACCAAGGCGGCTTCTCATTGATCGAGATCATGGTAGTCGTCGTGATCATGGGGGTTCTCGCCGCACTGATTGTACCTAACTTGATGGACCGCCCCGATCAAGCCCGAGCCACGGCCGCGCGTCAGGATGTGGGTGCGATCATGCAAGCGCTCAAACTCTACCGGCTTGACAACGGGCAATACCCAAGTGCTGAGCAGGGGCTGGGTGCCTTGGTCGAAAAACCGACTGTAGGTCGGGCGCCACCAAACTGGCGCAATTATCTGGAGCGTGTGCCCGCTGATCCCTGGGGCAATCCGTACCACTACCTCAATCCGGGTACCAATGGCGAAATCGACGTGTTCTCGCTTGGTGCTGACGGTGAGCCTGGTGGCGAGGGCGTGAATGCCGATATCGGCTCCTGGCAGTTGTAGGTGCAGCAATGAAAGGGGCAAGGGGGCAGCCAGCAGGTCTGCAAACGCGGTGTTTAACACCAAAACGGCATCATGACCATGATCAGCGAGGCATGGCTGTTATCGCTGTGCTTGTCGTTGTCGCCATCGTGGCGGTTCTGGCTGCCGCGTTGATGGCGCGACAGGCGACTGCGATTCGCGCGGCACAGGCTGGCCAGACCCAAACTCAGGCTCGCTGGCTGCTCCAAGGAGAGGTTAGCCGTGCGCAAACGGCTCTTTATGCCGATGCCCAGCGAGATGCCGCCACGCGATTGGATGGGCTTTGGGCGCGGCCCGTAGCGGGTGCTGTGATCGGGGAGCTCGGGGGGGAGCGGGCGCTTGTCTTTAGCGAAATCATCGACGAACAATCCAAGTTCAATCTTCGCAACCTCGTTGAGGCTGGCCAGGTCGACCCGGGCGAGAGTGCTGCCTTCCTACGTTTGTGTGATCTGGTGGGCGTCCCCAGGGATCAGGCGAACCGGATTGCTCGGCGTGTGATTGTTAGCTTGGTCGAAGCGGATCGGCATTCTGGGCTGTCGCTTGCTGAAGCGGAGATCAAGGTTGCTCGCGCTGCGGCACAAAATCTGGGCATTGATATGTTGAGCAGTCGAGAACAAGCTCCCCGGCTACGCGACCTTGACGACCTGCTGGGTGAACCTGGACTCAACCCCAACATTGTGGCGCTTTTGCGACCGTACGTGACTGTCCTGCCGCAACGTACGTGGATCAACGCCAATACTGCAGGGCCGGAAGTGCTAGCTGCGTGGGTACCAGGCTTATCGTTTGATCGCGCCAAGGCCATGCTTGCCGCACGCAATAGCGGCCAATGGTTTATTAACCGCGGTGATTTCGCGAACAGGCTGCAGATGCCAGAGATCGACGAGACCGAGATTCTCATCGGTATCACAAGCCAGTGGTTCCGGCTGTCAGGTGCTCTACGGACGCCGCGTACAACGCTAGCGGTACAGGCTCTGTTGCATGACGACAAGAAGTCCCTCCCTCAAGTGGTGTGGCTGAGGGAGGGTGTATGACAACCACCAAAGTTGACCTGCTACGTATCGTTTTATCACCAAGTAAAGTCGACACATTGGCGTACTTGCGATGTGCCTGGCGTCAATCGGACGGGGCATGGTATAGCGAAAAATTCAATAGCCTAGGTGACATCGCAGCGAGGTTTCAGATCAAGCGTTTGGAGGTTTTCCCGCATCCAGTCGATATCTCGATGATCGAAAGTGATCTGCCGCCGTTGTCAGGCAAAAAGATGCGATCGGCGGTCTACGGTGCGGTGGAGTTGTTGGCATTAACTTCTCCACTGAGCCTGACAATAGGATTCGGTCAAAGGAGCGACGACGGCAAAGTCCCCATTGCCTGGATGGCAAAAGCACAGATAGCGAGGTATTTAGAGCAACTGGTGCAGCATGGGCTCCGTGTCGATGCCGTGTTCCCGCCGCCCGCCTTACTACCTGCGCCGGACAGTTCGGACCAAGATAGTGCTGTGAGTGCCGCGATTCTTGATGATTGGTTGGTTGTTCGCACAGGGAGCAATTTCGGAGCGCTGTTGCCTGTTCCCGAGTGTTCCAGGGATATCACAAAGCTTGAGGCTCGGATAAGGGCCATCGTTCCAGAGGCAGCTCAGGTGGAGTGGCATCACGAGGGTAATGCCATTGCTGTCGCGGACGGCGAGTCGAGGATGTGGAGTGGTACTGGCTGGCGTTGGGAGTTGCCACGTGCAGAAAGCTTCTTGCAGAAGCGCGGAGCGAGTTGGCAACATCCAGCGATGGCATGGAGCGCAATCGTTGCGTTGGTTTGGCTGGTGGGCCTCAACCTTTATGCCGACCGTGTAGAAGATGAAGGTCAGGCACTTAAACGAGCGATGGCGGCCCAGGTCAAGTCCGCTTTCCCAGAGCTGTCCGTAGTACTCAATCCTTTGCAGCAAGCGCGCCAGCTGCGTGACGCGCGTCAAGCTGGCCTGGGTTCGGTGATGTCGGATGATTTTGCCACCATGGCGCGTGGAGCCACATTGCTGCTCGCTCAGGCGAATGGTCAGGTGGAGAGACTTGAGTATCGAAGTGGACAGTTGCAGATAGCTTGGCGCGACGGGGCCATGCTCAAGTCAAGCGAGCTGGAGAGCCTGCAAACGACAGCGAGTGAGCGCGGTATTGCCGTCGAGGCGGATGGTGGCGGATTGCGTTTGCGTGTGCTTGCCCCGGAGCAAAAGGACTCTACTCCAGCTATCCGTGTGGAGCCGGCATCATGACCGGACGGCTATCTCTGTTTCGATCTCAAGGTGTAGCGAAATCCATCCGAAAGTTCATTGCGCCCGCCAATGCCGTTATCACTCGCTGGCGCAATCGTGTACAGCCGTCAGTGTCTCAGGCAGTGAACCGATGGCATGGCTTGAGATCCCGCGAACGCCAGCAGGTTCTTGTGATGCTGGGCGTCCTCATTGCGGCGGTGCTCTGGCTGCTGTTCACGAAGCCGGCGCTCGATTCTTTGCGTTACTGGGCGGACGAAATGCCACGTCTGCGATCGCAGGCAGTGGCGCTGCAGGACGTCCTCGCAGACGTCAGTGCTCCACCTTCCGCCAGCGGCGCATTTACGCAGTCGGCCTCCGAGCGCATCAGGGAAAGCCTTGAGCAGCGTGGCTTCGACGGTGCTTATCAGGTGCGTAGCAGTGGCTCAGAAATTGTAGTGCAGATCGAGCATCCAGTGACGTCCACGCAGCTCGTAGCATGGCTGATGATCGCGCCTCCAACGATTGGTCTGAGCGTAAAGCAGGTAACGCTCCAGCGTGATCACAGTACTCCTGCTGCACAGACAAGCCAGATCACAGCTACCGTCACCCTCGCAGAACAGCAGCAACAACCAAGGAACGGATCATGAAGTATGACGGCGCGGGTATCGCCATCAGGAGGTATGCGCTTTTATCGTGCTTGGTTCTGGCGGGATGCGCCACTACCGGCAATGAAGAGCCGCTCTTTCGGGAAGGCACCTATGTATCCAGCTCTGGTGAGCCGAGTGCGAGCGCTCGCCCCGTTTCCGTCTCCAATCATTCATCGTCATCGACTTCGCCAGGTATCAATGCCCGCGTCATCCGCCCAGTAGGTTCAGGGCGTCCAACCGTCAACCCCGCTCAAGCCCGGAGGCCGGCTCAAGATGTTGACGACAAGGTCGTACTGAACTTCGACAATGCAGAGATTGATGCAGTCATTGCTGCACTCTCGCGCTTTCTGGGCAGAAATTTTCTCATGGACCCCCGTGTGAAAGGCCAGATTTCACTTGTCTCTGATGGTGAAATTGATTCTGGCACTGCGTACAGCATGCTGGCATCAGCGTTGCGTATGCAAGGCTTCACTATCGTAGATGTTGGAGATGTTAGCCGTGTAGTGCCCGTGGCTGACGCCAAGTTACAAGGTGGGGCCGTCGATGACCCGGAAGTGGGTGGCGGTATCGCGACTAGGACGTTTCGCCTAGCCTATGAGAACGCTGAGGCGTTGATCTCGGTATTAAAGCCGATGATTGCGCCAGAGAACAGCATTACAGCCTATCAAGCCAACAACACCATCGTCATTACCGATTACGTTGATAATCTTGAGCGCATTGCGCGGATCATTGAAAGTATTGATACGCCCGCCTCACTCGATACCGAAGTTGTCAAGGTCTACAACGGGGTTGCTGTTGATATTGCTGGCCTTGCCAACGATCTCCTTCAGCAGCAGGGAAGCGGCCAGAACGCGAGACAGGACGTCGCTGTATTGGCTGATCCCCGTTCCAATAGTGTCGTGATTCGCTCCAGCAGTCCCGCGCGTACAGCTTTGGCTCGCGATCTGATCGTGCAGTTGGACAATGCCCAGGAGGATCCTGGGAATTTGCATGTAGTGTATTTGCGCAACGCTCAATCCACTGCATTGGCGGCTGTCTTGCGGGGGCTACTGACTGGCGATTCGGGAGATATGGCGCTAGGTAGTGACAATAGCGCTCGTGCTGCGCTGGGCGGCGGAGGCATGCTCAGTGGGGCGGGGGGTAATACGGGAGTTGGGGGTAGCAGTACAAGCGGCAGCTCCGCCGCAGGCGCAGGGATTACAGCAGGTGGTAGCCAACGTTTTGGCGCGACTGCGAATGAAGCAGGTGTTTCGGGGCAGCACGGCAGCACCGCATTCTCGGTCAACGGCGTGACGGTCCAAGCTGACGCGACCACCAATACGCTCATCATCTCTGCTCCCGAACCGATGTATCGAAGTCTGCGCAGGGTAATCGACCTGCTCGATCAACGGCGAGCGCAGGTACTCGTTGAAAGCTTGATCGTCGAGGTGACAGAGAGCGATGCCTCGGAGCTGGGCATTCAGTGGATGCGTCAAGGTGGGCGCTTTATCGGCGGAACCAATTTGGGTGGCGCTGGCTTGAACACCCGCGCCACCAACTCTATTGATCTGCTTCCGAAAGGTTTGAGCCTAGGCATTATTGACGGGACGATCAATCTGCCTGGCGTGGGGGAGATCATGAATCTTGAAGTCCTCGCGCGTGCGCTCCAGACCAAAGGCGGAGCGAACATTCTTTCCACACCGAATATCCTCACGCTGGACAACGAAGAGGCCTCGATCATGGTGGGCAAAACCGTGCCCTTTGTCAGTGGCCAGTACATCACCCCCGGTGGCGGGAGTTCTGAAAATCCGTTCCAAACAGTCGAGAGAGAGGATGTTGGATTGAAGCTCCAGATTCGGCCACAGATATCAGAAGGAGGTACGGTCAAACTCGATATTTATCAGGAAGTCAGCAGCATTGATGAGCAGAACTCGGGTATCGGGGGCATCGTGACCAACAAGCGTGCTCTGGATACCAGCGTCCTGCTCGATGACGGCCAAATTATGGTGCTCGGTGGTCTGCTCGAAGACAGTGTGCAAAGTACCACCGACGCTGTACCCGTGTTGGGTGCCATACCGATTTTGGGGCACCTGTTTCGCTACGAGAGTCGTCAGCGCGTTAAGACCAATCTGATGATTTTCCTGCGTCCTTATGTGATCAGGGACGCCAATGCTGGACGTGGATTGACGCAGGATCGCTACAACTTTATGCGATCAGTGCAAAGCCTGGTGCAACCCGGCCGACATCCCCTGTTGCCAGATATGACGGCCCCCATCCTTCCTCCTGTCAATATGCCTGTTGCCGGAAAGCCTTCTGTGGATCTTCGTCCCGAGCAATGGGAGACCACTCGGGACCAGGAGGCGCCTCCCACAGTAGTGACAACTGATATCAGGGAACAGCCCCTACCTCCCGAGGACGTGTCGTCCATCGCACGTTCACGACTGCCGGCGAACGTCGGATTGAGTAGCGATCCCGCGGCACTTTACGCCCCACGCTCTATCAACAAAACAGTGGTGCAGATTGCTGATGTTCAGCAGGAAGGAGATGCGACGCGTATCGCCCAGCGAGTCCGCATCAGTGGTTTGCCCGCATATATCGTGGTGGGGCCGGGTGGAACAGGCTACGCCGTTCGTGTCGATTTACCGCGGGACTCGCGCGCTGTGGACAACTCTACGCAAGTACTGCGCGAACTGGGGTATCGACCAGAACTGGTGGTGACGCCATGAGCACTGTGCAACCTACCTGTGTTGATCAAAGCTGTTTGCTGTTGAGACGGGCCTCTCATGAGACGAAACACGATGGAGTTGAGAAGACTGCAAGACGCAGCTGGCACCTTGGAACGATTGTGGAAGGTGCCTATGAGGCCTTGGATATGCAGATCGAAGTAAAGGGTGTTGAGAGCAGCCGGCGCTATGGTGCGTTTCTAAGGGTTCTCTATCTGCTGCAACGAGACCTCGACGCGGTCTATGGCAGACCGGATTTGCGAGTTCTGGCGGCAGATTGCCATCAGCGTCGCCAACTTCTGAAGCTCGAATATGCGCTGAGCGCGCTGGGCGTCAGCTTTCCTCCGATCACACGCCAAAGACTATCTGCAAGCACAACGTGGGCCAGTGTAACGGGTTGGTTGTTCGTTGGTGAGGCCACAAATTTGTATGCCGCCATTTTGTATCGCCTGATTCAAAGACGCCGGCCACGCCAAAGGGACGAGTCATGCAATCGTCTTCAAGCCTATCTGTTTGATGCTCCCGAGGCGGTCGACAGACGTTGGCGCTCGACAGTTCGGGCACTTGACGAGGCCCTGTTGAGTCCGCAGGAGGAGAAGGAGCTTCTTTGGGGGACGAAGGAGGCAGTGCAACAACTTCGTCGCTACGTGGAGGCCGAGTTGAGATGAATGCCTTGTCGCACGTCATCCCGATTCTTCCGCACGCTTGGGCTCGCGCTCAGCGCATCGTCGTGCGTAAGGACGGCGACGAGCCTCAACTTGTGATTAGCTCGCATACCCCTGGATGGGCATTGGCAGAAGCTGCGCGTCAGACTGGCATCGCGGGTTGGCATGAGGTCGAAGACAAGCAGATGGATGCGTTGCTTGCTGCGACGTACGCGGAAGCCGGTAGTGCGGCCGAAGTTGTTGGTGCGGCTGAATCCGAGGTCGATCTCGAACGGTTGATGCAGGACATGCCAGCCGTCACCGATTTGCTTGATGCTCAAGACGACGCGCCCGTGATTCGTATGATCAACGCCCTCTTGACTCAAGCTGCTCGTGACGGTGCCAGCGACGTTCATTTCGAGGCGTTCGAAACGCACTCAGTGGTGCGTTACCGAGTGGACGGCACCTTGCGCGACGTGGTCTCGCCACGTAAAGCCCTGCACGCGGCGTTGATCTCTCGCATCAAGATCATGTCGCAGCTTGACATCGCCGAAAAGCGCACTCCTCAGGATGGCCGAATCACCCTGCGGGTGGCCGGCCGACCAATTGATGTACGAGTCTCCACTGTGCCTACCGTGCATGGCGAAAGAGCCGTGCTGCGATTGTTGGAGAAGGATTCTGGGCGCTTGCAGCTCCAAAAACTGGGTCTCGCCACGGATACGCTGGAGGAGCTTACTCGGCTTATCCGTCAGCCGCATGGCATCGTGTTAGTCACTGGCCCTACCGGTAGCGGTAAGACCACAACGCTTTACGCTGCGCTGGGGCAGCTTGACAAGAGCGTCAGTAACATCCTGACGGTCGAGGACCCGGTGGAGTACGACCTACCCGGAATCAACCAGATACCCGTCCACAGCAAAATCGGCATGAGCTTCGGCGCCGCCTTGCGCGCAGCATTACGTCAGGACCCGGACAACATCATGATCGGTGAAATCCGCGACCTGGAGACTGCCCAGATCGCTGTGCAGTCGTCGCTGACCGGGCACGGCGTGCTGGCCTCGCTGCACACCAACGATGCGGTATCCGCTGTCACGCGCATGACCGACATGGGGATCGAACCATTTCTGTTGTCTTCATCCTTGCTTGGCGTGCTGGCCCAACGTCTGGTGCGTCGCCTATGTTCGGAATGCAAGCGACAAGAAACCTTACCAGACGGCGTTGTGCGCTGGGTGCCCGTGGGCTGCGTGCACTGCAATAACTCTGGCTTCAAGGGGCGAACAGGTATCCATGAGCTCTTTGTTATCGACGATGAGATCCGCCGCATCATTCACGACGGCGGCAATGAACAGGCGATGCGCGATGCTGCTCGCAGACGCGGCATGCGTTCCATGCGTGAAGATGGGCAGCGTTGGGTCAGTGCCGGTGTTACTACACCCGAAGAGATCCTTCGCGTGACCCGGGACGAGGGATAGGAGCACGATGATGCCTCGTTTCCATTTTGAAGCCGCCAATGCTACCGGCCAGACCCAAACAGGGTCGATGGAGGCTGAGTCAACGCGTGCGGTACGGCTACAACTGCGTGACCGCGGGCTGACCGCGCTGGACGTGCGCGAGGTCTCTGCTGGCACCAACCTGTCGTGGCTCAGCCCGGCCTTAAGTGCAGCGGACCTGTGCTGGGCGACCCGAGAACTGGCGAGCCTGCTTGGCGCGAGCCTGCCGCTGGAAGGCGCACTGAGCGCCACCATTGAGCAAGCGGAAAAGAAGGTCGTCGCCGAGGCATTGATCGTGGTGCGCGACCAGGTGCGCGGGGGGATGAGGCTGGCCGATGCGCTCGGCCAGAGGCCGCGCGACTTTCCCTCAATTTATCGAGCTCTGATCAGCGCCGGTGAGGATTCGGGTGATCTGGCGCGCGTCATGGAACGGCTTGCCGATTACCTGGAGAATCGCGACAACTTGCGCAGCAAGATGCTGACCGCCTTTATTTATCCTGGCGTCATTGCGTGCGTCTCCGTTGGCATAGTGATTTTCTTGTTGAGCTATGTCGTGCCGCAGGTGGTCGGTGCGTTCTCGCAGGCCCGCCAGGAATTACCCACGATCACGCTGGTCATGCTGGCCGCCAGCCACTACGTGAGGGACTGGGGTTTTCTGACGGCCGCTGTGCTGATAGGTCTATTTGCTTTTTGGCGCTGGACGCTTCGAGACGACGGTGTGCGTTTGCGCTGGCACGCTGCCGTGCTGCGCTTGCCGATGGTCGGGCGGTACGTGCTGGGCGTGAATACGGCGCGTTTTGCGTCGACGTTGGCGATCTTGATGGACGCCGGTGTGCCACTGCTGCGTGCGCTTGAAGCAGCTCGGCAGACCATGGGCAATGAACGGCTCAAAGCATGTGTGGCCGATACCACGGCGCGGGTAAGAGAAGGTGCGCCGCTGGCCAGCGCATTACGTGTGCAAAAGGTCTTCCCATCCAATTTGATCCACCTGGTTGCTAGTGGAGAGAAGACCGGTGCGCTGGCCCCAATGCTGGATCGTGCGGCTACGAACTTATCGCGCGACCTGGAGCGTCGCGCTACCCGTCTCAGTGCTGTACTTGAGCCCATGATGATTTTGGGCATGGGCGGCGTAGTAATGATGATCGTGCTGGCGGTATTGCTACCGATCATGGAAATCAATCAGATGGTGCAGTGATGAATGGTACGGGTGCTCGAAATGAGTTGGCTCAATTCCTTTTTCCGATGAAACAGACGATGAGTTTTGCGGCTTGTGTTCTCCCAGGAGAGATTGTGGAGCGTCGTTTTGGTCTACGAGGGCTTGTATTCGGGAGCTGTATTTCAAAAGTCGGGAGAACGGCGTGCATGGCGCAGATTCCGAGCGGCGCTTTGGCGCAAGTATCCCATGCAGGGACGCAGTGCGGCAGCACATCAGGATGCGTGGAATTACAAGCCTTTACGTGTCTTTCTTGCTGTGTTGGAGAGCTAGGGTGGCGGGCCATGTCAAGCTATCACTATTCAATGTAAGTGCCCGAATTATCGGGAGAATTTTTATTCGTGTTGGGGATTTTATTTAGTCGCCACGTCACCTTGGATCTTCACAATGGAACCGTCGCCAAAGCAATGGTGACATGTCGGCCCAAAGGGTGACGGGCGTTGTGAACGAGATAGCTAATGCGACGCCCTTATGGTTGGTTAGTTAGTATTTTTTTGTCTCAGATTCATTAATTGCAAAGGAGCAATTCTGATGAAAACGTTCAAACTCAAGGCGCTGTCCGCGGTCGTCGCGACTGGCATGATGATGGCAGTTGGCGCTGCTTCGGCGCAGAGCGTCAACGGTGCTGGAGCGACCCTGCCGCAGCCGCTGTATGAAGACATCTTCAGCACTGGCGGTGCCAATGGTGTCATCGGCACTTGGACCTATGCGGGCGGTGGTAGCAGCTCGGGTAAAAGCCGCTTCCTGACCACCACCAACACCGTGAACTTCGCCGGTAGTGATTCAGCGCTGACCACTCCTGAGTACGGCGCCTACAACGGTTCGAACCGTGCTTCGTGGGGGCCGCTGATCCAAGTGCCGGCGGTGGCTACTGCTGTTCTGATCCCGTACAAGCGTTCGGGCCTTGCTAACCTCAACATTACGGACAATCGCCTGTGCGAGCTCTATTCCGATCCCGCCTACACGTGGAATGAACTGACGGCTCCGGAAGGAACCATTGGCACGCCGGGTGGTGGGCTGGTCAACGTCGTATACCGTCTCGAAGGCAGCGGTACCACCGAGCTACTCAGCAACTATCTGGTCGCTGCGTGCCCGGGTAAGGGCTTCGTGAAGAACACCAATTTCGCCACCGTGGTGGCGGGCGCTCTGCCCGGCGGTACCATTCCTAGCCACTGGGTTGGTCGCACTGGTAGCGGCGGTGTTTCGAATGCCTTCAATGAAGGTACTGCGTCGGAAGGCCGCGTGGGTTACCTGAGCCCGGATGTCGACTACACCGGAAACGACAACAGCGTTGTCGCCAAGATCAACGGTCACCTCCCTAATGCGGCGAGCATCCAAGCTGCCTTGCCGGCTCCTCCCGTGGGTGCCGCACGTAGCAATCCCGTGAACTGGGTTCCGGCCTACAGTCTCCCGACAGCGGCCTATCCGATTTTCGGCACTACCAACCTGCTGGTTGGGCAGTGCTACGCCGGTGGCTTCATTGCGGGTAGCAAGGGGGCCGCGATCAAGGACTTCGTCACCAAGCTCAACAACGGTGCATATGACGCCAAGATCACGAGTCACAACTTCGTCAAGCTCCCGCCTGCGTGGAACGAGGCTATCGAGGAAGAGTTCCTGGTCGGCACCAGCCGAAACCTGCAGTTTGGCAACGCCAACAATTGCAATGGCGTTCAAGGTCGTCCCTCGTAAGTCTTGTACATGAAAAATCCACAAGGGTAGTGACAGCGTCATTGTCTTTTGCGGAGTTCGAACTGGGCCGCCGGGTGCGCAAGCATCCGGCTGGCCTTTTGGTGTATTCACACTTTAAATAGATACGGAGAACCTACAACATGGCCAATACCCGTTCCGCCATTTCTTCTCTGCGTTCTGGCGAGCCCGTGAGCGGACGGTTGCGCCTCTCCCCTCTTGCTGAAGCTCTCACTCTTGTGGTGATGGGGTTGGCTATGGTTCCAGTGGCAGCTCAGTCTGCCACGCCGGTTGGGAGTGCGTGGTTCTCCACGTCGCAGGGTGCCAGTTCAGCGCGCAGCGCGCGCCACGGAGGTGTGGCAGAAGCCAATGCCGGAATGGAAGCGGCTAAGCTGCGTCAGCAACAGGTTGCGCGACAGACCTTGCAGAGGTCGGTGGCCAACCTGGAGCGAACGGCGGCAGCGATTGCCGCTCAGCAGGCCGCGCAACGCGCGGCACGCGATGCAGCCAGCATTGCAGTGACGGGTGTGCCCAACGGTTTGATCCAAGGAGGACTTTGGGATCGTGATGCCGAGGGCAATCAACTGCCGTGGACAGGAGCCGACCGGGCAGCGCAGACGGTGGTGGATGGCCGGACGAAAGTGGTCATCAAGCAGACCGAGAGCAAGGCTATTCTCAATTGGGATACCTTCAACGTTGGCCGCGATACCACGGTCGATTTCCAGCAGAACAGCACCGATGCCGTACTCAATCGCGTGGTCGGCGTAGAGGCCACACCCAGTCAGATCCTTGGGACAATCCAGGGGGATGGTACTGTAATGGTGGTCAACCAGAACGGGATCATTTTTACCGGCAGCAGTCAGGTCAATGTGCGTAATTTGGTAGTCGCTGCGGGGGGCATCACCGACAGCCAGTTCTCGAACAATGGCCTTTACGTGAACACCAACGGCACCCAACCCACCTTCACTGATGCACGCGGTGACGTCGTGCTCCATGCCGGCGCTCAGATCAATACGCACTCTCCAGTGTCTTCCACTACCGATGGCGGCTATGTGCTAATGCTTGGAGCCAATGTCGCCAATGCCGGTCAGATCACTACAGCTTCGGGCCAGGCTGTGCTGGCAGCCGGCGACAGCTTCTTCATTCGCAAGGGCGTGGGCACGGATGCCAACGTCGATTCCACTACGGCGGGTAATGAGGTTTCCACGGTACGCATGACCAACAGTACGGCCGGGCGAGCTGTCAACACCGGCCTGATCATCGCTTCCACGGGCGACATCAGCCTCACCGGGCATGAAGTCTTGCAGGCCGGCGTCGCCGTAGCCACCACCACAACAAACAAGCGGGGCACCGTTCATCTCTCCAACCGCGCCAGCGACAGCACGGGCAAAGTAACATTCGCTGATGGGGCCACCACAGCGGTGCTGGTGGTTGACACTGAAAAAACCGCAATGGACAGCCAGCGCGATGCAGCTCTGGGGAAACTGGATGGAAATGTCGCCAACCAATTGGCCACTGGCAACTTCGATAACCTAAGCACCATCGTTGATCGATCTGGCCTTTCGCGTATTGAGATCGTCAGCGGTAATACGGTTGAGTTCCAAGGAGGTTCCCTAACTTTGGCCACAGGCGGCGAGATCGCGGTCTCGGCTACCAGGCGCACACTGGTCGACGATGGTGCCACGCTTGACGTCTCTGGTGCCGTCGGTGTGCAGGTTGCGATGGAGTCCAACAACATCGCTATCAACGTGCAGGGGAATGAGCAGCGCGACAGCTCGGTCAATCGGGACAGTGAGAACCTTAACAATAGCAACGTCTGGGTCGACCGCCGCCGCCTCGTCTACGTGCCAGCTGGAACCAATGGTTACGAAACCGAACGCTGGTACACCGCCGGAGGCTTGCTCGAAGTCAGTGGCTACCTAGCTACGAGCGGTCACACGGTAGGTGAGTGGATGGCTCAAGGAGGTACGGTGACGGTTACCGGCGGCGACCTGGTCACAAGGGCCGGCTCCACTGTAAATCTCTCGGGCGGTACGCTCGACGTTCAAAGCGGTTACGTCAATCAAACCTGGCTCAGGGGCAATGACGGGCGTTTGTATGAACTCTCCACTGCCCCGGGAGACTTGCTTTATGAAGGATTGTATCAAGGGTATGAGGCAACCAGCGAACGTTGGGGGCATACCGAGAACTACTACAGCCCCTTGGTCGGAGCCACGCGACGCTACGAGCCTGGGTATACCGTAGGTCGTGACTCTGGCAAGTTGGTGGTCGCAACCGGCAGTGCCGCGCTTGAAGGTGACATCTTCAGCGATGTATACCAGGGTGATTTTCAGACAGAAGCGGCGCAGGCCGGGCTAGACGGCTACTACCAGTCGCAAACAGCGGTGGCGCGCGCGGGGCAGTTGATCATCGGGCAATTCATGCCTATCTACGATGCCGATGCCGGTCTTCTGCGCTATGCGCTGTCACCAGTGCTGGACAGCGTAACGCTGGCCCAAGTCGAAGACAGCATTGCAGATGGATTGCAGCTGAATAACACTGTAGCGGAAAACCGCCATGGCAAGCTGGTGCTCGATAGCGGCTTGCTGAACAAGTCCGGGCTGGGAGCGCTGCGTATCGCTGCCAAGGAAATTGTTGCCGTCGAGGGTATATTAGAAGTGGCCCCAGGCGGCGAGATCCTGCTGTATGCGCCGGCAGTGAATGTGGCGGCCAATCTAACCGCCAACAGCGGTACTATCCGGCTGGGCAATGTGCTTGAGCGGCCATATGTGACGGTATCCACGGAAGGTACGACATACGGCGTCATTGACGACAGTATCACCGTTCCGGACATTATCGAAGGCGGCGTTATGATTCGCGAAGGCGTCGCGCTGGATGCGACGGGCCTAGTCACTGGTTTGCACAATGAAGAAGCTCGCAGCAACAGCACTTTGGCTTATGCAGATGGTGGCACCATCAGTATCCGCTCGACAGATAGCGTGATGCTGGCCAGTGGCTCGCTGATCGACGTGTCATCAGGTGCGACGGTACTTGCCAATGGAAGCGTAGTCGGCGGCACGGGCGGGAATGTGCAACTTGGTTCGGGCTTGGTAAGTACGGGTGCGGGCAATGGGGCGGCAGTTCTCACGTTCGACGGTGATATCCGTGGTTATGGAGTTCACGGCGGCGGCACGCTGGAAATCGAAGCGGCCAGTGCGATTTCTATCGGCGGTGAACTGCTGCAGACCGATGGCCTGCTGCAACCCGGCGAATCGACACTAGTGGATCTCATTCTCTTGGAGGATTATGCGGTCAGGGTTGGAGAGGTTCTGCCAGTTGACTACTTATATGAAACGTATACGGCCGAGCCGGGTCAGGCTCTGAAGGGAGGGGCACTCTCGACGGACGTCTGGTATGTACTCGGAGGCGATTGGGTTATCCCAGTTCCTAGGTCCGGAGTTAATCGAGTAACGACCGAAGATGGCACCGACTACACCGTGTATTCCTATACCACGCCAGGGAGTGTTGTTGTTCCAGCGGGATCCAGGGTGCGTATTTCGAGCTACGGAGCCGGATACTTTGAAGGGTACGTGGTTGAAGAGAATGTTTTTCCTGACGGTATGCAGCTAAGAACGGCTGCGACTATCATGACGCCTGCAGGGGAAGTTGCTCCGGCTGACGTCGCGGTGCTTGCAGGGACTAGGTTGGCGGCAGGTACTTCTCTGGTAAGGTCGGCAGTGGTGGCGGAAACATCCGCCCTGTCAGACGGTCTGTTTTCGAGTGGCTTTTCCAATTATGACATTCGTAGCTATAACGGCCTGGTTGTAGCCGACACCACGCTGGACGTAGCTATGCCGGTGCTGCGTATGAATGCCGCAGCGCTGACTCCTGGCAGCCCGCCCAATCTGCTGCAAGTTTGGCTACCCGATCTGTACCAAGAGGACCGCGAAAAGCTCCAGATCAGCCAGCGTGCTGGGGCAAGCGTGTCGCTGGCGGCTGGTGTTGAAAATGGATTGACTGCAGGATACGGATCGCTTGCAACTGTGGGCGACAGTGGAAGCCTGCATGTTGTCTCGGGGGCAAGAGTGCGGGTCGATCCAGGGCAGTCGATTGCGCTGTCCAGCCGCGGAAGCCTTATGGTTAATGGCTTATTGCAGGCGAAGGGGGGCAACATCAGTCTGCTTGGGCCTCAGACCAGTTTGCCCGAAAAAATCTTGGCCGACGGCAACAGCCTTGCCGATGGTTCGGCCAATGAGCGATCCATTATGCTCGGCGCGCATACAGTGCTAGATGCTTCGGCTGCGTCATATGTGGCCTATGACATTTTGGGCCGGTCCTATGGCACGCTGACCAATGGCGGTAGCATCGTTATCGGCGGCACAATACAGGAGTCGGGCAGCCGCGCCCTCGCTTCAGATGCCTTCGTCATCATCAAGGACGGGGCGTTGATCGAAGCCTCGGGTGGATCTGTGTCGCTGAATGTGAATGGTGCCGGCAGTAGTACCATCGTTAGCGATGGTGGCAGCATCAGCATCGCATCGGCTAGCGGTCTGTACCTGAACGGCACGCTAAGGGCCGATACCGGTGGCGGGGAAGCTTCGGGCGGTAGCCTGACGGTAGCGTTGGAAGCGCCCAACTACCGGAGCGCCACGGCGGATGCCGCAGTGATGGCTATGCGAGAGTTGAAACTGCTGCCACTGCGCGAGGCGGGCGCCGAAGATGAATCGGAAGGATTGGTCTACGGTCATGCCGTGCTTGGCGTCGATCAGGTCCTGGGGGGCGGGTTTTCCTCGCTTTCGCTCTACAGCAATGGTGTAGTGAGTTTTGGCGGTGACGTCGATCTGGCGTTGAACCGAGAATTGCGCATCTATTCCGGCGCGTTGGCAGTGGCCGAGGGTATTGATCCGTCGGTCAGTGTGTCGCTGTCGGCGCCTTATGTACTGTTGTCCGGTATCACGGACAATGGGGCCTCGGCCGATACTTATAACCGTCCGTCCTATCAAGGCGGCGTAAGTAAGTTGGCCGCAGGGGCCGCTTTGAGTGCGACGGCCGATCTGCTTGATATCAAGGGGGTGGTTACTTCCGGTCTCAACGCGACGGCGAACTCGGTGCGAGTCGAGCGCGCGGGTTTCGATCAAATGAAACTGGTCAGCACCGGCGATGTCCGTTTCGTGGATGCTGAGCCTATCTTGAATGGTGGAAGTGCAGCTTTGGCAACGGACCTGAAGTCCAGCGGGGATATCTTGCTGCGTGCCGCTCAAATCTATCCGGCAACCGGAGTGGGCGCGCGCGTGGTGGCGGGACGTGCAAGCGAAAGCAACTATGACCCGGAAGGACGGTTGGTCATCGAGCGCTATGATGCGGCGGAGGCCGATCCATCATTGCCCTATTCGGTATTCGGCAGCCTGACTCTTAGCGCCGCCAACATCGAGCAAAACGGCGTAGTACGCGCTCCAATGGGTTCGATCACGGTGGGTACGGATGCCTCCTCGGGCGGTGGAGTCGGCAATACAAGGGTCGTCACGCTTGGAGTGGACAGCCTCACCTCGGTGAGCGCAGCAGGGTTAGTGATGCCCTATGGCGGAACTCCCGACGGGGTAACTTGGTACTACCTGGATGAGAAAGTCAGCTTTAACGGCGTGGGCAATGGCTTGACAATTACGTTGTCTGGGACGGACGTGGCGGTTAAGGATGGCGCCACACTGGATCTTTCTGGAGGCGGCGAGCTGGTCGGTGCGGGCTTTGTCTCTGGCCGCGGCGGCTCCACTGACGCGCGCTACAACCCGCTGGTCCAGGTCGGTAGCGATGGGTTCACTCTGCCGAACCTGGAAACTAATCCGGTCTACGCCATTCTGCCTAGCTATTCATCGGCCTACGCCCCGGCGGATAGTACTGGTGCGGTCGATCCACTTGTCGGCCAGCAGATTACCATACAGACGGGGGATATTCCCGGTTTGGAGGCCGGCACCTACACACTGCTGCCGTCCAACTACGCACTGCTACCGGGTGCTTTTCGCGTCGAAGTCAATGACGCGACTATGGGCTGGGCCTCCTCCCGCGCTATCGCCATGCGCAATGGCTCCTACACGGCCTCTGCCGTGCTGAGCGTGGTCAACACCAGCCTTGCCGACAGTTTGGTCAGTCAACTGATCATCACGCCTGCCGACGTGCTGCGCACCTATTCGCAGTACAACGAGACCACCTATACGGAGTTCGTGACAGCTCAGGCGGAGCTCAATGGAACGGTTCGTGCGCTGTTGCCGGCAGATGCGGGGACTTTGGCGATTCGTTTGCCATCGTCTTCTGAGAGTTCCTTCAGCTTCGAGGGCCTGGTGGACTTTGCGCCGGATAAAGATGGCTATGGCGGCACGGCCAGCTTGGTGACCAGTGATGTAGGCGTTAGCAATGGTGCCATCGAGATTCTGGCTACAGGTTATTCGTCGACCGAAGGTTTTAATGGGGCTTCCATCTACGCGGACGACCTCAATGCCATGAGCGCCAGCCGCCTACTAATTGGTGGAGCCTTGTATTCGAGCTATGGCGAAAACAATAGTGGTGCGAACTTGAGCAATTACCTCAACGTAGAGCGCAAGACGGGCGCCGTCTTTATGCGGGAAGGAGCAATCCTGCGCGCACCGGAAGTGTTTCTAATCGCAGCCCATGCTGATGGCGGTATTACCATCGAGGCCGGCGCAGGTATCAACACCATTGGCCTGGGCGACGTTGCCTACGATTCGACCGATGGTTACGTTTATCGGCCCGGTGATGCCGCAGTGGTAGCTGCGTCCAACGGCTGGCTCGATATGCTGGCACCCGTAGCTGACAGCGCTTCAGCCGGCGGCGCTGGTCCCATTATGATTGGCGTCTGCGGAGCCACTTGCACTGGTGCCACCGAACTGTATTCGGAAGGCACAATTCTGGCGGCGACCTTGTCCAGTTTCGAGCTCGACGATTCTGTGCGCTATGGCACCCGCAACCTGGTGCTAGCCGTGGGAACGGTCAATTCAGGCGGCAACGAGGACTTGGCTGCGGCCGCCGCGCGCGACGCCCTCACCACTGGCCTGACGCTCAACCAGTCGCTCCTTGATCGGCTGCTCCAGGGCGATACTGCCTACGGCGCTCCGGCGCTGGAGCGGCTGGTGCTCACCGCTGGCGAGTCATTCAACTTCTTCGGTAATGTCGGCTTGAATACTCTCGATCCGGGTACCGGCGATTCCACGCTTGACAATCTAGTGCTTTCCACGCCAGCCATCTATGGCTACGGCGAGGCGGGCGACACCGCCAGCATCACCACCGCCAAGCTTACTTGGGCTGGGCTCGATGGCGAGGCTCCGACGCCGGTAGTCGGCGGACGTGGCACCGGCAACGGCAGCTTGGTGGTTAATGCCGACCTGATCGAGTTCGGCTACGATGAGCGTGCCCAAGTCAGCGGGATCGATGATTACGCGCGCACCATCCTGGGCTTTGCCGACGTGGCTTTCAACGCCAGCGAGCGCTTTACCGCTAGCCAGCAGGGTTCGTTGGCGGTCTATCACTCGAAGACCGTTGGTGCGGCTGGTATGCAATACGAGGGTGGCAGCCTGACCCTTACTGCTCCGCTGGTCACTGGCAAAGGTGGCTCGATCAACCGCATTACGGCTGGTGGCTCGCTGAAGGTGCTGGCCCCTGAAAGCGGCGCAGCCGATGCTTCCGTAGTTGCCCTGGATGGGAATGTGGAAACCGGTGCCGAACTGAACCTGACCGGTTTCTCTGTCCTGATTGACACCAGCGTGGCGCTGCCCAGCGGCAAGCTCTCGGTCACGGCCGATGGTGACATCACCCTGGGTGACGCGGCATACCTAGATCTCTCCGGTCGCGAGATAGCCATGTACGACACAGGCAGCTATAGCTGGGGTGGCGACGTGATCCTGCGCAGCATGGCGGGCAACATCACCCAGGCGGCGGGCTCCACCATCGACCTGTCAGCGGAGTACAACAACGCTGGCGTGTTGACCGCTACCGCGCTGGATGAATCAGCCGGCCGCGTGAACTTCCAGGGTGCGCTGCTAGGCAGCGCCAGCGGCCATTACGATGCGGGCGGCACCCTGGTGTCTTACCGCGCGGGCGGTGTGGACATTGCAGCCCAGCACTTGGGCGGTGGCGGCAGCCTGACCGATGAGTTCACTGCCCTGAATACCCGGCTCAATGAAGGTGGCTTTCTGGGCGAGCGCAGCTTCCAGCTCAAGCAGGGTGACCTGACCATCGGCGACGAACTCAAGGCCAGCGAGATCAACGTCTCGCTAGACGGTGGTGCGCTCACCGTCAATGGCATCATCGACGCCAGCGGCGAGCGGGTCGGCTCCATCCGCCTGGCTGGTAAGGATGGCCTGGCCCTGACCGGGGATGCCGTGCTCGACGCCCACGGCACCGTGTTGCGGGTGGATGGCTACGGCAAGATCATCGATAGCCCTAATCGCGCCCTCGTTGAACTTGATGCCGGCGCCGGCATGCTCACCTTGGTCGAGGGAGCGACCATTGATTTGCGTCACGGCACCGAATCCACGGGTGGCGATGGCAAGAACCGGGGCTCACTAGAACTGTATGCGCCGCGCCTGGATGCCACGGGCAGTGCCCAAACGGCGGATGCCGCCACCCATGGCGACATCGCCATCGAAGCCAGCGGAAACCTGGACATCCAGGGTGCCAAGTCCATCGCTGTCTATGGCCGCCAAACCTATAGCGATGCGCCGGATGGCAGCCACGAGGCCGCCAGCGGCCGCCCATATCAGGTCATCGACCAGATCTACCTAGACGGCAAGCACGCCGACAGCACCGCTTTCATCGACGCGGCATTGGCCAACAGCGGTCTGCTGGACAGCAAGCTCGCAGGACTGAATAACGGCAACTATGCCGAGGTTTTCCATCTGCGCCCCGCAGTGGAGATCGTCAGCGCCACACTCAATGGAGACCTGATCGTCAGCGGTGATCTGGATATGTCGGGCCACCGCTATGCCAGTCTGAACCGCAACACCCAGCAAACCAGTATCTACGGCTCGGGCGAGGTGGGGCAACTGACCCTGCGCGCCGGCGGCGACTTGTCCCTCTACGGCAGCATCAACGACGGCTTTGCGCCGCCGCCTACCACTCCGGACGACGATGGCTGGCTGCTGACCCCGGGCGTGCAGGCCTTCGGTGGAGACGTGGTGGTGCCAGTGCCAGGCGTGACGCTGGCCGTGGGTACGACCTATCCGCAGGGCAAGACGTTGAACTACGCCATCACGGCCAGCAATGTGACTCTACCCAGCGGCACTACGCTTCCGGAGACCGTCACACTGAGCAGCGCGCTGAACTTGCCCGAGGGCACGGTGCTGGCAGTCGATGTGCTGGCTGCCGATGGCAGTGTGCTGCTGCCGGCGGGAAAGTTGGTGGGGACGGGTGGCATGTCCCTGCCGGGCGGCGCGCAGTTGCAGGCTGGTACCCGCCTGCCGGTGGCGGTGACGCTGGCCAGTCTGACCTGGCCCAAGGGCGTGGAGCTGCCGGTGACCATGGTGCAGTCCGGGTCGTTGGCCTTGCCGGTGGGTGCGCTGATCGCCTCCGGCACCAATGTTGTGCTACCTGATGACACTTTGTCGGTGGATTTACGGCCTCGGGACGCTGAAGGCAACACAATTTCGCGTAGCAACTGGGCAGTGGCTGAGATGCTGCCAGCTGGATCGCAATCGTGGAGCATGCGCCTGGTGGCCGGGGCCGACACTACGGCGGTTGATAGTCGCCTGACGAGCTTGGCTGGCGGCAATATGATCCTGGCGGATACTCACTACACGGCCGAGAAACAATGGGAAACGACCAGCAGCGACGTTTGGTATTGGTCGGACGAGAACTACTGGGGATACGAGCCAGGCACGCCCGTTAACTTCGATGAGTTGGGCGGCTACGACGTGTGTTCGGTTGAGCCTGGGCAATGCGTTCAGGTCTCGTGGGTCTGGTCGGACGAAAACTACTGGGGGTACGAGCCGGGCAAACCTGTCAATTTCGAGGAACTGGGCGGCTACAACGTTTGTGAGTTCGAGCCAGGACAGTGCGTGTCGGTTGGCGGCTCGGGCGAACCCGTGCTGGTCGCGGTGAGGCCCAAGTCGCCAGTTTTCAGTGTGCTGCGCACGGGCAAAGGTGATCTGGATATCGCCGCTGGCGGTGATTTCTCGATGCAGTCACCGTACGGGGTATATACCGCAGGCACTCAGAGCACGTTGGGTGACGCTACGCTTGATGCCGCCTACAACCGGGCGCGCGGTTACGTCGCCAATGGTGTGGACCCGAACACCAAGAGCGTTTTGGGCACCAATGCAGGCGACTTGGCTGAGCAGTATGAGGCATTGGTCAGCGGGGCCCACAGCCTGTATCAGGCCTGGTATCCGGATCAGGGGGGTAATCTGTGGGTGTCCGTTGACGGTGACCTGACGGGCGACTCTTGGAGTTCGAGTAGAGAATTGACGACAGCCAGTTCCAGCGTAGGTAATTGGCTGTGGCGTCAGGGGACGGGAACCACCGATAGCGTGGCGTACGTTCCCACGTCGTGGTGGATCAATTTTGGTACTTATACCTACGACCCTTATTCCACCTATGCCAATACCGACTGGCCAGTCTTGACGGGGTTTACAGGGATAGGAACACTCGGGGGAGGTAATGCCACCATCCAAGTAGGCGGGAACGCTGGCGTCATTACGACTCGTTCGACCGCGATGGTTACCAGCAGCAGTCTCTCCACTAGTGCCTCAGCGCGGAGCCAAGGTATCGTGCTGGCTGTGGGCAGCACCGGGCGCGTGCTGGAGGATAGCAGCCTGATCCTGGCCGGCGGCGGTGATCTGGATGTGCGCATCGGCGGTGGCTGGAATAGCTATACCGGCGGCCGGTTGACCGCAGGCAGTCAAACGGCCCAGACCCATGAGCTATACGGTGCGTTGGTCAACTTGCGTGGCCCGATTACGATGGCGGCTGCCCAGATCGGCACCATTGAACAGATCTACGGTCTGAACAGCTCGGGCACTCAAGCCAATCAGGGTGCCAAGGAAGTTCGCGCATCCGATCCCTACACCTCCAGCTTGTCGCTGGCGACAGGCGGCCTGATGCTGGTGCAAGGCGACAGCACGGCCACCATTTCCAGCCGTGGCAATCTGGTGTTGGGCGGTACCGCCGATGCAGGGCTGGTGGAGACGACGGGCAACTACACGGCCTTCAGCGGCGCCTCCGATTCTGGAGAAGCTGGCCAGAGTTGGTTTAGCCTGTTGACTGATAGTACGGCCTTGAGTTTGGCATCTGCAGGGGGCAATCTGGCTCTCGATACCCGCGCAAGCGAGACTATTGCCAACAACGCCACGAGTCACTGGGATTACAAGAGCAATGGCGGCTGGTTCCTGCTGCCCGGCAACGTCGGCGCTGTGGCGGCCGAAGGGAGCATCTACTACGGCTCGTCGGCGGGTTATCTCAAGTCGTCTCTCTACAACGGTACTGGTGGCCTGCTGCTGGCCCCGCTTGGCGAAGGTACCATTGAACTGCTGGCGGGTGACTCGATCTATGGCGGTGGCTATGCTATCAGCAGTTCCGGTGGCGATGCCTCCAGCATCGCCACGGTGTTCAATCCGGCATTCGCCGGGTATGGTACTTCAGGAAGCCTGCTCGTCAGTAATACCAGTGCCTACGCACCAGCCGTGGACCTTGGTCTGTACCCGTTATTCGCCTTTGGTATCAACAGTATCGGCAGTGATGTGGGCGTCACCGATGTCCAATTCTTGCCCTCGCGTTTTTATGCAGTGGATGGCGACATCATTGGCCTGCGCACCGGCACTGTGGTGGAATATCCGACCTATGGTGTGCGTGCAAGCCAGACGGACTACGTGGCGGCTGGCCCGATCGCGGTGCGTGCGGGTCGGGATATCGTCTACACGGGGACGCGCGCTGACGAAACGTTGCCCTTGCTCGATGGCTTCACCAGTGATTCCTCATATGTTACGGCTTCCGGCAATCTGATCGTCCACAACCACGCAAACGACGTCTCCGTCATTGAAGCCGGTCGCGATATCCTCTATGCCAACTTCGACGTTGCTGGCCCTGGCACTTTGGAGATTAGCGCTGGACGCAACATCGTTCAAAACAACCTGGCCAATCTGACGAGCATCGGACCTGTTGTCGCGGGCGACAGCCGCCCCGGTGCGAGTATTGTTGTTCAGGTGGGGCTTGGGGCGAATGGCGGGAACTATTCTGGTTTCCTGGCCCAATACCTAACTACTGAGTACTTGGCGGACCCGGATATGCCGCTGGCTGATCAGGAAGGGATGGTCGCCAAGACCTATGAATCCGAATTGATCAAGTGGCTGGGCGAGCGCTATGGTTTTGTGCCCAGCAGTGAAGAATCGGTCATGGATGAAGCATTGGCATACTTCACCAGCTTGGCGCCCGAGCAACAACGTATCTTCGCTCGCCAGATATACTTTGCCGAATTGCGTGCCGGTGGTCGAGAATATAATGACGCCGATGGCCCCCGCCCGGGCAGCTATCTGCGTGGCCGGAACGCGATAGCTGCGCTGTTGCCGACCGCGGATGCCGAAGGCAACGAAATCGCTTACGGTGGAAACCTCTTGATGTACGGCGGTGCCGGCATTCATACCAATATTGGTGGCGACATCCAGGTATTGACACCGGGTGGTTCCCAGACCTACGGAGTGGAGGGCGCTCAACCTCCCGCCACTGCCGGCCTCATTACACGCGGCCAGGGCAACATCCAGCTCTACTCGAGGGACAGTATCCTGTTGGGCCAAAGTCGGATCATGACCACCTTCGGTGGCGATATCCTAGCTTGGTCGGCCGAGGGAGACATCAACGCTGGTCGCGGTTCGAGGACCACGGTGGTCTACACGCCGCCACGTCGTGTCTACGATGACGTCGGCAATGTGACGATCTCGCCCGATGTGCCCAGTACCGGCGCCGGCATCGCAACGCTGAACCCGATTCCCGAGGTCGAACCTGGTGATGTGGACCTGATCGCGCCGCTGGGCACCATTGATGCCGGCGAGGCTGGTGTCCGGGTATCGGGCAACGTCAACATTGCTGCGCTACAGGTGGTCAATGCGGCCAACATTCAGGTCCAGGGTGAGTCGTCGGGCGTCCCAGTGATGGCAGCCGTCAATGTCGGCGCGCTGTCGTCGGCAAGCGCCGCAGCATCGTCGGCCACCCAGGCAGCCGGGGATGTCATGCGTCAACAGCAGGCTGCTGCGCGCCAGAATCGGCCTTCGCTGATTTCGGTGCAGATCCTGGGCTTTGGCGACGAAGCACTGTAGCAAGTGGGCTGACAGGTGCAGGAGCCAGATACGGCTCATTGCACCTGTCAGACACCAGCCACACACGAAGTGTGGGGATGCCTTTCGAAGCCGTTCAGTGCCGTCTTTACCTCGGTCATGCAGCGTGGATGCCAACGGTGCTGGGAGTTGATTTGGGTAACCGCGCGGTGGAGTACCAAGTATTGCTAGAGCAGCAGTTTATGGACTGCCACTGCAAATGCGCCAAGGACCAGTGACGGTCCGAAGGGGTGTTGCTCACCTCCCCATTTCCTGCCAAGGAGCAGCGCCGCCATCAGCCCAATGACACTTCCCGCGAATACGACATGAAAAACCTCAGGCCAGCCCAGCCATGCGCCAATCGCCGCCGATAATTTGGGATCGCCGCCGCCCAAACCCTCTCGATGCCTGATCAGGCGAAACACAATACCAAGCAGGCGTAACGCCAAATAGATGGCCGCGGCACCGAGAAAAGCTTGATCCAGAGTGACCAAGCCCTGGCCGGCCCAAGCGACGCCCAGCCCCACCCACAGCAGTGGCATAGTCAAGGCATCGGGGAGAAGGCCACAACGTGCGTCGATCATGGCCAGCAGAAGCATACCGGCAGCTGCGCACGCCAGAAAAAAGGTCGGTACATTGATTCCTAGACGTGTATAAAGCACTGCCCAGAAGCAAATTAATAAGGCAATGTGGATATAGGCCGATAAGGTTAAAGACTTAGAGTAAGGCCTCGATGGTTGAGATGAAGGTGGAGTTGATTTCAGTCGAGCGGCACGCCAAAAAATTCGGGTGGTCGGGTTCTCGCCTTGATGAATGAGGTAGGTATAGTGTTGCGCAACCTGCCATAAGTAACGACCAATAAGGATACCGAGAGTGCTGATCAGAACCGAAGTGAATACTGGATGCATGGAAAACTAGCGTTGCCGCTATGGATGGAGAACTCTCGCGACGCAATGCATCGTGCTTGGTGGAATTATTGTTAATTTTACGATTAATGCTTCTTAGCTTGGTTGTTGATTTCATTGCGGCATCAGAGAGACTTAACCGGCTTCAGACGCCCTGCGTCATCCAAACTGGAAAGTCGATCACGACAGAAATCAAGAAAGATTTGGGCTGGCTTGGTTAATTGTGTTTGTTTGAGCTTAGCGGAGACCAAGCCGGAATGTGCAACCGACTCTTTGATATTCACACATACAATTCGTTTGCCGTCATAAGTGTGATTGAATACAGGGCGGGTGACCAATAATGAAAAACCGAATCCTTGCGCCACCATCCCTCTCACCATCTCAATAGATGGCGAACCAAAAACAATGTTGGGAGTAAGTCCGAGGTCTTGAAATAGACTCACAAAATATGTGCGACTGGGTTGAATATCTAGCAGGATCATCGGCTCTGCATGCAAAGTGCGTAAAGAAATTTCTTCGTGCTTTGCAAGCGGATGACCCTCGGGCAATAGAACATACGGCTTTTGGGGCTGCATCAAAGGCTCTGTTTCTATTGTTCCGTCCAGTTCGTGGTCATATAAGAACACCAAGTCAAAAGTCCCAGCGGTCAGGCCTTGTATTAGATCTTGTTGATCACCATCTCGTAGCCTCAGGCTTAGTCCTGGATGGAGTTCGCGAAACTCTGCGAGCAGCATGGGCAGGTATAAAGGCGCCACCGTTTCAAAACAACCGATATCAATTTTTCCGGTGACAACATCGTTGTCCGCTAGTGCGTTTTGCTCGAACTCATAGGAAAGTCGCAGCAACTCCTCCGCTTTATGATAAAAGCGTTCGCCGCTCGATGTCAGGGTGACTCCTTGAGCATGGTGTCGAATGAAAAGTTGCACGCCAAAGCTGTCTTCAAGATTCTTGATGGCGTTAGAAATTGAAGGTTGTGCAATATGCAGTTGGCGGGAAGCGCCGGCTACGCTGCCTGACTGTACGGTCGTTACGAAATATTTGAGTTGTCGTAAGGTATAGAAAGCCATGCGGCCTCCTGTCTGACGTGCGTATCAATGCACTGGTTTCCTGTGAGAGCGGAACAGGGACGCTTTATTCCTGTGTTGTCATCGTATGAATGATTATAAGACCTTGATGGCTGTGTCACTGGACTCAACAACGAACAGGGTTTTCCCTAGAGCGCTCGCAAAAGAGATTTTCTGGAAATCTCTCACATCCAAGCCAGACAAGGCTTAACGAGACTAATGATATTTTTCTTATGTCTTGATGAGCTTTTTAGTTGTTAAGGCTTGAAGTAACCCTACGCTAGGATTAGGCCTTCATTACGCCATTACACGAGGGGAGGGGGCGTGACAAGACGTATGTGCGAAGACAAGTCAGGTCTGATTTCGATGGCAACATGGTTGGCCATCGACAAGGCGGCATTCCAGGCAGATATGGCTAGAAAGTGAGCAGAAGAATTTTGAAGTGTTCAGTCACATATCGCCAGAAGGACTACCCTAGATAGTTGATCCACGATAGCTCGAGTCGGCCTATTAGGTAGATCGACAGCGGATCAAAGAGGTATGTCTAATTTCCACTGGGCAAGTCGTATCCGCTTCTTGATAGACGTAGTGGCTGATGGGAATCGATGTAATCGCAGTCGTCCAATATGACTGGCAAAAGGATAGCAATAATAGATTGCAATAAGAGGAGCCTTATCTCTCCTCGATTTTGTAAATGTAGATCAGATGTGGCGGCGCTCGCGTCAGAAAATAGAGCGCCTGAGGATAGAAAATGGCAAATTATGATTATGTAATCGTTGGTGCAGGATCGGCAGGTTGTGTGTTGGCTAATCGTCTGAGTGCTGATCCCTCGATAACCGTGTGTCTTATCGAAGGTGGTTCGCACGACAACAACTTACGCATCCAAACACCTGCAGGAACGATTACGCTGTACAAGAGCCGCACTTACAGCTGGAATTTTCATTCTGTACCACAGCATCATTTAAATAATCGGGAAATTCACATTCCGCGTGGAAAGATGCTCGGGGGCTCCAGCTCCATGAATAGCATGATCTATATTCGCGGCCATGCGAGTGACTATGATCGCTGGGAGCATGCGGGTTGTCCGGGATGGGGCTGGAAAGATGTACTTCCGTACTTCAAGAAATCGGAAAAAAACCTGTTAGGACAGGATCCTGCATACCACGGCGTCTCTGGTGAGCTACTGGTAACCCAGCCAAGAGACCCCAATCCGGTGTCGCAGCGATTTGTCCAGGCCGCCCAACGCGTGGGTATTCCCCATAATACCGATTTCAACGGGAGCACGCAGGAAGGTTGCGGTATTTATGATGTGACGCAAAAAGACGGTAGGCGCTTGTCTAGCTACCGCGCGTTTGTCGAACCAGTAAAGCATCGGAAAAACCTGACCGTTCTCACAGACAGCGAAGTAGAGTCGCTTATCTTGGAGGGAACCCGAGCAACCGGCCTTCGTGTCCGCCGTCACGGCGACATGCAAAATATTAATGCGAAGCGCGAAATCATTCTTTGCGCTGGATCAATTGGTTCGCCCAAATTACTGCTGACTTCCGGCATTGGCCCCAAAAAAGAGCTGGAGCAAGCAGGTGTTAGTGTCAGGCATGATTTGCCAGGGGTAGGAAAGAATCTGCAAGATCACCTCGATGGTCTGGTCACCATACGCTCTAGATCGCCCCTCACACTTGGCTTCTCTTTACGCGCACTGCCTAGCATTCTGGCAGCCCCGTTCAAGTACTTCTCGCGCAAAAAAGGTTGGTTGACCACCAACTATGTGGAGGCTGGTGGATTTGCAAAAACTCCACTTGCCGATGGTTTACCGGATGTGCAATTTCATTTTGTGCCTGGATATCGAAGCCACCGGGGCCGACTTTTTGAATGGGGGCATGGTTACGCCGTGCACACTTGCGTGCTGAGGCCCAAGAGCATTGGAGCCCTCAAGCTCAACGCGCAAGGAAAACTGGAAATAGATTTCAATTTTCTTTCAAACTCGGAAGACGCCAAAGTTCTCGTGGAAGGATTAAAGCTCGCCAGGAAAATCATGGCGGACGCTGCATTCGATGATATTCGAGGCAAGGAAATGCTGCCAGGAAAGCAGGTCCAGACTGACGAGCAATTACTTGAATATGTTAAGGCGAATGCAGCCACCGTATTTCACCCCGTAGGGACTTGCAAGATGGGATTGTCATCCGATTTGATGAGTGTGGTCGGTCCGGATTTGAAAGTTCATGGTCTCCAGGGATTGAGAATTGCTGATGCATCGATTATGCCAACGCTGGTCAGCGGCAATACCAATGCTCCTTGCATCATGATCGGTGAGAAAGCGGCAGATCTGATTTTGCAAGATTCCTAAGCACGCGTGAGCACGCAAGTTATGGTGCGCTGCGGCGGCAGACCTAGTCTGTCATAACCGCCAGGACAAGACTGACGTTGACATCACGGCATACAAGTTCGCTTAGTTTTATCCATCACCGGTCGCAGTGCTTGAGCATGGCTAATGGATATTGCTATCTCCCTTGGCCGTGCTGTTCAAGGACCAGGGGTTGGGCACGAGCCATTGCTACATAAAACGGCACGTTACCTGCCCTGAGTCTCCGATTTTGGATTTTCGAGTGCGACAGGCTTTCTGCTCATTATCTGTGCCAGGGTGTATGGATTAGGAACTGGGTTTGTCGCGGTGGAGCAGCTACAGCAATACGGTGGAATCCTAAAACGTCGAGTTGGATTTTTCAGCTGAGCCATCAAGGCTCGTTGGTAATTAATGTGTAGGACTGAATAGAGCAGGAGATAAGCATGCGTGATAGCAGTGATTGGAAAAGCCAAGCAGCAACTTTGCGATTTCCCGACAAGGCATTTATTGCGGGAAAGTTTGTGCCAGCAGTAGACGGACAGACTTTCTCGTCCGTGAATCCGGCAACCGGAAAGGTTTTGGCACAGGTAGCAGCCTGCTCAGCTGAGGATGTCGACCTTGCGGTCAAGTCAGCACGTACTGCTTTTGAAAGCGGTGTCTGGTCGCAGTTGCCACCAGCCAGTCGCAAAGCTGTATTGCTCAGGCTAAGCCAACTGATTCTGGAAAATCGTGACGAACTGGCACTCCTGGACTCTTTGAACATGGGCAAGCCGGTGATGGACGCCTACAACATTGATGTGCCAGGATCCGCCCAGGTGTTTGCATGGTACGCGGAGTCTCTGGATAAATACTATGGTCAGGTTGCACCCACATCCAACGCAACACTAGCGACGATTACACGTGAACCACTTGGCGTTGTTGCTGCGGTCGTCCCCTGGAACTATCCACTAGACATGGCAGCATGGAAGCTAGCTCCTGCGCTTGCCGCTGGCAACAGTGTGGTGCTCAAACCTGCAGAGCAATCGCCATTCTCAGCATTGCGTCTTGCGGAACTTGCATTGCAAGCAGGTGTGCCTGCCGGAGTGTTGAATGTGGTGCCTGGCATGGGTGAAAGCGCTGGCAAGGCACTAGGGCTGCACCAGGATGTCGATTGCTTAGCATTTACTGGCTCGACTCAGGTCGGAAAATACTTCATGCATTATGCCTCGCAGTCGAACCTCAAGCAGGTCTGGCTGGAGTGTGGCGGCAAAAGTCCGAATATCATTTTCAACGATTGCAACGACCTGGCGCTTGCAGCAGAGAAAGCTGCACAGGGAATCTTCTTCAATCAGGGGGAGGTGTGCTCAGCGGCTTCACGATTGTATGTGCAGCGGGATATCTACGCGCCATTCATGGAGCTTTTGGTTGAGCAAGCTGCTAAATGGATGCCCGGTGACCCATTGGACCCGTCTAGCCCGGCTGGCGCCATTGTCGATGACCGCCAAGCGGCGAGCATTATGGCCGCCATAGAGCAGGCCAGCAAACAAGGGGCTCACCTTTTGTGTGGTGGCCAGCAACTGACAATCAACGGCTCCGACAACTATATCGCTCCAACCATATTTACCGAGGTCACGCCGGAAATGTCCATCGCCCGCGATGAGGTTTTTGGTCCCGTACTGGCTGTAAGCGTGTTTGATACCGAGGAAGAAGTCATTCGGCTTGCCAATGACAGTATCTATGGGTTGGCAGCATCAGTTTGGACTGACAACCTTCACCGGGCGCATCGCGTCGCCCGGATGCTCAACGTCGGTACCGTTTCCGTGAATGCTATGGATGCACTGGATGTTTGCGTCCCCTTTGGGGGTTGCAAGCAGACTGGATTTGGCCGGGATCTTTCGCTGCATTCACTCGATAAATACACACAGCTCAAGACGACCTGGTTCCAGTTTCGCTGAGTTTTTCAATAGGTATTGCTCTCTGGCCACACATAATATTTGTGTGGATGAGGAGCCTGTTGCCCAGGCTTTCGCAGACGGCGATTCTTCTTAAGTGGAAATTATTTAAATGACAACTGCCACTCATGCTGCCCCGGTGATCGAAAAACATACCATCGGTTATGTGCCACCCGAAGATCGCCACGGAAGATCTCGAGATCTGTTTACATTATGGTTTGGAGGAAATATTGCCCCGCTGCCAATCGTAACTGGTGCAGTGGGCGTGCATATATATCACTTGAGCTTATTTTGGGTTGTGGCTGCCATCTTGGTGGGACATGCTATTGGTGGAGTTGTGATGGCGCTGGCATCGGCGCAGGGGCCACGCGTTGGTGTTCCTCAGATGATCCAGAGCCGGGCACAGTTTGGTTCCCGAGGATCGCTCCTGGTAACAGTTATAGCTTGCCTAATGTATGTCGCTTTCTTTGGGGTCGCCTCAGAAAACGGAAAATAAAGCACGCTAAGCCGGTTGCAGCGGTCGTAGCGGCCTGAACTTGCCCGCGCCGATCTTGGCGCTGCTGCGCCAGAGGTAATCGCCGGTGAGGTTGATGTG
>NZ_JBFWIQ010000007.1:0-259877 GCF_050255915.1 Alcaligenes sp.
CGTCAATATATCCACTATTACAATCACGAACGCATCAGAACAAAGCTAAAAGGCCTGAGCCCGGTGCAATACCGAAATCAGGCCTTGCTCATCTAATTTAACTGTCCAACTTTATGGGGTCAGTTCACCCGATTCAACAGGCATTGGGGTGTTTTTTATGGAGTTGGCCCAGCGTTCCTGAGCCGTTCTGTTTAATGGCTGCAGTTGTCGCTATTTGCTTGAGTACGCAGAAGCGGTATGAGCCTATCGTCAATTTGGTTTGATGAGACCAGCAAGACGCAAGCTGCGCTTAGCGTGCGTCGGGCATCGAATCAGTCGATCAGTTTCCCGCTTGGCTCATGAAAGGCGAACGGGCCATCGAACTGACCCACTGTGGCGGTATGGGTGACGATCTGGCCGTGATTACTCAGTGCATGAACGGCATAGCCCGGTGGTTCCAGCGTCCAAGCCGAGGCAGCATCCTCAGCCAGGTCCAGGCAGACCTGGTGGGCAACAGAGGGGGCGGTGCTGGCAATGGTTCCGCCAAAGCGGATCTGTATATTGCGATGTAAATGTCCGCTGATTACACGTTCCACATTGCTATGCTGACGCACAATCGCCTCCAGTTGTTCTGCCCCGTTCAGTAGGCCAATCTTGTCCATATGGCCGATTAGGGTGTTGAAAGGAGGGTGATGCAAGGCAATGACGGTGGGGCGCTTGGGCTGTGCGCTCAGTTCGGCTGCCAGCCAGTCCAGTTGCTCCTGATCCAGACTCCCCGCACTGGCACCCGCGACGGCACTGTCCAGGGCCAACAGTCTTAACTCACCCATATCCACGCCGTAGCAAACGGGGCCGGTCTTGCCCAAGTAAGTATGCTCGGGAAAGCTTGCGCGTAATTGCTGTCGATCGTCATGGTTTCCGGGCAGCAGGTACACAGGAATCGTTCCTAGAGGGGCAAGCAAGCGGCGCAAGTGGGCATATTCCTGCGGTCTGCCAAAATCAGTCAGATCGCCCGTCAGCACGATCGCATCTGGCTTTTGGGGCAGGGCCAGAGCGTGCTCTATGGCCTGTTTCAGATAGGGGGCGGTATTCAGGCGCCCATAGGCCAGCCTGCCTTCTTCCCGGATATGCGGGTCTGTCATTTGAATCAGTAGTGTTTTCAGCATCTTTTTCCGAGCTCCCTTAGGTGGGCGCTTTCTGTGTCAACGGTTCGGTGGGGAAGGTAAGTGGCGTGTTCAGGATCAGGGTTGATTAGGGACATCCTGGGAGTGTGTCACGGTGCCTGGCATCAGTTTTATGGGATTGATCCGAATGCCCACGATACTGCCGACCATCGCTGTGTGATCCCGATCAACTTCGGCAATCATGTCTGCCTGGCCTTCGACGCCTAGTGTCAGTTGCACCCTTCCTCCCATAAAACTGCGTTGACGCACTTGTGCCTGTGCCCAGCCTATTGGTCTGTTCATGGAAACGTCAATATCTTCTGGCCGGACCAGCAACTGATCGGTGCCGAGCAAGGTCTCGGGGCAGGGCAGGCATAGATCGGCTAGCTGAATGTCCTTGTTCAGCAGGTTTTGCGCTGTACGTTGCAGTACATTCACACGCCCCAAAAAGGTCGCCACAAAAGGGTGGGCCGGGTTGCGGTACAGGCTTTCACCGTCACCGGTTTGAACAATGCGGCCCTCGTGCATGACGGCCAGCCGATCGGCAATCGCAAAGGCTTCCTGCTGATCGTGGGTGACATGAATGGCCGTGATGCGTAAACGCCGCAGTAGCTCGGCCAGTTCATCGCGTAAGGAGATTTTCAACTTGGCATCCAGGGCGGCCAAGGGTTCGTCCAATAGCAGGACGCGGGGCTGATTGGCAATGGCTCGCGCAATGGCGACCCGCTGCCGTTGGCCCCCGGACAGCGCAGAGGGCAGACGTTTTTCCAGGCCATTCAGACGCATGAGATCGACCAGCTCGCCGACTCGTTCTTGGCGCAGGGTTGGTGCCATGCCCTTGATTTTGGGACCATAAGCGATATTGGCTTCTACCGTCATAGAGGGGAACAAAGCGTAGTGTTGAAACACCATGCCTACCTCGCGCTTTTCAATAGGCAGATGGGTGACATCTTGCCCATCGAATAGAATGCGGCTGCCGGCGTCTGGCATTTCCAGACCGGCGATCAATCGCAGTAAGGTGGTTTTTCCACAGCCCGAAGGCCCGAGCAAGGCCATGACTTCACCGGGGTCGATGTCCAGTGTGCTGGGATGCAAACCCCGCGTGCCATCCGCATAGGTTTTGGCGCATTGTTCGATACGTACCGGGACGTGTTTATTTTCCATCGTGTTTCTCCAGCAAGCGCGCCAGTGTTTGCAGCCCCCAGAGCACGGGCAAGATGACGAGCATGAAAATCAGTGTATAGGCCGAGCCCACTTCGATACGCATCGACGCGTAGCTGTCAGCCAGCCCCACGGGCAGGGTGCGGGTCAGTGGCGTATGCAGCATCCAGGTCAGGTTGAACTCGCCCAGGGACGAGGTGAACACCATCAGGCTGCCCGCCACAATCGCGGGCAGGATGGCGGGCAGCAAGATGCCGAAAAAGATCTGGCTAAAGCTGGCACCCAGGGATCGGGCGGCTTCTTCCAGATCAATCAGGCTGCGTTTTTGCAGGGCTGCACTGGTGGTGCGCACCATAAAGGGCAGGGTGAACACAATGTGGCCCACCAAAATGAACCAGAAGCTTTGCCGAAAACCTTGCAAGGAGCCGTAGGCCAGCAGCAGGGCTAACGCCGAGGCCAGCCCGGGAACGGCGACTGGCAAGGTCAGCAGTTCCTCAAAGGCTCGGGCCAGGCGCGAGCGGCTGCGAGCCAATGCGTAGGCACAGGGCACACCAAGCACAATGACAGCCAGTACGCAGAGTAAAGCCAGTTGCAGTGATAGCCAGACCGTACCGCCATAGTTCACCCAGACCTGTTCCAGCCATTTCAGGGTCAGGCCGCTTTTCAGGCCCAGTCGATAGTTGTTGACCAGGCCCGCCATCACCGAAATCAGGATGGGACCCAGCAGAAACAAAACAGTGAGGCCAGTGACCGCCAAAAGCAAAGGAGCAGGGCGATGCATGCTGCCAGAAGAGATCGTCTTCATGGAACCCTCACGCGATGACGGAGGGGGCGCGCACGAGACGCCGAGCCATCCACAAGGTAAACCATGTCAGCAGCCCCAATGAAATGGATAGGCTGGCGGCCAGGGTGAAATTCGCATAATTGGTAAATTCGTTATAGATGGTGATGGGCAGTACTTCGTAGCGGCTGGACAGGGTGAAGGCCGTGCCGAAGGCGCCCATGGAGGTGGCAAACACAATGGCGCCACAGGACAAGGAGGTAGGTGCGAGTTCTGGTATCCAGACGTCTCTGGCGACGGCCCAACGCGAGGCACCGCAAGAGCGTGCTGCTTCTTCCAGATTGCGGTCGATGGATTCTGCCGCCGCAGTGTAGGTGGCAATGGCGCGGGGCAGTGAAAAGTACAGGTAGGCCAGAAACAGACCTAACAGGCCATAGGCAAAGGTCACGCGTCCCAATCCCAGACCCTGCGTAATTTGGGCCAGCAGCCCCTGCCGGCCACCCAGCAAAATAATGAAAAAACCGACAATCACCCCTGGGAAAGACAGGGGCAGGGTCATCAAGGAGAGCAGCAGACGCTTGGCAGGGACGCGATAGCGAGCCATCACAATTCCTACCATGGCGCCCAATATCAGGGTCGCCAGCGTCACGATGGCAGACAGGAGTAGCGTTTGCAGCAGGGCCTGCAAGTAACGTCCTGATGTCAGAACGACCCAATAGGTGTGCATGCCTTCTTGTGCGGGTAGTGCCAGGAGCTGTGCTGCAGGCAAGAGCCAGAAGGCGGCAAAGAAAGCGACAGCGGGGGCCGAGCACAGGGGTAACAGGTATTTGCGTTGCATACGCTCACTCCACATCTCAGAGGGCCGCTTAGCGGACCTCGGCCAGGTAACGTTCGGCAAAGGGTTTCTGGCCTTGTGCCATGCGGTCATAGTCAATTGCCTTGGCACGGGCGTATTCGCTGTCAGGCAAAAAGCGCGACTGTGCCTGTTCGCTGATGGCGCTGCTGCGAACCGGACGCAGGAAGGCATTGGCCCAGATGGATTGACCTTGCTCGGAAAGCACAAAATCCAGCACTTTACGTCCCTCTTCGGTGTGCGGTGCCTTGTTGACCAGCGACATCACGTAAGGAACCACAATCGTGCCTTCTTGCGGAATCACGAAGGCCACATCTTCTCCGTCCTTGTATTGGGCGCGATAGGCGCTGAAGTCATAGTCCAGCAAGATAGGGATCTCGCCGGAAATCAGGCGCGCATAGGCGGTTTGCTTAGGGACAATGGGATTGTTTTGCTGCAGGGCCTTGAACCAGTTGATGGCCGGATCAAAGTTATCCATCGTGCCGCCCAGGGCTTCATTGATGGCCACGGCGCCCACATAACCCACGAAGGCGGACGAAGGATCCAGGTAACCGACCAGACCTTTGTATTCCGGTTTGAGCAAGTCGTTCCAGGAGGCAGGGACCGGTACATCGCCCAAGGCTGATTTGTTGACCATGATGCCCATGGTGCCGGAGTGAATGGCAAACCAGTGGCCTTGCGGATCCTTTAAGCCTTCCGGAATCTGCTCCCAGCCCTTGGGTTTGTAGGCCTGCGTCACGCCTTCTTTCTGGGCCTGAATGGCAAAGGTAATACCCAGATAGGTCACATCGGCCACCGGGTTGGCCGATTCGGCAACCAGTTGGGCCAGCGACTGACCGGAGTTCTTGTTGTCTGGAGGCACGGTAATGCCGGTGTGCTGTTTGATGGCCTCGATTTGGCTGGCCCAATCAGCCCATTCGGGTGGGCAGTTGTAGCAAATCGCCGTCTGTGCGGCGGCCGCATTGCCCAATGTCAGCATGGCCAATGGCAATGCGACGCGGCAGGCCAGTGTGCTCAGGATGTGTTTCATGGTTGGTCACTCCAGTTAGTAGGTGGGTCTAGATAAAGCCGGCATGGCTTGCAAGCAGGGGTGTTGCGGGAACGTTTCCCGGAAAGGAAGGCACAGCATTGTCAGGGCGCCTGTAGTTGGAACGGAGAGGGGGCGCAGGACTCACCCGGATCAAAGGTGTAGGGCAGCAATATCGACTCTTGAGCCGGGACAGCTTGCTGCCGGGCGATAGAACCCAGCAGCAGGCCAATGCACTGGCGGCCAATTTCCTCATTGGGTTGAGCAATGGTGGCCGGGCGAGGGAACAGTTCAGCCCCCAGGCCAATGCCGTCAAAGCCGATGATGCTGATGTCCTGGGGGACGCGTAAACCGATCTGCTGGGCGGTGCGCAGACAACGAATGGCAATCAGGTCATTGGAGCCAATGACCGCCGTAGGCCGATCAGCCTGACGCAGCAGTCGGGCGACGCTGGCCAAATGAATGCCGCCTTCTGTGGAGGCAGGGGCTGTCGGGTCCTCAGGAGGGTGACCCATAAAAGGTACTTCCAGTAGCGGCATGGGGGCCAAGCCCGCGCTTTCCATTCCTTTGAGGTAACCGCAACTGCGTTGTTGGGCCCGGTCCGAAACATGCAAATGTCCGCTCACCATAGCAATGCGGCGATGCCCTTGGGTGGCAAGGTGACCAATCAGCTCAACCATGGCTTGCTCACCATTGACGCTGACGCAAGGGTGTTCGGGATGCTGGTTGTAGGCCAGTACATAGGGGCAGGGTGTGGTGCTCAAGCGTTCCAATGCCGGGGACGTGGCCGGATTGGAGACCACCAGCACAATGCCTTCGACATTGCTGGCCAACAGCAGAGCTACGGCCTGGGATTCACGTTCGACGTGGTATTCCGTAAAGAAGGGCAAGATGGCGTAGCCGGCATGGGCGGCGGTATCGGCTATCCCTTTCAGGCACTCGGCAAAGACGGGGTTCAGCAAAGTAGGCAAGACCACACCAATCACACGGCTGCGTTGGCTACGCAGGCTGCGGGCCGAGGCATTGGGTTGATAACCCAGGGCCTGGATGGCAGCTTGCACACGCAGCAGGGTTTTTTTACCCACTTTCTCAGGTTCGTTGAGCGCACGCGATACCGTGGCAACCGATACCTGCGCTGCCTTGGCAACATCCAGGATTCCAACATTGGCCATGACATTCAGCCGTCAAAATGAAAACGATTACATTTGAGCAAAGGCATATGTCAGGCAAATGACGAATCGGTTTTTTTCCTGCCGGGTGCCAAGAACCTTATCGGGTTTCGTGGCCGGAAGCATCGTTCCTCACCAAAATTGATGCCACTTATACGAGCGGGATCTGAAACAGATCCTGGTCTTGATGCGGCGGATTCTACAGTGGGCTCTCCTGAACAACAGGCCTGCGCGGTCAGGCTTTCACGTCATGAAACCCATTCTTGTTTTGCAGCACGAGGCTACACAAGGGCCAGGTGTATTACTGGATCATCTGGAGAAAAACGGCCTTTGCTATCAACTACTGATGTCACCGCTGGAGGGGAGAGCACCGGTCTTGGCACGTGATTACAGCGGGATTGTCGTCTTGGGCAGCGACCATAGTGTTAACGAGGATCTGCCCTGGATAGTGTGTGAACAGGCGCTTTTGCAGGATGCAGTCCAGCGCCATGTTCCTGTGCTGGGCCATTGCTTTGGGGCGCAGCTTCTGGCCCGTTCTCTGGGCGCCAAGGTGCAGCGCAGCCCGTATCCGAATATAGGCTGGGGCCAGGTCTGGAGCAGCCCTTATGCCCAGCGTGTGATGGGCCTGCCCAGACGTGCTGTGCTGTTTAACTGGCATTACGACACTTTTCAGATTCCTTCGGGTGCCAGCCGGACGTTGTATGGCCCTCATTGTCTGAACAAGGGCTTTGGCTTGGGTCCGCATTGGGCTTTTCAAGGTCATCTGGAAGTGACTGCCGATAGCATTCGGCAGTGGTGCGACCACGGTCGCCACGAGCTGGCGCAGGTATACGGTCCTGCCGCTCAGGATGCTGACCATATCTTGCTTGGGCTGGATCAGCATGTGAGCACCTTGCATCTTCTTGCCAGACAGACTTACCAGCGCTGGACAGATCAGTTGCTGGAGCGCTCCGGGTTTGCCCGCACCCAAATCCATATGCCGTCTTTATACGCAGGCCAGTAAACACTGCTCTGAATTTATGCCGCCAATTCTAGACTTTCTCTGTCTGCTGCAAGCCAGCTTTGAGAGGGAGTGTGGAATGAGTGCGTCTTTTTTTACGGTTCTGGCAGGAGGGATTTCTATGGGACTGTTTATTTATTTGTTCTATGCCTTGATAAAGGCCGAAAAATTTTAACTTCAGGCCGACAAGTGTTCATTGTTTGGAACAGGTGTGCATATGAGTGATTTTCTATTTCTAGCGGTGCTGTTCGCGTTCTTTGCGATGGCGACCGGATTTATTCTTGGTCTTGAGAAACTGTAAGAGGTGCTGTCATGCTGGACGATCTGATGCAGTTTCTAGTTATTTTGGCCGTCTCAACGGTCTTGTTAGTGGTGGTGGGTAAATGGATTGCCCATTTTTTCAGCAGCCCGAATCACAGTTTGATGGAGCGCGGTACGTATCGGCTGCTGGGTGTGAATCCTGAAGAGAAAATGTCCTGGAAGCGATATGGCCTGGCGCTTTTATTGAGCAACGCCGCCATGTTGCTTCTGGGATATGTTCTTTTGCGGGTGCAGGGCTGGATTCCCGGAGACAGCCTGCAGCGTGCCGCACAAACGCCAGACTTGGCCTTTAACACGGCCGTGTCCTTTACGACCAATACCAATTGGCAGGCGTATTCGGGCGAATCCAGTCTGTCCAATTTTTCCCAAATGGCGGCCATCACCTTTTTGATGATGATCAGTGCCACCACGGGTCTGGCGGCGGCAGGTGGTTTCATCCGTGGCTTAAGCCGTAAAAGCTCGGCTGATATTGGTAATTACTGGGTGGACTTTACCCGTTCTTTGTATCGCCTGCTCTTGCCGTGCAGCTTCTTGCTGGCCTTGTTTTATATCTGGCAAGGTATGCCGCAAACACTGAGTTCTGAGGTCGTGGTCAACACGCTGGAAGGACTCAAGCAGCAGATTGTTTTGGGACCCGTGGCCAGTCTTGAAAGCATCAAGCATGTGGGAACCAATGGGGGCGGCTTCTTTGGCATGAACGCGGCGCATCCTTTTGAGAACCCCACGCCGCTGACCAATACCGTGCATATGCTTAGCATGTTGCTGGTGCCCTCGGCCCTGACCTATGCCTTTGGCTCCATGCTGGCTCGTCGCCGGCAGGGCTGGGCCTTTTTTGCGGCCTTTCTGGGGATGTTCATCGGTTTTCTGTCCCTGATCTACAGCGCCGAGCAAGCAGGCAATCCTTTGTTGACGCCTTTGGGAGTCGATCAGACCCAAAGCAGTACGCTGGGCGGGGGCAATCTGGAGGGTAAAGAACTGCGTTTCGGTGTGGCGCAAAGCAGTCTGTTTGCGACGGTGACCACCGCAGCTACCACTGGCTCGGTCGATGCCATGCATGCGTCGCTGACCCCTTTGGGTGGCTTGGTGCCGATTGCTCAAATGATGCTGAACAATGTGTTTGGCGGGATCGGGGTGGGCTTTATCAGCCTGGTCAGTTACGCCATTCTGACCGTGTTTCTGGTGGGCATGATGATAGGACGCAGCCCGGAGTTTTTGGGCAAGAAGATCGAGGCCCGGGAGATGAAGTACGTGATGCTGGCCATGCTGGCGCACGCCTTCAGCATTCTGGGGTTTACGGCCTTGGCCAGCGTACTGCCGTCCACCATGGACAGCCTCTCGAACATGGGGCCGCATGGTTTCAGCGAAGTTCTGTACGCCTACACCTCGGGTACAGCCAATAACGGTTCGGCCTTTGCCGGTTTTAACGCGAACACGCCTTTCTTCAACACCACGATCGGGCTGGCCATGCTGGTCGGGCGTTATCTGACTTTATTGCCGTTGCTGGCTCTGGCCGGTGTGCTGGCGGCCAAAAAAGCCGTTCCTGCTGGTCCAGGAACCTTGTCGACGGCCACCCCTTTGTTTACTGGCCTGTTGATTTTCGTGGTCCTGGTGGTGGGCGGTCTGACTTTTCTGCCTGCTCTGGCGCTGGGCCCGATTGTGGAGCACCTGTTGATGCTCGATGGCATTACTTTTTGAGGATTGACTGTCATGTCTACCCATCAATTTATGGTTTCAACCCCAGTGGCACCGACGGTGAAAAGCCTGCTGCGTCCCGTGTTGCTGTCGGCTGTGTTCTTTATGCTTCTGACCGGGATTGCCTATCCCTTGGCAACGACCGTCATCGGGACGGCTTTGTTCCCGGAGCAGGCAAATGGCAGCTTGATTGAGCGTGATGGCCAAGTCGTGGGTTCACGCCAGATTGGCCAATATTTCAGTCAGCCAGAGTATTTTCATGGCCGCCCCAGTGTGACCCTGGGTGTGGACCCTTCAGATCCATCCAATAGTATCTCGCAGCCCTATAACGCCGCCGCTAGCGGGGGCAGCAATCAAGGGGCATTAAGCAAGAATTTGCTCAATGCCGTGGCAGAGCGAAGCAAGGCTTATCGTCTGATGAATGGTTTGGCAGAGGATGCCCCCGTACCTGTCGATGCCGTGACAGCGTCGGCATCGGGTCTGGATCCGCATATCTCGGTGGCTAATGCCCGTTTGCAGGCTGCGCGTATTGCCAGGGTGCGCGGCATGTCGCTGGAACAGGTGCTGGCCTTGATTGATCGCTATACCCATGCTCGTCAATTGGGTGTACTGGGTGAACCACGTGTGCAGGTCCTGGAGCTAAATCTTGCGCTGGATATGGCCAAGAGCGTCCAGCCCGTCGTGCGTTAGGAGCAGGTGTCAATATGTCTATTACTGATTTAAAAGCCTCGCAAGAGGCGGAGCACGCAACGGTGTTTCAGGCTGTGCCCTGGGGCACCGTGTGCAAGGAAGCCTTCAAGAAACTGTCCCCTCGGGTGCAGTTCAAGAACCCGGTAATGTGTGTGGTGTATCTGGGTAGCATTCTGACCAGCCTGCTGGGTGTGCAGGCTTTGATGGGGCAGGGCGAGGCCCCCGCTGGTTTTATCTGGTCCATTGCTGCCTGGTTGTGGTTTACGGTTTTGTTTGCCAATGCGGCCGAAGCGGTGGCAGAAGGGCGTGGCAAGGCGCAGGCTGATGCGCTGCGATCTACTCGCAAGCGGGTCATGGCCAAAGTGTTGAAAGAGCCCAGGCGAGATAGTCGTTCCTGGCCTGTCCCCAGCGATGAGTTGGTGCCCGGTGCCTATGTGCTGGTGGAAGCTGGGCAGATTATTCCGGCCGATGGTGAAGTGCTGCAGGGGGCAGCCTCGGTAGACGAGTCCGCTATTACTGGGGAGTCAGCGCCGGTTATCCGGGAGTCGGGGGGGGACTTTTGCTCGGTCACGGGCGGGACGCGTGTTCTGTCGGACTGGATTGTGATGCAGGTCACCGCCAAACCCGGCGAAGCCTTTCTGGATCGTATGATTGCGATGGTGGAAGGGGCCAAACGTGGCAAGACGCCAAACGAGATTGCCTTGAATATCTTGCTGGTCGCCTTGACGCTGATCTTTCTCTTGGTGTGCGTCACCTTGTTGCCTTTCTCCAGTTTTGCCACCGCGCTGACCGGCCAAGGTTCGCCCGTCACGATTACGGCCCTGATCGCCTTGCTGGTGTGCCTGATTCCGACCACGATTGGGGCCTTGTTGTCGGCAGTGGGCGTGGCCGGAATGAGCCGCATGATGAAGGCCAATGTACTGGCCAGCTCGGGCCGTGCGATCGAGGCGGCCGGGGATGTGGATGTCTTGTTGCTGGACAAGACAGGCACCATCACACTGGGCAATCGAGAAGCTTCGGCATTTCTGCCCGCGCCGCAGGTATCGGAGCACGCCTTGGCGGATGCGGCTCAATTGGCCTCGCTGGCCGATGAGACTCCCGAAGGGCGCTCTATTGTGGTGCTGGCCAAGCAGCTTTTCAATTTGCGTGGCCGTCAATTGCAGGGCGCGCAGACCATTGCCTTCAGTGCCCATACCCGCATGAGCGGGATTGATATTGAGGGTCGCCAGATCCGTAAAGGGGCGGCCAATACCATGCGCGCGCACATTGAGTCCCAGGGCGGGGTGTTCCCTCGTGAACTGGATACCTTGGTCAATGAGGTGGCACGGCGTGGCAGCACACCGCTGGTCGTTGCCGAGGGCAATAAGGCGCTGGGTGTGGTGGAGCTCAAGGACATTGTCAAAGGCGGTATCAAGGAGCGTTTTGCCGAGCTGCGCGCCATGGGCATCAAGACCGTCATGATTACGGGGGATAACAAGCTGACCGCCGCAGCAATCGCGGCTGAGGCCGGGGTGGATGACTATCTGGCCGAAGCCACGCCCGAGGACAAGCTGCAATTGATTCGACGCTATCAGGATGAAGGTCGCCTGGTGGCCATGACTGGCGACGGGACGAATGATGCGCCTGCTCTGGCGCAGGCAGATGTGGCCGTGGCCATGAATAGCGGTACCCAGGCGGCCAAAGAGGCCGGCAATATGGTGGATCTGGACAGCAACCCCACCAAGCTCTTGCGTGTGGTGGAAGTAGGCAAGCAGATGATCATGACGCGTGGTGCCCTGACCACCTTCAGTATTGCCAATGACCTGGCCAAGTACTTTGCGATTATTCCTGCGGCTTTTGTGGTCACCTATCCGGCTCTGGGCGCCTTGAATGTGATGCAACTGCACAGCCCAGCTACAGCGATTCTGTCTGCGGTCATTTTCAATGCTCTGATCATCATCGCCTTGATTCCTTTGGCCTTGCGCGGCGTGAAATATCGGGCGGAGCCCGCAAGCAGACTGCTGCGGCGTAACTTGCTGATCTACGGTTTGGGCGGGCTGATTGCGCCTTTTATAGGTATCAAACTGATTGATATGCTGCTGACGCCGTTTTTCGGATAAGAGCGTAAGATCAATAGCTATTTTCTGGATGGAGTGCACAGATTCATGTCACCTGAGGATAGGCCGGACCCGGATACGCTGTTGCAGGTCATTGGCGAGGATCCGCATCAGCCTCGCCGTGGGCAGCTCAAGATTTTCTTTGGCGCTTGTGCGGGCGTAGGGAAAACCTACGCCATGCTCAAGGAGGCGCATCAACGCCAGTCCGAAGGGGTGTCCGTGGCCATCGGGATTGTAGAAACGCATGGTCGCCAGGAAACCCAGGCCTTGATCGAAGGTTTGCCCGTACTGGCACGCAAGGCGTATCAGCGTCAGGGGCGGGTAGTGACGGAGTTTGATCTGGATGCCGCCTTGGCGTCGGGCTATCAGTTGCTGCTGGTCGATGAGCTGGCGCATTCCAATCTTGAGGGTAGCCGTCATGCCAAACGCTGGCAGGATGTGGAGGAACTGCTCGATGCCGGTATTGATGTATATACCGCGCTGAATGTGCAGCATCTGGACAGTCTCAATGAGGTAGTGGGCGGTATTGTCGGGGTACGGGTTCGGGAGACGGTGCCGGACCGTATTTTTGATCGAGCGGCGGATGTCCTGCTGGTGGATTTGCCTCCAGACGATTTGTTGTCTCGTCTGAATGCGGGGAAGGTATATCTGGCCGACTCGGTCGCCCACGCGCGCCAGAATTTTTTTCGTCGCGGCAATCTGATCGCTTTGCGTGAGTTGGCGTTGCGTCGTGTGGCGGATCGGGTCAATGCCGATGTGCATGTCTACCGAATCTCCCATGCGATACGAACAGTTTGGCCCACCCGTGAGCTGTTAATGGTTTGCGTCAGCGCCGATAGTGCTCAGGAAGCCCTGATTCGGGAGGGGGCGCGCTTGGCGCAGCAATTGCAAACCCCCTGGATTGTGCTGCATGTGGATACGCCACAGGAAAGCGGGCAGATCAAGGCGCAGGAGGCGTTGGTGCGTTTGGCCGCCAGTGCTCAGCATGCAGGGGCCGAGTTTGCCAATATTGCCGGGCAGGATGTGGCGCATACGATTCTGGCCTATGCCCGTCAGCGCAATGTCACCAAGCTGATTCTGGGGAACTCTTCAGCGCGCTCTGCCTGGCCCTGGCGCACCAGCCTGTCCGAGCGCCTGGCCCGCAGTAATCCTGAAATTGGTTTGCTGCTCCTGCGCATGGATACGGTTCAGCGACCAATCCGGCCCTTGGAGCTGGAGCAGCCCATGGCGCAGGGCAAGGCCTTGTCCATCGCCTCCATTATTTGCGTGGCGACCACCTTGTTGGCCGAGCAGCTTTTGTCCTTTTTTGATCTCTCCAATGTCATCATGCTGTTCCTGATTACAGTGGTCTTTATCGCTTTGCGTTTGGGACGGCTGGCGGGGGCATGGGCGTCATTGCTGTCAGTGGCGTTTTTTGATTTTTTCTTTGTCGCGCCGCGCTACTCCTTTTCGGTCACCGATACCCAATACGTGTTTACCTTTGGCGTCATGTTGGTCGTGACGCTGATTATTGGCCAGTTGGCTGCCAAACTGCAGGCCGAGGCCCGGGCTGCGCGTGATGGTGAACGTCGCGCGGCGGCGTTAACGCGTGTTAGTCGGGATTTAGCGGGGGCCTTGGCCCTGGAGCAGGTCCTGGCGGTCTGCCGCGATACGCTGGAGCCTTTGTTTGAGATGCAACTGGTGCTGGTGGTGCCGGATCAACAGAACCAACTGGTGGCAACCCGCCACACCGGCTTTGTTGAGCTGTCGGTAGCGCAATGGGTGTTTGATCACATGGAAGCTGCCGGTAATGGTACGGAGACCCTGAACGGTGCCAGTGCCTTGTACCTGCCCTTGAAAGGCCCGATGGCCCCACGGGGTGTCCTGGTGGTGCAGTCCGGGGCTGCTGCCTCTTTAAGCACTCCTGACGGACGGCGCTTGCTGGATGCTTGTTGCTTTACGTTGGCTCAGGCTCTGGAGCGGATTCATTACGTGGAAATTGCCCAGGATACCGTGCTGCGCATGGAGGGGGAGAAAATGCGTAATACCTTATTGTCTGCCGTTTCACACGACTTACGTACGCCCTTGACCGTGATCCGGGGCTTGGCTGAAACCTTGGAGCAGCCCAAGGGCTTGAGTGAGGCGGAGCGCACGGATATTGCCCATTCCATCCGTATTGAGTCTGACGAACTGCGTCGCCAGGTATCTAACTTGCTGGATTTGGCCCGTATGCAAAGTGAAGGAGTGAAACTGCATAAAGAGTGGCATGCCTTGGGCGAGATTGTGGGGATCGCCGTTGCCCGCTGTGCAGCCGCCTTGCAGCCCCGCAAAATTGTGACCGAGTTCGCCACGGATCTGCCCTTGGTCGAGGTGGACGGTGTGTTGCTGGAGCGAGTGGTGACGAATCTGTTGGATAATGCGGCCAAATATACCCCCGCTACCAGCACAATCTCGCTACGCGGCCTGTGTTCTGGCCAATCCATGTATTTATTGATCAGTGACGATGGACCCGGCCTGCCGCCAGGCGATCCCGAGCGTTTGTTTGAGACGTTTACGCGGGGGTACAAGGAGTCTTCTGTAGCAGGGGTAGGCTTGGGTTTGGGGCTATGCCGAACAATTATTGCCGCGCATGGTGGTACGATCAGCGCCAAGCCGCGTCAGCCTCATGGGGTGATCTTCGAAATCAGCCTGCCTTGGAAAGCGGCTCCTCAGATGGATGGTGACGAATTACTGACATGAACAAAACCCAGATATTGATTGTGGAGGACGAATCCAATATTCGTCGTTTTGTACGGATCGCCTTGGAACAGGAAGGTATGTTCGTGGTCGAGGCCAGCACCTTGGCGCAAGCGCGCATGGATGCGGCAACCCGTCGCCCGGATTTGATGATTGTGGATTTGGGTTTGCCCGATGGCGACGGCAAGGACTTGATTCACGATCTGCGCGCTTGGGTCTACTCGCCCATTCTGGTGTTGTCTGCGCGCGATCGGGAAGAGGAGAAAGTGGCTGCGCTGAATGCGGGGGCGGACGATTATCTGGTCAAGCCTTTTGGGGTGCCGGAGTTGCTGGCCAGGATTCGGGCCTTGCTGCGGCGTTCTCAATTAGTCCCGAATGCACAGACAGCCTCATCGCTAGTTCGCTTCGGTGGTGTCCGTGTGGATCTGGCCTCCCACGAGGTGTTCCGCGACGGGGAGGCGGTACATTTAACGCCGATTGAGTTTCGCTTGTTGACGGCTTTGATTCGGGGTCATGGCAAGGTGTTGACGCACCAGCATTTGTTGCATGAAACATGGGGTGCGGCTTACTGTGATCGGCCCCATTATTTGCGGGTGTACATGATGCAGTTGCGTCAAAAGCTGGAAGAGGATGCGGCACAGCCCAAGTATCTGTTGACGGAATTGCAGGTTGGTTACCGATTGGCGGGTTTGGAGGTTGAAGAATAGGGGCGGGCGCGCTGCGCTGAGCATCAGGGGCACAGCGCAGCACAGGGTCATGGTCTGGCTGTAGTCGCTTGTAGTTGGTATCGTCGCAGCACTCAACAGAGCCGTCGTCTCGCGTCGTTTACATGAAGCAGGCTAGGTCCTGCCCTATTGAAATGATATTCAAGCGCTTTTTTCAATGATGGCCTGGATGCAGGTGTGCGACGTTGTTGCGTAAAAAAGGGATGCCGTAGCATCCCCTTTTGTCATCAATGAGCAATCGGCTCCGAGTGGCAGCGTTTAGGCTTCCAAACGACCCAGAATCAGGAACTCCATCAATGCTTTTTGTACGTGCAAGCGGTTTTCGGCTTCGTCCCAGACCACACTTTGTGGGCCGTCGATGACTTCGCCTGTGACTTCCTCACCACGGTGAGCGGGCAGGCAGTGCATGAAGATGGCGTCAGCAGCAGCCACATCCATCATTTCCTGGTCCACACACCAGTCGGCAAACGCTTTGCGACGCTCTTCGTTCTCGGCTTCGTAACCCATGCTGGTCCACACGTCGGTGGTGACCAAGTGTGCGCCCTTGCAGGCTTCCAGCGGGTCGTCAAATTCGCGCAGGATGCTGGAGTCCGGGTTGCCAGTACGATCTGACTCCAGGTGGTAACCATTAGGAGCGGATACATGCAGGGTAAAGCCCAGGATTTCCGCCGCTTGCAGCCAGGTGTAAGCCATATTGTTGGCATCCCCAATCCAGGCTACGGTCTTGCCCTTGATATCGCCACGATGTTCGATAAAGGTGAAGATGTCAGCCAGAATCTGGCAAGGGTGAAATTCGTTGGTCAGGCCATTGATGACCGGCACACGCGAGTGGGAGGCAAAGCGCTCCAGACGGGTTTGTTCGAAGGTGCGGATCATGACGATATCGACCATGCGCGAAACTACGCGGGCGGTATCTTCAATAGGTTCGGAGCGACCCAGTTGCGAGTCGGTGGTGGTCAGGTGAATGACCGAACCGCCCAACTGATACATACCGGCTTCAAAGGAAACACGGGTACGGGTGCTGGCTTTTTCAAAAACCATCGCCAGGGTGCGGTCGTGCAATGTGTGGTGCGGCTGATAGCGTTTGAACTTGTCTTTGATCAGGCGTGCGCGTTCCAGCACATATAAAATTTCGTCGTGAGAAAAGTCGCGAAATTGCAGAAAGTGCCGAAGCGGTCCTGCGTGCACGATGGCATCCATAAAAAAATCCTGCGGATAAAGAAAGCCATCTTAACCTGTCCAGCTATTTAGAGCAAAGCCGGCCTGTGCACGACAAGGGGAAATAGCTTGGTTTTAAGATAAAAAGAAAGGGTAAGGTAATGATTAGCAATAAATTGTCAAGTGGCTAATTTATTGAATCCCGGGCTTTGCTTGGCCGCGATCGGATACAATGCGGAGCGAGAAAGGAAAAGGTGCAGCCTACCTGAACTGCACGATGAGTGATCAATTGTTATGACAGAGCCAGTGAAGCAACTTGTAATCCATGGTGTGACCCGGCAGGATCAGCGCTTTCGTCCCAGTGACTGGGCAGAACGCTTGGCCGGTGTAATGTCTCAGTTCCGTCCGGCTGGGGCGATGGGAGGGCATCTGACGTATTCGCCCTATGTGGTGCCGCGATTGATTGACGGCGTGCGCTGTGTGGTGGTCGATGCGCGTTTGCGGGAGCTGGAGCCTTTGGCCTGGAAATTTGTCTGTGGCTTTGCGGAAGATAATAATTTAAAAACCAGCGGCATTGATCCCACCAATATGGGCCCTGTCGATTCCTGATTAAGGCAGCACATCCAACTAGTCGCCACCGTTAAAACGGTAGGCGATTTATTTTTTATACCGTAAGCAGAGTCAGTACTTTGCCGGTTTTTTGATACTGCAATATATTGTCCAGTGCCAGCGAGAGCATGGCTTGACGCGTCTCGTGTGTCGCACTGGCTGTGTGCGGTGCCAGAACGACCTGCTTGAGGTCACGCAAAGCCTGAGGGACCTGGGGTTCGTTCTCGAACACATCCAGCCCGGCAGCGCCTAGTCGTCCTTCTTGCAGGGCGGCAATCAGTGCGCTTTCATCAACCACACTGCCGCGGGCGATATTGACCAGAATCCCTTTGGGCCCCAAAGCATTCAGCACATCTATATTGATCAGCCCGCGTGTCTCGTCGCCACCGACGGCTGCAATCACCATGAAGTCGGCCCAATGGGCCAACTCGATCAGGGAAGGTTCATAGTGCCAGGGGACGTCGTGGCGTGGACGGCGGTTGTGATAGCGCAGCTCCATATCAAAGCCGCTGGCACGGCGGGCAATGGTCTGGCCGATGCGACCCAGGCCCACAATCCCCAGTTTCTTGCCGCTGACCCGAGTGCCCAGCCCAAAACCATTGGGGCTGTCCCACAGGCCGGCACGTACGTAGCGGTCGGACTCCGTCACCCGGCGGGCGGCATCCAGCATCAAGGCCCAGGCCATATCCGCCACGCAGTCGTTCAGAACATCGGGGGTGGTGCTGACCTGGTTGCCACGCTGTTGGGCGGCGTGCACGTCGATGCTGTCGTAGCCTACTCCCACACTGAAAATCGCTTTAAAAGCGGGCTGGCGGTCTATCATGGTGGGGGGGGTGGGGGTGACGGCGCTGGTCAGGAGTACCTGTACGCGTTCGATCTGTTCGGCACAGAGCTGGTTCAGGTCCGGAAGGACAATGCGCTCGAAATAACGATCAATGTCGTCAAAAGAAGGGTGCTGGGCCAAAGATGCCAGTTGCAGCACGATGGGACGTGTCATGGGGACTCGCTGATGAACAAGCAAATCCATAACTTAGCATGATTGGCCTGCATGTTCAGGCAATGGTTTTGTGGCTAATAAAAAAGGGGTGCTAAGCACCCCCTTTCTAACTGGTTTTTAGGCCAGAGCCGATTAAACCATTAAAAATCTTCAGCAATCAGGCCAGGGCCTTGATAGCAGCAGACAGGCGGCTCTTGTGGCGGGCAGCCTTGTTCTTGTGAATAATGTTCTTGTCGGCAACGCGATCAATGATGCTGGTCGCTTTGCGGAAAACTTCGTTAGCAGCAGTTTTGTCGCCGGCGTCAATGGCCTGACGAACGCGCTTGATAGCGGTACGCAGCATGGAACGGATGCTGGCGTTGTGTTTGTTGCGAGCCACTGCTTGGCGGGCGCGCTTGCGTGCTTGTGCGGTATTAGCCATTTTTAGTAAAGCCTAAGTTTTAAAGTTTAATCGGCAAAGACAATTATTCTAAGACACTAAGCCCGCTTTGTAAAGTAAGAGGGCCGAATGCCTACGATAAACAACATGCCGAAATAAGAAATGCCGCTGGCAAGCAACACGCCGCCCAGATACAGCACACGCAGCAAGGGCGTGGCTCCCAGGCTGATCCAGTCGATATAGCGGTCAGCCAGCACAAGGACGGCTGCAAGGGCAGCCAGGGCGGGAATAATCTTCAGGAAAAAACGTAACCAGTCATGATTGGGCTGGTAAATCCCGCGTTTGCGCAGCATGACCAGCAAGGTTAGCGCATTGACGGTGGCGCCCAGGCCAATCGACAAGGCCAGTCCAGCATGGGCAAAGGTAGGCACCAGGACCAGGTTAAAGAGCTGGGTAATGATCAGAACAGCAATGGCAATGCGCACCGGTGTGCGAATATCCTGGCGGGCATAAAAACCGGGGGCCAGAATCTTGATGGCCAGCAGGCCGACCAGACCCACTGAGTACGCACCCACGGCCAGCTTGGTCTGGGCAACGTCAGCGGCGGCAAACGCACCGTAATGAAACAGAGTGGCGACCAGGCCGTCGGACAGCATGGCCATGCCCAGCGCGGCTGGCAGGCCCAGCAGCAGAACCAGACGCAGGCCCCAGTCCAGCAAACCGCTGTAGTTCTGGTCATCTTTACTGGCATGGGCAGCCGATAGCTTGGGCAGCAAGACCGTGCCCAGCGCTACACCGAGCAGGGCGGTGGGAAACTCCATCAGGCGATCGGCAAATGATAGCCAGGTTACGCTGCCTGACTGCAGCCAGGTGGCAATATTGGTATTGATGAGCAGGGAAATCTGCGCCACGGACACCCCCAAAATGGCGGGCAGCATTTGTTTAAGAATGCGTTGCACGATGGGGTCGCGGCGCGCTTGACCCAGTCGTAGCGAGAATCGTGGCAACAGGCCCAGACGAGCCAGTGCGGCCCATTGCACCAGCAATTGGGCCAGACCACCTATCATCACCCCAACAGCCAGCGCATAAATCGGCGTGTCCATGTACTGCACCAGAAACAGGCTGGCGCCAATCATGGACAGATTCAGCAGGATAGGGGTGAAGGCCGGCACCGCAAAGCGGCTCCAGGTATTGAGTACGGCAGACGCAAACGCCACCAGCGACATGCAGATGATGTAGGGGAACATCATCCGCGTCATGGTGATGGCGGCACCAAATTCGGTTTGTCGTTCGGGGGCGGTCAAGCCGCTGGCCATGGCGCTGACCACCCAAGGGGCGGCCAGGATGCCGATGACCGTGACCAGCATGACGGCAAAGGTCAGCAGCAGGGCGACACGGTCCAGCAATTGCTGCACCTTGTCTTGTCCATGCTCTTTGCGCACCTGTCCCAGGATGGGTACAAAGGCTTGCGAAAACGCCCCTTCAGCAAACAGACGTCGCAGCAGGTTGGGAATGCGAAATGCGACCCAGAAAGCGTCGGTAAGCGGACCCGCCCCAAAGGCGCGGGCAATCAAAATATCGCGTGCCAGTCCGGTGATACGAGACAGCAGCGTCAGGCCACTAATCGTGGCCGCCGAGCGAAACAAACCCATTGGAGCCGATACAGAAAGTTATTTTGGTGCCATACGAATGGCGCCATCCAGACGGATGGTTTCACCATTGAGCATTTCGTTATTGATAATGCTCTGCACCAGTTGGGAGAAATCTTCAGGGCGACCCAGACGCGAGGGGAAGGGAATGCTGGCTGCCAGCGAGTCCTGAACTTCCTGAGGCATGGCAAACATCATGGGGGTGCCGAAGATGCCGGGAGCAATCGTCATGACACGAATGCCGGTTTGGGCCAGGTCGCGGGCCAGGGGCAGGGTCAAGCCGACCACGCCCGCCTTGGAGGCGCCGTAAGCCGCTTGGCCAATCTGGCCGTCGTAGGCAGCGACCGAAGCCGTATTGATCAGCACGCCACGCTCGCCCGATGCTTCAGGCGTGTTGTTGCTCATGGCAGCGGCGGCCAGACGACACATATTGAAGGTGCCGACCAGGTTGATCATGACGGTTTTTTGAAATAGGTCCAGCGTGTGTGGGCCGTTGCGTCCCACGGTGCGTGAGGCAGGGGCCACACCGGCACAGTTGATCAATCCGAACAGAGGGCGGGCGCTGTCCTGGCACGCCAGATCCACGACGGCCTGGGCATCGTGCTCGGAAGTCACATCGCAGCGCTGATAGTGTTGGCCCAGCTCTTTGGCCAAAGCCTGGCCGGCCTCGTCCTGAATGTCGGCAATCACCACGCGGGCGCCGTTTTGAACCAGCATACGTACGGTGCCTGCGCCCAGACCCGATGCGCCGCCCGTGACAATAAAAGTCTTGTTATTGATTTGCATGAGCTTGTCTCCCTTGAATAATAAACAACCGGCCCTTTTGGGGCCGGCTGAATCTTGATTTGCTTAGCTTGCCAGGGCGTCCACAATGCGCTGGCGGATTTCATCGACGCTGCCCACGCCGGAAATCTTGCGATAGGCCGGAGCTTGCGGGTCGCCGGTGGCTGACCATTGCGAGTAGTAATCGACCAGAGGGCGGGTCTGCTCGCGATAGACAGACAAGCGGTGGCGGACGGTTTCCTCGCGGTCATCGTCGCGCTGGAGCAAGGGTTCGCCAGTTACATCGTCCACACCGGGGGTTTGGGGTGGGTTGAACGTGACGTGGTAGCTACGACCGCTGGCTGCGTGGATACGGCGGCCGCTCATGCGTTCGATAATGCTTTCTTCCGGTACGTCGATTTCGATCACGAAGTCCAGTTTGACCTGAGCATCCTTCAAGGCGTCGGCCTGGGGAATCGTGCGCGGGAAACCGTCGAACAGGTAGCCGGGCTCACAGTCTGCTTCTTTCAGACGGTCGCGAACCAGACCGATGATGATGTCATCGGAGACCAGGCCACCGGCGTCCATGATTTTTTTGGCTTCTACACCCAACGGGGACTGGGCTTTGACAGCGGCACGCAACATATCGCCCGTGGAAATTTGTGGAATACCAAATTTCTCGGTGATGAAAGCAGCCTGAGTGCCTTTGCCGGCACCAGGGGGCCCGAGCAGTATAAGTCGCATGAATTCCTCCAGGAAATGCGTCGATCCGATTCTCGCTTCAGTATGATGCGTTGCAGCATAATGAGCGCATTTTTTATTCGGATGGAGCAGAAAAAAGATCTTTTATAACCGATTTGCGAAGTGAGCGCGTACTCTTTCCAGGTCTTGTTCGGTGTCTACCCCCGCTGCAGGAATCTCCTGGAGGCGGTGAACCATAATCTGGAAGCCGTTTTCCATGGCTCGCAACTGCTCCAGAGACTCAAAGTGCTCCAGCGGCCCACGCGGTAGCTGGGCGTACTGCTGCAGGAAGCGATTTCGGTACGCATAAAGGCCAATATGGTGCAATGCGGGAAGTCCGTCGGCCAGTACCCGCTCTCCCTGGGCCAGTGCGTCGCGGGCCCAGGGCATGGGCGCGCGCGAAAAGTACAGGGCGCGGCCTTGCAGGTCGCAGACCACTTTCACAGCATTGGGATTGAACAAGGTCTCGACGCTCTTGATGGGCGCGGCCAGCGTGGCGATATCGGCCTGCTCGCTGCGAGCCAGCAGTTCGGCGGCGGCATGGATGTGTTCGGGCTGAATCAGGGGTTCGTCACCCTGCACATTGACCACGATCTCGTCCTCGGACAGCTGCAGCAGACGGGCGGCCTGTGCTAGACGGTCGGTGCCGGTCGGATGTTCGGCATCGGTCAGCAAGGCCCTGAAACCGTGCGACTGCACGGCTTCGAGCACGCGGGTCGAGTCCGTCGCCACCCAAACCTGACGCGCTCCACTGAGCGCCGCTTGCTGGGCGCAGCGCACGATCATGGGTTGGCCAGCGATGTCGGCCAGCGGCTTGTTGGGTAGACGAGTGGAACCCAGGCGTGCGGGGATGATGACGGAAAAAGTCATATCAGTTGCTGGCGGGGTCCTGCGCGTTCAGTTGGCGCGCTTCGTTGACCAGCATGGTGGGGATGCCGTCCACAATAGGGAAGGCCAGTTTGTCGGCCTTGCAGACCAGTTCTTCTTGTTCGCGGTCGTGGCGCAGAGGGCCCTTGCACAGGGGGCAGACCAGTACGTCGAGTAGGCGAGTTTCCATTATTGAACTCCGGGTAAAGAGGGGGAGGTTAAGCGCCGCTTGCGCAACAGGCCATCCAGTTCAGCAATCCAGTCCGGACGTGAAAACATGGGCTGGACATCCACAACCCACAGACGTGGGTCGTTAAGGTGCTGGCATTTTACGGCGTCTTTACGGGTAATGAGTACCAATCCATCATGCAGGGCCTGAAAGTCCTGGGCTTGCAAGGCAGCATGGTCGGGCAGAGGGAAAGTCTGGTTCAGATGCAGACCACAAGTGCGCAGCATCGAAAAAAAACGGTCGGGCTGGCCAATGGCGGCCAGAGCTTGCAGTTCTTGTTGACCGTATTCCTGCTGCCAGTCTGACCAGTTCAGGCGGCGGCCCGAGCTCAAGTGCTCCACCTGATGCGGGCGCAGGTTCATGGTCAGGGTGCGGCCAGGTTCGGCGGGTTGAGGGGTGGGCGGAGCCATTTGATCGGCCACCACTTGACTGATCAGCCAGTCCACGCTGCGCAGGCGTTCGGGGCCTTCACGCAATGGGCCGGCTGGCAGCAGCAAGCCGTTGCCCACGCCACGGGCATCTTGAACTACGACTTCCATATCGCGTTGCAGGGCCAGGTGTTGAAGGCCGTCATCTGAAATAATCAGGTCGATTGCTGGAAAGTTAGTGAGCAAAGCCTGGGCAGCCAGCGCACGGCGGGGGTGGACGGCAATGGGGGCCTGGGTTTGGGCGGCAATGAGTGCGGGTTCGTCGCCAAACTGTTCAGCAGCTAACTGACCTTGACCTACGCGAGGGCTGGGGCCGATTTTTACGCCATACCCACGGCTGATAATGCCGGGAGTCCATCCCAACGCGCGCAATTGCTCGGTCAGCGCCAGGACGATGGGGGTCTTGCCTGCGCCACCCACAATAATATTTCCCACCACAATGACCGGCACCGGGCTGCGGTAGGACGCGCTGGGATCTTGCTCGTAGCGTCGTTGTTTGCGCTGTACGAAAAGCGCAGCCAGCGTTGAAAGAGGGCGCATCAAGAGACTGAACCAGCCTTTTTTCTGCCACTGTTGGTGAAGCCAATCAGTCAGGCGGACACGCACACTCATGGGGCCTGGGTCGCAAAGTGAACGCGGTGGATGCCTACCTGACGGGCGGCCTCCATAGCCTGAACGACGGCAAAGTGAGGGGCCTGGGCATCGGCCAGAATCAGCAGGCTGCTGTTCTCGTCGGTTTTCTCAGTCGACAAGGCTTGACTAAGGGGGGAGGCGCTACTGGCGTCCAGCCACATGCCGTTCAAGGCATAGCGCCCATCCTGGCTGATGGCCAATAACAGTTCAGCCGCTTGGGCAGCTTGGGCCTGAGCCTGAGGCAAGGACACATCCAGCTGGCGATAGCGCACGAAGGTGCTACTGGCAGCCAGAAAAATCAGCACGACCAGCAAGACATCAATCAAGGGCACTAGGTTCAGTTCCAGCGTGTCTGGGTCTTGGGCTCGGCGAAAGCGCATCAGGCAGCCCTCTGAGCCAGCAGACGATCCAGGGCACCGGCTTCTGTTTCCAGGCAGTGCAGCAGATAGTCGGCACGGCTGCGAAAGTAACGGTGAAAGATCATGGCCGGGACGGCAATCAGAATCCCCAGGGCGGTGTTGTAAAGGGCAACGGAAATGCCACGAGCAATCAGGCTGGGGTCACCCCCAGCGGGGTCGTAGGCGGCAAAAATGTCGATCATGCCAATGACTGTACCGAACAGGCCCAGCAAGGGGGCGATCACGGCAATGGTGCCCAGTGCCGGAATATATTTGTTCAATTGGTAGCTGATATCTTTGCCTTCTGCTTCCACAGCAGCCTCACGCAAGGCGGGGGACAGGTGGCGGTTCTTCAGTACAGTGGCTAACACTCGACCCAAGGGGGAGTTGTCGTACAGGCGAGGCAGCGAGTCATCCTGAACACGGTTCTGGCTTGTCAGTTCGCTGATCTGGCGTGCCAGTCCAGCCGGTAAGATCCGTTTACTGCGCAGGGCCAGAAGGCGCTCCAGGATCAAACCCAGGGCAAGAATGGAGCAGGCCAGCAGAAACCAGACAGGCCAGCCAGCGGCATGGATCAAAGTAAGCACGAGTCGATTATCCGGTCAGGAAATAAATCAGCACTTATTGTAGAGCCCCTGTCTGCATTGCGGGAATGTTCCGGCGCTGGCGCGGTACACTTTAACGTCTTTTCCACGCAAAATGACGCCAAACCCCTGATGTATTTGAAGTAATAAGTGTAGTGCTAAAACTATCCACAAAAACTGTGGATAATTCTGTGCATAAAACATCCCATAGTGGCTCGGGTGGTGGTTTAGAGGTTCTCTGGCTAATTTTCGACCATTTTTGTGTTTTATTAAATATCGTGTAATTTCAATTGCTTAATGAATTTATGTGATGTGAACTATCAGGTATTGGGCGGAAACCATTGTCTTGGCGTCTATTTGACAAAAGCATGACAGTTGTGGATACGGAGCGGTGGAAAACTAGCTCGTGGCGAGTCAAAAACAAAGAATATGATGCATTATCAAGAATCTAGAGCACCCGCAGTATGGACCGTGGCGCAGTTGAACCGCCGTGTCAGCCAATTGCTGGACGAGCACATGCCGGTAGTTTGGGTCAGCGGCGAAGTATCCAACTTTACCCAGGCCGCTTCCGGGCATTGGTACTTTTCCATCAAGGACGACAAGGCGGCGGTGCGTGCCGTGATGTTCCGGGGGCGCGCCCAAGCCGTGGGCTTTGTGCCGCGTGCAGGCGAGCGCTTCGAGTTTCGCTGCTCGGTGACCTTGTACGAGGCGCGTGGGGATTTTCAAGTTCAGGTTGAGGGCATGCGCCGCGCGGGCCTGGGGGATTTGCATGAAGCATTTTTGCGACTGAAAAGTCAGTTGCAAAGCGAAGGACTGTTCGAGCCGGAACGCAAACGCCCCATTGCCACCTTGCCGCGTAGCATAGGCATCATCACCTCCTTGGCTGCTGCGGCCTTGCGAGATGTGCTGACGGCGATGGAGCGTCGCGCTCCGCATGTGCGCATTATTGTTTACCCCGCCCCGGTCCAGGGTGCTGAAGCGCCACCGCGATTGCGACAAGCGCTGGAAACCGCGATTGAGCGAGCCGAGGTTGATACGCTCTTGCTGGTACGCGGGGGCGGCAGCCTGGAAGATCTCTGGGCGTTTAACGATGAGGGGCTGGCGCGCCTGATCGCTTCCAGTCCTATTCCTATTATTAGTGGGGTGGGGCATGAGACGGATTTCACCATTGCCGATTTCGTGGCCGACTTGCGTGCACCTACACCCACGGCAGCAGCCGAACTGGCTTGCCTGGGACGTGATCAATTGCTGGAGCAGGTCTTTGCACGTATAGGGGCTTTGAGCCACGGCGTGCAGCGCCATGTGGACCGGGCCTCTTTGCGTCTGGATCGAGCGGTGGCCAAACTGGTTTCCCCACATCAACGCCTGGCCCAGCAGCAGCAAGGCCTGGATCATCTGACCCAAAGACTGCAACGCGTGGCCCGCAGCGTGCCCGATGCTGCCGCTTTGCGCTTGGCCACATTGCAGGCACGTTTGGAGCGCAACATTCCGCAGCTGACGTCAAGACAGCAAAATCTGAATATGCTTTTCCAGCGGCTGGAAAAAGGTCTGGACCATGCGCTGGTTTTGCGCCGTCAACGCCTGGCTGCGGCTCAGCAAACACTGCAAGCCCTGTCCCCGCGCCTTATCATCAATCGTGGATATGCCATAGTCAGGGATAGCGAGGGGAAAGTTGTAAAAAATGCGTTAGACTTAAAGATTGGTGAACGACTCGATGTCGAGTTGAGTCGCGGTCATGTGACGGTGGATGTGGTGCGCACGCACGATCTGCTTTAGGCTGCGTCGTCCTTGTTGGATACCAAACCCGGTTTTTTTTTAGAAGGAATTGAAATGGCATTCACTCTTCCAGCTCTTCCATACGAACTCAACGCCCTTGAGCCACACATCTCCAAAGAGACTTTGGAGTTTCACTACGGTAAGCACCATCAGGCTTACGTCACCAACCTGAACAACCTGGTTGCTGGCACCGAATTTGAAAATGCTTCCCTGGAAGATGTGGTCAAGAAATCCTCCGGTGGCGTGTTCAATAACGCTGCTCAGGTTTGGAACCACACTTTCTACTGGAACAGCCTGTCCCCTAACGGTGGCGGCGCTCCTACCGGCAAACTGGCCGATGCCATCAATGCCAAATGGGGCAGCTTTGATGCCTTCAAAGAAGCCTTCACCAAGTCTGCTGTTGGCAACTTTGGTTCGGGCTGGACCTGGTTGGTCAAAAAGGCCGACGGTTCCCTGGATATCGTCAACACCAGCAACGCTGGCACGACCCTGACTTCCGATGACGTTGCCCTGATCACCTGTGATGTGTGGGAACACGCCTACTACATCGACTACCGCAATGCCCGTCCCAAGTACCTGGAAATTTTCTGGAACCTGGTGAACTGGGATTTTGCCGCCAAAAACCTGGGTTAATCGCTCAGGTCGTGGGTAGCGCTCATTGGAGTGCTGCCCGGCAAGAAAAAACCGCCATGCGCATGCTGGCGGTTTTTTTTATGGCTTCAATGAAAACAAGGCATAGGGCAGAGGCCGCCATACCTTGTTGTCGAAAGCGTTACATCTGGGATTGCTGGTAATTTTCCAGACCCACTTTCTCGATCAGACCTAATTGTTTTTCCAACCAGTAGGTATGGTCTTCTTCCGTATCGCGCAACTGGGCCAGAATAATGTCGCGGGTGACAAAGTCGCTGGCGGATTCGGCCAGTTCAATGCCCTTTTGCAAAGCAGCGCGAACCTCATATTCCAGCTCCAGGTCCTTGCGCAACATGCCGACCACGTCTTTGCCGGGCTCAAACGCATTGGGGCGCATGTCGGGAATACCGTCGAGCATCAGGATGCGACGGATCAGGGCGTCAGCGTGCTGGGTCTCTTCTTCCATTTCGTGGTTCATGCGCTCGTAAAGCTGCGTGAAACCCAGATGCTCATAAAAGCGGGAATGAATAAAGTACTGGTCACGCGCTGCGAGTTCGCCGCGCAGCAATTGATTCAGATAGTCGAGGACTTCGGGATTACCTTGCATGATGATGAGCCTGTAGAGAATGCCAACGGTGAAAGTATGCCATGGGGCTACGCGTCATGGGGTTTACACTGGGACGATGAGAGGGGGGCGAGGCTGAGGTTCGAGAGAGCTGCCGGATAGTTGGACGGCAAACGGTGGATTTCGTCTATCCGTATTTTCTTTCGAGCTGGCTATTGGGGGTCTGAGAAATTGACCGCGCAGCGGACGGCCTCCGTAATGATAAAAATCCTGCCAGCTCTCAAGCGCTACTATCAAAACAGTAGATTTCGAGCGCTCTCTATAGCGCTCTCGCGTGATTTTATTCAAGTTATCAGGGTGATTTTCATGAGTCAGGACGCCTTTATTTGTGACGCAATTCGTACGCCTTTCGGACGTTATGGCGGTTCGCTGTCCGCTGTGAGGGCGGATGACTTGGGTGCAGTGCCTATCGCCGCGTTGATCAAGCGCAATCCGCAAGTCGATTGGTCCAAGTTGGACGATGTAATGTACGGTTGCGCCAACCAGGCGGGTGAGGACAACCGTAACGTGGCACGCATGTCCGCGCTGCTGGCCGGTCTGCCCGTGGACGTACCTGGTGTGACTTTGAACCGTTTGTGCGGCTCCGGCCTGGACGCGATTGGTTCGGCTGCTCGCGCGATTCGCGCTGGCGATGCCTCCTTCATCCTGGCTGGTGGTGTAGAAAGCATGAGCCGCGCTCCCTTCGTGATGGGCAAGGCTGAATCGGCGTTCTCCCGTAGCGCCAACATTTATGACACCACGATTGGCTGGCGTTTCATCAACAAAGCCATGAAAGAGCAGTACGGTGTGGATTCCATGCCTGAAACGGCTGAAAACGTCGCCCAGCAGTTCAATGTGTCCCGTGCAGACCAGGACGTCTTTGCCCTGAACAGCCAACTGCGTGCTGCTGCGGCTCAAGAAGCGGGCATTCTGGCTGAAGAAATCACCCCCGTGATCATTGCCCAGCGCAAGGGCGATCCCATTGTGGTGGACAAGGACGAGCATCCGCGTGCCACGACTCTGGAGTCCCTGACTCGTCTGAAGCCTGTCGTGCGTGCCGATGGCACCGTGACGGCCGGTAATGCCTCGGGTGTGAACGACGGCGCTTGCGCGCTGCTGGTCGCCGACAAGGCAACGGTTCAAGCTCAGGGTCTGACTCCACGCGCTCGTGTGGTGGCCATGGCCTTTGCGGGTGTCGAGCCTCGTATCATGGGTATTGGGCCAGCACCGGCCAGCCAGAAAGTCCTGGCCTTGGCCGGCCTGACACTGGATCAAATGGATGTGATCGAGCTGAACGAAGCCTTTGCCGCTCAAGGCTTGGCGGTAACTCGTATGTTGGGTCTGGCTGATAACGATCCGCGTGTGAACCCGAACGGGGGCGCAATTGCTCTGGGTCATCCTTTGGGTGCCAGTGGTGCGCGTCTGGCAATTGCAGCCATCAACCAATTGCACCGCACAGGCGGTCGCTACGCCCTGTGCACCATGTGTATTGGCGTCGGACAGGGCGTGGCTTTGATTCTTGAGCGCGTCTAACTACGGTTTCAGAGCAGGCAGGCCGGTGATTTTCTCACCGGCCTTTTTATCTGCTTGCTTGAACCAGCCTTGTTCCATTTCCAAGGCGTAGCGCACAGGTCGCACCGGGCAGTGGGATTGAAGATCAAAGGGTTGCATGGCTTCGATATTGGTAATCGTGCCTTCATCGGTAATAAAGGCAATATCCAGCGGCAAGGGCGTATTCTTCATCCAGAAGCAAGGCATTCCGGTTTGCTCGAATACAAATAACATGCCGTGATTGGGGGCCAGGCTTTCTCGATGCATCAAACCTTGAGCACGAGTCTCGTCGCGATCGGCCACTTCAGCCTGAATTTGTTTGGAACCCAGGCTCAGGGTCAGGGTGGGAAGAGTCTCTTTGGCCTGGGCCGGGGCGCTGATACAAAACGCGGCCAGAAGACAGGCAAAAAAAACAGGGCGCGCAGGCCCCGTAGTCGTCGTGCGATACTGCATGTGTGTTGCGAACCTGCTTTTGTTAGAATCGAGAGCGCAAGAGATCTTAAGGCGAAGTAATATTAAGTGCCTGCTTGCCTTTAGGGCCTTGGGCAACTTCATACAGAACTTTCTGGCCTTCTTTCAAAGTCTTGAACCCGTTCATCTGAATGGATGAAAAATGAGCGAAGAGATCTTCGCCGCCGTTATCGGGTGTAATAAACCCAAAGCCTTTGGCATCATTGAACCACTTAACGGTCCCGGATAGTTTTTGATTGTCTCCAGTGCCTGCGGTGGTGGTAGTTTCCGACATGCTTGCTGCCTCTCAACTTAGTGTATGGTTGATACTTTTTTCGGCCCCTCCCTGGGCCTGTGATCGCGGCACCCCACTTTTTATTGTGAAGTTGACACGATCAGTCGGATGATGCTGAATTTTGTTCCCCCCAGTCAACCTATGGAAAGCACCTAGTTCTGTATTATGGCCATTGAGATCGATAAGCAAGGCGCCACAACGGTAGAGCGCCAATCCGCGCGGCTTGCCCCACCACCCATGTATCAGGTCATCTTGCTCAATGATGACTACACGCCCATGGAATTTGTGGTGAATATACTGGAGCGGGTATTTGCCAAGACCCCGGAGCAGGCCGAACAGCTTATGCTTAAAGTACATTACGAGGGTCGGGCTGTCTGTGGTGTGTATCCGCGCGATATCGCGGCCACCAAGGTGGAAATTGTGCGACAACTGGCGCAGTCGCGACAGCATCCTTTGCAGTGTGTGATGGAGCCGGTGCCTGATGCTTGACCATTTAGTGGTTTACCGTATTGTTCAGATCAGGCAAATTAGTCATAGAATAGCTTTAACCCCTAGTTTTACTCTTGCCGTGTAGGAGGAAGCATGATCTCCGAAGAACTTGAAGTCAGTCTACACATGGCCTTTGTCGAGGCTCGTGCCGCGCGCCATGAATTCATCACGGTAGAGCATCTGCTGTTGTCCCTGCTCGATAACGCCTCCACGCTGGAAGTGTTGAAAGCATGTGCTGCCGATATTGATGCACTGCGCCAGAATCTGCGTAAATTCATTAGCGAAAATACGCCCACTTTCCCTGGTGAAGGCGAGGTTGACACCCAACCCACGCTGGGATTTCAGCGAGTGATACAACGTGCCATCATGCACGTATCGTCCAGCAACTCCGGTAAAAACGTGGTTTCCGGCGCGAATGTGCTGGTGGCGATGTACGGGGAAAAAGACTCTCATGCAGTGTATTACCTGCAGCAACAAGGTGTCTCGCGCCTGGATGTCGTCAATTTTCTCTCGCACGGCATCACTAAGGCCAATCCGGAGCCCGCCGCTCCCGAGCCTCCCAAGGCGGCTGCGGCGGCGGAAGCGGATACCCGCTCGGACGCCCAGAAGTCGCCACTGGATCTGTACGCCACGGACCTGAACACTGAAGCCAGCCTGGGTCGTATTGACCCCTTGATTGGCCGTGAAAAGGAAGTGGAGCGCGTCATCCAAGTTCTGTGCCGTCGCCGCAAGAACAATCCTTTGCTGGTGGGGGAGGCTGGCGTGGGTAAAACCGCGATTGCTGAAGGCCTGGCCCTACGCATTCAGCGTGGTGATGTGCCGGACATTCTTAGCGAAGCGCGTGTTTATGCGCTGGACATGGGGGCCTTGCTGGCCGGTACCAAGTATCGGGGCGACTTCGAGCAACGCTTGAAAGCGGTGCTCAAGCAGCTCAAGGAAACAGCGCAGTCCATTTTGTTTATCGACGAGATCCACACCCTGATCGGAGCCGGTTCGGCTTCGGGCGGTACGCTGGATGCGTCCAATCTGCTCAAACCTGCGCTGTCCTCCGGTCAGCTCAAGTGTCTTGGAGCAACCACGTACTCGGAATACCGGGGGATTTTCGAGAAAGACCACGCCTTGTCGCGTCGTTTCCAGAAAATTGATGTGGCCGAGCCCACGGTGGAACAGACCATCCAGATTTTGCGCGGTTTGAAGTCCAGTTTTGAAGAGCACCACGGGGTGCGTTATTCGGCGGCTGCCCTGACCGCGGCGGCGGAGTTGTCTGCCCGTTACATTAACGATCGCTTTTTGCCTGATAAGGCTATCGATGTAATCGACGAGGCCGGTGCGGCGCAGCGTCTGCTGCCACGCTCCAAGCAGAAAAAAGTTATCGGCAAGGCGGACATCCAGGCGACGGTATCGCGTATTGCTCGCATTCCTCCCCAGACCGTTTCCAGCGACGATCGCAATAAGTTGGCAACCTTGGCACGCGATCTGAAATCGGTGGTGTTTGGTCAGGATGTGGCGATTGACGCCCTGGCAGCAGCCATCAAGATGGCGCGCTCCGGCTTGGGTCTACCCGACAAACCCATCGGTTCCTTCCTATTCTCCGGCCCGACCGGCGTGGGTAAAACCGAAGTGGCGCGTCAGCTGGCCTTTGTGCTGGGGGTAGAGCTACTGCGCTTTGATATGTCCGAGTACATGGAGCGTCACACCGTGTCGCGCCTGATCGGTGCGCCTCCCGGCTATGTGGGCTTTGACCAGGGCGGTTTGCTGACCGAAGCGGTTACCAAACAGCCGCACTGCGTACTGTTGTTGGACGAGATCGAGAAAGCGCACCCGGACGTCTACAACATCCTGCTGCAGGTGATGGATCATGGCACGCTGACGGATAACAATGGCCGCAAGGCAGATTTCCGTAACGTCATCCTGATCATGACCACCAACGCGGGTGCCGAAGCGCTGAACAAAACCAGCATTGGCTTTACCCAGCCGCAGCGCTCGGGTGATGAAATGCAGGACATCAAGCGCCACTTCTCGCCAGAGTTCCGCAACCGTCTGGATGCGATTATTGGCTTCAAGCCTTTGTCGCGCGACATTATCCTGCGCGTGGTGGACAAGTTCCTGATGCAGCTGGAAAACCAGTTGCACGAGAAGCGCGTCGAAGTGTCCTTCTCGGACGCCTTGCGCGAGCATCTGGCGGCCAAGGGTTTCGATCCCGCCATGGGTGCCCGCCCCATGCACAGACTTATCCAGGACACCATTCGCCGTGCTCTGGCTGACGAGCTGCTGTTTGGCCGCCTGGTCGATGGTGGTCAGGTCGAGGTTGATCTGGACGAGAATGGCGAGGTGGTACTGGAATATCCTTCTTCGGGACCCGACGAACCCGGCAGCAAGACCTCCTCGCGTCCCGAGCCGGAATTAGTCGACTAAGCCGTGAGGGCATCGCGCCCCTTAATCGTCTGTACGCACTGTGACACCGTACACGAGCGAGTCCCCGTTCCAGGAGCGGGGCTCGCGCGTTGTGTACGTTGCGATACCGAACTTTACCGCCACAGCCGCTTTTCGCCACGTGAATGGCAAGCGCTGGTTCTGGCGGTTTTCATCCTTTTCCTGATTGCCAATCTGTTTCCCGTTGTCTATCTAAGCATGGCGGGTAAAACAGTATCGCCCACGTTTCCCAAAGCCTTGTTGCTGATCTGGCAGCAGGGGTACTGGGGCCTGTCCGTGATGGCGGGTTTGGTCGGTTTCTGGCTGCCGCTGTTCCAACTGATCTTCCAGTTCTGGGCCTTGGGTTTGATTGCCCGTGAAAAGCCCTTGCCGGGCGATTTTGGCATCGGTCTGCGTGTTCTGAGTCATCTGGAGCATTGGTCCATGACGGCCGTACTGTTTCTGGGCTTGATTGTGGCGATTGTGAAGTTTGCCGGAATCGGGCATTTGACTGTGGCACCAGGGTTGTACGCATTTTTTGCGCTGACGTTCCTGTTGACGGGCCTGAGCCGTATTACCGCAGCTCGTCTTTGGCGCTGGGCAGAGGATCGTGAGCTGGTTCCAGTTGCGACGCGCCAGGTCTTGAGCGCGCATCCGGACTGGAGCGCCTGCACCCATTGCGGCTTTGTTCAAGCCAGCCAGAATACACGCTGTCATCGCTGTGCAGCCCCTGTCCACAAACGCAAACCCAATAGCCGCAGGCGGGTTGCCGCCCTGGTGCTGACGGCCTGTGTCTTTTATATTCCCGCTAATGTCTTGCCGGTGATGGAGCTGCGCAGCATTATGGGTACGAGTGCCCATACGATTTTGGGTGGGGTGATTCAGCTTTGGCAACTGGGCTCCTGGGACCTGGCCTTGATCGTGTTTATCGCCAGTATTGTCGTCCCCATTACCAAGCTCCTGGCTTTGGTGGTTCTGCTGGTGGGGCGTCGTTGGCGGGGCAATGGTGTACAGCGTCAACGTAACCGTATTTACGATATGGTCGAGCTGATTGGGCAATGGTCCATGCTGGACGTATTCGTGGTGGTCCTGATGGCAGCGCTGGCCAACTTCCCTGGACTGTCACAAATTATTCCTGGGGCAGGGGCCTTGAGCTTTGGCATGGTCGTGGTCTTGACCATGCTGGCCGCGCTTAGCTACGACCCGCGTCAGGGCTGGGACCAGGACACCGACGAAGAACAAACAATAGAACCGCAAACCAAGCTGTCTTCGCCTGCATCACAGGCGACTTCCTGAAGGAAACAAGGTGCACGATCCCACAACTAATCAGCCTGACGGTCAAACCGAGCCCGCGCAGCCAAGACTGATTTCCGCGCAGCGATCCCGATTCTCCTGGATCTGGATTTTGCCTATCGCCGCTGCTTTGGTGGGGGCGTCGTTGGTACTGCGAAACTGGATGTTGACCGGGCCGCGTATCACGATCAGCTTCGACTCGGCCGAAGGCTTGGCGGTAGACCAGACCAAGCTACGTTACCGCGAAGTGGATGTGGGCACGATTTCCGACATTCAGGTGGCCCCTGACCGTAAGGGAGTCTTGGTGACCGCACAGTTAGAGCGCGATGGCTCTGAATTCATCACACAAAAAGACACGCGCTTTTGGGTGGTGCGTCCACGTTTGGGCTTAAGTGGTGTGTCGGGATTGGGGACCTTGCTCTCGGGTGTGTATATCGGTGTAGACGCGCCTTTTGAAGTGGACAAAAAGGCGCAGAAAATGGACTTTGTGGGTCTGGAAAGCCCACCCGAAGTGATTAGTGGCCGTGCCGGCAAACGCTATGTGCTGACCGCATCGGAACTGGGTTCGCTGGATCTGGGCTCCCCCCTGTACTACAAAGGTATTCAGGTTGGGCAGGTCAGCAGCTACGAGCTGAACGAAGAAGGTGATGGGGTACGTGTACAGGTGTTTGTGGATGCACCCAATGATAAATTCGTGACCCAGGGTTCGCGCTTTTGGAACGTCAGTGGTGTAAATATGTCTCTGGATTCCACGGGTTTCAATGTGCGTACGCACTCCTTGGTTTCTGCTTTGGCAGGCGGTCTGGCTTTTGATCAGATGGAAGGCGAGCCCACGGAAGTAGCAGCAGCAGATACCCAATACGAGCTCTTCCCTACACAAGATCGTGCCATGGCCGAGCCGGACGGCCCGGCGGTGGAGCTGCGCTTTCATTTCCATCAGTCTGTACGCGGTTTGAGGCCGGGTTCCAAGGTTGAATTCCGGGGCCTGGAACTGGGCCAGGTCTACGACGTGGATCTGGAATTCGACTTTGAGCGCAAACGCTTTTTCGCTTTAGTAAAAGCGCGTATTTATCCGCAACGCTTCGGTCACCTGTACGAGCGGATTGTAGAAACTCGACCAGACGAAAAAGACCCGATAAGTGCTTTGTTTAAACCGATGGTTGAACGTGGGTTGCGGGGCCAGTTGCGTCCTGCCAGCCTGATTACCGGTCAGCAGTATATTGCCCTGGAGTTTTTCGATAAGGCCGATGAGGTCGAGTTCGATGAGACGGCCAAACCCTTGGTGGTGCCCGTGATCGCCGGTGATTTTGATCGCTTGCAAGAGCAGGTCAGCGACATTGTCACGAAGATTTCAGCGATTCCGTTCGATCAGATTGGCAAGAATCTGCAAAGCGGGCTGACGGAGTTGAGCCAGGTGCTCAAGCAACTGGACAAGACGACGGTGCCGCAATTGAATGGGGCTCTCAAATCCATGGATGCAGCAGTTCAGAAACTGGGCGCCATGCTGGACGCGGACTCTTCCTTCAATACCTCGGTGGATCAAACCTTGAACGAGCTGAAACGCTCCTTGCGATCCCTGCGTGATTTAAGTGATACCTTGCAAAGCCAGCCCTCGGCAATATTGCGAGGTCGTTCTCCTGACGTACTGCCGGAGCCTGCGCCATGATGTCCCGTTTTCTGATTTCCGTGGCGTTTGCCGGTTTGCTGACGGCTTGCGCCTCGACCACGCCTACTTACGACACCTTGCAAACCGCTCATGCCGCTCCGGCGGCTGCAGCCCCATCCACACAAGCATGGAAGGGCTTTCAGTTGCGGCGTATGGATATGCCCGCCCAGTTGGATCGCCGAGCCTTTGTGCTGACGCAGGCGGCCGGTGGACAGGTTAATTTGCTGAACGATAGCCAGTGGGCATCGCCTTTGCCCGATGAAATGTCCCTGGCTTTGGTGTCCGGTTTGCAGGATCGCCTGAGTGTTCCTCAGTTGGCCAGTACCGCTGCGAAAACACCCCACTGGCAGATTGATGTGTTGGTGCAGCGCTTTGAGTCTGTCTATGGCGAACGCGCCACCCTGGAATTGAGCTGGACCTTGACGCCAATTGGTTTTGAGGGGAAAACCCAACAGTGCCGCTGGCTGGACTCCGAGCCGGCGTCTACTGTTCCAGAACTGGTGCAGGCACATCGTCAATTGCAGCAGCGCTGGGCCGATGCGCTGGCCGCTCAAATGCAAGGCAAATCTGTTCCTGCGATGTTGGGCAAGGCCATGATCTGTGTGAGTTAAATGCTAGGGTTAACTTTTTCTTGCACGGGTTAACCTGAATACGAAATTGGGTTAACCGTCAGTATTATTTCGGCATATCGCAGTCAAAAAAGCGTAACCGGGATAAGAAGCATGGCGAGCACAACCTTAGGGATCAAAGTCGATATAGAGCTGCGCGAACGTTTGCGGCGTGCGGCTGATCAGTTGCAGTGCACCCCACATTGGCTGCATAAGCAGGCTTTGCTGTCCTATATCGAAGGGATAGAGCGTGGTGTGTTGCCCAGCGAGTTGGCTCTGCGTAGTGGGGGCGATGCTGAGACGCTTGAGGACGGTGTGTTGATGCCGTCGATCCCGTTTTACGGCTTTGCCCAAGATGTGCAACCGCAAAGCGTGTTGCGTGCTGCCATTACGGCCGCCTATCGCCGTCCCGAAACTGATTGCCTGCCTTTGCTGCTGAGCGCCGCACGTGCGTCCCAAAGTGCGCGTGCCCAGGAACTGGCCGCTCGTCTGGTCAAAGCCCTGCGCGCCAAGCGCCGTGGTGGTGGGGTCGAGGGTTTGATTCAGGAGTTTTCCCTGTCCAGCCAGGAAGGTGTGGCCTTGATGTGTCTGGCCGAAGCCTTGCTGCGCATCCCCGATCGCGCCACGCGTGATGCCTTGATTCGCGACAAGATCAGTCACGGTGATTGGCGCGCGCATATGGGCGAGTCTCCCTCGCTGTTTGTGAACGCCGCGACCTGGGGGTTGATGCTGACAGGTCGTTTGGTCAGCGTAAATAGCGAAAAGAATTTATCCTCTGCCTTAACCCGCATGATTGGTAAGGGCGGCGAACCCCTGATTCGTAAAGGCGTGGACGTCGCCATGCGCATGATGGGCGAGCAGTTCGTCACCGGGCAGACCATTGCTTCGGCACTGGCTAATAGCCGCAAATTTGAAGAGCAGGGCTTCCGTTACTCCTACGACATGTTGGGTGAGGCCGCCACGACAGCGGAAGATGCCCAGCGCTACTACCAGGCTTATGAGCAGGCCATCCACGCGATTGGTCGTGCCAGCCAGGGCCGTGGGATTTACGAAGGCCCCGGCATTTCCGTCAAACTGTCTGCACTGCACCCGCGCTACAGCCGTGCCCAGCGCGATCGTGTTATGCATGAGCTCTTCCCGCGCCTGCTGTCCTTGGCGCAACTGGCTCACCACTACGATGTGGGCCTGAATATTGATGCAGAAGAAGCGGACCGTCTGGAAGTGTCCTTGGACTTGCTGGACAAGCTGTGTTTTGACCCGTCTTTGGCAGGTTGGAACGGCATTGGTTTTGTGGTGCAGGCGTATCAAAAACGCGCACCCTTTGTCATCGATTACTTGATTGACCTGGCCCGCCGTAGTGGACACCGCTTGATGCTCCGCTTGGTGAAAGGCGCGTACTGGGATTCGGAAATCAAACGTGCCCAGGTTGATGGCCTGGAAGACTACCCCGTCTATACCCGCAAGGTGCATACAGACGTGTCTTACCTGGCTTGCGCTCGCAAACTCCTGCAGGCCCCCGAAGCCGTGTATCCGCAGTTTGCGACACACAATGCCCAAACTCTGGCCGCCATTTACATGATGGCCGGTCAGAACTACTACACCGGCCAGTATGAATTCCAGTGCCTGCACGGCATGGGTGAGGACTTGTACGACGAAGTGGTCGGCCCGACCAAGGACGGCAAGTTGAATCGTCCTTGCCGTATCTACGCACCTGTGGGTTCGCATGAAACCTTGCTGGCTTACCTGGTGCGTCGCTTGCTGGAAAACGGTGCCAATACCTCCTTCGTGAATCAGATTGGTGATGCCGATGTGAACATGGAGCAACTGATTGCCGATCCCGTCGCCCAGGCCTTGAGCCTGCAACCCTTGGGTCGCCCACATGACAAGATTCCTCTACCGCGACAGTTGTATTGGGATGCCGAGCAGCGCTTGAACTCGGCCGGTCTGGATTTAAGCAATGAGCATCGCCTGGGTTCCCTGGCTGCAACTTTGATGCAAACCGTCGCCTTGCCACGTCAGGCTCAGCCCATCCTGGGGCAGGGCAATCCGGTCTGGGATGAGTCCAAGGCAACGATGGTGCGCAATCCAGCCAATCATCAGGATGTGGTGGGGCAGGTCATGTTTGCTACGGCGCAGGATGTGGAGCAGGCCTTGGAAGCCGCTAGCCACTATGCGCCTATCTGGCAGGCCACGCCGGTACAAGAGCGTGCCGCCGCCTTGCAGCAAGCCGCCCAACTGCTGGAAGATCATATGCAAGATCTGATGGGCCTGCTGGTACGTGAAGCCGGCAAGTCCTATGCGAATGCGATTGCTGAAGTGCGAGAAGCCGTGGACTTCCTGCGCTACTACGCGGGACAAGTCTTGCGCGACTTTGATAATGACGAATATCGTCCTGTTGGCGTGGTGCTGTGCATCAGCCCCTGGAACTTTCCCCTGGCTATTTTTCTGGGTCAAGTCTCGGCGGCTTTGGCGGCAGGCAACGTCGTGCTGGCCAAGCCCGCTGAGCAAACCTGCCTGATTGCGGCGGCGGCGGTCGAGTTGTTGCACAAAGCCGGGATTGCTCCCGGTGCCTTGCAGCTTCTGCCTGGTGATGGCCCTTCCGTAGGAGCCCCTTTGGCTGCCAGTGAGCAGGTCAATGCCGTCATGTTTACCGGCTCGACCGCCGTGGCCCAGGGCTTGAACCGTCAATTGGCCACACGCCTGACGGCAGATGGTCAGGCCGTGCCGCTGATTGCTGAAACCGGTGGCTTGAACGCCATGGTGGTTGACAGCTCGGCCTTGCCTGAACAGGTGGTGTTTGATGTCTTGAACTCGGCCTTTGACTCGGCCGGTCAGCGTTGTTCCGCTTTGCGTTTGCTGTGTATTCAGGAGGATGTGGCCGAACGCGTGCTGAGCATGCTCAACGGTGCCATGCAGGAGCTGAGTGTGGGCAATCCCGATCTGCTCAGTACCGATGTAGGCCCGGTGATTGATGAAGAAGCCCGCTCCGGTATTGAAGAGCACATCAGCGCCATGCGCGAGGCGGGTTTCCGCATTACCCAAAGCGAGCAAAACCGTATCCAGACAGGGACGTTTGTCTTGCCGACCATTATTGAGATCGAACAGGTCAAGGATCTGGAACGTGAAATTTTTGGCCCCGTATTGCATGTGATGCGCTTCAAGCGCAGCGAACTGGACAGCCTGATCAATCAGATCAACGAACGTGGTTACGGCCTGACCTTTGGCGTTCACACTCGTTTGGACGAAACCGTGGATCGTGTCGTTTCGCGCATTCACGCCGGTAACGTTTATGTGAACCGCAATATGGTAGGCGCGGTGGTAGGCGTACAGCCTTTTGGTGGTGAAGGCTTGTCGGGTACGGGGCCCAAAGCGGGCGGCCCCTTGTACCTGCGCCGACTGCTTAGCCGTTGTCCGCAGAATCTGCCCTTGCAAGCTTGGCAGGAACAGGGCGTGGTCTTGCCCGGCCCGACGGGTGAATCCAATATGTATCGGCTGTACCCACGGGGGCGCGTTCTGTGCATGCCCGTTAGCGTATCTGGCTGGCGCGCCCAGCGTGAGGCCTGCGCACAAAGCGGCAACCAGGCCATCTTGCTGGACCGTTTGGGTTTGGGCAATTGGCACGATGCCCCTGCCGAGCAAATCACCATGTCCGATTTGGGTGAGGCAGATTATGATGCTGTTTTATTTGAAGGCGACAGCGATGAACTCCGGCACGTGCTGGGCCAGGTGGCTGAACGCCCTGGTCCCATTGTTGGGGTTCAGGGGCTGTTGACACAGGAATTGGAGGAGGGCGCAGCGTACGTGATCGAGCGTTTGCTGCGTGAAGTCTCAGTTAGTACCAATACAGCGGCAGCTGGAGGCAATGCCAGTTTGATGATGGTTGGTTGATCTTGGCGGGCACTCATTTCTATGCACACGTTTGGTCGCACATTTCACCTGGAGCGGCGGCCCGGCGTCTATTCTCACGGCACGGGCCGGCTTGTAGCGCGGCTATATTAAAAACGAAGGAGAACAATATGCAGTCCATCACGACCTTTAAATTGGCCTTGGTTTCGACAGCGGTTTTCGGTGCATTGGCGGCTAGCCCCGCCTTGGCCGCTGACAAGGTTATCAAGCTGGGTTTTGCGGCTCCCCTGACCGGCCCGCAAGCTCACTACGGTGAAGATATGCGCAACGGTCTGGTGCTGGCGCTGGAAGAGGCCAACGCCCAAAAGATTGAGATTGACGGTGCAACCGCCCGCTTTGAGCTGGTCGCCAAGGATGATCAGGCTGACCCGCGTACCGCCGTTCAGGTGGCTCAGCAAATTGTGGACGATGAGGTGGATGGTGTATTGGGCCATTTCAACTCGGGCACCACCATTCCCGCCTCGCGTGTCTACAATGACGCGGGTATCCCCCAGATCGCCATGGCAACCTCGCCTGAGTACACCCAGCAAGGGTACGACAATACCTTTCGCATGATGACCAGTGACACCCAGCAAGGTGCGGCGGTGGGCCAGTTCATCGTCAAGGATCTGGCTGCCAAGAAAGTGGCTTTGATCGATGACCGGACCGCCTACGGTCAAGGTCTGACAGATCAGGTGGCCCGTGCGGTAGAAAAAGCCGGTGGCCAGATCGTCGCCCGTGAATACACCACGGACAAAGCCAACGACTTCACCTCCATTCTGACCAACATCAAATCCAAACAGCCCGATGCCATCTTCTTTGGCGGTCTGGATGCGCAGTCCGGCCCCATGAAGCGCCAGATGCAGACTCTGGACATTCAGGCACCGCTGGTTTCGGGCGAAATGACCCGCAGCGACACCTTCCTGCGCTTGGCTGGCAATGCGGCTGACGGCACCTACGCGTCCCTGGCCGGTGTGCCGCTGTCCACCATGGTCGCTGGTGAGAAGTTCGCCAAGGACTACCAGGCCCGCTTCAAGGCTGATCCTGGTGTTTACGCGCCTTACGCGTATGACGGTGCCTGGAACATGATCACTGCCATGAAAGAAGCGGGTTCCTCCAAAGCAGAAGACTATCTGCCCAAGCTGGCCGCCTTGAAACGCAACGGCGCTACCAGCAACAACATTGCCTACGACCAGAACGGCGACTTGAAAGAAATTGCCGTCACCATCTATGAAGTGAAAGATGGTAAGTGGACGATGGTAAAAACCATGGTCAGTCAGGCTAACTAAGCGCGTTTGATCCTGCAGTTTGAGCCCTATGGGGCTCATCTTTACCGTGGCCTGTGTTTGGCAGGCCCACGCTCCCTGTTCTATCGCCATGCGCCAGGGCAGGGAGCAATGACCACGAGTCCCAATCTATGGAAATCCTGATACAACAACTAATAAATGGCCTGACCGTGGGCAGTGTCTACGCCCTGGTGGCGCTGGGCTACACCATGGTGTATGGAATTATTGGCCTGATTAATTTTGCGCACGGTGATGTCGTCATGGTTGGGGCGATGCTGGCTACGACAGTGGTGTTGTCGCTGGTCGGCGCGGACCCGGCAGGGCTGTCCGCCTGGCTGATGGTGGGACTGGCTCTTCTGGCCGCGATTCCGGTCTGCATGGGCATAGGCTGGACGGCAGAGCGTTATGCCTATCGTCCCTTGCGTCGTGCTCCCCGTCTGGCGGCATTGATCACGGCTATCGGTGTGTCCTTTATTGTGCAGAATCTGGCCATGATGATCTGGGGGCGCAATTATTTGAGCTTCCCGCACATTATTGAGCCGATGGTGTTCCAACTGGGCGAAGCGCGCATCAGCTTGCTGCAAATTCTGATTATTGTTGGTGCCGCTGCGATCATGTCCGGCCTGATGGTGCTGGTGCACCGTACCCGTCTGGGCACGGCCATGCGTGCCACCGCCCAGAACCGGGAAGTGGCCGGTTTGATGGGGGTGAACATCAATACGGTGATCTCCGCAGCCTTTGTGATTGGCTCGGCCTTGGCGGCTGTCGCAGGCGTCATGATCGTGACCTACTACGGTGTTGCCCAATACACCATGGGCTTCATGCTGGGCCTGAAAGCCTTTACCGCCGCTGTTTTGGGTGGCATTGGCAATTTGGGCGGCGCCATGCTGGGGGGCTTGCTGCTGGGCCTGATCGAAGCTCTGGGCGCAGGCTATATCGGCGACCTGACCAATGGGGTCTTTGGCAGTAACTATCAGGATGTGTTCTCTTTTATCGTGCTGATCCTGGTGCTGATTTTCCGTCCCTCGGGCTTATTGGGTGAACGTGTGGGAGATCGCGCATGAGTCTGAATCAAACCCTAAGTGGCGCTGGCTCCAAACAGCGTCCCGCAACACCCGCTAAAGTCTGGGTCGGTGCGCTTCTTATCGGTGTGGTGCTGGCCATTCTGCCGTTTGTTTTGGGGATGGCCGGTCAAAGCTGGGTTCGCACGCTGAACTTTGCCCTGCTGTACGTGATGCTGGCCCTGGGCCTGAACATTGTGGTGGGCTTTGCGGGTTTGCTGGATTTGGGCTATATCGCCTTCTATGCCGTTGGGGCCTATGTCTGGGCCATGTTGGCCTCACCACATTTTGGTCTGCACTTGCCGTTCTGGATGGTGCTGCCAGCCGGGATCGCCTTGGCGGCCGTATTCGGTGTGCTGCTGGGCTTTCCGGTGCTGCGCTTGCGAGGCGACTATCTGGCCATTGTGACGCTGGGATTCGGAGAAATTATCCGTATCTTCATGAACAACCTGGATGCGCCCGTCAATATCACCAACGGCCCGCAAGGGATCAACCGGGTCGATACCTTCAAGATTGGCGACTTCATTTTCGGCAAGGCGGAAACCCTGTTTGGCATACGGATTACCGGGCCAGAGAAATACTATTACCTGCTCCTGCTGATCACGCTACTGATTGTGTTTATCTGCGTACGCTTGCAGCACTCCCGTATTGGCCGTGCCTGGGAAGCCATTCGTGAAGACGAAATCGCGGCCAAGGCCATGGGGATCAATACCCGTAACGTCAAACTGCTGGCGTTTGCGATGGGTGCAACGTTTGGTGGCGTGGCAGGGGGCTTGTTTGCCTCCATGCAAGGCTTCGTCAGCCCAGAGAGTTTCAGCCTGACCGAATCGATCTCCGTGCTGTGCATGGTGGTGCTGGGCGGCATGGGCCATATCCCTGGTGTGATCGTGGGAGCCTTGCTGCTCTCCGTATTCCCGGAGCTGTTGCGCTCGGTTGTGGTTCCGCTGCAGCAAAGCGTGTTTGGTGATGTGATTCTGGATCCGGACGGCATTCGTATGCTGCTGTTTGGCTTTGCCCTGGTACTAGTCATGATCTATCGCCCTGAAGGCCTGTGGCCCTCTGCGGTGCGCCGTCGTGAGCGCAAAATGAAGCAGGTGCAAGCATGAGTCTGACCATGAACCAACACGTAAAAGACGGCGAGGTGCTGCTGCAGGCAGAAGGCTTGTCCAAACGCTTCGGTGGTTTGCAGGCCTTGTCCGACGTCAGTTTCAGCATTCGCAAGGGCGATATCTACGGTCTGATCGGTCCGAACGGAGCGGGTAAAACCACGCTGTTCAATGTGATGACGGGCTTGTACATCCCCGAGTCGGGCCGCTGTGCCTTTGCCGGTCGCAACCTGACCGACTGCAAACCCCATCAAATCGCTGAGTCCGGTTTTGCGCGTACCTTCCAGAACATCCGCTTGTTCGGCAGCTTGTCTGCCCTGGAAAACGTCATGATCGGCCGCCACGTCCGCACCCGTGCAGGCGTGCTGGGGGCGGTATTGCGTAATCGCGCTACCCGCCAGGAGGAAGAACAAATCGAGGCCCGCGCCTACGAGCTGCTGGATTACGTCGGCATTGCCCAGCACGCCAACGAGATTGCGCGCTCCCTGTCCTATGGCGACCAACGTCGCCTGGAAATCGCCCGAGCACTGGCAACGGATCCTATGCTGTTGGCACTGGACGAACCCGCTGCCGGCATGAACCCGTCCGAGACTGTCGTCCTGCGCCAATTGATTGAAAAAATCCGTGGTGACGGCATTACCGTCCTGCTGATCGAACATGATATGAAGCTGGTGATGGGCCTGTGTGATCGAGTTCTGGTGCTGGAGTATGGAAAGGTACTAGCCGAAGGCAAACCCGCCCAAGTCCAACACAACCCGCGTGTGATTGAAGCCTATCTGGGCGCAGGTGCCGCCAAAGACATGGGTATTACCGTTGAAGAGGAAAAGGCATGAGCACAGAACCGTTGATGCTGGATATTCGGGGTCTGGATGTGGCTTATGGCGGCATTCGGGCGGTACGCGGCTTGGACCTGCGAGTGGGCAAGGGTGAACTGGTTTGCTTGATTGGTGCCAACGGCGCCGGTAAAAGCACCACGCTGCGAGCGATCACAGGCCTGGTGCCTGCGGCTGCAGGACAGATCGAACATCAAGGTGAAAGCATCATCGGCCTGCCATCGCACCAACTGGTGCGCCGTGGGGTGGTCATGGTGCCAGAAGGGCGGGGGATTTTTCCGCAACTGACGATCGAAGAAAACCTGGCCATGGGGGCGTATACCCGTAAGGACCACCACGAAGTCCGCCAGGATATCGAGCGTATCTATACTTTGTTCCCGCGTCTGGCCGAGCGTAAGAAACAATCGGCAGGGACTTTGTCTGGTGGGGAACAGCAGATGGTGGCAATGGGACGGGCGATGATTTCCCGGCCTTCATTGCTGCTGCTGGATGAGCCGTCCATGGGCTTGGCGCCGATCATGGTTGAACGGATTTTTGAACTGATCCAGACGATTGCTAAAGAAGGTGTGACGATTTTGCTGATCGAGCAGAATGCGCGACTGGCTTTAGAGTTGGGGGATAGGGGATATGTGATGGAGTCGGGGCGGATTATCCTGGAAGGCCCGGCTGCGCAGTTGCTGCATGACCCGAAGGTGAGGGCGGCGTATCTGGGGGAAGAGGATTTTGCTGCGTAAGTAGGATTCAGGGTTGAAGAAAAAGCCAATCAGCTTTGGGTTGATTGGCTTTTTTTTTGTGCTGAGTCTTACTTAGTGACGCAGATTAACGTATAGGTGTCTGCTTTCGACCCTAAGCGGTAATTGACGACATTATGGAGAAGCTAACGTTTAGCAACGTTTGTATTCACCGGTATGCGGGGCTTTTCGCGCAAGTCCAGTGGAATGATTGGTTAGTCCTGAGGCACATTTGCAGATTTTTTCGATACCGTAGAAGCTCTGTGCATTACCCGAGCGACGGTCATGGCTCTATCCCAGTCGATCATTTCGAAGAATGAATCTTGTGCGAATTTACGCTCAAAGGAGGCGATGAAGGAGTCAAGCCACATGTGGTACTCCCAGCCAGCTCGCGTAAGCAATGCAAGAGCTTTGAATTCGACAGAAATGCGTACTTCTATCTGATAGACGCTTAATGAGAGCTGATCTTCCTCCTCTAAGTAAAGCTTTTCAAACCCTCTCGGAAGATTTGCATTAACACCAGGAAAGCTCACTTCCAAATGCAAGCAAAATTTCGGTGTGTCTATTTCAATTCGCCGCTCAGATATACGCGTGACTGTTGCTTCGCTAGGCAGAACCAGGTCGAAGGACTCAAAGCGAACATTGTTTGGGCCATAGGAAACTACGATCCTCCCGTGATTCGGTTTGTCTGACATGGCTGAATCTACAAAGGCAGGCCGTTCTATCATTGGCCTAGAAAACGTATCTAGAAATCTGTTCTTGAAAAGAACGGATGGAACGTCTTCTCTGCCGAACTCCACGAGAAGAGCATCGTCGAATGGAGGTTGGTTAAAGAAGTCCTTGAGATGGGTTGAAAGCATGTCGAGAAGATAGTACTCAGTGGCTTCCGCAATCAGAGCTTTCGAGGCGACGTTCTTAAAATTCAGTTTCTGAGAGTCCTTGTCATACTCAATAATTCCGGAGAGTGGTTCTTTATCCCAGAGTTTTTTTATTGCTTCATTCTCAGCAAATAGACTCTGCAAGTAGCTGGTTAATGACTCAGAGAAATCGTAGCGAGGGATCTTGACAAGAATATTTTCGTTCTTTCTGTAGGCAAACAATCCCTCAAACGAGCGTTGAACACGTCGCTTTTCAATAAACTTTCGAGAGATAAGTGCAAATGCGAGGAGCACCATAGACAGGCCCAGTAAAAGGAGCCCTTCATTTGAAATCCCGAGAATGGCCGCCATTGCTGAGGCGAGAACGTTAACGCCCAATGCAAGCAATACGGTAGCTACAAAAAGCTCTGCCAATGCGCCCCTTCCAGCTAGGATTTCTTCGACGATGCTAGAGCGGTGAGGTGATTTTGTTCTCATAAGGGCTAACTATAAATTTGGGTAGCAATTTTGCCGTATAAGATTTCGGCTCGAATCACGAGGCGACTGGCTCCTAGCCTAGGTTTTCAAGGGTTTTTACCCTACCAAATGGGGAATGAAAAGCAGCAGCACACAAATGCCCCCGTAAGCATACAGTTGTAGGGCGCGAGCAGCAGCTTTTGGGCTTATTTGCTGACCGTCAGCTTCTGGCCGAAAGCAGACAGAATAATAACTAACAAAAAGAAATGTGTCTCTACATCGAATAAATAGAAAACTGAATCGTTCGGTGGCATTGGATAATGGTTTTTTGTAGATAGCTATTTGTTGGTAGATACATACGATGCAAATAGTCGTTAGGAGTTTTGAGCGGACTCTAGGGGGGACTGTAAACCTTTAAAAAACCAGTTTTGATATGTCTGATAGGCAGCTATGTGGATAGGGCGAGCTTGCTCTATCCAAAAAAATAGTGAGTTGTAATGGTACTTCTATGTGAACGACTCGGTTGTAAAGCTCCACTAAGAAGAATACAAACGGATTCAGGAATTACCGGACGACGCGCGTTAATCTGTGGGGCGTCGAGTGGTTTGGGGCTGGCGTGTGCCCAGGCACTAGCCGCTGAAGGCGTGCAAGTCACCCTGGTATCTCGCAGCGAACACAAGTTGCAAGAAGCCGCCAAACAGATTGAAGCCTCTATTGGTGCCGCAGCCAAATGGATTGCCGCCGATCTTTCTCAGGCGGCCGACAGAAAAACCGTAGCTGCCGCGTGCTCGGACATCGACATTCTGGTGACCAATGCGGGCGGGCATCCGTCTATGCCTTTTGCTCAGTTGGAGACTTCTCATTGGCAAGCCGCTCTGGAGCAAAACTTCCTTGCTGCAGTCGAGTTAATTCAGGCTGTATGCGCGCTAGGGCCGATGTTTGTTGGGCGTAGTTGTTGGGCGAAAGGTTTAGGAGTCGTGGGTCTTAGCGTGGGTAGCTGAGAGAGTGTCGGAAATTTTGTGTTCGGGCCTATGATTGCCAAAGAACAAACTGCAATTAAGCAGCAACGCCAAACAAGGCACCGACGCCAGCCGTTAGTCCCATCGCCAATGCCCCCCAGAAGGTCACGCGGGCGGTCGAGATAAATAGAGGAGCGCCGCCTGCCTTGGCAGCGATCAAGCCTAACAGTGCCAGAAAAAGCAGTGAGCTGCCTGCGACATACCACATGAGTGCAGCCGTTGGCAGCAGCAGAACCACAAGCAAAGGAAGCAGGGCGCCGGCTGCAAACGTCGTAGCGGAGGCCAGTGCAGCCTGTACCGGTTTGGCCGCCAAGGTCTCGGATATGCCAAGCTCGTCTCGTGCATGGGCCCCGAGTGCGTCGTGAGCCATGAGCTGGGTCGCTACATTTGAAGCCAGGTTTTCATCCAAGCCGCGATTGACATAAATAGCAGTGAGCTCTGCATGTTCTTGTTCGGGGTCCTTAGCCAACTCTGCCTTCTCGCGGGCCAGATCCGCATTCTCTGTATCGGCTTGGGAGCTGACCGACACATACTCACCCGCCGCCATAGACATGGCCCCAGCGACCAGGCTGGCAACGCCGGCCACAAGAATGCTCTTTGCGCTTGCTCCTGTGGCGGCCACACCCAAGACCAAGCTTGCTGTAGAGACAATCCCGTCATTCGCACCAAGAACCGCAGCACGAAGCCATCCTGTCCGGTGCGTCTTGTGTCTTTCTGTATGTCTCATGGGTAGCCCCAGGTTGATGTGTGATTACGTACTGAACCGGTGGTGTGACGAATGACCCGCTTACGTTAAGCACGCGCTTTCAGTCTTGGCATGTAATTAGAAAGTATCAGGATCAATAGTAATTCGATGTTGACGCTAACAGTCTCTTCAGTACCTTGTTTTCAGCAGGAAACGGCGGTGAATCCATATACAAAATCCTTCCTTTGTTCCTGACTGACGTTAGCCAGACTGGCAATGTTAAATTCGCCGTCTGTCTGTCTGTCTGTCTGTCTGTTTGAGTAAAGCTTGGGTTCAGATAAACCTGGAACGGACGACCTAGCAATGTGGGTGCCGCAACGTGATCATTTTAAGTGGCTGCGGGAAGGCATGGTTCTGTCTCGCAACGGCATGGACGACGATCTCGGCAGCCGTCGCAGGCCTTGATCGGCATACTTACCAGCAGCCGTTTGGTAAGCTGGTGATTGGCATCGTTAGCGAGTAAGACCTCGTTGGCGTGACTGCTTGCTTTCCTATCCTCCATTCAAAGAAGGTGCTCCATGAAGATTTTGATGATTCTTACTTCGCACGATCAACTGGGCAACACTGGCCAAAAAACGGGTTTCTGGCTGGAGGAGTTCGCCGCGCCTTACTACGTCTTTAAGGACGCGGGCGCGCAGATCACGGTCGCCTCGCCGCAGGGTGGACAAGTGCCACTGGACCCAAAGAGCGATGATCCAGCGGCGCAAACCGATGACACCCGCCGTTTCAAGGATGATCCGGCGGCTCAGTCCGTATTGGCCGAGACGCAAAAGCTCATGGACGTTGTGGCCACTGATTTTGATGCCGTGTTCTATCCGGGCGGCCATGGGCCTTTGTGGGATCTGGCCGAAGATCCCACATCGATCGCATTGATCGAAACCATGCTGGCCGCAGGCAAGCCGGTTGCTGCCGTCTGCCACGCTCCAGGCGTGTTGCGCCATGTGAAATCGGCTGACGGCACACCGCTGGTTCGAGGCAAGTCGGTTACAGGTTTTGCCAACAGCGAGGAAGAGGCTGTCGGTCTGACCGACGTCGTGCCATTTCTGGTGGAAGATATGTTGAAAGGAAATGGTGGCAATTACAGCAAAGGCAGCGACTGGCAACCTCATGTGGTCAGCGATGGCCTGCTGATCTCCGGTCAGAATCCGGCGTCATCCAGACCCGCCGCCGAGGCCTTGCTGAAGATGTTGGGGTGAACCCGCCTAGCCAACGATGCTGTGAGCAGCATCGTTGGTGCAGTGATTCTTTTTGCTTGGTTAGCCGATAGTCGTCTTTAGTGAGCGACTGTGATCGATCCGAAGCAGCCAGTCACGTCGCAACGGGTCAGACGACATGTATTGGAGTGAAATGGTTAGAACCTTATCCTTAGCCCATCATCGGCTTTCGCTGCTTCGCGCATCTCTCCGACCACAACATAGACTGATAACGTTGACCACTGCCTGGTGCTTTGGTGCACTGTGCTTTCCCTGTATGGCTTCGCTTCCTGGCATGTAAAACGAGGCTTTTTCAGTTGCACATGAGCGAAACAGCAGCTGTGATCAAGAATGGGCATTGCCGCTCAATGGTCATCGAAACGCTCAATCAATTCCGTGAGGGTCAATCTGGCAGTTAATCGAACGGTTAAATTACACCATTGTTTTTTCATCCTCATCCTCCGATTCAGCCTGGAAGACCTCAATCAGCTTCTGATTGTAATCATCCAGATAGGTCTGCAAGCCTTCACGATCGATGAGGCGAACACCAGCCGTGTAAGCAAGCTCTTTGGCCGATTTCGTGTAATAGGAATTGGTCACGACCATGGCTTCGTCGCAACCGTAGAATGCCTTGGCCGAGATCGCTTGTTGAACGGCGGCATTCCCAACGGAGCCAGTGTAATTTTTTGCTTGGATCACCATATTCTTGCCGAACCGACTCACAAACAAATCGGCACCCTGGTCAGCGGTCTTCTTCGTTTCTTTCACGTCGAAACCGATGGTTTGGAAAACTTCCATCAAAAAGGCCTCGAACTGGAACCCGTCCATTGCGTCCACCAGATACATCGTGATGAACCGGTTCGGATTGAAGTGTTCAAGCTGATTCCCCAGCCGCTCGACGAGAACGTCGAAGTAGACCTGCTCACAATGGTTCAGCCCTGATAGGAAGGCGGACAAGGAAATCAGAGGAATATTCACCGTTGCGTTCGCTTGAGCGTTGAATTGAATATCCGGGTAGGAAATATCATTTTCCCAGAGGTAGTAATAAAACAGAGCAAGATCGGATCTGAACGTCGTTCCAGCCTCGTCGATCCATGATCGAAGAGTCTCGGTCAGGTCGGCTTTTATGTGACGGCTGAGCTCTCTGGAGAAGCCAAGGTAAGTTGAGTTGAACGAAGTCGTCAGAAGCAGCTTGTCCAGCAGTGAGGGCAAGCCTTCAAGCTCATCAAACCCCTTACGAATCAGCACCTCTCTGAAGAGCTCACGTTCAGTGTAGATACCTTCGGGCCTAGGCCCCGGCATCCCGACGTCGTTGGACGTTGACGCAGTTTCCCGGGTGGTATGGATGAAATTTGTGAAATAAGGCTGCTTAAGCTGCGCGTATTTTCTCAGTACATTGTTAAGCAAATCGTTCAACTGTGCTTGCTCTTTCTTCTTACCCAGAAAATCTTTGATAAGTCCTTTGGACTGATACTGAAAGTCAGGGTAGAAAGAGGGGTCAAGCGGGGTCAACTGCTGAGTTGACAGCGTAGCAGACGGTGATGTGTCGGAGCTGTTGCACCAAGGGCAGGCCGTCTCAAAAGTTGTTCTGTTGCATCCGTGGCATTGGTAAATCATGCATATCCTTCCCGCGCTGAAGACAGATCTGAGGTGCAAGACTTTATCTATCAGTTTCGATCAGTGGCCACTGGATATGAATCTGACGCCCTGAAAAGCCTCTGCATTTGATCAAAGACGGTAGCCTATTGTTACCTTTCCGTCTACGGGGGTCTTCCACCCTCAGGTGCTGTGTAGTGCCCATAGCCATCTTGAGATGGCTACTCCTAGCCGTGAGCCGACATCTTCAGCGATTTACACCCGTCAAACCTGTTTTTACTCATCACCTTTAGCGCGGAAAGAGCTATTTATTCACCTTCTGTTTCGCTAAACATTTGAGGTAAGTCTACTTCCAACGCTCCTTGCGCCAAGCCTCTTGTTCTTCCGCATCAAGAAAAGTCCAAGCTACGAAGCGGCTTTGCTTATGGCCCTGTGTCATTTCTACGGTTTTGACCTTAACCGCCTTGGCCTTCTTTAAGGCATTCAACACACTGGGTACATTCGATGCTTTGGACACCAAGGTACTGAACCAAAGCACTTGCCCGCCTACGGTCACGCTTTCTTCTATCATGCGGCGGATAAAAAGCGCCTCGCCGCCTTCGCACCATAGCTCCGTATTCTGCCCACCAAAGTTCAATACAGGAGCATTGTGCTTAGGTGCAGCCTTGCCTAAGCCACGCCATTTACGTTGACTGCTGCTTACCGCTTCTTCCTGCGAGGAATGGAAGGGTGGATTGCACAGCGTCAGGTCAAAGTAATCGTTTGTGCCCAGCAAACCCTTGAAAATATGTCTGGGCGATTTTTGTTGGCGTAGCTTGATTGCAGCCGATAAACCAGGATTCCCATGAATAATGCTTCGTGCTGATGTCAGTGCATCAGCCGAGATGTCCGAGCCTAGAAACTGCCAGCCATAGTCGGCATGGCCGATCAACGGGTAGATGGCATTTGCACCTACGCCAATATCCAGGACACGTACTGCCTCACCATTAGGAATGGCCCCCTTATTGCTGTTAGCCAGCAGATCGGCCAGGTAGTGCACGTAATCGGCTCGACCCGGAATGGGAGGGCACAGGTAATTGGCCGGAATATCCCAATGTGCTATGCCGTAAAAGCTCTTGAGCAGGGCACGATTCAGGGCTTTGACGGCATTCGGATCAGCGAAGTTGATACTCTGATCACCGTACGGATTCAAGAAAACGAAAGCGGCCAGTTCGGGCGTTTCTTTGATCAGAGCGTCAAAGTCGTAGCGGCCCTGATGGTGGTTGCGCGGGTGGAGCTGGGCCGCTGTTTTGTTGGAAGTGGGTAATTCAGCCTTGGAATTACCTGTTTTTGAAGAGCGCATTGAAGTCCGAAATTGGCCTGGGTAAGTCTGAATCGTGGCGTTGCTACGTTTTTAAAACACAGTGTCAGGGTTATAGGAGCGATGCTTGTGTGCCAAGGCGTTCTGCATCGCGTCCTTCTCCGGCTTTACTGCCTAGTTTTTGCCCGTGCTACCAAAGCCACCTGCACCGCGCTCGGTCTCGGTAGAGAACTCGTTCACAAATTGCAGTGCTACTTGCACCACGGGTTGGAACATCAATTGGGCGATACGCTCGCCGGGCTGGATCACATAATCCTGGTCGCTGTCGTTGGCCAGAATCACGCCGATTTCGCCGTGGTAGTCGGCATCAATGACGCCAATGCCTTGGGCAACACGCACGCCGTGCTTTAGCGACAGGCCGGAGCGCGAGGCGACGATGGCCACCAGACCAGGGTCCATCATATTGATGGCCAGGCCGGTTTTAACCAGCGTACGGCCGCCTGCGGGCAGGGTAACGGCTTCGCTCAGGCAGGCGCGCAGGTCCATGGCGGCCGAGCCGTCTGTGGCATAGCTGGGGGCTTCAATAGTGGTGCCCAACAAGTCATTGACGATGCGAGCTTCAATACGGCGGTGCATAGACGGTATCCTGAAAAAAAGAGAGGCAGCGCACCTGCTTTAGCGCTGCCCGTCATCATAAAAGAGAAAAGAGTTTAAAGCCGCTGGGCGATATCTTGAACCAGTTGGCGCGCCGCCAGCAGTTTATCCTGGGCAGGCCAGTGCATATGGCCTTGCTCGTCGAACAACACCAGCTCGGTGTCATCGGCGTTCATGGCGCGCTGGGCCAGGTTGGCAACCAGCAAGGGAACATTCTTGCGTTGACGTTTGGCTTGAGCGTGCTCGATCAAGTTGTCGGTCTCGGCGGCAAAGCCGACACAGAAAGGACCGTTCTTCAGTGCGGCAACTTCGGCCAAAATGTCGGGGTTGGGGCTGAATTGCAGGTCTGGCGTGGCTTGTTCGGAGGTCTTTTTGATCTTGATGTCGCTGGCATTGCTGACGTACCAGTCTGCTACCGCGGCAACGCTGATGAAGATATCGGCATCATTTACTTGGGACATGACGCTGGCGTGCATCTGACGGGCGGTTTCTACATTGATGCGACGTACCTGGTAGGGCGCTTCCAATGCTACCGGGCCGGACACCAGCGTGACGTGTGCGCCGGCTTCCTGAGCCGCACGGGCAATGGCGTAACCCATCTTACCGGAGGATCGGTTACTGATGACGCGGATTGGGTCGATAGGCTCGCTGGTCGGGCCAGCGGTGATCAGAACTCGTTTACCGGCCAGCAGCTTGGGCTGGAAGAAGGCGGTCAGTTCAGCCAGCAGTTGGGCCGGTTCCAGCATGCGACCGTCGCCGGTTTCACCACAGGCCTGGTCGCCGCTGCCGGGGCCCAGAATATGCACGCCGTCGCGGCGTAATTGCTCGACGTTGCGTTGGGTCGCTGGATGTAGCCACATTTCCCGATTCATGGCCGGGGCGATCAGCAGGGGGCAGTGTCCACGGGCCACGCATAAGGTGCTGAGCAAGTCGTCGGCCAGACCGTTGGCCAGCTTAGCCATGAAGTTGGTGCTGGCGGGGGCGATCAAGATGGCGTCGGCATCCCGGCTCAGTTGGATGTGGGCCATATTGTTGGGAACACGCGCATCCCACAGGTCGGTGTAGACAGTACGGCCCGACAAGGCCTGAAAGGTGACCGGGCTGATAAAGCGCGTGGCCGATTCGGTCATGACCACGTCAATCCGGGCACCCAGGTCCTGGCTGCGACGCAAAAGCTCGGCAGTTTTATAGGCAGCGATGCCGCCGGTGATGCCAAACACCAGTTTTTTATTGCTAAGCATAGGACATGATCCTTACAGACTCAGGAGCGCTGTCGTTTGTTGCGGCGCATGCGCATGAACTCGTCCAGCACTAACAAGGCAGCGCCGCAACTGATGGCGACGTCGGCAATATTGAAAGCCGGAAAGTAGGATTGATTCCAGTAGAACAGCAAAAAATCCACCACGTGGCCGTGCATCAGGCGATCGACCACGTTGCCAATGGCACCGCCCAGAATCAGGCTAAGTGACAGGCAAAACAAGGGCTGTTTGGCCGAGCGGCGCAGCATGGTCACGATAAAGACGGTAGCGACAGCGGCAATGCCGACAAAGAACCAGCGTTGCCAACCCTGGCCACCGGCCAGGAAGCTGAAAGCGGCGCCGGGATTGTAGACCAGGGTGAAATCAAAAAAGGGCAGGATATTCCAACGTTCCTGATAGAACAGGTTGGTGTCGAAATACTGTTTGGTCCATTGGTCCAGACCGACAATAAAGGCGGCCAGACCAATCCAGGCCCAGAACTGCCGCGAGGGCAGTCGGGCCTGGCCGGGAGAAGGGGCCATGTCCTTATCAGGCATGGTGACGCACTTCGCCTTGGCCAAACAGATTGTCCTCGCAACGACCACATAGGGTGGGGTGCGCGGCGCTCTGGCCCACATCTGGGCGGTGGTGCCAGCAACGCTCGCACTTGGCCTGTTCGGTAGGCGTAACGTCGATGCGCACATCGCCTTCGCCAGCGTGCACGTCGGCACGCGAGACGATCAGCATGAAGCGCAGATCTTCGCCCAGGGACTGCAGGAATTCCAGATCCTGGCCCTTGGCGTAGATGTCGATCTCGGCAGCCAGGGAGGAGCCGATGGCGCCGGTGCTACGGACATCTTCAATGCGGCGCATCACGTCGGCACGGATGGCGCGCAAGCGTTGCCACTTGGCGCTCAGTGCAGACTGTTCGCCTTGCTCGGGCAGGGTATGGAACAGCTCGGTGAAGATGGTGCCGCTAGGAACCGAACCACCGTGCAAGTCGCGCCAGGCTTCTTCTGCCGTGAAGGACAGGATAGGAGCCATCAGCTTGAGCAGGGTCTGCGTCAGGTGATACAGCGCTGTTTGAGCCGAGCGACGAGGCAGACCATCTTTGGCGGTGGTGTAGAGACGGTCTTTCAGAATATCCAGGTAGAACGCGCCCAGGTCTTCGGAGCAGAAGGTCTGCAAGCGAGCCACGATGGGGTGGAACTCGTAGCGCTTGTAGTTCTCCAGCAACTCGGCCTGCATGTCGGCGGTCATTTGCAGGGCGTAGCGGTCGATTTCGGTCAGTTGATCAACAGGTACAGCATGTTGGGTGACGTCGAAGTCGGCCAGGTTGCCCAGCAGGAACTTCAAGGTATTGCGGATACGGCGGTAGCCTTCCACAACACGCTTCAGAATTTCGTCGGAGATGGACAGCTCGCCCGAGTAATCAGTAGAGGCGGCCCACAGGCGCATGATCTCGGCCCCCATCTTGTCGGCAATTTCTTGCGGCTTGATGATATTGCCCAGCGATTTGCTCATCTTGCGGCCATTGCCGTCCACCACGAAGCCGTGGGTCAGCAGGGCTTTGTAGGGTGCGCGGCCATACAGCATGCAGCCAGTCAGCAGAGACGAGTGGAACCAGCCACGGTGCTGGTCCGAGCCTTCCAGGTACAGGTCGGCAGGCCATTGCAGTTTGTCAGCGTGCGAGCCGTGGGTAGTGTGATCCTTGCCGCCCAGCACGGTGGCGTGCGTGGTACCCGAGTCAAACCATACGTCCAGTGTGTCGCGGTTTTTCTCGTACAGGTCGGCCTCGTCACCCAGCAGGTCGCGTGGGTCCAGGTTTTGCCAGGCTTCGATACCGCTCTTTTCGATGCGCTCAGCTACTTGTTCCATCAGCTCGGGCGTGCGGGGGTGCAGTTCACCCGTTTCCTTGTGCACAAAGAAAGCCATGGGCACACCCCATTGACGCTGACGCGACAAGGTCCAGTCAGGGCGGTTGGCGATCATGGCGTGCAGGCGGGCACGACCCCAGGAGGGGTAGAACTCGGTGTTATCAATGGCTTCCAGAGCCATTTCACGCAAGGTACGACCGCTGTTGTTTTCCTTGTCCATGCCGGCAAACCATTGGCTGGTGGCACGGTAGATGATGGGCGTCTTGTGACGCCAGCAGTGCATGTAGCTGTGCGGGTGCTGTTCGGTTTTCAGCAAAGTACCGGCGTTCTGCAAGGCTTCCACGATTTGCGGGTTGGCCTTCCAGATCATCTGGCCGCCAAACAGGGGCAGATTCTCGGCGTAATGCCCATTGCCCATCACGGGCGTGAGCATATCGTCGTCCTTCATGCCGTGGGCTTTGCAGGAGATAAAGTCTTCAATACCGTAGGCAGGGGCGGAGTGCACCACACCGGTACCGCTGTCCAGGGTGACGTAGTCGCCCAGATACACAGGGGAGCGGCGTTGGTAGCCTGCGTCCACGTGGGCCAGAGGGTGATTGAATTCGATCAGGTTCAGGGCTTCACCAGTGGCGGTGGCTACAACCTGGCCGCTCAGGCCCCATTGTTCCAGGCAGGACTTCACCAGATCTTCGGCCACGATCAGCATGGAGCCGGTAGCACGTGGGCTGTCCAGTTTGACCAGAGCGTAGCTGATTTCAGGATGTACGTTCAGCGCCTGGTTGGCAGGGATGGTCCAGGGGGTGGTGGTCCAGATGACGATGGCGCCATCGTCCACGCTGTCCACGCCAAAGGCGGCTGCCAGCCTGTCTTTCTGGGCGAAGGGGAAGGCCACGTGCACGGACGGGTCGGTGCGATCCGCGTATTCAACCTCGGCTTCTGCCAGGGCGGAACCACAGTCAAAACACCAGTTCACGGGTTTCAGGCCACGGAACACAAACCCTTTTTGCATGATCTTGGACAGCACGCGCAGTTCGTCGGCTTCGTTGCTGAAGTTCATGGTCAGGTAAGGCAGGTCCCAGTCGGCCAGCACGCCCAGACGCTTGAAGTCCTTGCGTTGGCTGTCGATCTGTTCCAGAGCGTAGGCGCGCGCCTTGGCCTGAACTTCAGCCACAGGCAGGTTCTTGCCGTATTTCTTTTCGATCTGGACTTCAATAGGCATGCCGTGGCAGTCCCAGCCGGGCACGTACTGCGCGTCAAAGCCGGCCATATTGCGGCTTTTGACAATGATGTCTTTCAGAACCTTGTTGACCGCGTGACCAATGTGAATGTCGCCGTTCGCATAGGGAGGGCCGTCGTGCAAAATAAATTTGGGACGACCGGCACTGGCTTGTCGAATTGCTGCATAGACTTTGTTTTCTTCCCACTGGCTAATCCAGCCCGGCTCACGTTTGGCGAGGTCACCACGCATGGGAAAGGGAGTGTCGGGCAAATTGAGAGAGTTTTTATAGTCCATTTGAAGCAAAGTAGTCGCGAGCGCGTTGTGCATCGTTGTCGATGGCGGCGATCATTGTGATGAGGTCCGGGAATTTTTCTTCGTCCCTGACAAATTCCAGAAATTCTATACGGGCAAGTTTACCGTAAGCATCCAGGCGTTGGTCCAGTAAATGCACCTCTAACAGCAGCCGTCCCTGGTCGATGACGGTTGGGCGTACCCCCAAGGAGGCAATGCCGGGCAGAGCCTGTCCGGTCAGTCCGTGAACCCGGACCACGTACACGCCGGAGCGGGCGGCACAGTGTTCGGGAACGCGCACGTTCAAGGTCGGGTAGCCAATGTCCCGGCCCAGTTTCTGGCCATGAATGACATGGCCGCTAATATGAAAGGGTTTGCCCAGCAGAGCACGGGCACGGTCCAGTTGGCCCACGGCCAGGGCGGTGCGCACTTCCGAGCTGGAGATGCGGCGGCCATCGGCATCGGCCACATCGTGCAAGGTCTCGACGCTAAAGCCATGGCGTTTGCCCGCTTGGCGCAACATTTCAATGTCGCCGGCACGTTTGTGGCCGTAGCGGAAATCCTCGCCCACCAGCAACCAGCCGGTGTTCAGGCCCTGGACCAGAATCTCGTCAATGAAGGTGGCGGCCGACATATCGGCCATGGCCTGATTGAAGCGGGCCAGATAAATTTGTTCAATGCCGCATTGGTGCAGGGCTTCGACCTTGTCGCGCAGGCCGCTGATCTGCGTGGGAATCAGTTCGGGCCGTTGGCCACGCTGCGCAAAAAAGGCACGCGGGTGGGGCGTAAAGGTCATCACACAGGAGCTCAGGTCCTGCTGGCGCGCCACTTCATTGACGCGGTGCAAGATGGCCTGATGGCCCAGATGGACCCCGTCAAAATTGCCAATGGTGACAGCGCTGCGGGCCGTGCTGTTGCGCCGTGGCAGAGAGCGATAGAGTTTTAGATCAGATTTCACAAGCGAGAGTTTACAATTTTGGATTCGTTATTTCTCGGGAAACAGGATTTTGACCGATTCCACCCTACCTTGTCGCCTTGTTGTGCTTATTTCAGGCCGGGGCTCCAACTTGCAGGCCATTGGCGAACTGATCAAGACAGCGGGCTTAAATGGCCGTATTGAGGCGGTCATCTCTAACAAGGGCGATGCGCCCGGACTGGAATGGGCGCAGCGTCAAGGGCTGCCTACCGAGACGGTTTCGCATCGCGAATTTGCAACACGTGAAGCCTTTGATCAGGCTTTGGCACGCGTGATTGACCGCTACCAGCCAGATTATGTTCTACTTGCGGGATTCATGCGCATCCTGAGCACCGATTTTGTTCAGCACTATGCAGGCAAGCTCATCAATATACACCCATCCTTGCTTCCTAGCTTTCCCGGTTTGAATACCCATCAACAGGCACTTGACGCGGGCGTGCAGTTTCATGGCTGCTCGGTGCACTTTGTGACCCCTGTGCTCGATGATGGTCCCATCCTTGCCCAAAGTATCGTGCCCGTCTTGCACGACGATGATGCACAAACCCTGGCAGAGCGCGTTTTGGCAACCGAACACCACGTCTATACCGAGGCCGTCCGCTGGCTGATCGAGGGGCGAGTGCGTTTACAGGCTGATGGCCGTGTCGAGGTTGCCGGACTTGCGCATCGCGGCTTTTATTTTCCCGCCTGATTGAGCGGGCTATTTGGAATTTTTGAATATTCATGTCTGATCACCAACAATCCCGCGGCCGCTCGGACCGCAAGCGCCCGTCCTCGTCTACCCAACGTAACGAGTCCGGAGCGCGTGGTCGCCCTTATGCAGCACGCCGCGACAAACCCTCGGGTCCGCCCGAGCCGGGAGCGATGGCGCAGCGCCGTCTGGAGCAGGTCTCCAGCGCCCTGGGTGAAGTTTTGCAGTGGAAGCATCCTGCCGACCTGGCTTTGACGCGCTGGGCGCGTACCCGCCCCAAAATGGGCTCGCGTGACCGTGCCGAGATTCGCGAGGCCGTGTTCGATGTGCTGCGCCACTTGCGTCAGTACCGTAACTGGGCGGAAAGCGGCGTAGGCCCATCCACCCGTCGTCTGGCGATTCTGGGCCTGTCTACCGCAATCGGTCAGGAATCCCTGTCTTTGGGGTTGACGGAAGAAGAGCGCCAGTGGCTGGGCCATATCCGTGCCCTGAACGTGGACGGTCTGCCGGTTGGCGTACGCCTGAGTCTGCCCGAGTGGCTGGAAGAGCGTCTGAAAGAGATCCCGGATTCCTACAAGCTGATGGCCGCCATGAACGAGCAGGCCTTGCTGGATCTGCGCGTCAACCCCATGAAAGCCGAGCGCGATACGGTATTGCGCCAGTTGCAAAATGGCCCCATGGCCCGCTTCAAACCGGTTGCCATGCCGTTTTCACCCTGGGGTATCCGTATTGAAGGCCGCCCATCTGTCGCGGTATGGCCACAGTATGAGAAAGGCGAGCTGGAAATTCAGGAAGAGGGCAGCCAATTGCTGACCGCCTTGCTGGAGCCTCGTCGTGGCGAGATGGTGATTGACTACTGCGCTGGTGCCGGTGGCAAGTCCTTGCTGCTGGGCGCCTTGATGCGCTCTACAGGCCGTTTGTACGCCTTTGACGTATCGGCAAGCCGTTTGAACAAGGCCAAGCCGCGCTTTGCACGTGCCGGCCTGTCCAATGTGGTGCCTGTTGTCATACAGGAATCGGGCGACCAGCGTGTTCGCCGCCTGCATGGCAAGGCACAGCGTGTATTGGTGGACGCGCCTTGCAGCGGATTGGGAACTTTACGTCGAAATCCTGATCTTAAGTGGCGTCAACATCCACAAGCTCTGGAGCAGTACACTCAGATGCAGGCCGACATTCTGGAGCAGGCTGCGGCGTGTGTCGCACCAGGAGGCCGTTTGGTTTATGCAACATGTAGCTTTTTACCCGAAGAAAACGAGCAACAAGTGCAGGCATTCTTGGACAAACACCCCGAGTTCCGACTGCTGGATGCCCGGGAAATCTTGAAGGACAAATGTCCAGCCCTTGCGCTAGAGGGGCCTTATTTGAATCTGCGCACGGACCGTCACCAGACAGACTGTTTCTTTGGTGCGGCACTTGAACGAATCACGGAAAGTGCTTGATTTAAAGCAAGTTCGTCCTTAAATAATGTTATTGTTAACTGGTTAGGTGGGCTACACTTTTCCGGTTTCCCTTAACAAAGATCAGGTCTAAAAGGGTCTATGCAATCGTTTCTTTCTTTTCTTGCTGACGGATGGCTGCAACTGTCTTGGTGGCAGCTTACTCTTGTCATTCTGGCGGTGACTCATGTCACTATTGTGTCAGTTACCGTATTTCTTCACCGTAGTCAGGCGCACCGCGGGCTAGACCTGCACCCGGCGCTGATGCATTTCTTCCGTTTCTGGCTCTGGATGACCACCGGTATGGTCACCAAAGAATGGGTTGCGATTCACCGCAAGCACCACGCCAAATGTGAACGCGAAGGCGATCCCCATTCCCCCGTGGTCTTTGGTCTGGGCCAGGTGTTCTTCCGTGGTGCAGAACTGTACCGCCAGGAAGCCACTAACCCCGAAACTTTGAAGCGTTTCGGTCACGGTACTCCCGATGACTGGCTCGAGCGCAACCTGTACACCAAGTACAGCATGTTGGGTATTACCATCATGCTGGGTATTGATCTGTTCCTGTTCGGTCTGCTGGGCCTGACGGTCTGGGCTATCCAGATGGCCTGGATTCCTTTCTGGGCCGCCGGTGTGGTCAACGGTCTGGGTCATGCGATCGGTTACCGCAACTTTGCCAGCCCTGATACCAGCACCAACGTATTCCCTTGGGGCATCATCATTGGTGGTGAGGAGCTGCACAACAACCACCACGCTTACGGTACGTCCGCCAAGTTCTCCAGCAAATGGTACGAATTTGACTTGGGCTGGTGCTATATCTCGGTGTTCAAGGCATTGGGTCTGGCCAAGGTCAAGAAGGTTGCTCCCAAGCTGCGTCTGGAACCTAGTGTGCCTTCTAATGCCCCAATCGACGGCATCAGTTTGGCAACCTTGCAAGGCGTCATTACGCACCGCTACGAAATTCTGGCCCGCTATGCGGACATCATCAAAACCACGGCCTCGGAAGAAATTGCTCGTTTGAAGCCACAGGTGAACAAAGACAACCCAAATTGCTCCTGGTCCCTGTTGGAGAGCTGCAACGACTGGATTGGCCGTGGCGATGACGTTCTGGCTCCCGAGCAGCGTGCTGAACTGGAAACCGTGGCGGCTGGCGATTCCCGCCTGTCCATCCTGGTTCGCATGCAGCGTGAACTGGCCGGTATCTGGGAAAGTTCCAGCGCCTCCAGCGAGCAGTTGCTGTCTGACCTGCGCACCTGGTGCCAGCGCGCTCAGCAAAGTGGTATTGAAAGTCTTGAGCAGTTCGCCTTGCGTCTGCGCCGCTACGCGGCATGATGGATCGCTTAAACCCGGAACAGCGAGCCGCCGTTACTCTCCCCTCTGGCCATGCCCTGGTGCTGGCCGGAGCGGGTAGCGGAAAAACCAGTGTCCTGACCTCCCGAATGGCCTGGTTAATCCAGACTGGGCAGGTCAGCCCTCACGGACTGGCCGCTGTTACCTTCACCAACAAAGCCGCGCGCGAAATGCTGACGCGGCTTACTTCTTTATTGCCTATCGATACTCGTGGAATGTGGGTCGGGACCTTTCACGGCCTGTGTAATCGCTTGCTGCGCATGCATTACCGCGATGCCGGTCTGGTACAGACGTTCCAGATTCTGGATACGGCAGATCAGTTGGCCTCCATCAAGCGCATGGTTAAGGCCAACAATGTGGATGATGAGAAATTTCCGCCCAAGGAAATTCAGAAGTTCATCAACGCCTGTAAAGAAGACGGCCAACGTCCTGGCGACCTGGAAGCTCATGACCCTCACCGCCGCCGCCTGATCGAGCTTTACCAGCTTTATCAAGAGCAGTGCGAACGTGAAGGTGTGGTGGACTTTGGCGAGCTACTGCTGCGCGCTTACGAGCTGCTGTCTCGCAATGCACCAATCCGCGAGCATTATCAGCGCCGCTTCAAACACATTCTGGTGGACGAGTTCCAGGACACCAACGTGCTGCAGTATCGCTGGTTGCGTCTGTTGGCCGGTGATCAGGCCTGTATGTTTGCCGTGGGCGACGATGACCAGTCGATCTATGCTTTCCGTGGCGCGAACGTGGGCAATATGGCCGACTTCGAGCGCGACTATGCCCGTGGCAATGTGATCCGCCTGGAGCAGAACTATCGTTCCTGCGGTCATATTCTGGATTCCGCCAACGCGCTGATCGAGAACAATAGTGGTCGCCTGGGCAAGAATCTGTGGACCGATAGCGGCGAAGGCGAGCTGGTACGCATCAGCGAACTGGCTTCGGATGCCCTGGAAGCACAGTGGATTGTGGATGAAGTCCGCGCCCTGATTGCTGAAGGCAAGCCACGTCGTGAAATTGCCATTCTGTATCGCAGCAACGCCCAGTCCCGAGTGATTGAGCACAGGCTGTTTTCCCAAGGTTTGCCCTACAAAGTGTATGGCGGCCACCGTTTCTTCGAGCGTCAGGAAATCAAGCACGTGCTGGCTTACTTGCGCTTGATGGACAACGCGGATGATGACACCGCTTTTCTGCGCGTCGTGAATTTCCCGACTCGCGGAATTGGTGCCCGTTCGGTAGAGCAACTGGCCGATTTGGCGCGCGAGCGCGGTACCAGTTTGCTGCGTGCCATCCCTTATCTGCAAGGGCGTGCGGCTGCCAGCTTGATGCGTTTCTCGAACCTGATTCAGGATATGGCCAGCCAGGCGCAGATCTTGTCTTTGCCCGAGCTGATTGAGCACGTTGTCCACGACAGTACCTTGCTGGCCCATTATCAGGCCGACCGCGAAGGTGCCGAACGCCTGGAAAACTTGCAGGAGTTAGTCAACGCGGCCACGGTTTTTGTGGGTGAGGAAGGCTTTGCCGAGCTGCCCGCAGGTCGAGTGCCTGAAGCCGTGGCGGGCGAGTCCGAGCAGGCCATGCAAAATCCAGATCAGCCGGCTGCCTCTGTGCTCGCCCCCATGTCGCCGTTGGGCTCCTTCCTGACCCATGCTTCTTTGGAAGCAGGGGACAATCAGGCCCAGGCAGGCCAGGATGCCATTCAACTGATGACGATCCATGCCGCCAAAGGTCTGGAGTTCGATGCGGTTTTCATTACTGGCCTGGAAGAGGGGTTGTTCCCGCATGAGAACAGCTTGTTCGATCCGGGCGGTATTGAGGAAGAGCGTCGCTTGATGTACGTGGCGATTACGCGGGCGCGTCAGCGTCTATACATCACCTTGGCGCAAAGCCGCATGTTGCACGGCCAGACGCGTTACGCCATGCGTTCGCGCTTTCTGGAAGAGTTGCCGGAGCAACATATCAAGTGGTTGTCGGCCCGCTACACCAGCCCGCCCATGCAATCCGAGGCTAGCTCGGGGGCATTTCGTCGCGGTCAAAGCTGGGAGTCCAAAGACAAGAGCTATTCGGCCCAGCCTTACGGCGGTCGTAGCCACACCAGTGTGCTGGAAGTGAATGGGCAGACGTTCCGTGTGGGGCAGGGAGTGCATCACAACCGTTTTGGTGACGGCACCATCGTTAATCTGACGGGGCAGGGTGACGACGCCCAGGCCTTGATTCAGTTCCGTGAAGTTGGTAGCAAGACTCTGGCCTTGGCCATCGCCAAGCTGGATCCTGTTAGCTGAAGACGAAACAAAGACTGAGTCAATCAATTGCAGTTCGAAGGCCCCCGGGACCCCCCGGGGGCTTTTTTATGGTCTGCCCAATGCCGTGGGAAGTTTTAGACGGCTGCAGTTTTTCTTACGCGTCTTCTTTCACACTGTTTATTTTTTGTAGTCCGTCTTGCCTGTCGCTGCCACCTTTCAAGAAAAAACGACGCCTGATCTCACCGTTCAGGCAAAAGGCGATCTTGCATGGAAACCGCATGTTTAATCAGGCGTTCTCGTTTTCAGGATTTGTCGCTAAACCTCTATATGAGCGTTATATATAAGGGTTATGGATTCTAGTTATAAAGATGGTGCCGCCATAAAATCGAAGCCTAAATTAATTACAAATACCAAATACACATGGAGGCGATCATGGAACCTAGCAATCTTTCACGCCGGCGCATGCTGTTGTCCACGGGCGGGATGATGGCCCTGGCCGGAACGGCAAGCCTGACTCCCTTGTCAGCCGCACTGGCGCAGGAAAAGGCAAAAACGCAGGCTAAAGCCTTGCCCGCCTATGCATCTTGGAAACATGCCGACAGCTTGATCGTGCACAGTGCCAATACCATTGAAACCAAGCGCAGCGCATTTGGTTCGGGGCTGATCACACCGTTGGACCGCTTGTTCGTACGCAATAACGTGACTCCCCCGTCTGAACAAATCGTGGCCGATCCGGACGCATGGGTACTGTCGATCAAGGGTGTCAAAAATCCTAAAGACATGACCGTAGCTGAGCTGAAACGATTGGGCTTGGTGGCTGTGCCCATGGTGCTGCAGTGCTCGGGCAATGGCCGTGCCTTTTTCCCCGAGAAACCCAGCGGTACACAGTGGACGGTTGGCGCAGCAGGCTGTGTGGTCTTTACCGGCGTGCCGATCAAGGCTGTGCTGGAGGCTGTCGGTGGGATGGACGAGGGTGCCAAGTACATGACAGGGCAAGGTGGCGAGGAAATTCCTCAGGGACTGGACCCGAACACCATCATGGTGGAGCGTTCGCTTCCTTTGGATGCCATTGATGACGCGATTCTGGCCTGGGAAATTAATGGTCAGCCTATCCCATTGGCTCACGGTGGTCCCTTGCGCTTAGTTGTGCCTGGTTACACCGGCGTCAACAACGTCAAGTACATCAAGCAGTTGGCGTTTACCAAGGAACAGTCTGCCGCCAACATTCAGCAAAACAGCTATCGTCTGGCGCCGGTTGGTGAAAAATCCAACCCGAATCAGGAGTCGGTATGGGAAATGCCCGTCAAGTCCTGGGTGACCAGCCCTAGTGGTGAGCCTGGCGAAGAACTCAAGGCGGGCAAGGTACAGATTCAGGGCTTGGCTTTTGGGGGCATGTCGGCCGCCAAAGAGGTTGAGGTGTCCGTCGATGGTGGCAAGAACTGGGTGAAAGCAAGCTTTGTAGGCCCTGATCTGGGCAAATATGCGTGGCGCCAGTTCGTGGTGGGCGTGGATTTGAAACCTGGCAAGTATGAGATCACTAGTCGGGCAACCAGCGAAGCAGGCACGGTCCAGCCTGAAGAACGCGTACCTAATAACCGTGGCTATTTGAACAATAGCTGGCGTGACCACATGCTGGCTGTCACTGTCGTTTAAGTCTTGAATGTTGTATCCGCCCCGTCAGCTCGGGGCGGCTATGGAAGCGAATCATGAAGAAATATCTCGTTGCTGCAGTATCTGTCGTTGTTTTTAGTACCCAGGCTTATGCTCAGGAGCCAGGCAAGGAACTGTTTTTAACGGGCGCCAAGCCCATTGCCTGTGCGGTCTGTCATACCTTGGCTGACGCGGGTTCAGCCGGGGCAATCGGTCCGGATCTGGATGAGCTCAAGCCAGGCAAGGAGCAGATCCTGAAAGTCATGAAAGAAGGCATGGGTGCCATGCCGTCCTTTGCCCAGACCCTGAGTGACCAAGAGCGTGATGCTATCGCCACCTACGTCAGCTCTGTAGCGGGTCAATAAGTTATACCTGTAGTAGCCAGACGCTAGCCGCCTTACCCTTTCTTCTCCTGATCTGGAGGTAGAAATTCGGTAGGCGGCTTTTTGTTGGCGTTGTGATGCAGGATGCGGGCAGGGCGGCCCTTCTCATCCAGCCAGATCTGCCCAATGCCGGAGCCATTCCAGACGCGCTCCCCGTGTTTGCGCTGATCTGGCAGACGTGGGCTGATGCTTAAGTCACGGCGTTGCGTAAACCAGTTCAGGGGGGATCGTGGAGAATAGAGCCAGCGATTCAGCCGATCCAGCCAGTTCAGCAAACTTTCCGGAAATTCGTTCTTGATGCCGCTGCTGGTGACTTGCCAGATATGTGGAATATGTTTGCTATGACGCACTTGTACATCGTAGACAAAGGAGTAGTGCACATCGCCGGACAAAATGACATAGTTACCGGGAGTGCGTGAATGTCTGAAGATGTTCAGCATGGTGTTGGCGGCACCTCGGTGGGCCATCCAGTTTTCTGCATCCACCGTCAGGGCAAAGCCCGCGTAGGTACAGATGCTTTGAATGACTTCGATCAGCTTGACGCCGAACATGGGCGTGGCAGACACAATGACTGCGGCACGCTCGTCCAGCAACTCGTGTTGCAGCTCGGTCAGGGACTCCCAGTCCATCAGTCCAGAAGGTCGGCTGGGTAGGCGGCGGTTATGCCAGCGGCGCGTGCGTGTATCCAGCACAATCAACGTAGGCTGGGTGCGCAGGACATAGTCCCACTGCCGAAACTCCAGCAGCTCCTTGATGATTGCATCCTGTGTCTGATGTTCAAGGCGTTGATGCTCATCGGGCGAGCGGGTCCAGGCGGTGACCGTGTCCAGTACAGACTCAAAGACCTCGGGGCGGTTACCCCAGGCCTGACATAATAAATAGGCGATCAGGGCATTGCCCACGATCTGCCGTGAAAAAGGATGGCCGTAGGCAACGCTTTCCCATTTGGCCGACAGATTCCAGTCATCAGTGATGTCATGGTCGTCAAAAATCATCAAGGTTTGCACGTGCGCCAACAAACGGGCTGCCTGGGGCAGATCCTGACGAAACCCCTGCAGAGCAGTGGCTTCACGCTCCCAACGTTGCTGATGCTTGGGTTCCAGGCAAGGGGGCGCTGGCTCGGCAATGATCTGCCAGGGGGTGGGGGACCAAACCAGCAAGTACATGGCAAAGACTTCAGCCAGTGTCACCAAGTGGTTGTGTGCGTTCGCGGTGGTGAAAATTGGTTTTTCTACCCCACCAAAAAAACGCTCACGCAGATCGTCGTTGGATTTGAACGCTGGCAGCAAATCCGCGCGCCGGTAATAGCTGGCGGGATGCTGGTAAAGGGCTTCGCTATCCGAGACGACAGCGCCTTCCAGATACTCTCCATACAAGCCTAAGCGCGCTATCAGAGAATGAATGGCCGCCAGCATGGGGCCTGCCACATCGTCGGCGTAGACTTGATCGCCGGACAGCATGAGCAAGGCGGGTCGGGCTTTGGCTTCGGTGATGTGTTCACTCAGGACCCTGTCGGCCTGCGCCAGGCCATCGCGTGAGGCGTGATGAGGTTTGCGGCAGGAGCCAAACATCAGATTATCAGCGCGGCTGGCCAATACAAAGTTGGGCTTGGTCTGATCTTGATGCAATAGATGTGGCGCCCAATCCGCAATCCCTTGTCCCGCTCCATGGCCGGCCGAGAGGATCAGATCGTAATGCACCAGCGTGTCCAGGGGCAGCTCGGTAGTGAGTTCTACATCCAGGAAATGAATAAAGGCGTGTGTGCCAAGCGGCACGATGCGGCACTGATCCGCATCTAGCGAGATACGTTGAGCGGGGTGACCTTCTGGCTCCAGGATCAGATCCAGTGACAGGCTTGAACTGCCGACCAGCCACAGGACTAAACGCTGGGAATCCAGGCGACGCAAAATAGGGCCAGCTAGTACTGGAGGCAAGTTCGATGAAAGTTGGGAGAGACTCAAACGGGTAACAGCCAGAATCAGAAAAGACAATGGACAGTGTAGAGTGTAGAAAGTTGCAGTGCCAGCTCTGTCTATCGGTACGCCTGCACCACCGCTGCATGTGGAGATAAAGTGCTTAATGCGTGAAATACCAACAAGAAGAGTCGCCTGCCAATGAGCGAGCCCTTCGTGTCCGGCTGATAAGCACTTGTCCGTGAGAGCATGCCGCTTAGCTGTTTTCCATTTCCGGCTTGGCTTGCAGAAACGCAGTCACTTGTGCGTCCAGATCGTCCTCATGCACCACACGTACCGGAAAGCCGAGTTTTTCGCTCAAGGGGGCGACAAAGGCATTCAGGGAAAAGGCCATCAAGGCATTGTCCACGACCACCAGGCTGGCGGCACAGGAAACGCTTAAACGGCTGCGGTTGTCCTTGATCCATTGCGAGAACGCCTCCTTGTCCGCACCTTCCTCTGCACCGGGCAGCTCGCGGGTCAGCAAGACAAAGCGTTGTCCTTGATTCAGCAAGGCTTCCAGTTCTGCTTTCCAGTTGGATGGAGAGCTGTTCGAGATCCAGATACGGGGGAATTCCTGTGTAGCAAGGTGCATGTGCGGGTCCTGAGTAAGCCGATTAATGATTCAAAGTGAATGCGCTGCTTTGTACCATTAATCCGCCTGCTCGGGCAGTTCTTTCGCCGTGTGTGCTTTATTCGCCGGGATAGGTGAAAGACCCCCTTGTGGGTCTGCTGTGCGCTTAGTGGGGCTGTACCAGCTTCGGGAAGAAGTAATCAGGACGCTGAGTTGTCGATACAATTTTCGAGAGGAGCTTGGCTGATATGAGCTTGTTGCTGTTTAGCGGTCGGAATCGCCTTAGCTAAACGCAGGCAGTGAATGACGTACTGCAGCAAAACGTAGGACGTGGGGTGTCATAGCCAGGTTGCGAGTACCTGTGCCATAGCCCTGTCTCAGCCCCAAGGTGTCAGCAATCTCGTAAAGCCTCAATGCGTGTTTTACAGACCATCAAGAGCTAAAAAAGGCGCCAATCCTGGTGGATATGGCGCCTTCTTTTTCAGGAGTTCATGAGCAGAACGGAATTGATGGGCCTAAACCTGCCGCCCAATTTCTTCCATCGCTTCCTGAATTTCCAGCCATTCTTCTTCCAGCGTTTGATGTGTTTTGGTGAGTTCACCATGCTCAGTCATCAAGGCGGGCCGTTGGTCTTTGTAGCTGTCCGAATAAAAGTCGGGGTCCTGCATCAAGGTATCCAGCTCCTGCAAACGTAGCTGAGCTTTCTCCATGGCCGACTCCACTTTCTTCAAGCGGCTTTCCAGGGGCTTGCGTTGCTGGGCCTGACGTTGGCGCAGCTCGGCTTCCTGACGGCGTTGCGTCTTGCGGTCTGTGCCTTCATTGCCCGTATCAGCACGCGCTTCCTGGCGAGCTTCCGAGCGTGATTGTGCGCTGCGGGCCAGTAGCCAGTCGCGGTAGTCTTCCAGGTCGCCGTCAAACTCCTGAACCTGACCATCGGCCACGATCCAGAACGAATCAACGGTAGAACGCAGCAAGTGGCGATCGTGAGATACCAGCAGTACGCTGCCACCGTAGTCAGCCAAAGCAGCCGCCAGGGCTTCGCGGGTATCCACGTCCAAGTGGTTGGTTGGTTCGTCCAGCAAGAGCAGATTGGGCTTTTGCCAGACAATCAGGGATAGGGCCAGACGCGCCTTTTCACCCCCGGAGAAGGGGGCAGTCAGGCTGGTGACCATATCACCGCTAAAACCGAAAGAGCCCAGGTAATTGCGCAGTTCCTGCTCGCGCACATCCGGAGCCAGACGCGCCAGATGTTGCAGGGGTGTGGAGTCCGGGTCAATGGAGTCCAACTGGTGCTGGGCAAAGTAGCCAATTACCAGGCCCTTGGATTCCAGGCGTTCGCCCTTGATAGGTTCCAGCTTGCCAGCCAGGGTTTTGACCAGCGTGGATTTACCTGCGCCGTTCATCCCCAAAATCCCCACACGGGCACCACCGCGCACCATCAGACGGACCTGGCTCAAAATCGCTTTGTCCTGACCGGGGTAACCCAGATCGGCCTGATCCAATGTCAGCAAGGGATCGGGGGTGTACTCGGGCGAGGGCAGGCGAATGGAAACGCTTGAGTCGTCGCGCAAGAGCGTTACGGTCTGCATGCGGGCCAAAGCCTTGACGCGGCTTTGCGCCTGCTTGGCCTTGGTGGCCTGGGCCTTGAAGCGGTCAATAAAACTTTGCAGACGCGCGGCTTCACGGGTTTGGCGCTCGTAGGCGATCTGGCTTTGTTGGACGCGCTCGGCACGTTGCACCAGAAAGTCGTTGTAGCCGCCTTTGTAGCGAACCAACTTTCCTTGGTCCACGTGCAGAATCGAACGGGCCACCGCATCGAGAAACTCGGTGTCGTGCGAAATCAGCAGGACCGTGCCGGGGTAGGAACCCAACCAGCGCTCCAGCCAGAGCATGGCGTCCAAGTCCAGGTGGTTGGTGGGTTCGTCCAGCAAGAGCAGGTCAGAAGGGGCCATCAGGGCGCGGGCCAGGGACAGGCGCATTTGCCAGCCACCGGAGAACTCGCGCACGGGCAGCATCCACTGATCGGGGCGGAAACCCAGGCCGGCCAACAGTTGCTCGGCACGCGAAGGGGCGGACCAGGCATCGGCTTCGATCAGGGCGTTTTCCAGCTCGGCAATGGCCTGGCCATCGCTATCGGGCGTGTTGGCGCGTTTTTCCTGCAAGGCACGCAGACGCTCGTCGCCGTCGATAACAAATTCGCGGGCAGGGCGGTCACGATCTGGAATGGTTTGGCGCACACTGGCCACTTCCCAGACTTCGGGGATGCTCAGGTCACCCCCGTCCAGATCCAGCTCGCCTTGCAGCAAGGCAAACAGCGAGGACTTACCCGCACCGTTCTTGCCCACAATGCCCAGGCGCTCACCCGGATTGACGATAAAATCCGCATTGTCCAGCAGGACTTTGACGCCGCGACGCAGCGTAATTCCAGTTGCGCGTATCACAGAGCCAGTTGCTCCCGGCTTAACAAGAGCACCTGGTCTTCAGCGGTTTCCGTACTTAGCCAGATAGGCTCCAGCTCCGGGAAAGCGGCGATGAAATTGTCGTACTCATTGCCAATTTCTAATACCAGTACGCCTTCAGGCGCCAGGAAATTGGGGGCTGCTTCCAGAATGCGACGTACCAGGTCCATGCCGTCGTCACCGCCAGCCAAAGCCAGTTGTGGCTCGTGCTGGTATTCCTGGGGCAGGTTCTGCATGGACTGCTCATTCACATACGGTGGGTTGCAAATGATCAGGTCGTAGGCGGTTTGTGGCAATTGATCCAGCAGATCGCTCTTGTATAGGCTCATGCGATCGTTCAGCTCAAAAGCATCGATATTCGACTGCGCCACTTCTAGCGCGGCATCGGACAGATCCACCGCATCGACTTGCGCTTGTGGGAAAGCCAGCGCCGTCAAAATAGCCAGGCAGCCTGAGCCGGTACACAAATCCAAGGCGTTGTAGATGGCGTCTGGGTCGGCAATCCAGGGCTGGAGCTGCTCTGCCAGCAATTCCGCGATCGGAGAGCGCGGCACGATGGTGTCGGTGGTGACGCGGAAGCGATGGCCTTGCAGCCAGGCTTCGCCGGTCAGGTAGGCGGCGGGCACGCGCTCGTTGCAGCGGCGGGCAACCAGAGCCAGATAGGCGGCGCGCTCGGACTCCAGCATGATGGCGTCCAGATACGGGTCCAGCGTGTCCAGTGGCAGATGCAGGGTGTGCAGCAGCAGGTAGGCGGCCTCGTCCCAGGCATTGTCACTGCCGTGGCCAAAGGCCAACTGACAGCGGTTGAACTGGCTGACAGACCAGCGCAACACGTCGCGCACGGTGCGCAGTTCCTGCTGGGCTTGAAGCAGGGAGGAATGATCGATGCAAGGGCTTAACAAAGCAGGGATTCCAATGTACGGCGATAAATGTTTTTAAGAGGCTCAAGGTCAGCAACCGCAACGTGCTCGTTGATTTGATGAATGCTGGCGTTGAGCGGGCCAAATTCGACCACTTGAGGGCAGATTTTAGCGATAAAGCGACCATCGGAGGTGCCGCCTGTCGTGGACAGATCGGTTTGTACGCCGGTTTCGGTTTCGATGGCCTTGGCAAGGGCCTGGCTCAGCGGGCCAGCCTCGGTCAGGAAGGGCTCGCCACTTACTGTCCATTCCAGTTGGAAGTCCACACCATGACGGCGCAAAATGGACTCCACTTCGGCTTGTAGGCCGGCAGGGGTTTGCTCGGTGGAAAAACGGAAGTTGAAATGCACATCCAACTGACCGGGGATCACATTACCCGCGCCAGTACCGGCATGGATATTCGAGATCTGAAAGCTGGTAGGTGGGAAGTCGATATTGCCGGCGTCCCACATGCGGTCTGTCAGCTCGTGCAGCGCAGGCGCGAATATATGCAGTGGGTTGATCGCTAACTGCGGGTACGCCACGTGGCCCTGGCGACCCTTTACGATCAGATGACCGGACATGGAGCCACGACGGCCATTTTTAATGGTGTCACCCAGTTGGCGTGAACAAGTGGGTTCGCCCACGATGCAATAGTCCAGTTGTTCGCCACGTTCTTTCAGGACCTGGCAAACATGCACGGTGCCGTCGGTTGCTGGGCCTTCTTCATCCGAAGTCAGTAGCAGGGCAATCGAACCTTTGTGCTCAGGATGGGCCTGGGTAAATTCTTCAACCGCGTGGATGAAGGCCGCAATCGAGGCCTTCATATCCGCAGCGCCACGGCCATAGAGCTGTCCATCGCGCACGGTAGGTTCAAACGGGGGCGAGTCCCAGGCGGCTTCTGGCCCGGCAGGGACCACATCCGTGTGACCCGCAAAAACAAACAAGGGCGCTTCGGTGCCACGGCGGGCCCATAGGTTGGACACCGGCCCGCTGGGCAGATGTTCCAGGCTAAAGCCCGCTTGCTCCAGCCTGGCGCCCAGCCATTGCTGGCAGTGGGCGTCCTCGGGGGTCACCGAGGGGCGGGCAATCAGGGCTTTAAGGGTATCTAGTACGGAAAAGTCAGTGCTCATGTTCAGGCGCGAAGTAAATCATTAATACTGGTCTTGGCGCGGGTACGGGCATCCACACGCTTGACGATGATGGCGCAGGCCAGGCTGTACAGCCCATCGGCCGAAGGCAGGGAACCAGGGACCACCACCGAACCTGCAGGGACGCGGCCTTGATAAATCTTGCCCGTTTCGCGCTCGTAAATTTTGGTGCTCTGCGATAGGAACACGCCCATGGCCAGCACCGAGTTCTCTTCCACGATGACCCCTTCCACTACTTCGGAGCGGGCACCGATAAAGCAGTTGTCCTCAATGATAGTGGGGCTGGCCTGCAGAGGTTCTAATACCCCGCCAATACCGACGCCGCCCGATAGATGAACATGCTTGCCGATCTGGGCGCAGGAACCCACGGTGGCCCAGGTATCGACCATGGTGCCTTCACCGACATAAGCGCCGATGTTCACAAACGAGGGCATCAGCACGACATCTGGAGCGACGTAGGCACCTTGGCGCACCACCGCACCGGGGACGGCGCGAAAACCGGCCTGGGCAAAAGCGGCCTGATCATGCTGTTCGAACTTCAGTGGCACTTTGTCGTAGAAGGGAGCGGGCTCGCTGGCCATCACGCGGTTCTCGTTGATCCTGAAGGACAGGAGGATCGCTTTCTTGACCCAGTCGTTGACCTGCCACTGTCCGTCGATTTTTTCCGCCACGCGCAGGGAGCCGTAATCCAGCTTTTCAATCACGGTGTGGATGGCCGTGCGCAGTTCAATGCTGTGTTCTTGGGGGCTGAGGGAAGCTCGTTGTTCCCACGCTGACTCGATCAGACTTTGGAGGTCGCTCATAGGCTAGGCTCTGTGAATGCAGGCCGTCATGGGCAGTACCGGAATAAAGGCGCATGATGCGCGGTTAACTACCGCAGCGGCCGTGCTTGAATGGAGGCAACAGAATAACCGAGTCTGCCCCATCCATGCACGGTTTTATGGCTTTCTTTGTCGCTTTTGAGAGCAGATGAGTGTGGGATGAAGGTGGGTGAAGGGGGACGGTTGTGGTTTCTGGACCAGGATTGAGCCGTGAAACCGTACGAGCAGCATGGCTGGACGTGCATGTTTGCGCTGTTTCTTTTTCTTTTAAGGCGGTTTTTCTTAATTCTTGTTTTTTGATAAAAATTTCTTTTTTTTATATGACTATTTTTTTATTGTTTATTGCGTTTATTTTATTAAGTCGTCTACGTAATTAATTATTTCAAAATAATAAAAAATAAGCGCCAATTACTGTGGTGATCGTATGCAGTGTTCTTGATCAGGCTTGGCTTGGCGTTTGTGTCGGATTGTTTTTCAGCTTGAAAATTTCTGCCCTTTCTCTGTGAGCGCTAAGCAAAACGCGGTTGACCGTTTTCCCCCTACGCATGTTTCCGTGTTGGCGTGAAGAAAAAGGGGTCGTCATTATGCTCAATGATTCAGTAGTGTTTTTTACATTTTTTAAAATTCATTCGATTTTTATCTGCCTAGAATGATTGTGCTGTTTTTGTTTTAGCCGGATTTTGCTCTTGTTTCTTCATTTTAATGGAGGGGTTATGAGATCGATTCTTTTATGGCTTTTAGGTGTCCCTATTCCTATCATCATTTTGCTGGCCTTGTTTTGGCACTAAGGTATTTGCGATCACAATCTTGAGTAAGGAGTCATCATGGCTACAACACAATTGGGTTCGGAGACAGCTTTGGGTACGCACGCCGGCGCAGAGTCATCGCATTCCGCGGTGTCTTGGGGAGCTATCATCGGGGGCGCGGTGATCGCCGCAGCCTTGACGGCTACCTTGCTGGTAGGCGGGACGGGGCTGGGTTTCATGGCGATCTCTCCCTGGGGCAATGACGGGGCCTCGGGCACCACCATGGCTATCGGCACGATTGTTTGGTTGTTTGTCACACAGATCGTCGCTTATGGCATTGCGGGTTATGTCACTGGCCGTTTGCGTACTAACTGGGCCGGTGTGCATGGCGACGAAGTTCATTTCCGCGATACGGCGCATGGCTTTCTTGTGTGGGCTGTCAGTGTGGTTGTCAGCGTTTTCTTGCTGGGCTCGGGCGTTGCCTCCGTGGTGTCAGGTACGGCACAGGCAGGGGCGAATCTGGCTGGGGCCGGAGTGGGTGCCGCGTCGGCGGTTGTGGGCCAGGCAGGGAAAGATCATGCTCAAGGTCCAGGTCTGAGCTATTTCACCGACGCCTTGTTGCGTCCGGCTGACCCTGCCAACGCATCGGCACACACGGGCAACCCTGAGCGTGAAGTCAGCCGCATTCTGGCGCGCAGCCTGAAAGAAGGTGAGGTGTCCCAGCAGGATCAGGATTACTTGCTGCGCCTGGTGGCCAATCGCACCGGTCTGACGCTTGAACAGGCCAAGGAACGTCTGGACTCAGTTCAAATGCAAGCCAAGGAAACAGCCGAGAAGTTGGAGCAGCAAGCACGCGAAGCAGCAGATACCGCGCGCAAGGCTGCTGCTGCTTTCGCGCTGTGGGCATTTGCATCCTTGTTGGTCGGTGCCTTTGTGGCCAGTCTGGCGGCCACGATTGGTGGACGGGCGCGTATCACGCGTTAAGCCTTTTGTACGACGATGAACCGCTTATCCCTTGAAGCGAGCGGTGCAAGGCCCCCGAATTTCAGAGCTTCGGGGGCCTTTTTGTATCCGCTTCGATCAAGCTGCTGCCTGGCCCGACGCGTCAGGGAACACGAATAAAGTTGCTGGGAGCTTGCCCTAAACGGCGACGGAACATGGTGGAAAAGGCACTGGCACTGTCATAGCCCAGGTCCAGCGCAATCTGGGTGACTGATTGGCCGGCAGACAGCTTGGTCAAGGCTGTCAACAGGCAGGCTTGTTGCCGCCATTCGCTAAAGCTCATGCCGGTTTGCTGCCGGAACAGACGTGTGAAGCTGCGCAGGCTTTTGTTCAATTGCTTGGCCCATTGTTCTGGCGTGCTTTGGATATTAGGCTGGCCCAGGAATGCTTTGCACAGAGCGGCCAAGGAGCAATCTTGGGGGATGGGCGCAAAGAGCGGCATGGTGTGTGCCAGGCCAACTTCATGCAAGAGAAGTTGAGCCAAGGCACCGTCGCGGCCATTTTCCTCGTACAAGGCGGGCAAGGCCAGGGAGGCCAGCAGCAAGTGATGCAGCAAGGGCGTAATCACCAGCACTTCGCAATGTGTGCTGCGGCGGGGGGCGGCCTCGGGTTCTATATATAGACTGCGCGTACTGGCGCTTTGCATGCGCACGCGATGGCGCTTGCCGGCCGGAATCCAGACGCCACTGTAGGGTGGAATGACCCAGGCGCCATCGTCCGTTTCTACTTCCATCAAGCCTGTCATGGCATAGAGCATTTGCGCCCGCCGGTGTACATGAAAGTCCAGCAGAGTGCCCGGGGCGTAGTCCGTGCCAATCGCCAGCAAGGGGCGGGGGGTGGCATCCACGCTATCCAGTCGTACATTGTGCATCAGCAAGCCTCTGGCCGAAACGAAAGTATTAATGACCGGTTTTAGCATGTCAGCCAAGGCGGAGCGACCTATTCTTGGGTTTTGGTATCTCTTTTGATGGGCGACTATGTATTTGCTATTGCTGTTTTTTGGTTTGCTGGCCGGGGTGACCACCGTGCTGTTTGGTTTCGGTGGTGGCTTTGTGGTGGTTCCCGTGCTGTATTCGGTGTTGATTGCTCTGTATGGCGCAGACAGCCAGATGGGGCAGGCGGCCATGCATATTGCGGTGGCCACATCCACCTGCGTCATGATCTTTGGGGCTGGCCTGTCCAGTTGGCGCCATCACAAGGCTGGCACCGTGCCTTGGGGGCAGGTGCGTCCTTTGCTCTGGTTTATCGCCCTGGGGGCGATTCCCGGTGCGGTAGCGGCCATGGCCTTGAGTGGGGCCTGGGTGCGTTGGGTTTTTGTTGTGTATCTGGGCCTGACGATTCTTGATAGCCTGTTTCGAGCGGGTTTTACGCAGACAGCAAGCAAGGCCATGCGCCCTTTAAGCAAGGCCAGCAGCGCCGGGGCCGGCGTTCTTATTGGTGCGATCGCCGCCTTTTTGGGCGTGGGCGGGAGCGTGATTACGGTACCTTTGATGCGCCGACGCGGTGCCAGCATGACGGCCGCCACAGCAGCGGCAAATCCCTTGTCCTTGCCTATGGCGGTGGTGGGCAGCCTGAGCTACGCGATGCTGGCCTGGAATGCAGACTCATTGGGGCCTTGGCATGCGGGTTACATCGACCTGCGTGCCTGTCTGGTATTGGTGCTGGGTTCCTGGCTGGGGATTCGTTTTACCTCACGCTGGATTGGCAAGATCCCCGACCGCATTCACGCCAAAGCCTATATCGCCTTGTTGGCAGGGGTGTTCCTGGTGATGCTGTTGGTCTAGGTCTGACCAGGGCGCTGCGGTATCAGCATCTACCTGATGCAGCAGGTTTCGCTTTGCCTGTTTTGAAAAACTTGTGTTTTTTTGTTCAGTACGGCGAAATGCAGCGCTTGGGGTGCTGCATTTTTACCTATACTTGGCAGCACAGAATAAACAGGAGTGGGGCAACATGACAATCGAAATTGCAGTGGTTTTGGGCCTGGCTTTAGTTGCGATTGTCTTGTTTGCCACAGAAAAACTCCGAATCGACGCGATTGCTTTATTGGTGCTTGGCACCTTGGCTATTCTGGGCTTGGTGACTCCTGAACAGGCCGTAGGCGGCTTCAGTAATCCGGCCACAGTCACCGTCGCTGCGATGTTTGTGTTGGCCGCCGGCCTGCAAAATAGCGGTGCGCTGTCAGGGATTGGGGATTTGCTGGGCAAGGCCCGCTCCCCACTTCAGTTTCTGGTGCTTTTGTTTCTGGTCCTGGCGGTGATTGCCCCCTTTGTCAATAACACGGCAGTGGTGGCGGTATTCATTCCTATCGTGATGGCCGCTAGCGCACGGATAAGTATGTCAGCCTCCAAAGCGCTGATTCCCTTGTCGTATGTCTCGCAAATGGCCGGGGTCTGTACCTTGGTTGGAACGTCTACCAACTTGTTGGTCAATGCCATTGCCCGCGACATGGGGCATCCAGGCTTCACGATGTTTGAATTTACTAAGCTGGGTGTCATTTGCATGGCAGTCGGTTGTATTTATTTACTGACAGTAGGGCGCTGGCTATTGCCTGCGGCGCGCGGTGGCGAGCTGGTCGAGCAATATGAGTTGGGCAAGTACATAACCGAACTGCGCGTCATGCCGGACTCCTCCTTGATCGGTCAGTCTGTTGGCGACGCAAAGTTGGGTGAGCAGTATGGCGTCTTTGTGCTGGAGCTGTTGCGCGGTGATATCAAAGTGTGGGGGCCGCGAGAGCAGAAGATTGAGCAGGACGATGTGCTGTTGGCGCGTGGAGATTGGACCAAGCTGGATGAGTTGCGCAAAGAAGCGGGTCTGGAAGTAGATCCGCAGTTCAAGTTGGAGCAACGATCTTTTGAACAGGTTGATCAGGTTTTGACGGAGGTCATGATTGCGCCGCGTTCGCGTATCAGCGGGCGTACCTTGGGCAGCTTGAGGGCGGGCTGGCACAGGAATGCCACTGTGTTGGGGATTCATCGCCGTGGCCAGGTCTTGCGTGAGCAGTTGCGTGCTGTACGTTTACAGGTGGGCGATATTTTGTTGATGTTGACCCCGGCCTCCGAGGCGGCTGACTTGCGGGCTGACAGCAATATTATTGTGCTCTCCGAGCGTGAGGCTGAAAAAGAAATGGGCTGGCGCGCACCTTTTTCCCTGGTCACCATGGCCTTGGTGATTGTGGTGCCTGCCTTGGGCTGGGTGCCCATCAGTGTCACCTCATTGCTCGGTGCCGTAGCCATGACGCTGGCCGGTTGCCTGAAGGCAGATGATGTTTACGACGCCATCGATTGGCGCATCATTATCTTGATGGCTGGTTTGTTGCCCTTGGGATTGGCTATGAGTGAGACGGGGGCCGCCCAGTTTCTGGTGGAAAACACGGTCGGCTTGGTCGAGTCTTTTGGACCGTTGACGGTGCTGGCAGTGGTTTATCTGATGGCCTTGGTCTTGACCGAGTTTATGAGCAATGCCGCCGCTGCGGTGTTACTGGCGCCCATAGGGATGTCCACGGCCAAAATGATGGGGGTTGATCCCACGCCTTTTTTGATCGCGGTGACCTTTGCTGCTTCCACTAGTTTCGCAACCCCCGTGGGCTACCAAACCAATACGATGGTCTATGGCGCGGGTGGTTATCGGTTTGCGGATTTTCTGAAAGTCGGTTTGCCCTTGAACTTGATTTTCTGGGTCTTGGGCGTGATGTTGATTCCCGTTTTCTGGCCGTTCAATCCCGTTTGACACCGCTGTATCCACGATAAAAATAAAGAAGACCTCAGCCATGCGTTCAGCCCTCGCTTCTGCTAAGCCCGCATTGGACCCATCCATGCGGCAAGCCGTGCAAGACAGTTTTTCCCGCCAGCAGGCAATGAGCTTGATTCGCGCCACCATGCCGTTGGTCGAGGCAGGCCTGGTCGAGATCCATCTGCCGCATTGGGAGGGGGTTCAGCAACAGCACGGATTTGTACATGGTGGTGTTGTGGGCATGATTGCTGATTCGGCCGGAGGATATGCCGCCATGACCTGTACGCCTTTGGGCGCCAGCGTGCTCAGCGTGGAATACAAGCTGAATTTTCTGGCGCCGGCCAAAGGGGAGTCTTTATTGGCCCGAGGGTCTGTGGTTCGTCAGGGCCGCAGTTTGATCGTGACGCAGGCCGAGGTATTTGCCATGGAAGAGGGCAAGCACACCTTATGTGCGTTGATGCAGCAAACGATTATGGTGATGCAGGGGCGGGCGGAGAAGTCCTGATACCAGACTGGGCTGCATCAGGGACCGGACCGCTCTTTAGGATTTTTCCAGCGATAGCTAAGTAGTAATACCCACAGCGCCGCCATGCCCAGCCCATAGAGCATGGCTCCGTAGGAAACAGAAACATCAATACCGCACACGTGAGAGAAACGGTCGGCGGTATCACAGATATTTTTGATCGCCAGTGAAAACAAGACGGTGTTGACGGCCATGGCCAGGCAGGCGGACACTGCTTTGTCTGCCCAGATCAAGCTGGCAACCGCCAGGATCGACAAAGGCATCAAGGAGTTGAGCACACTGGTATGCCAGGCGGAATACGCCTGGGAGGAGTTGAGCAAACTTTCGTTGATGTGCGCAAAGGGAAAGAGCCACAAAACAATCAAAGCAGCGCACAGGAAAAAGATCCATTTCCTGATGGTGATGTTGGACACGATGAAAAGTAAAAGTTTGCTTTATGAGGATTTTGAGTGTAACTGAACTGTTTTATGCTTAAAGACACGTTGTGTAAGTTCTTTGGCACAATTTGCGACAATTCTGTTACTTGATCATGACATAAACGAAGGAATCTTCGAATTTAATCACGTATTCGTGACAAGACGACGAAGTTTGTTATAAGCGTCCACTCCAGGTAAACAGCGAATGCGCTTGTATGATGGTGTTCCACAGGAACACAGCAGGAGTAATCATGATGAAAAGCTCTGTATGGTGCGTGAGTGCCGTTTTAGGTGTGATGGCTTTGCCCGCCTGGGCGGATAACCCAGCTTGCCAGTATCGGGCTGCTGAGATCCAGAACCAGATCGACTATGCGCGCCAGCACGGGAATGTGCACCGCGAGCGTGGTCTGCAGCGCGCATTGGCCAATGTGCAAATGCATTGTCGAGATGCTGACTTGCTGCGCGATGTGCAGGATGATATCCGCGAGCAAGAAGAGGACATTCAGGATCGTATTGACGAAATCGCCGAAAAGCGTGCTGAAGGGCGGCAAGACAAGGTGCAGGAGCTGGAGAAAAAGCTGGAGCGCGATCGCGCCAAGCTGGAGCAGTTGCAAGAGGAATTGAAAGAGCTGCAGGCCTTGAGCGCAAAGTAAGAAGCGCGCTCCAGCTTTTGAATCCGCTTCTGCTAGGCTCATCAAATGGACTGAAAAAGGCAGGAGTCAGAAGGAAATACGTGCTCCCGGTGGGGGCACGTTCCTTTTATATAGAAAGGACTGCTTATAATCACAGGTGCAGTCGGCGCAATGATGTAGGCCGACCAAGCATAAAACAAGAGTGGTATGAGCAGAAAAAGCACAGGTCGTCGCGGTACAAAAACCAGTAGTAGAAAGAAGGTAGGGCAGAGTAGCCCGTCCCGATTTTTGAAATCAGTCATTGCAGCGGCCCTCACTAGTTTTGGGCTTGCGACTGCCTGGCTTCATCCCCAGGGGCTGAACTGGCAAAGTCTTGAGCCGTTTCTGGTGTCTTTGGGTTGGCCCACGGTCGTTCAGCAAGACAGTGCTCCCGTCCCTGCTGCCATTGATGGGTATGTCCAGACCTCTTTTGCGCAATGCCCCCAGTTCTTTCCCGGTTCACGGCCTGTTGTGCCCATGGCTTATGCGCAACGGGAGTTATGCTTTAGCGCTTTTGCGATTTTGCATAGCGGCCAAACCAAAACCCCGGTGTTTGTTGTGCAGCGTTTGAATCGGCAACAGATTCAGTCGGCCAAGGGCGTCAAGCGTACGGATCGTTTTTATGCTGAAGGCCGTTTGCCTCAGGCGGAACGCGCCGAACTGAATGATTACCGGGGCTCGGGATTTTCACGTGGACATATGGCGCCGGCAGGGGACATGGCCTCTGCACAGAGTATGGCCCAAAGCTTTTCTTTGGCTAATATGGTGCCGCAAAACCAGGCTCATAATGCCGGTCCCTGGAACAAGATTGAAGCGGATACTCGTAAATACGTCGCCCGTGCTGCCGGTAATGTCTATGTCTTTACCGGGCCAGTGTATGCGCGCCGTGCGGCAAGCATTGGCGCTAGTCAGGTTGCCGTTCCCAGTCATTTATTCAAGTTGGTGTACGACGCAAGCACTCGACGCTCCTGGGTACATTGGCAGGCGAATCAGGCGTCCACTCGCGTTAGCCCACCCATCAGCTACGAAGAGTTTGTCCGTCGGACTGGGCTGCATTTGTTGCCCGATTCCAGCCTGAAAACCTTGGGATAGAGGCGGGACCCGGGATCAGGGATGTCGCCCGGCCGACGGCTTGAGGACAGCGTGCACTTGATCTTCAGAAAAATACACGCTGTCCCCGACTTCAAATAGCGTGTAGCCGGTGTTTTGCTCCGTGACCATCCCTCGGAAATAGGCCTTGGGTGTAGAGGGAACTTCGGTGATGCGAACGTTGATGTAGCGTTCACTGATGTAGGAGACAAGTTGGACGCGCATGCCCTGTTTTAGGTCCAGCGCGCCAGGGAATCGATCCAGATCGTCATGGCTGACCACAACCCGAAACGCGGTGGGCCGGTGAATAACATAGGCCTGCTTGAGTTGATGATGTAGAGCCAGGATTTGTTGTGCCTCTGGGCTAAGGGGCCCGTCTGGACGTTGCGTCTCGTGCTCAAGCTCCGGGCTGGGTGATAAGTGCAAAATTTGGGCCAATAGCAGAAATTGTTCTTGAGTCATAAATTGCAAATTAACAGGAAAGGGAATCGACGAGCTTTTAGGCCTCGGGGTACAGTGTTCGTATTGTCCGCGATTGGCTGTCGTTTCGATTTGCGGTAAGAAAAGATTTTTTGTAGGGAAGACGAAATGATGCTTCGACGACTGATCCAAGGTGCTGCGGTCATTGGTTTGACTGCCTTGATGGCGGCGTGTTCTTCGGCCAAACCAGGCGGTGGCCCCGTCTCCAAACTCTTCAATGAATGTACCTGGGATCGTGAGTCCTGCATGCATGAAGGTCGCTACGAAGCTGGTGAAAGCGAATATGCCGAGCGTGAGGCTCGGGACTTGAATCGTCAGTCGGCCGCCCGTTTGCGTCGTAGCGGTCTGTAAGGTTTTTTCACGGCAGTGCTGCGGGTTTGCTGCCAAGCGAGGTGCTGACCGTGATTCGTGAAGCGTTGGAAAGTCGGCAAATCGCCATTTATTGTGTGGCGATGTTGCTGGCCGGTTTGATGGCCAGTGTCTGGGTGATGCCGGCCAGTTTGGTCGACTGGATCAATCCGGCACTGGCTTTCATGTTGTATGTCACCTTTTTGCAGGTGCCTGTTTCTCAACTGGGTAAGGCGCTGACGCAACTGCGCTTTTTGGCCGTGCTGCTCGTGGCCAATTTTTGTCTGATTCCTCTCTTTGTCTTTGCGCTGCTGCCCTTGCTGCCAGACCATACCATGCTGCGTCTGGGTGTGTTGCTGGTGCTGCTGGCCCCTTGCATTGACTACGTTGTCACGTTTGCTCAATTAGGCCGTGCAGATGCGCGAAGCTTGCTAGCGGCTACGCCGGTGCTGCTTGTGGTGCAAATGCTGCTTTTACCCTTGTTCCTGAAGTTGGCATTGGGAGAACAGTTTGGCCTGTACATCAAGGCCGGGCCTTTTCTGGACGCCTTCTTTTTTCTGATTTTGACTCCACTGCTATTGGCGGGGGCGACTCAGTATCTTGCTGGGAAAAGTCGCGTCTGGGCGCAGATCCAGACGGGTTTAGGCCTGGCGCCTGTCCCGGCTACCGCCTTGGCGTTGTTTATTGTGGTAGCTGCCGTTTTGAGGCAATTGGAGCCGGCGCTGGATGTGTTGTGGCGCGTCTTGCCAGTGTATGTTCTGTTTGCCGTCCTGGCTCCTGTCATTGGCTGGGTGCTGGCGCAACAAGTACGTCTGGAAGTCCCTTTGCGACGAGCAGTGGCCTTTAGTAGCGCGACTCGTAACTCCCTGGTTGTTCTGCCTTTGGCCCTGGCTATTCCAGGTGCCTTGCCCTTGTTGCCCGCTATCATTTTGACCCAGACCTTGGTGGAGTTGCTGGCGCAACTGGTCTATGTGCGCGTATTGGCTCGCTGAGGCTAAAACGAACAGGCTTGAGTGGTTTCTTGTGTAAGCCGTTTGTTGGCTGGCAAATATCATTTGCAGCACGCTTGTCCTGAATTCGATGGGATTTTCCACGTATTGATGGAGAACGTTTGTCCTGTTTTCGGCTAGGTTTCGCTCTCAAAATGGGTAAGGGCTGATCTGACCTGTTCAAGCCCGTGCAAAACCCCTGCTTTTTAGGATGATTACTCACTGGAAAACCGCCGTAAAAATGCGCGGTTTTTTCTTATAGAGCTTATAAAAAAACATACATGGCGATTGGGCTACCAGGCTCTATGATCTGCTCCGCCTCGGCTCTGAGTGCAACATCATGTTGCGGGCATGTTCTGTGTCCGCTTTCTATTACTTAGGAAATCTTCAAAATGCTAGTTGCCGCTTTTCTGGCGTTTGCAGGCCTGTGCCTGTTCGTGAATGGTGTTCGTCTCTACTATTCTGAAGGTCACCACGCGGGCAGGCTGGTGGATGCTAAAGATGCTGCCATTGTTAATTTGTTCACCGCCGTGCTGGGATTCATCTGCATGTCTCACATCCTGAATCCGGCCAACAGCGTGGTGTACTCCCCCTTGTCCGCCATTTACCTGGGCCTGTTTGCCCTGACCTATTTCTGGGTCGGGGTGAACGCCTTTACTGGCAGTGACGGCCGTGCGCTGGGTTGGTACTCCCTGGCGGTGGCCTGCATTGCCGTTCCTGCCGCGATCACCAACCTGAGTCTTGCCGAGCGGATTTTTGATTATTGGCAAGTGCTAAGCTGGCTGTCTTGGGCCGTCCTCTGGTTCCTGTTCTTCTTGCTGCTGGTCCTGAATAAACCCATTGCCCGCTTGACAGGCATGGTGTCCGCCGTACAGGGAGTGTTGACGGCGCTGCTGCCTGCCTTGCTGTATTTCTGGGGCGTGATTTAAAGCGGCTTAGTATTCGCTTGATAAAAATCCCCATAAGAACAGGCCCGGCATCCCGACCGGGCCCTCAGGGCGGCATTGAAGGCTCTTTGCCTAATTGAGCAGATCCTGCTGGTGAATGCCTTAAATGGTGCTCTTCTGCTTCAGTAGCACAGCCCCATCTCCCACCAATGACAATTGATCCCCCGGGTTTCGTAACGGGCAATTCGTCATGGACAAGCATCCACAGCCTATGCAGCCATCCAGCTCATCACGAAGTTGGGTCAGGCTGCGGATCCGATCATTGAGCATGTCGCGCCAGCGGGTTGAGAGCAGCGCCCAGTCCTTGGCCTGTAGTGGCTTGCCGGATGGCAGCTCATCCAAGGCCTCCTTGATTGTTGCCAGCGGAATACCGGCTCTTTGGGCAATTTTGATTACCGCGATCTTCCGCAAAACCTCGCGGTGATACCGTCGCTGATTGCCATCGCTGCGCCAGCCTTGAATCAAGCCTTTGGCCTCATAGTGATGCACGGTGGCAATGGTTACTCCGCTGCGGCGTGCAACTTCGCCTACCGATAGCGGGATAGTAATGTCGATTTTCATGGTGACTGATTCTCTTGACCTCATCTATGCATGAGGTTTTATAAAAGACGACTCTTGCCCCTGCAAGCTCCTTGAGCAGCGGGGCGTCTTATTGTGAACGAGTCGAGATCTTATGAAGAATCAGCAAGCCCCTGCGGGCGAGGTGCCAGCGGCACAAGACCAGTTGGCCGCGAATGGGGGGCAGGGGGCGCCCAGCCAGTCAGCCTGGGGGGATTTATTGTCTGGCGCCAATGCCATGCGTGCACTGGTGCTGGCGGGCGGCGTGGTGCTGCATGCCGTCAATGTTTATATTGCGACCACCATTTTGCCTACGGTTGTGCAGGATATCGGCGGACTGGATCTCTATGCCTGGAACACGACCTTGTTTGTGGTGGCATCCATCCTGGGTTCGGCCTTGTCCCCCAAGTTGCTGGCCATGACAGGCCCTAAAGGAAGCTACGGCCTGGCCGCCGTGACCTTTGCGGTGGGGGCGGTGATTTGTGCGGGGGCACCCAGCATGTCCATTTTGCTGTTCGGTCGCTTTGTTCAGGGCATAGGTGGGGGTTTGCTCTTTGCATTGGCCTACGCCATGATTCGCGTGGTTTTTGCCGAGCAGTTATGGCCCCGTGCGATGGCTTTGGTGTCGGGCATGTGGGGTGTGGCCACCCTTGCTGGCCCGGCGATCGGCGGCCTGTTTGCGCAGTGGGGCATGTGGCGGGCTGCTTTTGGATCCGTTGCCCTGATCGCAGTTCTTTTTGCTGTAGTGGCTTCTGGTGTCTTGCCTAAACGGGAGCCTCAATCCGGCACTGAGGCAAAGGCATCTATCCCGTTGATTCAGCTGATTTTATTGACGCTGGCTGTGCTGGCTATTTCTGCGGGTAGCACCTCGGTAGAGCTGGTGCACAATGTCCTGGGCCTGGCGCTGGCGTTTGTGTTGGGTGCCGCCTTGATTGCCGTCGAAAAACGTTCGCCAAGCCGCTTGTTGCCGTCGGGGACCTTTCAGTTTCGTTCCGAGATTGCCGGTTTGTATGCCTTGATGTCCTTGTTGGTGTTGACTGTCACTAGCGGAGAGGTTTTCGCACCGCTTTTTCTGCAAGTTTTGCATCAGCAGTCTCCTTTGGTGGCGGGCTACCTGGCCGCCTTGATGGGAGCGGGTTGGACGGTAGGTGCTGTCATCAGCTCGGGGCTGAGCGGACGGGCGATTGAGCGGGCGATTCTGGTCGGGCCGGTTTGCGGCTTGCTGGGCATGCTAGGGCTCACCTTTCTGGTACCGGAGACCAGCACGGGCCTGTTTCTGGACCTGGTTCCGATTTGTTTGGCACTGGCGCTGATCGGCTTGGGAGTAGGACTGGCCTGGCCCCACCTGCTGATACGGGTGTTAAAAGCCGCTTCTGTTCAGGAGCAAGAACTGGCCGGGGCATCCATCACCACCATTCAGCTCTTCGCAACGGCCAGCGGAGCGGCTTTGGCGGGGATGGTTGCCAATGCAGGTGGACTTATTGATCCGGGTGGAGTGGCGGGGACGCGTCAGGCTGCTTATTATCTATTTGGCGTATTTGCCGTCGCGCCATTGTTTGGGATCATAGTCGCACGGAACTGCAAGGCTAAAAAACAGTCTGATTAAAAGGAAGTGCAAGTCTGCTTTCGTGTCCGTACTACGTTTCCCGGAGAACGCTTGATCTGAGGACGTGGTGCCATGTTGCACTGGGGTAAATACTAGAAGGCTGGTGATTTTCCACCATTGGTATAGTATTTAGTGCAATTAATGCGTGGCCTTGCACACTTTTGATTGTTATGTGAAGGAGGTTCGGACGTGAATGGTATCCCTTCTCCCAATCCAGCCCCCAGGCCCGATCCGGAACCTAAGCCCATGCGTTGGCCTAGTGACTTTCCCGGCAAGCATGATAGGCAGGAATAGTCCTCAAACCCAAATAAAAAGGCCGTTCACCAAGAGCGGCTTTTTTGTGTCTGAAGCTTGTGTTTGAGCAAGCGCAGCGACCCTCATTGCAGACTTGTGTGGGCTCTGAGAAATGACTGGGTCGATTGCACATTTTGCTGCTTTTGAGTTGGCCAGGCGTGCGGCTTTGATGCCAACGATGAGCGTGTCATCTTATGCCGATTCAAGGCGAGCGGTCTCAAACGTAGGGGAGATAAGGTAAAGCGCGCGTTGCATCGCCCAGGTCTGCGCTTCCTGTTTAGTCGAAAAGATCCGGCTTTCCCGATAAGAGGGCTGATTGTGCAACAGAGGCAGTTTTATCCGGGTTCGATACCCAGAAGTGGGTTTGCTGATGCTGGCGATGGCCTGTTTTCGTGGGGTCTTTATGGGGCTTACGATGTTCAATATGTGAAAACAGGCTATCAAAAGCCATTAGGGGGAAAGCTAAGTCGTTGATTTTGTTTAAAATTAATTTTTTGAATCAACGGTTTTCATGCTTTGGTGCGAACGGAGAGACTCGAACTCTCACACCTCTCGGCGCCAGAACCTAAATCTGGTGCGTCTACCAATTCCGCCACGTTCGCAGCACGAAAGAAGTAGATTCTAGCGTGGATTTTCACCCTAGGCAAGTAGTCTGCCTTATGGGGAAGCAAATTGATTAGGGGCCATCTTGATGTGGCCCTCAAACGTTTTTGTACCGCTTTGTTTTATTGACGTTTTGGGCTTTTTGCGATCAGCCCACGTGCTTGCCAGTCGGCCTGTTGCTCGGCGCTGATGCCCAGTTGATTCAGGATTTCTTCGGTGTCCTGGCCCAGATGGGGAGCAAGGCGGTAAATACCGCCGGGAGTGTCACTAAGCTTGGGAACAATGCCCGGCACTTTAAGCGGTGTGCCATCCGGCAAATTACTGTCAAGCAGCATGTCGCGGGCCTGGTAGTGGGGGTCGGTCGCAATATCGGCGATGTCATACACGCGGCCTGCCGGAACGCCGGCCTGGTCAAGAATCTCCAGTACCTTGTCCAGCTCCAGGGCGCTGGCCCAGTGACCGATAGCGGCATCAATCACGCCTGCATGCCGTGCGCGACCATCGTTGTGAGCATAGTCGGGATTTTCTGCCATATCGGCGCGGCCAATGGCGTTCATCAAACGCTTGAAAATGCTGTCACCATTACCGGCAATCAGGGCATATTTGCCGTCTTTGCAGACATAGGCATTGCTGGGGGTGATACCGGGCAGGCTGCTGCCGGCAGGTTCTCGTATTGCGCCAAAAGCCGAGTATTCCGGCAGCAGGCTCTCCATCATGTTGAAAACGGATTCATACAGGGCCACGTCAATATATTGACCTACACCCTGGTTTTGCTCGCGTTGGCGCAGGGCCATCATGATGCCGATGACACCGTGCAAGGCCGCCAGAGAGTCTCCAATGGAGACGCCAACCCGTACCGGTGGGCGTCCGGCTTCACCGCTAAGGTGACGCAAACCACCCATGGCTTCGCCAATCACGCCAAAACCAGGTTTGTCCTTGTAAGGGCCTGTCTGGCCGTAGCCCGACACGCGCAGCATGATCAAGCCTGGGTTGATGGCTTTCAGGGCTTCCCAACCCAACCCCCATTCTTCCAGGGCACCGGGACGGAAATTTTCGATCAGTATGTCACACTCTTTTACCAATGCCCGGATCACGTCCTGGCACTGCGCTTGGCGCAGGTCCAAGGCCAGCGATTTTTTGTTACGTGATTGCACCTCCCACCAGACCGAGTTACCGTCATGCAGCAAACGCCATTTACGCAAGGGGTCGCCGCCTTTAGGGGATTCGACCTTGATCACGTCCGCGCCAAATTCGCCCAGGATCTTGGCAGCAAAGGGGCCGGCGATCAATTGGCCCAGTTCCAGGACCCGGATGCCGCCCAAAGGGGTAGTCATGTGCATATCAGTCTTGCGTAGGGAAGGTAAAGTAAGGGATCATAGTCCGGCACGGCTGTATTGTCTTGACAGGAAATTATGATTCAAAATACGTTTGTTTGGATTTACCGTGCCAGTTTCCGGTAAAATGCCGGATTACTCTTATCAATTACTCAATTTAATATAGGTCTTCAATGCAGCCCGAGGTTGAAATTCTGTCCGGCTTGGAGCGCCGAGTCGATGTGGTCGTTTCGGTGGCCGACGTAGAAAAACAAGTCCAGGCCCAGCTCAAGCGTGTGGCTCGCACGGCCAAGGTACAGGGCTTCCGTCCCGGTAAAGCGCCTTTGTCCGTTGTCGAGCGCAGCCACGGCCCTGGTATTCGTTACGACGCCATCAACGAAGAAATCGGCAAAGCCCTGGACAAAGTGATCCAGGACTCCAAATTGCGCGTAGCCGGCACTCCTAATCTGGAAGCCAAAGAAGGCGAGCCTGCTGAAGGCACGATGGCCTTTACCGCGACCTTCGAAGTTTATCCGGAAGTGGCCTTGCCCGATCTGTCCAAGCTGGAAATCAAGCGTGCCAATACGCCTGTGACCGACGAAGACATCCAGCGCACCGTAGACGTGTTGCGCAAGCAACGCGCCAACTACGAGTCCAGCGCTGATCGCGAAGCCCAGGAAGATGATCGCATCACTCTGGACTTTGTGGGCACCATTGACGGCGTTCCTTTCGAAGGTGGTAGCGCTGAAGGTTTCCAATACCTGCAAGGTCGTGGCCGCATGCTGCCCGAGTTTGAAACTGCCGTTGCCGGCATGAAAGCAGGCGAAACCAAAACATTCCCCCTGGAATTTCCGGCCGATTACACCGGCAAGGAAGTGGCTGGCAAAACCGCTGAATTCAAGATCACCGTGACAGACGTGGCCCAGCCCGTTCTGCCCGAGCTGGATGCTGAATTTGCCAAGTCCCTGGGTCAGGCCGAAGGTGATGTAGCCGCTTTGCTGGCAGACATCCGTGCCAACATCGAGCGCGAAATCAAGGCTCGTGTGCATGCTCGCAATAAATCCGCCGTGATGGATGCTTTGTTGTCCGCCAGCGAATTTGAGGTGCCCAAGGCTCTGGTAGACAACGATGTCCAAGGCCGTATCGCTTCGGCTCGTGCTGAACTGAAAGACCGTGGCGTGCCCGACGCAGACAAGATGCCTATCCCTGCCGAGGCTTTCCAGGAAGAATCCACACGCCGTGTGCGTCTGGGTCTGCTGGTCTCCGAGCTGGTCAAGGCTGCTGAACTGCAAGCCAAGCCCGAGCAGGTTCGTACCCGCATCGAAGAGTTTGCCCAGAACTATGAACAGCCCGCCCAAGTGGTGGCCTACTACTTGTCCGATCGCCAGCGTCGCGCCGAGATTGAGGCAGTGGTACTCGAAGACAACGTCGTCGAGCACGTACTGTCCCAGGCCAAGGTGTCCGACGAGGAGGTGGCGTTCGACCAAATCATGGGAACCAACTAATGTCGTCAACCTTTGTCGACTTCTACGCTTCAATGCATGGGGGGCAGTCCGTTGCCCCTACGGGTCTGGGCTACGTGCCCATCGTGATTGAGCAGTCTGGTCGTGGAGAGCGGTCTTACGACATCTACTCCCGTCTGCTGCGCGAGCGCATCATCTTTCTGGTGGGCCCGGTTCATGACAACTCGGCCAACCTGATTGTGGCCCAGCTACTGTTTTTGGAGTCGGAAAATCCCGAGAAAGATATTTCGCTCTACATCAATTCGCCCGGTGGTTCGGTCTACGCAGGCCTGGCCATCTACGACACGATGCAGTTCGTCAAGCCGGAAGTCTCGACATTGTGTACCGGCATGGCTGCCAGCATGGGTGCTTTCTTGTTGTCTTCGGGCGTCAAGGGCAAGCGCCTTGCCTTGCCTAACTCGCGCATCATGATTCATCAGCCTTCGGGCGGTGCGCGTGGTCAGGCTTCCGATATCCAGATTCAGGCCAAGGAAATCCTGAGTCTGCGTGAACGCTTGAACAAGATTCTGGCCGAGAACTGCGGCCAGCCTGTCGAGCGTATCGAGCTCGATACCGAGCGTGATAACTTCATGGCAGCTGAAGACGCTGTGGCCTATGGCCTGATCGACAAGGTGATGAATACGCGTGACGAATAATCATCCGTCCCAACAGGGATCGATCTGAAGCAGTACTATGGCTGTTCGGGGGCGGGACTTGTTCCCGTCCTTTTACCATCCTGAAGTGAAATTTAAATTTATGTCCGAAAAGAAATCGGCCGACGAGAAAGTTCTGCATTGCTCGTTTTGCAATAAAAGCCAGCATGAGGTCAAGAAACTGATCGCTGGACCTTCGTCGGTGTTCATCTGCGACGAATGTATTGATCTGTGTACCGATATCATTCGTGACGAAGCTGCGGGCGCCACTCCTGATGGTGAACGTAAAGAATTGCCCACCCCCCAGGAAATCAAAGAGTTTCTGGACGGTTATGTCATTGGCCAGGAGACGCCCAAGCGCACCTTGGCCGTAGCGGTATATAACCACTACAAACGGATTCGTGGCGGCAAGGCAGGCCGTGACGATGTGGAACTGTCCAAAAGTAATATTTTGCTGATCGGGCCTACCGGTTCGGGCAAAACGCTGTTGGCTCAAACGCTGGCCCGCATGCTGGATGTGCCTTTTGTGATGGCCGATGCGACCACCCTGACCGAAGCCGGTTACGTGGGTGAGGATGTCGAGAACATCGTTCAGAAGCTGCTGCAAAACTGCGATTACGATGTGGAAAAAGCGCAGCGTGCCATTATTTATATCGATGAAATCGACAAGATTTCCCGCAAGTCGGATAACCCGTCGATCACCCGCGACGTATCGGGTGAGGGCGTGCAACAGGCACTGCTCAAGCTGATCGAGGGTACCGTGGCTTCGGTGCCTCCACAAGGTGGTCGCAAACACCCGAACCAGGACTTTGTACAGGTCGACACCACCAATATCCTGTTTATCGTAGGCGGCGCCTTTGATGGCCTGGAAAAGGTGATTCGTGACCGTACAGAAAAATCCGGCATCGGTTTTTCCGCTTCGGTGAAAGCCAAATCCGAGCGTGGCGTAGGTGAGCTGTTTGCAGAGGCCGAGCCCGAGGATCTGATCAAATTCGGTCTGATTCCTGAGCTGGTAGGACGATTGCCTGTGGTCGCCACACTGGAAGAGTTGCACGAAGATGCCTTGATCCGCATTTTGACCGAGCCACGCAATGCCTTGGTCAAGCAGTTCCAGAAACTGCTGAGCATGGAAGGTGTGGAGCTGGAAGTTCAACCTGCCGCGCTACGTGCTGTGGCCCAGCGTGCCATCAAACGTCGTACAGGCGCCCGCGGCTTGCGCAGCATTGTCGAGCAAGCGCTGCTAGACACGATGTACGAGTTGCCGTCGCGCAAGGATGTCAGCAAAGTGGTGCTGACCGAGGACGCCGTTGCCGGAAAGAGTAAACCCGAATTGATTTTGGGTCGCACTTTGTCAGATAGTGAAGCCAGTGACACTGAGTCGCCCTTGAAGAACGCAGTAGCTTAGAGATATCTCCTTGTTTGTGCTCTGTCTGGCTCTGACCGGAAGGGCACAGGCAAGACCGGGCGACAGGCGAAGGTAAAGAGAAAAGAGTGGGTGTTCATGATGGCCACCAGACATAAAAATTTGTCTCTCTTTAACTCTGTGAAGTTCTGTTCTAATGTTCGTACGGCCTACTTGAAATATCAAAATTCGCCACAATCTGAGCTACAACAGGTTAAACCGTGAAAGGGAAGCCCAGGCTTCCCTTTTGCGTCTAAGGACATTTATAGGAAATGACTATGTCTGCGAGCCAGATTCTTTCTACGGAACCTATTGAGCTGCCGCTGCTTCCCTTGCGCGATGTAGTGGTGTTCCCTCACATGGTGATTCCGCTTTTTGTTGGTCGGCCTCGCTCGATAAAAGCCCTTGAGCTGGCGATGGAGTCCGGCAATAACATTATGTTGGTGGCGCAAAAGTCCGCAGGCAAGGACGATCCCGCTCCTGAGGATCTCTACGAAATTGCGTGTGCGGCCAGTATTTTGCAAATGCTCAAGTTGCCTGATGGCACCGTAAAAGTGCTGGTAGAGGGCTTGCAACGCGCTCGTATCACTCAGGTTCAGGATGCTGACACCCACTTTATGGCCTCGGTGGTTGAAGTGCCTGGCGATGCCGGTGATGCGGCTGAAACCGAAGCCTTGCGCCGCGCTGTGCTGGGTCAGTTCGAACAGTACGTCAAACTGAATAAAAAGATCCCTCAGGAAATTCTGACTTCCCTGACCGGGATCGATGACGCTGGCCGGCTGGCCGATACCATTGCTGCTCACTTGCCGTTGAAGCTGGAGCAAAAGCAGGGCATGCTGGAAACGCCCAAGGCCATGGAGCGTCTGGAAGGCTTGCTGTCGCAATTGGAAGGTGAAATCGACATTTTGCAGGTCGAAAAACGCATTCGCGGCCGTGTGAAAAAGCAGATGGAAAAGAGCCAGCGCGACTACTACCTGAACGAGCAGGTCAAGGCGATTCAGAAAGAGTTGGGCGAAGGCGAGGATGGTGCCGATGTCGAGGAACTGGAAAAACGCATCGAGCAGGCTCAGCTAAGCAAAGAGGCGCTCAAGAAAGCTGAAGCTGAAATGAAGAAGCTCAAGCTGATGTCGCCCATGTCAGCTGAAGCCACGGTGGTGCGCAACTACATTGAAACGCTGGTTGGTCTGCCTTGGCGCAAAAAGAGCCGTATCAATAATTCCTTGAGCAATGCACAGGAAGTATTGGATGCGGACCATTTTGGTCTGGAAAAAGTTAAAGAGCGGATTGTTGAGTACCTGGCAGTTCAGCAACGTGTGGACAAATTGAAGGCTCCGATCCTGTGTTTGGTTGGCCCTCCAGGCGTGGGTAAAACTTCGCTGGGTCAGTCCATTGCCAAGGCAACGAACCGCAAGTTCATTCGCATGGCTTTGGGTGGCGTACGTGACGAGGCCGAGATCCGTGGTCACCGTCGTACCTATATTGGCTCTATGCCCGGCAAGGTTGTTCAGAACATGAGCAAGGTGGGTGTACGTAATCCGCTGTTCTTGCTGGACGAGATCGATAAGATGGGCGCGGATTTCCGTGGCGATCCTTCCTCGGCATTGCTGGAAGTTCTGGACCCTGAACAAAACCACACTTTCCAGGATCACTACCTGGAAGTGGACTACGACTTGTCCGACGTGATGTTCGTGGCAACCAGTAACACCCTGAATATTCCACCGGCCTTGCTCGATCGTATGGAAGTGATTCGTTTGTCTGGCTACACCGAAGACGAAAAAGTACGCATTGCTTTTGATTACCTCTTGCCCAAGCTGATGAAGAACAACGGTGTGCGTGCTGGTGAGCTGGAAGTCACCGAAGATGCTGTACGCGACATCGTGCGTTACTACACGCGTGAGGCGGGTGTACGCTCGCTGGAGCGTGAAATCAGCAAGATCTGCCGCAAGGTGGTTCGCAAGCTGCTGGTGGCCAATCCACAGGCTGGTACGCGTGCTGCCCGTAACAAGGCCCTGACACAGGAAACTCTGGTGGTCAATTCGGAGAACCTGAACGAGTACCTGGGTGTGCGTCGCTACTCCTTCGGCCTGGCCGAGAAGGAGAACAAGATTGGACAGGTGACCGGCCTGGCATGGACCGAGGTGGGTGGCGATCTGCTGACCATTGAAGTGGCCGATATGCCCGGTAAAGGCAATGTGTTACGCACCGGTTCGATTGGCGATGTGATGAAAGAGTCCGTTGAGGCGGCCCGCACAGTGGTGCGTTCGCGTGCCCAGAAATGGGGCATCCCCAACACGGTGTTCGAGAAGCGCGACCTGCATGTGCACTTTCCTGAAGGCGCTACGCCCAAGGATGGTCCATCGGCTGGTATCGCCATCACCACGGCTATTGTGTCCAGTCTGACGGGTATTCCGGTTCGCTCTGATGTGGCCATGACGGGTGAAATCACCTTGCGCGGCGAAGTTTTGCCTATTGGCGGCTTGAAAGAGAAGCTGTTGGCAGCGCAGCGCGGTGGCATCAAAACGGTGATGATTCCGGAGGAAAACGTCAAAGACTTGGCCGACATTCCAGATAACGTGAAGAACACGCTGGAGATCATTCCAGTGCGTTGGATTGATCGTGTATTAGAAGTGGCCCTGCAAGACGCCGTCACGCCTCTGAGCGACGAAGAGGTGGCTCGCCTGGCTGCTGAGGCTTTGGCCGCCACTCGTGCCGCAGGCACGGGCTCGGAGTCCTTCAAGCACTAAGCATCAGCAGTAGTAAGCAAGCAGTGAAACAGGCTACCTTGAACCCAAGGTAGCCTGTTTGCATTTTGGTCAGACTGATCGTGGCTTTGAGGTTAGCCATGTTGACAGCAGTGGGAGCCAGATCTTTGGGCAATGATATGAGGAAGGTGAGGGTCGCAAGCTTGCGCGAGAGGTTTACGGCTGCTCAACTCTTGCTGTAGGCATGTAGGCATGTAGGCATGTAGGCATGTGGGGGGGCCAGGTATGGCTGCCCCCACGATTGCAGCCATGACTGCAACTGCAGACATACCGTGATGGCCATAGTCAAAGCGCTTGTCGCCGTTAATCTGCTCAAACTTGTATAGCGGCATGCACTTTGACCAGTAAAAAAACCCCATGCACCAAACGGTATATGGGGTTTTTCTCTTATCAGGTGCACCAAGCTCATAAAACAGGCCTGATAGCCTAGAGAGACAAGGTTTAATGCAGCGGGCTGGTACGAATCAGGCCTACAGCAATACCTTCCAGGGACAGAGAGTCCGGGTCGGTAACGATGATGGGTTCAAAGTCCGCGTTCTCAGGTAAAAGGATGACCTGATTGCTGGAGCGCGACAGGCGCTTGACGGTGACATCATCACCAATGCGGACCACCACGATCTGCCCATTACGCGCTTCGCTAGCTTTTTTGACGGCCAGCAGATCGCCGTCAAAAATTCCGGCGTCTTTCATGCTCAGGCCGCGCACACGTAGCAGGTAATCAGGCGTTTGGGTGAACAGGGTAGGGGCAACACCAATTTCGCGCTCGATATGCTCAGTAGCCAGAATAGGGCTACCGGCAGCAACGCGGCCAATAATGGGCAGTAAGAGGGCGTCAGTCAGATTGGCCAATGGGCTGCTATTGGGCGCAGCATGGTCGCGTGTATCCGTGCCAAGCAGGCGTATGCCGCGCGAGGCACCGGCGGTTAGCTCGATCGCGCCTTTGCGGGCCAGAGCTTTCAAATGATCTTCGGCCGCATTGGCGGATTTGAAACCCAGCACTTGAGCAATTTCTGCGCGAGTGGGGGGGAAACCCGTCCGTTCGATTTCAGAACGGATAATGTCCAGCACTTGTTGCTGGCGTGCAGTGAGCTTGGCGGTCATAGTATTGTCTGCTGAATATATATACAGTAAAGATTGTGCGTTACAGTTGCCGTTTTTGCAAGCTTTGGGGACCTTAAAGGCTTAATTTTCGACCCTTCGAGGTCTGTTCAGGCAGATGGAGACCAGTCTTTGCGATCCTGCGTGTACAGCACGTGAGGGACAAGCTGGTGGCCCACAGGTACGCCAGGATGAGCAAAGGTGCCGGCTTGTTTTGTCATGCCCAGGCGTTGCATGACGGTTTGCGAAGGCCGGTTCAACTGAGCGGTGTACGCCACAATTTGCTCCAGGTCCAGTTCGTTAAAGGCAAAATCCATGCAGGCTCGGGCGGCTTCGGTGGCGTAGCCTTTGCCCCAGTATTCAGGCAGAAGACGCCAGAGCAGTTCTACGCAAGGCTGAAAGTAGAGCTCAGCAGTTGGGCGGTTCAAGCCGACCATACCGATGAAGGCCCCTTTTTCCTTCAGCTCCACAGCCCAGGGCCCCCAGCCATGTTCTTCGATCAGGCTTTGGCTGCGGTGGGCGATAGCATCGCTTTGTTCGCGGTCCAGGGTGGCCGGATAAAAGCGCAGCGCGTGGGGGTCGCTATTTAATCGGTAAAAGGGCTCGAGGTCGGTCGGTTTCCAGGGGCGCAGGATCAGGCGTTCGGTGTGCAGGGAAATAGCGTCTGTCATGGGGTACTCCAAGGTCCGGAACGACAACGCCCTTCCGAAGAAGGGCGTTGGAGGCGGTAAGGACGGCCAGCTTATTTCAGGACTTGAGCGATGGCTTTGGCCACGACATCAATGTTCTGGCTGTTGAGCGCAGCAACGCAGATACGGCCACTGCTGACGGCGTAAATGCCGTGTTCCTGGCGCAGGCGTTCTACTTGCTCGGCCGTCAGGCCGGAGTAGGAGAACATACCGCGCTGTTGCAGTACGAAGTCAAAGTTCTGGGTGGCACCATGTTCTTTCAGCTTGGCAACCAGTTGTGCACGCATGTCACGGATGCGATCACGCATGCCAGCCAGTTCGGTAGCCCAAGTCTGGAACAGCTCGGGTGAGCTCAGGACAGTGGCTACAACCTTGCCGCCGTGTGTTGGCGGGTTGGAATAGTTGGTGCGAATCACGCGCTTGACCTGGCTCAGCACGCGGGACGTTTCGTCCTTGCTGGACGTGACCAGTGTCAGGGCGCCGACGCGTTCGCCGTATAGCGAGAAGGATTTGGAGAAAGAAGAGCTGATGAACATGGACAGGCCCAGCTTGGCAAACAGGCGTACCACGCTGGCGTCTTCCTCCAGACCGGCACCAAAGCCTTGATAGGCGATGTCCAGGAAAGGAACCAGTTGACGCTCTTTGATCAGTTCGGCGATCTGGGCCCATTGTTCCATGCTGGGGTCCACGCCGGTGGGGTTGTGGCAGCACGCGTGCAAGACCACGATGGACTGGGCAGGCATGGCACGCAACGAAGCGATCATGCCCTCAAAGTTCAGGCCATGAGTGGTGGCATCGTAGTACGCGTAGGTGTTGACCTTGAAGCCGGCGCGCTCGAACAGAGCACGGTGGTTTTCCCAGCTTGGATCGCTGATGTAAACCTCGGACTGTGGCAGCAGTTGGTGCAGAAAGTCAGCACCGATTTTCAGTGCGCCGGTACCGCCCAGGGATTGCACCGTCAAGGCACGGCCTTCGGCAATAACGGGGGAGTCGGCGCCTAGCAACAGGGTTTGAGCACCCAGGTTGTAGGTATTGATACCTTCGATAGGCAGGTAGCTGCGTGCAGCGGCCTTGCTCATCAAGGCGTCTTCAGCTTGTTGAACAGCCTGCAAAATCGGGATACGCCCTTGATCGTCGTAATAAACACCGACTCCCAAATTAACTTTGCCGTTGCGTTCGTCGGCATTGTATTGTTCATTCAAACCCAAAATAGGGTCGCGTGGAGCCAGTTCGACGGTTTCGAAGAGCGATGTCATGATGATATGGGGGCGTTAGCGCAGAAAGGTAGAAAAACAAAGCATTAATGTGATAATACGGGCTTACCCTAAAGTGTGTCTAGCATGAAATTTGAGCCTGCCTTTCAAGAGTTTCCAGGGAGTTCCTTCAAGCTTTTCCAACCTTATTTGCCTGCTGGTGACCAGCCAGCGGCAATTGAGCAGTTGGTCGAGGGGATTGATGACGGCTTGATGTACCAGACCCTGTTGGGGGTAACGGGCTCGGGCAAGACCTATACCATGGCGAATATTATTGCTCGGACAGGGCGTCCGGCCATTGTTCTGGCACCCAATAAAACCCTGGCCGCGCAACTGTACGCAGAGATGCGCGAGTTCTTCCCACGCAATGCCGTGGAATACTTCGTCTCTTATTACGATTACTACCAGCCCGAGGCCTATGTGCCATCGCGCGATCTGTTTATTGAAAAAGACTCGTCCATCAATGAACACATCGAGCAGATGCGTTTGTCGGCCACCAAAAGCCTGTTGGAGCGACCGGACACCATTATTGTGGGCACGGTCTCTTGCATCTACGGTATTGGTAATCCTGGCGACTACCATGCGATGGTGCTGACGCTACGCAAGGGCGACCGAATCGCTCGGCAGGAGCTGCTGGCCCGGCTGGTTGCCATGCAGTACGAGCGCAACGACCTGGACTTCCAGCGTGGTGTGTTTCGGGCCCGTGGCGAAGTGGTCGATATTTTCCCGGCGGAAAATGCCGAGTTGGCCTTGCGGGTCAGTCTGTTTGATGACGAACTGGAAGAGCTGGAACTGTTTGATCCGCTAACTGGCAAAGTGGTGCAGAAGCTGAACCGTTTTACTGTGTTCCCCAGTTCGCACTATGTGACCCCCCGTGAAACGGTGTTGCGGGCAATTGAAACCATCAAGCTGGAACTGCGTGAGCGTCTGGAATTTCTGACGCGGGAAGGGCATTTGGTCGAGGCCCAACGCCTGGAGCAGCGCACCCGTTTTGATCTGGAAATGCTGCAGGAGCTGGGTTTTTGCAAAGGCATCGAGAACTACTCCCGCCACTTGTCAGGGGCGGCGCCCGGCGATCCGCCACCAACGCTGATTGATTACCTGCCGCGTAACTCCCTGATGTTTATTGATGAAAGCCACGTCACGATCGGGCAGTTGGGAGCGATGTACCGTGGTGACCGCTCGCGTAAAGAAACGCTGGTGCAATTCGGTTTCCGCCTGCCGTCGGCCATGGATAACCGGCCCTTGAAGCTGGAAGAGTTCGAGCGTCGCATGCCGCAAACCGTGTTCGTGTCGGCCACACCGGCTGCTTACGAGCAAGAACATGCCGACAACGTGGTCGAGCAAGTGGTGCGGCCTACCGGCCTGGTGGATCCCGAAATTGAAGTTCGTCCTGCCACCACCCAAGTCGATGATTTGCTGGGTGAAATCAAGTTGCGTACGGCGCAGCAAGATCGTGTGCTGGTGACAACGCTTACCAAGCGTATGTCCGAAGACTTGACGGATTACTTGTCCGAGAATGGCATCCGGGTGCGTTACTTGCATTCGGACATTGATACCGTGGAACGGGCCGAGATTATCCGTGATTTGCGCTTGGGCGTATTCGATGTGCTGGTCGGGATCAACTTGTTGCGCGAGGGCCTGGACTTGCCTGAAGTGTCTTTGGTGGCCATTCTCGATGCGGACAAGGAAGGCTTCCTGCGCTCCGAGCGCAGCCTGATTCAAACCATAGGTCGGGCAGCGCGTAATCTGAACGGTAAGGCCATTTTGTATGCCGACAGAATGACAGACTCCATGCGTCGCGCTATCGAGGAAACCGAGCGTCGTCGTGCCAAGCAGATCGCCTTTAACGAAGAGCATGGCATTACGCCGCGCGGCGTGAACAAGGCGGTACGCGAATTGATTGACGGCGTTGTGGCTTCGGATCCTACCGCCAGCTTGCGCGAGGACGTGCCAGAAGCCTTGATTCGCGACGAGAAGGCGGCAGCACGTGAGATCAAGCGTCTGGAAAAAGAGATGATGGATCACGCCCGTAACCTGGAGTTCGAACAAGCTGCGGCTGCGCGCGACAAGTTGCAAAGGCTCAAGGCCAAGTTGCTGATGGCGTGACGGCCCTTGGCCTAATGGCATCAGGCAAGGGCTTGCCCCTTGCAGTGTGCCTTGGGCAGGAGCGCAAACCTTCGCTTGGACCAGATGGGGCGTGTGTGTGTCGGTATCAGGCTTAACCCCTTCCTGGGAACGTGGAGCTTTTTCATCTTTGCTTGTTGCTGTTGTGTATTCGCAACTAGGCTTGGACGAAAAGACAGTAAAAGCACGGTTCCGCTACCGGCTTTCATCGCTCAGGTGTATTGCTTGATTTATCTCATCTCGTGAAGGCGCAGTATCCGCTAAGCAAAGGGTGCCGCGCCTTTGGTTTATTCCAAACTTCAAGCACCGGCGTACTGTTCTTATTTGCAGCCCCCAAACGATCCGGGTTTGCTGTTTCCAAGGCCGTATCGGGGATCTGTTTTAGGCCCTTGCTCCGTCTTGCCTTATTTGGGGTTTTCCCGCAGACTTTGACGCATTATGAGTAAGGTTCTGTTTGTCTGTACAGGGAATATTTGCCGCTCCCCCAGCGCCGAAGGTGTCTTGCGCCAACTGGTTGACCAAGCCAGTTTGTCGGAGGCTATTTTGGTGGACTCAGCCGCCACGCATGGCTTTCATGTTGGCGAGCATCCTGACACACGCGCACAGATAGCCGCTCGTAAACGCGGTTATGACATCTCTACCTATCAGGCCCGACAGGTCCAGCGCGAGGACTTTCGCAACTTCGACCTTATCTTGAGCATGGACTGGGAAAATCACGCTGCCTTGCAGCAAATGTGTCCTCCCATGTACCGTCACAAGCTCATGTTGCTGATGCGTTTTGCCACTGATTACGAAGCGGCTACCGTGCCTGATCCTTATTATGGTGGCCAGGATGGCTTCAATAAGGTCATGGACTATATTGAGGATGCCTGCCAGGGCGTATTCGAGTTGGTTCGCAAGCGCGTACCCAATTACCGTGCTGCCTGAGCGACTAAAATAACACTGCAGTATAAGTGTAAAAACACACGCTCAAGCACGGTAGTTTCCCCTGTATTTGCTATACTGGACCAAATTGGTCGGATTTGCCCTTGGCAATCCGGCCGCTTTCGCCTTTGGCAAGGAAACTATCATGCGTTTGACGACAAAAGGGCGTTTCGCCGTAACCGCGATGATCGATCTTGCGCTGCGCCAGCAAAGTGGACCGGTGACGCTCGCAGGCATCAGCCAGCGACAGGGTATCTCGCTCTCCTATCTTGAACAGTTATTTGGCAAGTTGCGCCGCCATGAACTGGTCGATAGTGTGCGGGGTCCGGGTGGTGGCTATACGCTTGCGCGTCTGGCCCGCCACATCACCGTTGCTGACATTGTGTTTGCGGTCGATGAGCCCGTTGATGCTACCCAGTGTGGTGGCAAGGGTAATTGCAAGCAGGGCACAAATGGGCAGAAAGGCGAGTGCATGACTCACGAGCTTTGGGCGACGCTTAGTCGTAAAATGGTCGATTATCTGGACTCTGTCTCGCTACAGGACTTGGTTGATCAGCAGCGTCTGCGTCAGCTCAAGTTGGCCGCTCAGGAAGCCGGTCAGCCAGAAGAATGTACTTTATAGCGGGCAGTCGCCGCTACTGACTCCGGAGTTTTGTATGAGTCGCGCTCAGCGTATTTATATGGATTATGCCGCCACCACACCGGTAGACCCGCGTGTGGCCGACAGCATGATTCCCTGGTTGACGGAACGATTTGGCAATCCCGCCTCCAGCAGCCATCCTTATGGATGGGATGCGGAAGAAGCCGTGGATCAGGCGCGTCGTCAGGTTGCCTCCCTGGTCGGGGCAGAGCCGCGAGAAATCGTCTGGACTTCCGGTGCGACCGAAGCCATCAATCTGGCCTTGAAGGGTGCCGCACAGTTTTATCAGTCCAAGGGCCGCCATATTATTACCGTCCGTACGGAGCACAAGGCCGTGCTCGACACCTGTCTGGCCTTGCAGGACGAAGGGTTTGAAGTCACCTTTCTGGATGTCCTGCCCAGTGGTCTGATTGATCCGCAGGCGTTTGAACAAGCCATTCGTCCCGATACCATCCTGGCCTCGGTCATGCTGGTGAATAACGAAATTGGTGTGATTCAGGATGTGCAGGCTTTGGGTGCAATTTGCCGTGAGCACAAGGTGCTGTTCCATGTGGACGCCGCCCAGGCTACCGGCAAGGTGGCGATCAATCTGCAGGAATGGCCGGTGGATTTGATGTCCATGTCGGCCCACAAGACCTACGGTCCCAAAGGGATAGGTGCCTTGTATATCCGCCGTAAACCGGCGGTGCGTCTGAAAGCGCAGATTCATGGTGGAGGTCACGAGCGCGGCTTTCGTTCCGGCACCTTGGCCACACATCAGATCGTGGGCATGGGACGTGCGTTTGAGTTGGCCGCCCAGGAAATGGATACAGACAATCAGCGCATCACCGCGCTGCGTGATCGGCTGTGGGCTGGTTTGCAGCAGATCCCAGATTTGTACCTGAACGGCACCTTCGATGAGCGTGTGCCACATAACCTGAACATCAGTGTGGATCACATCGAGGGTGAAGCCCTGATGATGGCCCTGACTGATTTGGCCGTGTCCAGTGGCTCGGCCTGTACGTCGGCCAGTTTGGAGCCGTCTTATGTATTGACGGCCCTGGGTCGTAGCGATCAGTTGGCACACAGTTCCTTGCGTTTGAGTCTGGGCCGTTTCACGACCGAGCAGGACATTGATGACACGATTGCCGCCATCGGTCGTGTGGTTGAACAATTGCGGGCCATCTCTCCTTTATGGAGCGAGTCCGCTTCGGAGCCGTTCACGCAATGAGATATAGTGACGCTGTCATGGAGCATTTTCTGCGCCCGCGTCATGTGGGTGTCATGAACAGCAGTGATGCTGACGTAGGCACGGGGGAGGCAGGAAGCTACCAAACCGGGGCCTTGATTCGTATCCAGCTCAAAGTATCGGAGCAGGGTCAGATTCAGGAGAGCTGTTTCAAGGCTTATGGCTGTGGCTGTACCATCGCAGCTGCTTCATTTGCGGCGCAATGGCTGCAAGATCGCAGTCTGGAGCAAGCGGCCCAGTTCTCGTCCACGGATGTGCAGCAAGCATTGGAATTGCCACCGGTCAAAGTGCATTGTGCTTTGTTGGTCCAGGAGGCGGTTCAGGCTGCCGTTGCCTCGGTACAGAACAAAGGCGCGTTTTAGTTGTCCAAGCCTGAAGGCTGAATCCCCTTCAGGTTTATAGAAAGGAAAAGATTATGTCTATTTCTCTTACTCAGCCCGCCGCAGAACATATCCAGCGTCATTTGAAAAAACGCGGGGGCGGTTTGGGGCTACGTTTAGGTGTACGTCTGACCGGTTGCTCGGGTCTGGCCTACAAGCTGGATTTTGTTGATGAGCCGGTTCAAGGCGATCAACTGTTTGAAGAGCACGGCGTTAAACTGTTTGTTGATCCCAAGAGCCTGCCCTTTATTGATGGCACGCGTCTGGATTATGGCCGCGATGGCCTCAATGAAGGTTTTAAATTCATCAATCCAAACGAGAAAGCCTCCTGCGGGTGTGGCGAATCGTTTACCGTGTAGGAACTCATGTCATTACGTTTCGGTTTGGCGGCCAATCAGTTGCACCATGATTCGGCAGATGCGGCTTTGTTTCAGTGGTTGCGGCGCTCAGCCAGCGGTATTCGCGAGTTGGAAGTTGAGCTTTATACGGTGGGTCGTACCTGTAATGCCATCGAGCGTTCGGGCCTGCTGGAAGGCTATGGCGGCCTGGTTCGCTATCCTTATGGTCGTGATGGCGGCTTGATGAAGCTGGTTGCCCGGGTCACACAAAGCCCGGATGGCACTCCGCCTTTTGATGGCGCCATTTATCTGATTGACCCGGTAGACCCATCTTCCATTTTCCCGGAAGCATTGGCGCTCAAGCGTCAGTGCATTACGCATGGTCGTCCTTTTATTTCGACCCTGATGGGGGCGATTGAATGGATTGAAGTGGAGCGAGTCAGTCGTGGCCTGTGGCCCGACTCCAGCTGCAAACGTATTTTTGACTTCCCCAACCAAACTCTGGCCTTGATCGCGCACGATGCACTCAAGGACAAGATGGTTGAGTTCGCTGACAAGCATTTCGACCTGCTGTCCCGTTTTGGCCAACGCGTGGGAACAGGGACGACCAGTCGCTTGTTGAACGAGCTGGCTTGGTCCAAAGGCTGGCCCAAGGAAACCCCCTGGATTCAGTCTTATCTAAGCGGTCCTTTGGGCGGCGATGCGCAAATTGCCGAGCTGGTACTGGAAAACCGTTGCCAGCGTGTGATCTTCTTCGAGGACCCGCACGTCGCACGTCAGCACGAGGCCGACATCCAGTTGCTGGAACGCGCGGTGCGTGTGGTGGCAGATAAGGCTTCGTGTTTCTCCTCGCCCGAAGTGGCCCATAAATGGGCACAGGCGGTGATGCGTTTGCCGGTGGATTGATTGTGCAGGGATGGACGTACAGGCCTTGCAAGGTTTATTTAAAAACCTTGTGATGGCAGTAAAAAAGGACGCTTAAAAGCGTCCTTTTTTGTTTCACATGAGGTTCGTTGGGCCAGTTTCCCTGACTGTACGAACATCCCTGGCAGGGCCTTGATCAATGACACGGGAAAGGTCTGCTTGATCCGTGGGCGGGGCTTCTCTAGACTACGATCGTGATTTGCAAGCACCGCAAGACAATGTCGCCCAGTCAATAGGGCAGTGTGGAGATACCGGAGGCAGGCTTGAATCGTCGCATGATCTTGAATGCTATGGGTGCGGGTATGCTTGCCCGGCTTGGAGGTGCTGTTTCCTCACTAGGTGCTGCATTTATTACGGCGTCGGCACACACGCAGCAGCTCGATGACTTCCCTTCGGGGCCCGTGCGCATTGTTGTTCCGGTGAATCCGGGTGGCAACGCCGATCGCATTGCGCGAATGCTGGCGCAAAGCCTTGCCGAATTGTGGCAACAAACAGTGATTGTGGACAATGTGCCCGGCGCGCACACCAGTCTTGGTGTCAACCGGGTCGTTCGCGCGGCACCGACCGGCCACACGTTGTTGTCCAGTGGTGACCAGCTCGCGATCAATGCTGCCCTTGGCCGCAAACTACCTTATAGCCCGACCGATGTTCGTGGCGTAACTCGTACCATTGTTAATTCGCAGGTGTTGGTAGTTCGCCCAGGCTTGGGTGTCAGCCATTTTGATGAGTACGTGACGCTGCTTAAACAGCGACCTGGCGAAGTATCCGCCGCGCTGCCGATTGGCTATGGCAGTATCTATCATCTGGCTGTCGAGATGCTTAATCAGCGTTTGGGTACGCAAACCAATAACATCCCTTACGCGGGAGGGGCGCCGGCTGTTTTGGACATATTAGGCGGGCATGTAGATGCGGCGCTTATTGATATCTCTGGGACAACCCAGAACATTCAGAAGCGTGAGCTCATTCCTCTGGCGGTGACGTCGCTGGAGCGTTCGAAGGTTTTGCCGGATGTTCCCACTTTTCATGAGTTGGGTGTATCTGATTTCGTGATCGAAAGTTGGCAGGGCATCTTTGTGCCACGTGCCACGCCCGATGAGGTCGTCGCTGTGCTGAATCGCGATATTACGGCTGTACTTGGTTCCCGCGAGTTTGCTGCTCCTCTGGAGGAACTGGGCTTTGTGATCGCCCCTGGATCGGCTGAGTCGCTGGATCAGATTGTGGCGCGTGATATTGCTTTGTTTCGTGACGTAGCGGCCGTTGCTGGTATCAAACCTGAGTGATGTCTGCCCTTACGGGCTTGGGGCTGGCTAATGCGGCGATGGGAGTGAGGGGCGGTTCCCGAACAGACAGAATAGCTGCGTATGTGCGTATGTGCGTATGTGCGTATGTGCGTATGGGGGGCGAAGACGCATAAAGAAAAACGCGCGGTCAAGGCCGCGCGTTTTTCTGTCTTGAGACTGTGATTAGTCTTCGCGACGCAGGTGCGGGAACAGGATCACGTCACGGATAGCAGGGCTATCGGTCAGCAACATGACCAGTCGGTCGATACCGATACCGCAGCCGCCTGTAGGAGGCATGCCGTATTCCAGGGCACGGATGTAGTCCGCGTCGTAGAACATGGCTTCTTCGTCGCCAGCATCCTTGGCCTGAACCTGAGCCTGGAAGCGAGCGGCCTGGTCTTCAGGGTCGTTCAACTCCGAGAAGCCATTGGCAATCTCGCGACCCGTGATGAACAGCTCAAAGCGCTCGGTAATGCCTTCCTGGGTGTCCGAGGCACGTGCCAGCGGCGACACTTCTACGGGGTAGTCCACGATGAAAGTGGGGTGCCACAGCTTGGATTCGGCTGTTTCTTCAAATAGAGCCAGTTGCAAGGCACCCAGGCCGGCATCACGCAGCGGGGGCGAGTTCACGTCCACTTTCAGGCGAGCCAGCTCAGTACGCAGGAACTGGATGTCTTCCAGTTGTTCGATCTGGTAGGAAGGCGCGTACTTCATGATGGCGCCGGTAATGGTCAGGCGATCAAAAGGCAGGCTCAGATCCAGCTCGCGTTCCTGATATTGCAGGGTAGCGGTACCACGGGCGCTGATCGCGGCTTCGCGTATCAGGTTTTCGGTGAAGTCCATCAGCCACTGGTAATCCGTGTAGGCCGCGTAGAACTCCATCATGGTGAATTCGGGGTTGTGACGAGGGCTGACGCCTTCGTTACGGAAGTTGCGGTTGATCTCGAACACGCGCTCGAAACCGCCCACGATCAAACGCTTCAGGTACAGCTCGGGAGCAATACGCAGGTACATTTCCATGTCCAGCGCATTGTGGTGGGTCACAAAGGGTTTGGCCGATGCGCCACCCGGAATGGGGTGCAGCATCGGGGTTTCCACTTCCAGGAAATCGGCCTGGGCCATGTGCTGACGCAGGCTGCTCATGACCTTGCTGCGGGCCAGGAAGGTTTGACGGGTGTCTTCACCCATGATCAGGTCGACGTAGCGCTGACGGTACTTCAATTCCTGGTCGGCCAGACCGTGGAATTTGTCGGGCAGGGGACGTAGGGACTTGGCCAGCAGGCGCACGCTGGAGGCGTGCACGGATAGTTCGCCCTTATTGGTTTTGAAGACGGTGCCTTCCACGGCCAGGATGTCACCGATATCCCAGCCCTTGAATTGCGCATAGTTCTCTTCACCCAGTGCGGCTTTGTCCAGATAGATCTGGATACGGCCGGAGGCATCTTGCAGCGTGGCAAAGCTGGCTTTGCCCATGACACGCTTGAGCATCATGCGGCCAGCCACTTTCACGACTTTATGGCTTGCAGCCAGCGCCTCTTTGTCCTGCTCGCCGTATTGCTTGTGCAGCTCGGCAGCGTGGGCATCAGGGCGAAAATCGTTGGGGTAGGCGATGCCATTTTCGCGCAGGCGGTCCAGCTTGGAACGACGCTCGGCAATCAGGCGGTTTTCGTCTACGACGGGTGCGGAAGTGTCTAGCGATTCAGTCATTGTGTCAGTACTTATTCGTAGTGGCGGATGTCGTCCAGGACGTGCTGGCCAAACTCCGGGCTGTTCAGGTGGCGCAAAATTCGCTCTGCGGTATCGTCCGGGCTGCTTAGCTGGCCTTGCTGATGCAGGTCGATAAAGCGGCTCAGGTTCGGGAACTGATCGCGGGACTGGCTACGGATATGGCCTTGCATATCCGTATCGACCACGCCCGGAGCCAGAGAGCAAACGGCCAGCTCGGGATTTTCCAGTTTCAGGGTTTGCGTATAGAAATCCAGTGCTGCCTTGCTGGAGCCATACACGGCCCAGCCCGAAACGGGCTTGCGGCCAGCACCCGAGGAGATATTGAGCACCTGGCGCTGGGCATCCTTGGGGGCGCCTTGCAAAAAGGCGGCGGTCAGGCTCATGACACTGGCGACATTCAATTGCAGCGCCTGTGTAATGGCCTGGGCATCGAGCAGGTGGCTGGCCTGCCCAACGGGATCAACCGTGCCTGCATTATTAATGAGGACGTAGCGTTGAGCCTGTGTCTGGCTGATCAAGGCTTGCAGGGCCTTGGCAGCCTCTTGTGCGCCTTCCGCGCTGGCCAGATCCACTTGCAGATGCTGATGAGCCCCTTGGGGCGCATCCAGTAGCAGTTCGCTGCGGGCCAGAGTGATCAACTGATGGCCAGCAGCCAGCGCCTGACGCGCCAGGGACAAGCCCAGGCCGCGAGAGGCACCGCTTAGAACAGTCAGCGTGGAAGTGTGCATATTAAACCCCTTGTTTCAAGCTGGCTTGAATAAAGGCATCCAGGTCGCCATCCAGAATCTTCTGGGTATTGGAGCTTTCGTAGTTGGTACGCAAGTCCTTGATGCGGCTTTGGTCCAGCACGTAGGAACGGATCTGGTGGCCCCAACCCACATCGCTCTTGGAGTCTTCCAGCTTTTGCTGCTCGGCCATGCGGTTGCGCATTTCCAGCTCGTACAGACGCGATTTCAGCATTTGCATGGCTTCAGCACGGTTACGGTGCTGCGAGCGGTCGTTCTGACACTGCACCACAATGCCGCTGGGTTCGTGCGTAATACGAACGGCCGAGTCGGTTTTGTTAATGTGCTGACCACCCGCACCACTGGCACGGTAGGTGTCGATACGTAAGTCGGCCGGATTGATTTCCACTTCAAAGGAATCATCGATTTCCGGGTAGACGAATACGCTGGTGAACGAGGTGTGACGGCCGTTGGACGAGTCGAAAGGGCTTTTGCGAACCAGACGATGCACGCCGGTTTCAGTGCGCAAAAAGCCGTAGGCGTAATCGCCTTCAATCTTGATGGTGGCCGATTTGATACCGGCAACGTCACCGTCAGACTGTTCCAGGATTTCAGCCTTAAAGCCTTTGTGTTCGGCATAGCGCACATACATGCGCAGCAGCATGGAGGCCCAGTCCTGGGCTTCGGTACCACCCGCACCGGCCTGAATATCCATAAAGCAATTGAGCGGATCGGCAGGGTTGGAGAACATGCGGCGAAATTCCAGCTCTTCGATGCGGCTGGCCATGGCGGCACAATCTTCCTCGATGGCGGCGATGGTGGCATCGTCATCGTCCATCGCGGCAAGCTCAAACAGATCCTGGGAATCTTTCAAGCCCGTGTGCAAGGCGTCCAGCACATGCACCACGTTTTCCAGACTTTTCTTTTCGCGGCCCAGATCCTGGGCGTGTTGAGGGTCGTTCCAGACGTTGGGGTCCTCGAGTTCGGCATTGACTACGTGCAAACGATGCGCTTTGTCATCGTAGTCAAAGATACCTCCGTAAGGCATTTTCCCGCTCCGAATAATCGGCAAGGCGGGCTTCCAGTTGATTAAGTCGTTCCGATTCCATGATTCAGCGGCTTTCCTATATTTGAGGTGCCATCCGCGCCAGCCAGCAGGGCGGCGCGCGGCAAACTTCCGATTTTACCCTTATCGGAGGTCTATGGCACGTATTGGCCGCTCAGGAACTGGACATTGTGCAAGCAGCGGTGCGATAGGTGGACGCAGATTGATAGGAAGGTCGGTGTGAGAGGGTGGGCACAGTGGGGGCAGAGGGTTCAGCAAGATCGCTATCCAGGCTGAAATGGGCCACCACCTGGGCCAGAAACGTCGTTTGTTCCAACTGCTCCTGGGCCGTGTGGGCACTGTGTTCAAGCAGTTGGCGGTTGGACTGACCTTGCTGGTCCAGACGCGTCATGACCTGGTTTACGTATTCGATATGTGTCGCCTGATCCTGAGAGGCCTGGGCAATATCGGCCACAATACTGCGCATTTCATTGACTTTGTCTTGTGTGCTGGCCATGACCTGCGCCATGCCGCGCGCGGCCACCGAGCTTTGTTCGGTTTGTTCGACCGAGCTGGAAATTAAGGTGGAAACTTGTTGCAAGGCATCGGTGGAGCGCAAAGCCAAATTACGCACTTCAGCGGCAACCACCGCAAAGCCATGACCGTGCACACCCGCTCGGGCGGCTTCCACGGCAGCATTCAGGGCCAAAATATTGGTCTGGAAGGCAATGCTGCGGATCAGCTTGGTGATCTCGCTCATTTTGTGTGAGCTGTCGGCAATGGCGTTGATGGTATCGAGCAAGTTTTGGGCGGCCTGGTTGCCCTGTGCGACCTGACTGGACGTGTCTTGAGCCAGTTGGTCGGCCGTTCGGGCCTGTTTGGCGTTCTGTCTGACGGTATCGGCCAGTTGATTCATGGTTTTGACCGTCTGGTTCAGCTCAGTGGACTGCTCTAGAATTTGTTCGCCCAGGTTATGGCTTGCCGACACAATTGCTGTTGAGCCATCGCGGATCAGGCCAGTTTGTTCACGGATCTGATGTACGACGGTTTGCACGCCCTGCCCAATTCCGTTCAGGGCGCTTAACAAGGTGCCGAACTCGTCGTGACGACGGACGTTGAGCTGGGCGTTGAGTTTACCCTTGGCCAGTTCCTTGGCCAGATTTGCGCCTTGATCCAGGGGTTGTTTGATGGAGCGATAGAGCAAGCGCAGGGCCGCTGAGCTGGCGATGAAAAACAGAGCCAGAGCGGCCAGTGCAAGGCTGAAAGCACGATCGCTGCTGCGGCCAGCCAGATCCAGAGAACGGTCCAGGCGTTCGCTGAATTGATGCTCGAATTCATCCAGTGTGTGTGTGATTTGGGCGGAGGCTTGAATGTATTGCTGGCTGAACACCAGCACTTTGGCCATCAAGGCATTGGGCAAGGCAATGCGGATCGTGCCGTTGTCATCTTCAAACTGGCCACTGGCCGTTTGAATCGCCTCGGACTGAACCTGACTAAGGGCCAGGGTCTGTTCATAGGCAGAGCGCAGCAAATCCTGCTCAGCCGGCTCCAGCTCCAGATCCCTGAAACGGTCCAGCATTGCTAAGGTGACCCCTTCCTGATCGGCTTGGGCACCGGTAAACACCGCCAGCAGACGGCGGAAGTTATCCTGAAATTCAATTTGCTCGCTGGAGACAAAGGCGATGGCCTGACGGCTGAGCAATTCGCTGATGCGTTTGAAGTCTTTGCTGAGCGCCGTGGTGTCGTGGCGCTGGGCTTCCAGGTGCTTGCGTTGTTCGATGCTGTTGCTCAGGTGCTGCAGGGCAATCAGCATCAGGACTAAAAACAGGCTCAGGGTTGCAAAGTAGGCGATAAAGCCGGTTTTGAGCGTCAGTAGTTTTTTCAAGGCGACTCCCACAAAGAGTGGGGTGCACCCAAGCGCTGATGGCTCTTGTCGCACCCCTGTCAGGCGCACCTATCTTTGCATCTGATTGTGACAGGGGTGTGGCGCTATGTCTTAACGACGGTGGGGGGGGCGGCGAGGGGCAGAGGTCGGGGCGCCAACACGCTTGGGCAAGTGGCGGAAAATGATGCGACCTTTGCTCAGGTCGTAGGGCGACATTTCCAGGGTGACGCTGTCGCCAGCCAGAATACGGATGTGGTGCTTGCGCATTTTGCCGCCCGTGTAGGCGATAACGGCGTGACCGTTGTCCAGGGTGACACGAAAGCGTGAGTCAGGCAGGATTTCGGTGACGGAACCTTGCATTTCAAGTAGCTCTTCTTTGGCCATAAATCGGGACTCCTTTAAAAATAATGATTCCCGTCAGGCCCTGCTGGGCGGGACGGGGACGGGCGTGGCAACCAGGCAGACCGACAAACCGTACAAACGGTGTCTGGTGTCCAGCCTTGCACTAGGCCCATGAAAATTGAGGTGAATCTGTGTCTGTCAGAACGGTTGGGTTCCAGACAGGGTCGGGTTGATCAAATTGAAAACACGCCCGCCGTTCGTGGGAAGAACCGGCCAGGGCAGACAGGGTCTGCCTACCTGAAAAACGGGCAAAAACACGAATACTTGCCAGAAACGTAGACCTGCATAACGACGCGCGGGACAGTCCCTTGCGGTTAAGAGTGCTGGTTGTGGTGCCAAGTAATGCACTTGGGGCGCTTGATCGGGTCAAGCTTTATTCCCAAAAGTGGGGGTGTTTCAAGGTCGATTTACCCTGGGTAGCTGCATCTGATGTTGTCAAAGCCAGACGAGCGTGGATGGGATGGGCCAATAAAACTCAATCAGCGCCATGACGTGACAATTGTATGATTATAAATAATATTTATGGATTGGTCAAAGATTGACCAGCCTGCATGGTCACAAGCAGGCGGGTAAAGGCGTAGAGGGCAGGGCATGCTTGCCTATATACTAGCCCCATCGTAGCGGCGCCGTGTTGACCTGAGCAGGGATCACACGCGCCGTTGCCGTTTTTTAGGACATGTTGTGAGCACTCAGAAACTGACCCCTGGCACGACGGCTTTACTGGTTTTACCTACGATTTTGTGGGCCAGTAACGCCATCGTCGGACGCTTGATTCATGATCAGGTGCCGCCTATTACCCTGAATTTTTTTCGTTGGTTGGTGGCGTTCACCATCTTGCTTTTTGTGGGACGGCAAGTGCTGCGACGCGGCAGCAATTTGTGGGCCAACTGGAAACGCTACTCCATTTTGGGTTTGCTGGGCATAGGGATCTATAACGCTTTGCAATATCTGGCACTGCAAAGTTCCTCCCCCATTAACGTGACGCTGGTCAATGCCAGCTTGCCGTTCTGGATGCTGGTGATCGGCCGCCTGTTTTTCAAATCTACAGTCAATGGGCGGCAACTGGTCGGTGGTTTGATGTCTTTGCTGGGTGTGGTGCTGGTATTGACTCGTGCGGATTGGCAAGAGCTGATGGCCTTCCGTTTTGTGCCGGGCGATGTCTATATGGTGATCGCCACCATTGCCTGGGCGATCTATAGCTGGATGCTCAGTACGCGTCGCCATGAGGGTGTCATCGCACAGACATGGGCCACCGTCGTGATGGCGCAGGTGTTTTTTGGCTTGATCTGGTCCGGTGCATTTGCCGCCATGGAGTGGACATTCACGGACTGGCATATCGATTGGTCTTGGGGCTTACTGCTGGCTATTTTGTATGTGGGCACCGGTCCCGCCTTGATTGCCTTGCGCTGCTGGGGGGTGGCTGTCCAACGAGTCGGTGCCGCAACCGCCGGTTTTTTCGTGAACCTGATGCCGGTATTTGCGGCCTTGATGTCCGTTTTTATTCTGGGCGATACCCCCAAGCTCTACCACGGCGCGGCGTTCCTTCTGATTGTGGGCGGAATTTATGTATCGTCACGTAAAAGCTAAGGCCTGAGAGCACCTGGTATTGGGGGGGCTCCAGCGAAAAAAGGACGCCCGGTAGAGCGTCCTTTTTTACTTTGTAGGCTCGGGTTCAAGTTCTTGAACGTGCCAGCAGAGGGTTACTTGCCATTACCCATGCGGCGGAAAATCGTCGCGACCAAAGGACCGGAAATATTGTGCCAGACACTGAAAATGGCGCTGGGCACGGCGGCCAGAGGCGAGAAGTGGGCACTGGCTAGAGCTACGCCTAGACCGGAATTTTGCATGCCTACTTCAATTGCCAGGGTTTTGCGTTGTGGCAACGGCATGCCGTTCAGGCGGGCCAATACATAGCCCAGTATGTAGCCTAGGGTGTTATGCACGACAACGACCGAAAATACCAGCAGGCCGCTGGTCGCAATCTTGGCCTGGTTGCCGGCTACAACCGCAGCTACGATAGCCACAATTGCCACGACAGAGACCAGGGGCAGGGCAGCCACGCCCGCTTTGATTTTTTCGCCCAGCAGGGACTGCACAATAACACCCAGGGCAATGGGCAGAATCACGACCTGAACAATGGACCAGAACATGGCCGAGGCGCTGACCTCCAGCCATTGGCTGGCCAGCATGTAAATCAGGGCGGGGGTGACGATAGGCGCCAGCAAAGTGGAGACCGAGGTAATGGCAACCGACAGGGCCAGGTCACCACGTGCCAGGAAGGTCATTACGTTGGATGAGGTCCCGCCAGGGCAGCAGCCAACCAGAATGACGCCAATCGCTAATTCGGGCGGCAAGGAAAACGCATAGGCCAGGGACCAGGCCAAGACGGGCATGATGAGGAATTGACCCAGAACACCCACAGCCACTCGGCCCGGGCGTACGAACACCTCAGCGAAGTCCTGGCGCGATAAAGTCAGCCCCATACCGAACATGATGATGCCCAGAAGTGGAACAATATAAGCGCCTAACCAGCGGTAGTGGTCGGGAAAGTAAAAGGCCAAAATGGCAAACAGTAGAACCCAGATGGCAAAGGTATTGCCAACAAAACGGCTCAGGCGGGCGATAGCCTGCATGATGAAATATCCTTCAAGGAGCACGGCAGGCCGGTAGGCCGGCTTGGTGCGGATTAGTCTGTTATGGGGAGCAGCATGGGGCGGGCCAGGTGTAGACCGTCCATCGCAGACCTGCTTAAGGACTGGCGATACGACTTTCCGGTAGGGTGGGATAAAGCGCTGGCAGCACGGGGCTGTACGGGCAGATCTGGGTAAGGTCAGTTGTACAGGGGGTGGTGGGCGAAACGGGCAACATGGCAGGCCATGTTTTTTTATCCTGGAAGGCCGGGCTCGAGCGTATTGTAGACCCTGGTCACCAGGGTATTTTGATTAGCTTGCTTGCAAATGTGTGTATTGGGAGAAGGTGGGTGAATAGAGCGGGATCACGTCTGGCGGCTTACGCCTGTTTGGCCTTGTCCATGTCTTTGGTAGGTAGTTATATCGCCTTGACTCGGCCCTTGGTGACGGCACTGCCGGTGTTCTTGTTGGCTTGGTTGCGCTTTGGGATTGGTGGGTTAGCGATGCTGCGCTGGCTACGTAAACCCGCGAATGAACCGACGTTGGATTTGCGCACCCGTGGCTTGATCTTTCTGGAGTCTTTCCTGGGCAATTTTCTGTTCACCCTGTGCATGGTGACGGGTATCAGCATGACCAGCGCGGTGTCGGCAGGCGTGATCTTGTCAGCTATCCCCGGCATGGTGGCCTTGTTTAGTTGGTATTTTCTGAAAGAAAGCATAGGCCCGCGTACGTGGGCATCGCTGGCCCTGGGTATGGGCGGTATTGCCTTGCTCGCTTTGGTGCAGGCTGATGACCACGGTGTGGATCAACTGGATCCGGGGAAAATGTGGTTGGGTAATGCACTGATTTTTTGTGCCGTCTTGTGCGAATCAGCCTATGCCGTCATTGGCAAGCGTTTGACCGCCGTGCTTAGCCCCAAGCGTATCAGCGCCATTATCAATCTGTGCAGTCTGGCCCTGATTACGCCGCTAGGCTTATACGCCGCCTGGGATTTTGATTTCACAGCACCGGCAGGCTGGATCTGGCCTTTGCTGGTGTTTTATTCCCTGGCCGCCAGTGTCTGGACGGTTTGGCTGTGGATGACGGGTGTGCGTTCCGTGCCTGCTTCGCAAGCCGCCGTATTTATGGTTTTGATGCCTTTAGGCACGGCGGCAGTGGGTGTGCTGGTGCTGGGCGAGAGCTTTACCACCGTGCATGTATACGCTTTCATCCTGGCTTTGGCGGGCTTGGTGTTGGCGACTTTGCCGGCCCGGGTGAAATCGTAAAAAAACCGCTGCATAAGCAGCGGTTCAGGAAGAGAAATATTGGTGGAAGCGATAAGGCCTAGTCTTGTCCCTGAGCAAATTCAATAATGAATTGCACGCTGACGTTTCCATTCCATTCGTTCTGATCCAGACGATAAGCCGCCTCGATATGCTCGGGCAGCAAGGTATCGCGATTGAACCAAATGGCATCGAAGTATTCGCCGTTACGCTCCAGGCTCAGTTTCAAATGCTTGTTTTTCAGCAGGCGCTGCTGGCGCACAAAGAACCGGTCACGGAATACTGGCGCTGGAAAACCTGCACCCCAGACTTGTTTTTGCAATATGCCCGCCACCGTAATATTGATGTGTTCAGGTTCCAGCGAACCGTCGGTTTCGATGATAGGGTCAAATTGAAAGCGGCCTGTCAGTTCCTGCACTGCTTCCTCAAAAGCCTGCACGAATACATCGTAATTGTCCTCTTCAATGGTCAGGCCGGCTGCCATGGCGTGACCACCAAACTTCAGAATCAGACCGGGATAGCGTTTGGAGACCAAGTCCAGCGCATCGCGCAGGTGCACGTCGGGAATAGAACGGCCCGAACCTTTGATCTCGCCTTCGTCACCTTGGGCAAAGGCCAGGGTAGGGCGCCAATACTTTTCTTTCAGACGTGAGGCGACCAGTCCGACGATGCCTTGGTGCCATTCCGGGTGAAACACGCACACCGTGGCACTGGTGTCCGGTTCAGCCAGCTCGGCCGCGCGTAGCGCCTCTTCGCGCATGGACTGCTCAATCGAGCGGCGATCCTGGTTCATTTCTTCCAGTTCGCGGGCCAGATTGGCGGCTTCATCCTCGTCGTCCGTGATCAGGCAGCGTATGCCCAAGGCCATATCGGCCAGTCGACCAGCGGCGTTGATGCGTGGGCCCAAGGCAAAACCCAGATCAAAGGCACTGGCCTGACGCGGATCGCGGCCTGCAACCTGGAACAGGGCGCGCAGTCCGGCTTGCATCTGGCCCTTGCGCATGCGCTCCAGCCCTTGAGTGACGATCAGGCGGTTGTTGGCATCCAGGCTGACCACGTCGGCCACAGTACCCAGGGCGACCAGATCAGCCAGCTCGTTCAGGCGTGGGCCGGCGTTGGCTTCATACACTCCGCGCTGGCGCAGCTCGGCACGCAAAGCCAGCATCAGGTAAAAAATAACGCCCACACCGGCCAGGTTCTTGGAGGGGAATTCACAGCCGGGCTGATTGGGGTTCACAATCGCCAGAGCATCGGGCAATTCATCACCAGGCAAGTGATGGTCTGTGACCAGAACTTTCATACCCGCCATATGGGCGGCTTGCACGCCATCAATACTGGCAATGCCGTTATCCACCGTAATCAGCAGATCCGGCTTGCCCGAGGGGTGTTGCTCAGCCAGTTCCACCACGGCGGGTGATAAGCCATAGCCGGTTTCAAAGCGGTTTGGCACCAGAAAGTCCACGACAGCGCCCATGCTGCGTAGCGCACGTAGGCCCACGGCACAGGCGGTAGCGCCGTCACAGTCGTAGTCGGCAATGATCAGCATGCGATCCCGACGGGCAATGGCATCGGCCAGCAAGACGGCGGCTTCACGCGCCTGGGTCAGCATATTGGGCGGAATCATGTTGCGCCAGGCCGGATCGATCTGGGCGGCATCGGTCACACCTCGAGAGGCCAGCAAGCGGGCCATTAAATCGTGAATCCCGGCCTGCTTCAGGGCTTGGCTGGCGGCTTCTTGGGCGGGACGGTTTTTCAGGATAGGGGTGACCACCACTGACTCCAGTTAGAGGTTTGTTTGAACAGGGACAGAGGCCAGAGACGGCGCGAGGCAGGACCGACGTGAGCGTAGCGGTCCAGTCCGGTCAGCACCAGCTCAGGCATGGGCCCTGCCGTGAGGGGGGCGAGCACGGTACGATCCAGCTCGGCCAGTTGTTGCAGCCAAAGCCCCCAGTCTTGTCGTATCAGGCTGGCTTGCAAATCATCAATAATGCGCAGCCCGGCAGGCTCGGGGCCTAGCTGTTGAGGGGTGGCCCCGCCAAACAGCCACAAGCTGTTCACATTGGGCAGGCCCGCTTGTTCGCGTTCCTGATTGTCCGGGAGCGCAAAGGTCAGCATCTGGAACTCATTGATCAGGCGGCGCCAGGGGCGGGTTTGCACATCCTGTGTCCACCAATTATTCAAATTGCTTTGGCTGACCAATTCTGTAGAGGCCGCATGCACCGTAAAATCAGCCGGTGGAGTGACGCGCCATAACTCGGGGCTAACGTACTCGAACTGAAAGCCGGTGTCCTCAAGATAGGGGCCAATAGCCGCCAGCAGGGCCCGACTATAGGACTCGGACAAGGTCAGCTGTGGCGCCGGTATCAGCATGGCGCCCTCGCGAGAAGGGGCGATGTGAACCAGCTCTGCCAGCCAGACCGCTTGGTCCGGTGCCACTGAGTGGATTTGTTTCAACTGGCGTAGCCGCAAAGGGGCCAGACCTGCGCTAAGATGCTGGGCTTGGTGCGCCGTAAAGTGATGGGCGTGCAAAAGCCAGGATTGTGCTGGCGTGCACAGGTCCTCGGACGGATCACGTACCGACAGCGTCCCCTTGCCCTGAGTCAGTAACTGAACCAGTGAAGGGGCCGTCTGGGGCAAGTGTTTGATGAGTTCGCGCGCGATGGCCGGTTCCGGCAGCGCACCGTTGATTACGATCTGCATGATAGCGATTGTAGTGTTTTCTTTGAGGCGATAGCAGCTCGCATGGGATACGAATTTTGGATTGGGGCGCGGTATGCCGGCCTGGCTAAGGGTCGCAAACGGCGTGGGGGACGAAAAGACCGTTTCGTCTCCTTTATTGCGGGCAGCTCAATGGCGGGGATTGCCTTAGGTGTTGCCGCGCTGATTGTGGTGCTGTCTGTCATGAACGGTTTTCAGACTCAGGTGCGCGATCGCATGCTGTCGGTCTTGCCGCATATTGAATTGATTGTGCGCAATGCAGACCATCAACAAGTGTTGAATGAATGGAAAACGCTGGCCCAAAACGCCCAGACCAATCCGGCGGTGGTGGGCTCGGCCCCTTATGTGGCCGGGCAGGGCATGCTGGTGCGAAGCAATCAATTGATGGGTGTGCAGGTCCGTGGCATTGAGCCTGACCAGGAAAGCAAGGTGTCCGAGCTGGCCCAGCAAATGGTGGCGGGCAGACTTGAAAGTCTGCAGCCAGGCACGTTCGGCATTGTGTTGGGAGAGCAGTTGGCCAATCAGTTGCGTGTCAACACGGGCGATACGGTCATGCTGATGGCTCCGCAAGGATCGATCTCACCGGCCGGTTTTTCGCCCCGCATGCGCCAGTTCACGGTAAGCGGCGTGTTTTCTTCCGGCTATTACGAATACGATGCCAGCCTGGCTTTTGTAAACGTGGAAGACGCTTCCAAGATTTTCCGCGACAGCGGCAATAGCGGCGTGCGTCTGCGTATCAAAGACATGCAGCAGGCGCCGATGGTGGCTCAGGAGTTGGCCAGCAAAATGCCGCGTAACGTGCTGGTGTCCGACTGGACAGCCAATAATCGCACCTGGTTTGCCGCCGTTCAAACTGAAAAACGCATGATGTTTCTGATCCTGGCGCTGATTGTGGCCGTGGCCGCGTTCAACCTGCTGTCCTCGCTGGTAATGGCGGTAAAAGACAAACAGTCGGATATTGCGATTTTGCGCACGATTGGTGCTACCCCCAGTGAGATTGCCCGTATTTTCCTGGTGCAAGGGGCCTTGATTGGCGTGGTGGGCACCTTGCTGGGCGTCGGTTTGGGCACCTTGATTGCCTACAATATTGACGTCATCGTGCCCTTTATTGAAAACCTGATGGGCCGTAAATTCCTGCCTCAGCAGATCTACTTCATCAGCGAGCTGCCGTCCAATCCGCAGGTCTACGACATTGTGCTGATTGCCATCGTTTCTTTGGTTCTGTCCTTTCTGGCCACGCTGTACCCAAGCTGGCGTGCGTCCAAGCTTCAACCTGCACAGGTACTGCGCCATGACTGATCTTATCGTTCCAACCGTCTTGCGCGCCCGTGATGTCAGCGTCCAGTACGAGGAAGGCGGCAACACCATCCACGTGCTTTCCGGGGTAAATCTGGAAGTGTGCCGTGGCGAGATGGTGGCCATTATTGGTGCTTCCGGCTCGGGTAAAAGTACCTTGCTGCATGCGTTGGGTCTGCTGGACAAACCCAATACAGGCAGCATCGAGGTCAACGGCACCCAGACGGAAAGCTTGAATGAAAGCGAGCGCAGTCACTTGCGCAACAAAGTGTTGGGCTTTGTGTACCAGTTCCACCACCTGTTGCCTGAGTTTGATGCGCTCGATAATGTGGCCATGCCTTTGATCGTGCGCCGCATGAAGCGTGCAGACGCACGCGAACAGGCCCAGCAATTTTTGGAGCAAGTGGGTTTGTCGCAGCGTGTGCATCACTATCCGGGCCAATTGTCTGGGGGCGAACGCCAGCGGGTTGCCTTGGCGCGTGCTTTGGTGACACGACCTGCCTGCGTGCTGGCCGATGAGCCTACCGGTAATCTGGATCGTTACACCGCTGAGGGCATGTTTGAGCTGTTAAGCCGGGTTAATGAAGAGTTCGGCACGGCGTTTGTCATCGTGACCCATGACCAGGCCTTGGCTTCTTTGGCCCATCGTCAATTGGTCATGGACAAGGGTTACCTGACTCAGGAAATCAAGGCCGATCGTCGGTCTTGATCGCTAGCAAGGCCGTGGCCCGTCGCGCCGCGTCCCGTTCCTTGTCGGCTCGGCCTGATTTTGGGGGAGGGTCTCGCTATGCTTATCGATACGCATTGCCATCTGGATGCTCCCGAGTTTGCTCAAGACCGAGAGCAGGTCATTGAGCGTGCCCGTGCGGCGGGCGTCTGTTCGATTGTGGTGCCTTCCGTAGGGGTATTCGATTTTCAGGCCGCCCGCGAGACAGCCATGGCGGCGCCCGGTGGTGTGTATGCCTTGGGTATTCATCCCCTGTTTACACCTAAAGCGGGGGCAGCGGATCTGGAAGCCCTGGAGCAGGAAATCCAGCGGCGTCTGGATGATCCGCGTTTTGTTGCTCTGGGTGAAATCGGTCTGGATTACTTTGTGCCAGAGCTGAAAACCGATCAGGCCAGCCGTCATCAGGAATGGTTGTATGAAGCCCAATTGGCCATGGCGCAACGCTATGGCCTGCCTGTACTTCTGCATGTACGCCGTTCCCAGGATCGGGTATTGAAATATCTGCGGCAGTTTCCGGGAGTAGGCGGAATCGCTCATGCGTTTAACGGGAGCGAGCAGCAGGCGCAGATGTTTGTACGTCAGGGCTGTGCCTTGGGTTTTGGCGGGGCCATGACCTTTGGCCGGGCCAAGCAGATTCGCCGTCTGGCGCAGGACATGAGCCTGGCTGATATGGTGCTGGAGACCGATGCGCCGGATCTGGCGCCGTCCTGGCTGGTGGAGCCGGGAACGCCGCTGGCTTCGGTTCGTAATGAGCCGGCTGAAGTGAAGGGTATCGCGGCAAGTCTGGCGCTACTGAGAGGGATGGACGTGGCCGACGTTATTGCCCAGACCGGGGCGACAGCACGACGAGTCTTGCCACGACTGGATGCGTTTTTAGCTAGCCAAGGGCTTTAAGCTGAATTCAGTTTTTTTAGCTTGTCGGGACTGTTTTTCTGCAGTCTGAGGTGTTTGAGGCTGACTTTGTGCTTGCTTGTCCAATCGCTTCATCTCAAGCCATCTAGCTTTCTCGTTTCTTACCTTTTCCTCAGCCTCATCATTCCCCCCGGCTCTATCGCTGCCTCTATTTAGGGCAGGCCGCTGCCATTAACTCTGCCCACTAAGGTTGCGGTGAAACTTCCTGCTCCTCTTCTTGCTACTTTTGCCTGTGTCTTTGCACATAGTCCATCTTTTAGCTAAGAGGGTCTTCTTGTCTATGGGTATAAGCCGATGTGAGCAAAGAGTCCTTTTCCCAGCGGTCTGAAGCAGCCTTGAACTCTACGCTATAGATTTGCATGGAGTTCGCGATGACAGGGCAGTGCCCATGATAGGGCGTGCGTGTTTAGCCGCTTTTGTGCTTGCAGCAACATCCACCCATTTCCTGAAGCCTTCTTATCTTGCTTTTCCTGTTTGGCTGTGGATGGGTGGCGCTGTTTTGAGCCTTTTGCTGGCCCAGCGTTTTTCTTTTTTCTACGTGTTGGTCTTCGCCTGTGTGGGGGCAGGCTATAGCGTTTGGCATATACAAGATCGACTTGCTCAATTTGTCCCGGCAGCGGATATCAATAAAGTCAGCCGGGTAGAGCTGGAAATTCAGTCCTTGATACAGGCCGGATCGAACTACCGACAGTTTCAGGCCAAGGTCTTGCGCTCTCAGCCCCCCGGTCTGCCCGAGCAGATTCTGGTTCGCTGGACTGCGGCTCAAGGTCATCGGTCCTTATACCGCGAACCGTCTGTGCAGCACTTTCCGGAGTTGATGCCCGGTCAACGCTGGCGTATGTCTTTATTAGTACGCCCGCCTCAAGGGGCGCGCAATCCCCATGGATTTGATGCGGAACGTCATGCCATGATTCAGGGCTGGCGGGCGGTGGGCAGTGTGCGAGGTCAGCCCGAACGCTTGGCCTTTGATCCGGCGCAGTCCTGGTCCACCTGGACGCAGCGCCTGCGTCACCATTTGCGCGGCACGTTGGGGCCCTATGTGCAAGAACGGCGCTGGGGCGGGGTGATGCTGGCCTTGTCTTTGGGTGATCAGGCCAGTATTGCCCCGTCGGATTGGCTGATCTTCAATCGCACTGGGCTGACGCATTTGGTGTCCATCAGCGGCACGCACGTAACGTTCCTGGCCGTGTTGCTGGCTGCGGTCGTGTCCTGGTGCTGGCGACGGCTTCGTTGGGGGCGCTGGGTATTGGCCCAACAGATACCCGCTCCGGTTGCCGCCACTTACATAGGTATTGCTGCAGCGGGCGCGTATTGCGTGATAGCGGGCTGGGGCGTCCCCGCGCAGCGTACGTTTTTGATGTTGCTGGTGCTGGGCGTCTGCCGTATTCGGGGATTGCATTTGGGAGCCAGCCGTACCTTGCTGATTGCCGCCCTGTGTGTGGTTTTGCACGATCCGTGGTCGGGGTTGACCACGGGTTTTTATCTTTCTTTCGCCGCTGTTTCCGTGCTGTTTGCTTTTGGCTATTTGATGGGGCAAGTGCCGCAGCCGGGATCGTGGTGGCAGCGCTGGGGGCGGCGAATCTGGGTTGCGACGCAACTGCAAGTGCTGATCACTTTAGCTTTATTGCCAGCACTGGCGCCCTTGTTTCATGAGATTTCGTTAGCCTCCTTGCCTGCGAACGCCTACGCCATCACCTTGATTGGTTCGATTGTGACGCCTTTGGTGCTGCTCTTGCTGCTTCTGGCGGCACTGCAGGCCCCGCCGACCTGGTGCGAATCTGTCGCCTATTTTGCTCATGCGGTGTTGGACTTCACCATGCAGCCTACGGTCTGGTTGGCCGAGCACAGTCTTGCCAGCGTGCCCGTGCCTGCCCAGCATTGGGCGTGGACGGTTCTGGCTTTGCTGGGGGTCTTGTTGATGCTCTTGCCTAAAGGTTTCGTGTCCCGTTTGAGCGGCTTGTCTTTGTTGTTGCCCGCACTGACCTTACGCCCCTCCTTGTTGCAGGAAGGGGATTGGGACCTGTTCGCCTTGGATGTCGGCCAAGGCAGTGCCGTGGTGCTGCGTACTCGAAGTCAGGTGTTGTTATTTGATGTTGGAAACCGCTATGGCCCCGATTCTGATGAGGGCAAGCGCAGCATTGCGCCTTGGTTGAAGGCCAAGGGAATAGGGCGGGTAGACACGCTGGTACTGTCTCATGCGGATATGGACCATGTGGGTGGAGCGCGCAGCGTATTAGCGGCGGTGCCGGTTGGTCGCTCCTATAGCAGCTTTGACCTGGACGCTCATTTGAGTCGGGAGGAGCGTTTACTGAGTGTGCCTGCTGGCTCCTCTATGCGCCCGCAGCAGGCCTTGCGTTGCGAGCAGGATGTGAGCTGGGAGGTAGACGGTGTACGTTTCCGGTTCTGGTGGCCGCCTGCTGACGAGGCCAGTTTCAAGGCTGCCTATGGGCGCGAGGAAGACAAAAACGCCATTAGCTGTGTGCTGGAGGTCCAGGGCCACAGACACAGTGCCTTGCTGTTGGGCGATGCGGGCGTGGCACAGGAACAGGCCATTGTGGCGGCGGGTTTGGGACCTATTGATGTCGTGGTGGTCGGGCATCATGGGTCCCGCACGTCCTCGGGGGCGCATTTCGTCAAACAGATGCAGGCCGGGTTGGCGATTGCTCAATTGGGTTGGTGGAACCGCTTTAACCATCCGTATCCGTTGGTACAAGCGCGTTGGGAACGGTCCGGCGCTTTATTCTTGCGTACTGATCAATGGGGTGCCCTGACGGTGGAGTCGCGCCCCTCGGCGCTCTATTATTTTGGAGAGCGTGATCGCTATGCTCGCTACTGGCAATCTCCTGTGCCACCCTGACAGCAGGATAGAAACGGCACAGTAAAGCCTTCGGGCTGGGCTACAATGGTTCTTTATCCGTCAAATTCTGGTCTGAGCGTTCATGACAACTGATCTTCAGGAGCCGCGCCTTAATTGGCTTATGTGTGCCAGTGCCTCGGGTACGCACCGTATGGCGTACTGGGAGTGGGGCGATCCAAGTAACGACCACGTCTTGATGTGCGTGCATGGTTTGACGCGCACGGGCCGGGATTTTGATCAATTGGCCCAGCGTCTGTCCAAACGCTACCGCGTAGTAGCCCCCGATATTGTCGGGCGTGGTCGCTCGGATTGGCTGATTGATCCGACCGCTTACGCTATCCCCCAATACGTCGCCGACATGTTGGTGCTGATTGCCCGTTTGCAACCGGCGCGACTGGATTGGGTGGGCACGTCCATGGGCGGTTTGATTGCCCTGGGCTTACACGGAGCGCAAACGATGTCGGCCTTGTTGCGTCCGGCTCGCCCCGGCCCCGGTCTGGGTACCGAGCCACTGACATTGCCCTTGGGTCGAGTCGTTCTGAACGATGTAGGCCCGGTGCTGGATATGACAGGCTTGCAACGCATCAGTGAGTACGTCGGTCAGTCCGTGCTGTTTGATACGTTCGAGCAGGCGGTGGAGTATGTACGCTCTGTTTCGGCTTCCTTTGGCGAGCATTCGGCCCAAGAGTGGGCGGAAATGTCCCGCCATGTGTTTGTGGAGCATGAAGGCAAATGGCGCCGCCATTACGACTTGCGCCTGTCGCTTGCCTTTGCTCACCAGGCGGACGTGGATTTGGACGCGGCACAGGCTTTATTGTGGGGCGCTTATGAGAGTTTGCCTGACAAGGTTCTGATCGTACGCGGCCAACAGTCCGATCTTTTGAAACCGGAAGTGGTACAGGACATGTTGCAGCGCAATCCCAATTCGCAACTGGTGACCATTCCCAATGTGGGGCATGCGCCCATGCTGCGCAATGCCGAGCAAATCGACCCCATCGACTATTTTCTTGCTGGATAGCCCCTTATGAGTGTTCAGGCCCGCTTGCCCGTTGATTTGCATTGCCATTCCATTTATTCAGATGGTGTGCTCAGCCCGGCGGAGCTAGCCGCGCGTGCGCATGCTAACGGTGTGAAACTGTGGGCCCTGACGGATCATGACGAAATCGGTGGCTTGAAACTGGCCCGGCACTATGCCGAGGAGCTGGGCATGTGTTTTGTGGATGGGGTGGAAATCTCCGTCACTTGGGCAAATAAGACCATTCATATTGTGGGTTTGGGGGTGGACCCCGATCATTCTGCCTTACAGCAGGCGCTGCATGATGTGCGTGCTGGCCGTGGACAGCGCGCGCGTCAAATGGGTGAGCGCCTGGCAAATCTGGGCTTCCCCGATGCCTATGAAGGGGCCGTCCCATTTGCGGCCAACCCTGAATTGATCAGCCGTACGCACTTTGCCCGTTTCCTGGTGCAGAAAGGATATTGCGCTGATATGAATGAAGCCTTTCGCCGCTATCTGGCAGATGGCAAGCCCGCCGCAGTAGAAACGGTCTGGGCCAGGCTGGAAGAGGCGGTGGGCTGGATACGCGAGTCTGGCGGCAAGGCCATTATTGCTCACCCCGCACGGTATGAATTGGACGATACCCGCAGTCATGCCTTATATGCCCAGTTTCTAGAACTGGGCGGCGTGGGTATTGAGGTGCTGACGGGCAGCCACACACCGCAGGAATACAGCGTGTATACCCAGGTAGCACGTCGCTATGGTTTTGAAGTGTCCTGTGGGTCGGATTTTCATGGCCCCAACGAAGGGCGTGTGGATTTAGGCGGTCTACCACCTTTGCCCTCGGGGTTGAAACCCGTTTGGCAGGAGTGGCTCTAGCAGGAGCCTTGAAAGCGATGAATAAAGCCTTTGTGAAAGAGTCCGATCAGGACGATGACGACGATCTGGACTCCCCGGCCAGTGCGTTGCCCAGTGGCACCAAGAATTACATGACAGTCTTGGGCTACCGCCGCTTGCGTGGCGAACTGACGCATTTAATGAACAAAGAACGTCCCGAAGTGGTGCAGATTGTCTCGTGGGCTGCCTCCAACGGTGACCGTTCCGAAAACGGCGATTACCTGTACGGCAAAAAGCGCCTGCGGGAAATTGACCGCCGTATCCGTTTCTTGACCAAGCGTCTGGAAATTGCCGAGGTGGTCGATCCCGGCTTGCAGCCCAATCCTGATCAGGTGTTTTTTGGCGCGACGGTTGTTTATAGCGATAGTCAGGGCGAAGAGTTCACCATCACCATTGTGGGGGTGGACGAGGCCGAGCCGCTGCAAGGCCGCATCAGTTGGATTTCTCCGGTGGCCCGCGCTCTGATCAAAGCGCGTGAAGGCGACACCGTGGTGCTGCGCACCCCGGCTGGCAAGGAAGAGCTGGATATTCTGGAAGTGTCCTATCCCGAGCCTGCGCCAGCCCCTGATCTGGATGGAGACAGCCCGATTTGAACGCCGTACCGGGTCCGTATTGGAGATTACGGGGCGCCAATCGCTCCGGCCCCTCAAGACGTCTTGTCGAGCTTGTCGGGTGCGCTGTGTCTTCAGCCCGGGTCGTGTCACCTTTGTTTGAACTGAATCTTCCCTTTTTCTGCACGCCATTTGCCGATGTGACCTCTTGTGTCGCTTCCGGTTAAAATGGCGTGTTTTCTATTTCTCCCACCTTTTTTGCCCCTCCCGTATCGTGAGCCAAATCCTGTACTTCCCCGGTTCGTCCGTGCTCTCCGCATTTCGTCGTGAGCGTTTGCTAGAGCGTGTCGAGCAGCGCCAACTGCCTGTTGCCGACATTCTTGCCTTGCACGAATACTATGTCTGGACTGAAGAGTCCGGTCTGGATGCCAGTGCGCGCCAGCACCTGAGCGATCTGCTGGACGATGGTCTGCCTGCGCTGGACCCTGAGCCGCCTAAAGGCGCCCTGGTTCTGCGAGTCGTTCCTCGTTTGGGGACCGTCTCGCCCTGGGCCAGTAAAGCGACTGACATCGCCCATAACTGTGGCTTGCAAGCGGTACGCCGTATCGAGCGTGGCGTGCGCTACATCATTACTCCCAAGCGTGGCTTGTTAGGCGCTAAAGAGCTGGATCAGGCGCAACTGGAGCAACTGGCTGCCTTGCTGCACGATCGCATGACCGAGACGGTAGTGGGCCTGGATTTTGACGGTCAGGACCTGTTCACGCAGTTGGAAGGCAAACCTATTCAGACCGTAGATGTGCTGGGCGGTGGCGTGGCAACCTTGAAGCAGGCCAACGAGGAAATGGGCCTGGCGCTGTCCGAGGACGAAATTGAATACCTGATGGATGCCTTCACACGTCTGGGTCGTAACCCGCACGATGTGGAGCTGATGATGTTCGCACAAGCCAATAGCGAACACTGCCGTCACAAGATTTTTAACGCGCAGTGGGTAATTGACGGTCAAAACCAGGGCAAGACCTTGTTTGGCATGATCCGCGAAACTCACGCCGCTCAGCCTGAAAACACCGTGGTGGCCTATGCGGATAACGCTGCCATCATGACGGGTGGCCCTGCCACCTTGTTCCACGCTGGTATCAACGATCAGGCCAACGAGCCCGTGTATCAGCGCCATGACGCGCTGGTGCATACCTTGATGAAGGTGGAAACCCACAATCACCCCACCGCAATTGCTCCATTCCCTGGTGCGTCTACCGGTGCCGGTGGCGAAATTCGGGACGAAGGCGCAACCGGTCGTGGTTCCAAGCCCAAAGCGGGTTTGACTGGCTTTACCGTGTCCAATCTGTGTTTCCCTGAGCAAATGGAACCTTGGGAAAAAGACTCCCATGGCATTCCTGACCGTATCGCCAGCCCGCTGGACATCATGATTGAAGGCCCGATTGGTGGTGCTGCCTTCAATAACGAATTTGGTCGTCCCAACCTCTTGGGCTACTTCCGTACCTTTGAACAAACGGCAGGCGATCAGCGCTGGGGTTACCACAAGCCCATCATGATTGCCGGTGGTCTGGGCTCGATTGACGATCGCCTGACTCACAAAGACCCGCTACCCGTGGGCGCCTTGCTGATTCAGCTTGGTGGCCCCGGTATGCGTATTGGTATGGGTGGCGGTGCTGCTTCCAGTATGGGTGTGGGGGCGAACCGTGCCGAACTGGATTTTGACTCCGTGCAGCGTGGCAACCCGGAAATGGAACGCCGTGCTCAGGAAGTGATCGACCGCTGCTGGCAGCAAGGCCAGAACAACCCCATTATTGCCATCCACGACGTGGGGGCGGGTGGTCTGTCCAACGCATTCCCTGAACTGGTGAACGATGCCGAGCGTGGCGCCATTTTTGAATTGACTCGCGTTCCGTTGGAAGAGTCGGGTCTGTCGCCTGCTGAAATCTGGTCCAACGAATCCCAGGAGCGTTACGTCCTGGCCATTCTGCCCAAGGACTTGTCGCGCTTCGAGCGTATCGCTCAGCGTGAGCGGTGTCCCTTTGCTGTGGTGGGCGTGGCAACCGAAGAGCGTCAATTGCGCGTAACTTTCGGCGAGGGCCTGCCGGGTGTGGACGACGTGCACACTCCCAAAAGCATCGAGGAGCGTCCTGTTGACGTGCCTATGGATGTGATTCTGGGTAAAGCCCCGCGCATGGAGCGTGACGTCAAGCGTCTGGACGGCGTGGCCGAACAGTTGGACTTGACCGTTATTCCCTTGACTGAAGCCATGCACCGGGTGCTGCGCCACCCCACCGTGGCCAACAAGACTTTCCTGATCAGCATTGGCGACCGCAGTGTGGGTGGCCTGTGCAGCCGCGATCAGATGGTTGGCCCTTGGCAAGTGCCTGTGGCCGATTGTGCTGTGACGCTGGCCGATTTTGAAGGCGTGCGTGGCGAAGCCATGTCCATGGGCGAGCGTAGCCCTAGCGCTATGATCGACGCTGCTGCCTCGGGCCGTATGGCTGTGGCTGAAGCCCTGACTAACTTGGTCGCCAGCGATGTGCGTGACCTGAAAGACGTCAAATTGTCCGCCAACTGGATGGCCGCTTGCGGTGTAGATGGCCAGGACGCTGCCTTGTTCGACACCGTTCAGGCTGTCAGCCAGTGGTGCCAGAGCCTGGGTCTGTCCATTCCGGTGGGCAAGGACTCCTTGTCCATGCGTACCAGTTGGGAACAAGACGGTGAATCCCGTCAGGTGATCTCGCCCGTTTCCCTGGTTGTGACCGCTTTTGCCCAAGTGGCCGATGTGCGTCGCACACTGACCCCTCAACTGCAGACCAATGTGGGCGACACCGCGCTGGTCTTGATCGACTTGGGGCAGGGCAAGCAGCGCATGGGCGCCTCCGTATTGGCTCATGCCTTCAATCAGGTTGGCCAGTCCGTACCGGATATGCAGGATGCCCAAGCCATGCTGGCGTTTGTAAAGGTGATTCGCCAATTGGCCGATCAGGATCTGATTCTGGCCTACCACGACCGTTCCGACGGGGGTTTGGCCGCGACTGTGGCCGAAATGGCCTTTGCCGGTCACACAGGCGTGTCCGTGAACCTGGATATGCTGACCATCGATCCGCATGCTGCCGATTGGGGTGATTACAAGATTCGCGCCGAACAGGTTTCCGTACAGCGTGATGAAATCACCTTGCGTGCTTTGTTCAATGAAGAAGCGGGTGCGGTTATTCAGGTGCCGTTGGCCCAGCGTGATCAGGTCATGCAAACCCTGCGTGAAGCGGGCTTGTCGGCCCACTCCCACGTGATTGGTGGCTTGAACAAGACCGATCAGGTCGAGTTCTACCGTGATGGCGCTTGCATTTACCAGGCCCCTCGTGTGGAACTGGCGCAACAGTGGAGTGAAGTTAGCCGCCGCATCATGGAGCGCCGCGATAACCCCGCTTGCGCACAGGCTGAATTTGATCGCTGGGAAGACGTGCAAGACCCCGGTATTACGCCGCGCGTCCTGTTCAACCCGCAGGAAGATATTGCTGCTCCTTTCATCGCTACCGGCAAGCGCCCCCGCGTGGCAATCTTGCGCGAACAGGGGTGCAATAGCCAAGTCGAAATGGCCTGGGCATTTGACACCGCCGGTTTCGAGGCTGTGGACGTACACATGACCGACTTGCTGTCGGGTCGCGCATCGCTGGAAGGCATGCAGGGCATGGTGGCTGTGGGTGGTTTCAGCTACGGCGACGTTCTGGGCGCGGGTGAAGGCTGGGCCAAGACCATTCGTTTCAACAATCAATTGTCCGACCAGTTTGCAGCCTTCTTCGGTCGCAGCGACACCTTCGGTCTGGGTATTTGTAATGGTTGCCAGATGATGGCTGCCTTGGCTCCCATGATTCCAGGTGCGGAGTTCTGGCCACGCTTTACCCGTAACCAGTCGGAAAAGTATGAGGCTCGGTTCTCCAGTGTGGAAATCGCTGCTTCGCCATCCTTGTTCTTCAAGGGCATGGAAGGTACGCGCCTGCCCGTGGCTGTTGCTCACGGTGAAGGCTTTGCCAACTTCCAGCGTCAAGGCGATGTCTCCAAGGTCGCCGCTGCGGTTCACTTTGTGGATCACCGTGGTCAACACACCGAGCAATACCCACTGAACCCCAACGGCAGCCCTTACGGTTTGACGGGTGTCACCACGGCAGATGGCCGCTTTACCATCATGATGCCTCACCCGGAACGCGTGACGCGTAACGTCATGATGTCCTGGACGCCAGAGCAGTGGGGCGCCGCCGATCAGGGGGCTGATCAGATGGCAAATGGTGGATTTACTCCCTGGATGCGGATGTTTCGCAACGCTCGGGTCTGGATTGCGTAATTGCTTACGCGTATAATCGATTTTTGGACGGAGTTATAAAAGCATGCGTCTCATCAAGAAAGCACTGACCTTCGACGATGTGTTGTTGGTTCCCGCTTACTCCGAGGTTCTGCCTCGTGATACATCCTTGCTCACCCGCTTTACGCGGGACATCACCCTGAATATTCCGCTGGTTTCGGCTGCCATGGATACGGTAACCGAAGCGCGCTTGGCTATTGCCATGGCACAGGAAGGCGGTATCGGGATCATCCATAAGAACCTGACGGCTGATGCCCAGGCACGTGAAGTTGCACGTGTGAAGCGTCACGAGTTCGGTATCGTGATTGACCCGGTTACTGTCACGCCCACCATGAAGGTGCGCGATGCCATCAATCTGCAACGTCAGCACGGAATTTCCGGTCTGCCTGTGGTGGAAGCCGGCAAGTTGGTAGGTATTGTTACCAACCGCGATCTGCGCTTTGAAGACCGCCTGGATCTGCCTTTGCGTGATGTCATGACGCCTCAAGAGCGTTTGATCACCATGCACGAAGGCGCCACGCTGGACGAGGCGCAGGCCCTGATGCACCGCCACCGCCTGGAGCGCGTGCTGATCGTTAACGATCAGTTCCAGCTGCGTGGTCTGGCAACGGTTAAGGATATTGTCAAAAACACCGAGCACCCTCTGGCCAGCAAAGACAGCCACGGTCAGTTGCGCGTTGGCGCTGCGGTCGGTGTGGGTGACGGTACCGAAGAACGTGTCGAGAAACTGGCCGCAGCCGGTGTGGACGTGGTGGTGGTGGACACTGCCCACGGTCACTCCCGTGGTGTTATCGAACGCGTTCGCTGGGTCAAGAAGAATTTCCCTCGCATTCAGGTTATTGGCGGCAACATTGCTACCGCTGATGCCGCTCGCGCTCTGGTCGAGGCCGGTGCAGATTGCGTCAAGGTCGGTATCGGTCCTGGCTCTATTTGTACGACTCGTATCGTGGCCGGTGTGGGGGTCCCTCAAATTACAGCAATTGCTGACGTTGCCAAGGCACTGGAAGGTACTGGCGTACCTTTGATTGCTGACGGCGGTATCCGCTTCTCCGGTGATGTGTCCAAGGCTTTGGCCGCGGGTGCATCCGCTTGCATGATGGGCGGTATGTTTGCCGGTACCGAAGAGTCTCCCGGCGAAGTGGTGCTGTTCCAGGGCCGTTCGTACAAGTCCTACCGCGGTATGGGTAGCTTGGGTGCCATGGTCGATGGTTCGGCTGACCGCTACTTCCAGGATCCTTCGAACAACGCTGACAAGCTGGTTCCAGAAGGTATTGAAGGCCGTGTACCTTACAAGGGCAGTGTTATTGCCATTATTTACCAACTGATTGGCGGCATCCGTGCTTCCATGGGCTACTGCGGTTGCAAATCCATTGAGGAATTGCACACCAAGGCTGAGTTCGTGGAAATTACGGCTGCGGGCGTACGTGAGTCTCACGTGCATGATGTGCAGATCACCAAGGAAGCGCCGAACTACCGCGCGGACTGATCTTAGCCAGTCTCTTGCATGCCAGAAACCGCCAGCCTTTGGGTTGGCGGTTTTTTTTATGTCAAATTTGGCTGATCGGATGATAGAGGGTGGTCTTGTTTTTGATCAGGGCGTGAAGGTGGCTAGCTAACTGTTTGGAGATGCTGGCACAACAGTCAAATTCTATTACCATGGCTTATCGTGTGGAGCACCGTGCGGGTAATGTATCTAGCGGCCTGCACAATTAACGCGATTTTCATGACTAGCTTCGCTCCTTGTTTTCCTGTTTTTACTCATCATTCAGATATGTAAAGGAGAGTATGTATGGAACTTAAGCCTGGCCCTAAACCTGTTGCCAAATCAACGGGTAAGCTCGATCAGCGTCGTCGTGACAACAAACAAACCCCTGGAAATACGTCAGCCCTTAAACCTAGTAAGCCTAAGAAATAGCTTCTTTCGCTTTGATTGCTTTTCCATATCGCAGACGCTGCGTGGGAGAAGGATTGAATCGATTCAATAGCCGATTCTGGTCATGATGTGTTTTAACCTGAGTCCAGTGCAAGGACTCAGGTTTTTTAGTTTATTGAAGAAGCCGTTTTGGGGAATAGCGCTTATGGTAGGGTTTGAAAAGTTGGGCCGTAAGCTTGTTATTCAGAGGCTTGGCTCCAGGTCGATACCATTGAGTGCATGAGGGCCGCCGCTGTCCGGCGACATGAGAAAGTGCTCCACGCAAATTCTATTGTCCTGGCGGCCAGGTTTTCCCACAGGCTGACTAGTCTGCAATCTCTAACAGCAAGCGGCTCAGCAGATCCGGGTGGGTAATCGCCGCGCTATGTCCGCTTTCCAATTCACGGAACTCCCAATCCTTCTGCTGGCGGGCCCACTCGCGAGACGTGTCTACGCCGCGAAAAGTCGGCTGCGTGCAGGAAATATAGGAGCAGGGCCGGAAATTGCCGATAACCGGGTTCTGCAATAGCAAAGCCGATTTGTAAACGCTAAGCGGCTGCGGCGTCAGGCGGTTTCCAACGAAGTGCAAATCCTCTGTAGCATGCAAGCCCAACGCGCTAAGGGGAGGAGGAGGGACGGCGGGGATTGTGCTTTGACCGGCCGAGGCGATCATGTTTTCCACCATTTTTTCAGGTAGGGTATCAAACGTGCTCGTACCATTGGGCAGGATAAAGGCATCCAGATAAATCAGATGGCGTATGCAACGGGGCATGACATCGGCCACACCACTAATCACCAGTCCACCAAAACTGTGGCCCACCAAAATGACATTGGACAGTTCCTCCCAACGTATCAAATTAGCGACATCGTCCACAAAGGTATTCAGGGTGATGTTTGGGTTGAGCAAGTGGCTGCGTTCGCCCAGGCCGGTCAGCGTAGGGGTATAGACTTTATGGCCTTTGGCCTGCAGCCGTGAGGCCAGTCGGGACCAACACCAACCACCATGCCAGGCGCCGTGAACCAGCACAAACGTCAGGCTGTCGGATACCTCGTCGGTATCTTCCTGGCATTCGTAGGCAAAGCTGTGCGAGCGATCGCTGGCGGGACCGGGAACAGGGATATAGCTGCCGCCGCTTTGCTGTGGACCGGCCTGTGCAGGTCGGGATTCATGGTGTTCATTGAGCTCGCTCGGATGAGGGGTACGACTCGAAGACATGCTGAAACTCCCAAAATGGCTGCATGTACTGTAGCTGCCTTGCCGCATGAATACCAGTGATGCAGGACAATTTCAGCCTGGAGTATTTCTGCGGCTCCCTAAGCGGCGCTACACAGCGTAAAATAGATCCTTTACCGCTTTATTATTGGCTCGATACTTTCATGCACCAGCGAATTCTGATTCTTGATTACGGCTCCCAGGTCACCCAGCTTATTGCGCGTCGTGTACGCGAAGCCGGTGCTTACTGTGAAATTCACCCCGGTGATGTCAGCGATGAATTCATCCGTTCCCAAGAAGGCCTGAAAGGGATCATTCTGTCGGGCAGCCACGCTTCTGTCTACGCCGAAGACGCCCTTCAAGTGCCCGCTGCTGCTTTTAATGCCGGCGTACCCGTTCTGGGCATTTGCTATGGCATGCAAGCCATGGCCCGCCAACTGGGTGGCGTTACGGAAGGCTCGGACAAGCGTGAATTCGGTTACGCCGAAGTCCGCGCTCACGGCCACACCAAGCTGCTGGACGGTATCCAGGATTTCACCACGGCAGAAGGCCACGGCATGCTTAAAGTCTGGATGAGCCACGGTGACAAGGTCACCGCGCTGCCCCCTGGCTTCAAACTCATGGCTTCCACGCCCACCTGCCCCATCGCCGGTATGGCCGATGAAGATCGCGGCTTTTATGCTGTCCAGTTCCACCCCGAAGTCACCCATACCGTCCAAGGTGCTGCCTTGTTCCAACGCTTTGTGCGCGACATCTGCGGTTGCGTGGGCGACTGGAACATGCCGGACTACGTGCAAGAGGCTATTGCCAATATTCGTGAACAAGTTGGCGACGAAGAAGTTATCTTGGCCCTGTCCGGTGGTGTGGATTCCTCCGTTGCTGCCGCTTTGATCCACCAGGCTATCGGCGACAAGCTGACCTGCGTATTCGTGGATCACGGCCTGCTGCGTCTGAACGAAGCCCAGCAAGTCATGAGCACCTTCGCCGACAATATGGGTTTGAAAATCATCCATATCGACGCTTCCGACCGCTTCCTGGGCAAACTGGCCGGTGTTACCGACCCAGAAGCCAAGCGCAAGATCATTGGCCGCGAATTTGTGGAAATCTTCCAGGAAGAGGCCGCGAAACTCAGCAACGCCCGCTGGTTGGCCCAAGGCACAATCTACCCGGACGTCATCGAATCTGCCGCTGCCAAATCCGGTAAAGCCACTGGCATCAAATCCCACCACAACGTGGGCGGCCTGCCAGACACGCTGAACCTGAAGTTGCTGGAGCCCCTGCGCGAACTGTTCAAAGACGAAGTGCGCAAACTGGGCGTAGCCCTGGGCCTGCCACCCGCAATGGTCTACCGTCACCCCTTCCCAGGCCCAGGCTTGGGTGTCCGTATCCTGGGTGAAATCAAGCGCGAATACGCAGACCTGCTGCGCCAAGCTGATGCCATCTTCATCGAAGAGTTGCGCAACACCGTCGACCAAGAAACCGGCAAGAACTGGTACGACCTGACTTCTCAGGCCTTCACTGTTTTCCTGCCCGTGAAAAGCGTAGGCGTGATGGGCGACGCCCGTACCTACGAATACGTTGTTGCCATGCGCGCAGTACAGACAACCGACTTCATGACGGCTGACTGGGCTGAACTGCCATACTCGCTGCTCAAGCGTACCTCTGGCCGTATCATCAACGAAGTACGCGGCATTAATCGTGTGACCTACGACGTAAGCAGCAAGCCGCCAGCGACGATTGAGTGGGAATGATCCCGCGTCTGGCACGGCTAGGCGCCTGAAGGCATAAAAAGCCGCTAAGCCCGCGTAATTGCGGGCTTTTTTGTGTTTGGAGTGGTGCTGCTCGGCAGAGTGAGTCAGTTTCAAACATAAGTGTTGCTGTTTCTCTGTTTTCAAGCAGCTCCCCGTCTTGCCTGTCTTTTCTTTTGGCTGCTTATCAATTTCATTGCTACGCGAAGGCGCCCAGGCGGTGGGCAGCTCGGTGTGAGCACTTGTCTGCATTTCTGACTCGGCGTGTTCTTACCCTTCAGGAACTGTTGTGCGTCACTTTCGCCAAAGAAAGGCCTCCTTTGGGTTTCTGTCACCCAATGCCAATGGCGGGCTGTTTGGCGTCGGAAATGGTAATAGGGTAGTGCGACATCGAGGTCTGCGATCCATGCCAAGAGCTTTGCGTAGCGAGGTGGGCCGGGTATAGGCACCTATCGTCGCGGGGTGAGCTGCGTTCAGACAGAGTGAAATTATTTAGCTCCCTGTGAACAGCCTACATCATGAGCAAATAGATAAAAATCGAAGTCCAGTTTTGCGCTAAGGATGATTCATATTCAGAATAAAATACATAAATGCATCCTCTAAAACTTGTTCTTGCTGCTGCTTTGAGCTTTACGACGATCGTTGCCCATGCGGCTGGCTTTCATCGTATTGAAATTCCGGCCGAATCGGATAGTCCTGCACTAAAAGGTGCTGTCTGGTATCCATGTTCGCAGCCCTTGGAGGAGGTAAAGATTGGTCCTTACGTCATGTCCGTTGCCAAGGATTGCCCAGTCGTCGGTCGCCATCTTCCGCTCGTGGTGATCTCGCACGGTTGGGGTGGCACGTTTCTTGGTCATTGGGGCATCGCCGAGACCTTGGCGAATGCGGGTTTTGTCGTTGCAGCCATTAATCATGGTGACAATGCACTGAATCCAAGGCGTTACGGAGACCTGTCTGTGTTGATCGAAAGGCCAACTGATATCAGGCGTTTGATTGACTTCATGCTTGACTCATGGCCCGATGCTTCCAAGCTTGATGCCCAGCGTGTCGGTTTTTTTGGGTTTTCACGTGGCGGCTACACCGGGTTGGTTAGCATCGGTGCCAATCCACTTGGTGAGTTGTTATGCAAACACAAAGACAACCCGGCCTGCGAGCAGGCGAAACAGGGGGAATTGCTGACACTTACCCATGATCCGCGCATCAAGGCTGCCGTGGTCGCTGATCCGCTCAGCGATTTTTTCACGGTTGAGAGTTTCAAAAATGTGAAGGTGCCCGTGCAACTCTGGCGCTCTGAGCAGGGTGGTGATGGCGTAACGCCCGAAAGCGTTGCTGCCATCGCTCACGCATTGTCAGAGAGAGTCGAGTTTCATACCGTGGCTGCTGCCGAACATTTTGCTTTCTTAGCGCCGTGCACTCCCGAAATGGCGAAGCGGGCCCCCGAAATTTGTTCAGATCCCCCTGGGTTTGACCGTCAGGTCTTCCATACGGAGCTCAATAGCACAGTGCTTGCTTTCTTTCGCAAGAATCTCGCTAACGATGAAAAGCCAGTTCCCTGATTGCGTTGGCGCATACGATCGTTGAAAACGGCAGTGATGGTTTCATGTTAATGGGTGTGCAGGACACGGAATGCCTCATCCTAGCAAGCTGACAGATCGCTATTGTTCTTTGGCAACGTCAGGCCCTCAATCTTGCCAAACGAAACCTAATATCCTGGACGCTGACAATCGGATTATCCCGCCGAGGGCTTGTAACGAGGCCACCCCGCTCATTGGCAGCCCATCTTATGCCTTAGCGTTGACTGCCTGAGCTTAGGCGTTAGGACTGCTTGGCACGCCGTCCGGCCCAGCCCCCCGAGCCAGATCCATAAACGCCTGCAGATAATCAATCACTGCTTCCGTTTCCCTCATTCCCAGGAAAATTTGCTTGGCGATGCCGTGCTTGCCCAGCTTTACCGGCACCACATCCAGTTTCTCTGCATACTCCTGCACCAACCATCGGGGTAGGGCTGCGACCCCTCGTCCACTGGCTACCATCTGCATCATGATGTCTGTTGTCTCAATCGCTTTGTGGCGTCGGGGGGCGATGCCGGCGGGCAGCAGAAACTGGTTGTAGATGTCTAGCCGATCTATGTCCACCGGATAGGAGATCAGCACCTCCCGGTCCAGGTCCTTGGGCTTGGCATAGTCCACGTTCGCCAGGGCATGGTCTTTATTGACCACCAGTACCTGCTCGTAGTCGAACACGGGCTCAAATTTCAAACCGGGTTTATAGAGCGGGTCTGGGGTGACCAGCAGATCAATTTCATAGCCAAACAGCGCGCCGATGCCGCCAAACTGGAATTTCTGCTTCACATCCACATCCACGTCTGGCCAGGCGCTGAGATACGGCGAGACGATCTTCAGCAGCCATTGATAGCAGGGGTGGCACTCCATGCCGATACGCAGTGATCCTCGCTCGCCTTGGGCGAACTGGCCCAGGCGTTCTTCGGCCAGATCCAACTGGGGCAGGACGCGGTTGGCAACGGCCAGCAGATACTGCCCAGCTTGCGTCAATTGCAGGTTGCGGCCTTCGCGGCGCCAGATTTCGGTGCCCAGTTGCTGCTCCAGTTTTCGCATGGTGTGGCTAAGGGCGGATTGGGTAACGTGCAGCACGCCGGCGGCGGCGGTCAGGGAGCCTTGCTTGTCAACTTGCTGGACGACGGCCAGATGGATGCGCTCTAACATGATACGTGAATGAGATTCATGGGTTGGTGAGATAAGACCATTTTACTTCATTGATTGGGCTTCCTACAATGCAAGTCATTCTTTAATCCACTGGCCTATTGAGAGCAGCACATGACGACGATTCATAATCTTGGCTTTCCGCGCATTGGCGCCAAACGGGAACTGAAGTTCGCCTTGGAGTCCTACTGGAAGGGCGAGTCTTCGCGTGACGAACTCAAGGCTCTGGGTGCCCAACTGCGCCAGCGTCATTGGGAGAATCAGGCCGGTCTGGATCTGGTGCCCGTGGGCGATTTCTCTTTTTACGATCAGGTGCTCGATGCCAGCTTCTTGCTGGGCAACTTGCCTGAGCGTGTTCAGGGCTTTCAGGGTGACGAGCTGGATAACTACTTCCGCGTAGCACGGGGTCGATCGGCCAAAGGTCTGGAAGATCACGGCGCCTGCTGCGGTGGTGTGGCTGCTGGTGAAATGACCAAATGGTTCGACACTAACTATCACTACATCGTCCCTGAATTTACGGCTGATACCCAGTTCAAGCTGGATGCCTCGCGTTTGCTGGAGCAACTGGCTGAAGCCAAGGCTCAAGGCGTGAAAGCCAAGCCTGTGATTATTGGCCCCGTGACTTATCTGGCACTGGGCAAGGCCAAGGATGAATCCAACAAGCTGGCCCTGCTGGATCGCTTGTTGCCTGTGTATGTTCAATTGCTGGATACGCTGGCCAAAGCAGGCGTGGAGTGGGTGCAGATTGATGAGCCTGTTCTGGTTACCGAGCTGGATGCCGATTGGCAGCAAGCGTTCAAGACCGCTTATCAGCAGTTGAAGTCTGCTGACGTGAAGTTGCTGGTAGCGACGTACTTTGGTCAGCTGCTGGAAAATGCTGCTTTGGCCGCCAGCTTGCCTGTTGCCGGTCTGCATGTGGATGCCATCAACGATCGTGATGGCGTGGAGGCATTGCTTAAGCTTTTGGGTGACGAGAAAGTCTTGTCTCTGGGCGTGATCAATGGTCGCAATATCTGGAAAACAGATTTGACCGCCGTACTGGACTGGGTTGAGCCTATCGCCAAGCAATTGGGCGATCGTCTGTGGATTGCTCCTTCCTGCTCGCTGCTGCATGTGCCAGTTGATCTGGACAGCGAACAACAGTTGGATGCCGATGTGAGGTCCTGGTTGGCCTTTGCCTTGCAAAAGCTGGACGAACTGCGCGTATTGGGCAAAGCCTTGAGCCAAGGCCGTGAGGCTGTCAAGGAGGAGCTGGCCGAGAACCTGGCCGCGTTGACGGCCCGTCGCAACTCGCCTCGAGTGAACAATCCTGCAGTGAAGGCGGCGGTGGCTCGCATTTCGGCCGAGCTGGGCAAGCGCAAGAGTGCTTACGCACAGCGCGCTTCCAAGCAAGCTGAGTTCTTGAAGTTGCCTGCATTCCCCACCACCACGATTGGTTCTTTCCCGCAAACAGTAGAAATCCGTCGTGCTCGTAGTGAGTTCAAGGCGGGTCGTCTGGACGAAAACAGCTACCAGGCCGCCATGCGTGCCGAGATTGAGCGCAGCGTGCGTGAGCAGGAAAAACTGGGTCTGGACGTGTTGGTACATGGCGAAGCCGAGCGCAACGACATGGTCGAATACTTTGGTGAGCAACTGGACGGTTACGCATTCACTCAGTTTGCTTGGGTGCAGTCCTACGGTTCGCGCTGCGTGAAACCACCCATCCTGTTTGGCGACATCAGCCGCCCTCAGGCTATGACGGTGGAATGGATTACCTACGCCCAGTCGCTGACTCAAAAACCCATGAAGGGCATGTTGACCGGCCCCGTGACGATTTTGAATTGGTCCTTTGTGCGTGATGATCAGCCTCGTTCGGCTTCTTGCCTGCAACTGGCGCTGGCCATTCGCGAAGAAGTGCTGGATCTGGAAAAGGCCGGTGTGCATGTGATCCAGATCGACGAAGCTGCTTTGCGTGAAGGCTTGCCACTGCGTAAATCCCAATGGCAAAGCTATCTGGACTGGGCGGTGGAGAGCTTTCGCATCGCCGCCAACGGCGTGGGTGACGAGACGCAAATCCATACACATATGTGCTACTCGGAATTCAACGACATCATTTCCTCCATCGCGGATATGGATGCGGACGTGATCACCATTGAAACCAGCCGTTCGGACATGGAGTTGCTGGAAGCCTTCGAGACTTTCCAGTACCCCAACGAGATCGGCCCCGGCGTGTACGACATTCACTCGCCCAATATTCCAACCGAGCAGCACATTGTGAATTTGATGAAGAAAGCCGCCGAGCGCGTGCCAGCAGAGCGTCTATGGGTGAACCCCGACTGCGGTCTGAAGACACGTCAATGGGCTGAGGTGATTCCGGCTTTGACCAATATGGTGGCGGCAGCCAAAGTCTTGCGGGCAAGTGCCTGATTGAGTCGGGAACCGTTTTGGCGGTGAGTCCCGGCCAAAGCCGGGACTTTTTTTGGAGGCGATTCAACACTGTGTTCTGGTTCTACCAGGAAGAAGAGGGCAAACAGTGTGGCCCCAGCAGTCGGCCAGACAATCAGCGCAAGGCATACATAAATAAGATGAATTTATTTTTATACATCAACGTATTAACTAAAAATAAATTCGAGATTGAAATCAGAAATCAGGGCATACATAAAAAATGAATAAAGAATTCGCGTTTAGCATCAAGAGCATTCGTTTTGATGAAAACTACCGTCCATCCAATAACACACGCATCACCACCAACTTTGCCAACCTGGCCCGTGGTGAAAGCCGTCAGCAAAACTTGCGCAATACCCTGGCGATGATTAATAATCGCTTCAACAATCTGGCACATTGGGACAATCCTAATGGCGATCGTTATTCGGTCGAACTAGATATTGTCTCTGTTGATATTGATGTTGAAGGTAATGGTTCCACTTTCCCTACCATTGAAATCCTGAAAACCAATATCGTCGATCACAAAGAAAACAAGCGTATCGACGGGATTGTCGGCAATAACTTCTCTTCGTATGTGCGTGACTACGACTTCAGCGTGGTTCTGCAGGAGCACAACAAGAACAAAAATGGCTTCAGCGCCCCGGAAGGCTTTGGTGATTTGCACGGCAAACTGTTTAAGTCTTTCGTGAATTCTGCGCTGTACCAAGAAAACTTCAACAAGTCCCCCGTGATTTGCCTGAGCGTGTCCAGCAGCAAGGTCTACCACCGTACGGGGAACCAGCATCCGGTATTGGGCATTGAGTATCAGCAAAATGAGTTTTCGCCTACGGATGAGTACTTCGCAAAAATGGGACTGCGGGTTCGCTATTTCATGCCCCCAAATAGCGTTGCGCCCTTTGCTTTTTACTTCCGTGGTGATTTGCTCAGTGACTACACGAATCTGGAATTGATCAGTACCATCAGCACGATGGAAACATTTCAGAAAATCTATCGCCCCGAGATTTACAATGCCAACTCGGCCGCAGGAATGCGCTATCAGCCCAGCCTGAAAAATGCCGATCACTCGATCACGCAAATTGTCTACGATCGCGAAGAACGTAGTCGTCTGGCGGTTGAGCAGGGCCGGTTTACCGAAGAAAGTTTTATCAAGCCATACAAAGTGATTCTTGATCAATGGGCAGCCAGTTACGCGCTTTGATTCATCAAAAACAACAAGGTTATTTAATTATGAAAAAATTGCTACCCACCTCCACCGCTGGCAGTTTGCCCAAACCCTCCTGGCTTGCTGAACCCGAGAAGTTGTGGTCGCCCTGGAGACTGGACGGTGAGGACTTGGTCGAAGGCAAGAAGGATGCACTGCGTCTGTCCCTGCAAGAACAATTGCACGCCGGTATCGATCTGATTAGCGACGGCGAACAAACCCGCCAGCACTTCGTCACCACCTTCATCGAACATCTGGAAGGTGTGGACTTCGAAAAGCGCGAGACTGTGCGTATTCGTGACCGTTACGACGCCAGTGTTCCTACCGTTGTGGGTGCCGTGACTCGTCCCAAATCCGTGTTTGTGGATGATGCCAAATTCTTGCGTCAGCAAACCTCGCAGCCGATCAAATGGGCGCTGCCTGGCCCCATGACCATGATCGATACGCTGTACGACAACCACTACAAGAGCCGTGAAAAATTGGCTTGGGAATTTGCCAAGATCCTGAACCAGGAAGCCAAAGAGCTGGAGGCTGCAGGCGTGGATATCATCCAGTTTGACGAGCCCGCTTTCAACGTGTTTTTTGACGAAGTGAACGACTGGGGTATTGCGACTCTGGAACGAGCCATTGAAGGTCTGAAGTGCGAAACCGCTGTGCACATCTGCTACGGCTATGGCATCAAGGCCAACACGGACTGGAAAAAGACGCTGGGTTCGGAATGGCGTCAGTACGAAGAGTCCTTCCCGAAGCTGCAGCAATCCAAGATCGACATCATTTCCCTGGAATGCCAGAACTCCCATGTTCCTATGGATTTGATCGAACTGATCCGTGGCAAGAAAGTGATGGTTGGCGCCATTGACGTAGCCACCAACGTGATCGAAACCGCTGACGAAGTGGCCAATACACTGCGCAAGGCGCTGAAGTTTGTAGACGCGGACAAGCTGTACCCCTGCACCAACTGCGGTATGGCACCTTTGCCACGTGCCGTGGCTCGCGGCAAGTTGCACGCCCTGAGCGCCGGTGCTGAAATCGTTCGTAAGGAACTGTCGGCCTGATAGGCTTGATGCCTGCACGCTAGCTCGTTCAGACTGCCCTCAGCAAACAGTATTGATGGCTTTGCCATCGCTGTGACTGGGGGCAGTTTTATTGGGGCGACTGATTGTGTTGATCCTTCCATGTGCGCCGGCCTTGGCAACATAATGCTGCGTGTTTCGGAGGTCTGCTGGGGGTCTTGGGTTTGTTTCTTCAGTGCTCCTGGTGTTAAGGCGGGTCGGGCATAAAGGGAGGACAGGCGGAAGAAAGGGCAGAGCGATGAGTAATTCCACTGCCCAAACGCCAAACCCTAGGCTCTAGGGACTGGGTTTCAAATAACAGATGCTCCCGAGCAGCCTGCAATGCCAGTAGGCGAGTCTATTTACACCCCTGATTAAAGAAATTCTTGTCCATGACAAAGAAATGAACTAGGATTCACTCATGTAATGAATTTTGGTTCACTTCTTTATGGCCTACCGTCAAACCCCCGCCGTTCAAGCCCGTCTGCAAGACAATCGCAGCCGTATCCTGGAAGCCGCTCGCGCTTTGGTCAGTGAAGGAGGCTGGCAGGAAGCGCAGGTGGCCAGTGTGGCGGCCGCTGCCGGTATTGCCACGGGGACGGTCTATCGTTACTTCCCCTCCAAAGCCGAGCTGTTCGCGCAAGTCCTGTCGCTGGTGTCCCAGCGCGAGGTCGATGTGCTCACGGACATTGCACAGGCCGATGGTTCTTCCATGTTGCGCCTGCATGCCGCTGTCTCCACTTTTGTGAAACGTGCCATGCGTAATCCTCGTTTGGCCTATGCCTTGATTGCCGAGCCTTGCGACAAGGAAATCGACGCGGCTCGTCTGGTGTACCGCGCCGCGATCAGCCAGGTCATCCACTCCATTGTTTCCACAGGCCAGGACGCGCAGGAAATGCGCCAGGATGTGCAGCCCGATATTGCGGCGACCGTCATTGTGGGCGGTTTCATGGAAGGGTTGATTGGCCCGCTTTCTCCTTTAAGCCGTCAGCAGCACGATGGCACGGACAGTTACCAGCGCCAAGTGGCCGCGCTGGCTGACCAGATTGCCCAGATGGCGTGTGCCAGTGTGGCAGTCCTTTCTGCCACGTCTTAGAAAAACAGTTTGGAGACAACCATGAACCAGCCGCTTTCCCTCAGCATGTTGAATGCGCCCGAGGATCGTTACAGCACACATCAGGTTTTGAATCAGGCCTTGCCCGCCAGTGGTTTCAATGCTTTTACGGGCGATCAGGTTTTACGTGATGCCATCAGCCGTGAAGCCCCTTGGGCCGCATCGCGCTGTCAGGCTTTGGGGGCGGTAGCTGGTGATGAGAATGTGCAGGAACTGGCTCGTTTGGCGAACCGCCATATTCCTGAGCTTAAAACGCATGATCGCTTCGGCAACCGGATTGATTGGTTGGAATTTCACCCTAGCTGGCATGAGTTGATGGGCCTGGCCTGGCAGCACGAGGTGCCCAATTTAAGCTGGCGTACCCAAGAGGCAAACGGCCACTTCGCCCGCGCCGTCTTGTCCTATCTGTGGAATCAGGTGGAGCACGGTACGGGCTGCCCGACTGGCATGGCTTATGCGGCTTATGCCGGTTTCGAGGCCGAGCCTGCTTTGGCGATCTGGGCGGACAAGCTCAAAGGGACACGCTATGAATACAGTCGCCGCGAAGTGGGGGACAAGCCCTCGGTGGTGATTGGTTATGCGATGACAGAAAAGCAGGGCGGCTCAGATCTGCGCGAGACGCAGACGACCGCGCGCTTCTCCCATAGTGTGGATTATCACGGTGCCACGGCGCATTGGTATGAGCTGACGGGGCATAAATGGTTTTGTTCGGTGCCGCAGTCCGATGGTTTTTTTACGCTGGCCAAGGTCAATGGGGGTGTCACGTGTTTCTTCTTGCCCCGTACCTTGCCGGACGGCAGCTATAACCGTTTTTTTGTGCAGCGCCTGAAGGACAAGGCGGGTAATCGCTCGAACGCATCCAGTGAGGTGGAGTATGCGGGCACGCTGGCAATTCGGGTAGGGGAAGAAGGGCGCGGTATTCGGGAAATTCTGTCGCACTCGCATTTGACACGTCTGGATTTTGCGATTGGCTCGGCGGGGTTAATGCGGCAGGCGCTGACCTTGGCCCTGCGTCACACCACATCACGCAAGGCTTTTGGGACCTCTATTGCCGACCGACCCATGATGAGCAATGTGCTGGCGGATATGGCGGTAGAAGTGGAAGCGGCAACCTTGATGTCCTTGCGAGTCGCCAAGGCCACTGACCTGATGCAAGGCAGTGAACACGAAAGGCTGCTGGCGCGGGTGGCCACGCCTGCGGCTAAATACTTCAATTGCTCGCGCGCGCCCTCTATTGCGAACGAGGCATTGCAGTGTCACGGCGGCAATGGCTTTATTGAAGAAAACCCCATGGCTCGTGTGTATCGAGAGTCCCCCTTGAACAGCGTTTGGGAAGGGACGGCCAATATGATGTGTATGGATGTGCGGCGCGCCATGATCAGAGATCCGCTCACGGTGGAGGCGGTTTTCAATGAAATCAGACCCTTGGCCGGGCAAGACAAGCGCTTCGATGCCCTGGTACAGCACACTGAACGTCTGGTGAGAGCCGCGATTGAGGATGAGTTCCTGGCCCGCCCTATGACCGAAGCCGTCGCCCGTGTTTTGCAGGCCGCTGAGCTGTTGCGCTATAGCCCGCAGGAAGTGGCGGATGTGTTTTTAAGTACGCGTAGTTCCGGGGAGCTTGGAACTTGGGGGGCGCATTACGGCACTTTGGGAATGACAACGTCCTTGTCAGTCACGCAGAAAATCATGCGTAGAGCGATGGTGGCAGATTGATTGGTGCGGCTTACTAAGTATGGAGTGAGCAAAGGGCTATCAGGACTAAGTCTTGGATAGCCCTTGTTGCTTGATCTTGGCGGCTTTGCAGGCAAGGCAGCTTCCGTTTTACGCTGCCGTGCAGACCCTTAGTCGGTGCCCATCGGGATCCAGAGCGACAAATGTGCGCCCAAAAACGGCTGTCTTGGGTTCCTGCTCTATGGGGATACCCGCTGTTACCCAGGTTTGATGCCGTTGATCAACAGCCGCATCATCGTCTACTAAAAAAGAGAGCTCGGAGCGATGGCCGGTTCCGGATGATACAAAGCTGGCTGCCTGGGTAGACCACAAGCCCAGCGTCAAGCCTTTGTTCAGCTCAAAGGCGACATAGGTGGGGAAGGATTCAGCAGGCGCTTTTTGTAGCAGTTTTTCGTAGAAAAGGCGGCTGGCGGCGGGGTCTTGGACGTAGAGTAGCAAAAGATTTGGGTGATTCATGATCGCTCCAACATGGTTATTGAGCAGATCATTATGGGTGACCATACTGCCAAAAAATGGCAGTATCTAGCATGGCCCGAGCGGAACGACTTTTTTCCCTTTTACAAGTGCTACGCCGACATAAGCGTCCGGTGAGCGGTGCGCGGCTGGCTCAAGAGCTGGGCATCAGTATTCGGACGCTGTATAGAGATATTGCTTCCTTGCAGGCACAAGGTGCTGATATAGAAGGGGAACCTGGCGTGGGCTATGTGCTACGCCCCAGTTTCATGCTGCCACCCTTGATGTTTTCTCAAGCGGAGCTGGAGGCCTTGATACTGGGCTTTCGCTGGGTAGAAAAGTTCGCGGATGAACCGCTGATCAAAGCGGCTGGCGATGCCATGGCCAAGATCTCGACGGTCTTGCCGGATAGCTTGAGAGACAGCCTGGACAGTACCGCTTTGCGGGTTGGGCCCAGGGTGATTCAGGATACTGAGCGTGTTGATCTTGGCATTGCGCGTACAGCGATTCGTTTGCAGCGCAAGCTGCGCATCACCTACATAGATGGGGCAGGGCAAGAATCGGAGAGAGTGATCTGGCCTTTTTCCTTGGGCTACTTTCAGCACTTTCGGATTCTGGTGGGCTGGTGTGAATTGAAAGGGGATTTCCGGCACTTCCGCACGGACAGGATACGAGGATTGGTCAGTCTGGAAGAGTCTTATCCTCGGCATCGGGCTGATTTGTTCAAGCAGTGGCGCGCAATACAAACAGAGCTAAGCTATGTGCCTGACACCTGACACCTGACACCTGACACCTGACACCTGACACCTGACACCTGACACCTGACACCTGACACCTGACACCTGCTTCCTGATCCCTGCTACGTCGCTTTGTGAGAACCAGTTTCTCCGTCCTGCTCTTCAAGCCCTCCTTACAAGAGGGTTTTTTCCTGAACAATTATTGTTATGTTATAACATCTCATAATTGGCGAGAGTCCTTTGCAAGGAACCGCCCATTGATGGCTCAAGGACGAAGAGAAATGACGATGAACCCCGATAACACGCCGGTCGATCCCTCGGCCCGCATTCCCGTAACGGTTTTGTCCGGTTTTCTGGGAGCGGGCAAGACGACTTTGCTGAACCACATCCTGAACAATCGCGAAGGCCGCCGTGTCGCCGTCATCGTGAACGATATGAGTGAGGTCAATATTGATGCCGCTCTGGTCCGTGATGGTGGGGCGGAGCTATCGCGCACGGATGAAAAGCTGGTGGAGATGAGTAACGGTTGTATTTGCTGCACCTTGCGTGAGGACTTGTTGCTGGAGGTCGACCGTCTGGCCAAGGAAGGGCGTTTTGATCAACTGGTCATTGAGTCCACCGGTATTTCAGAGCCGCTGCCCGTGGCTGAAACCTTCACCTTTGAAGGCGAGGATGGTCGTTGCCTGGGTGAGGTCGCTCGTTTGGATACGATGGTCACGGTGGTAGACGCTTTTAACTTTCTGCGCGATTACAGTTCGCAAGACAGTATTCAGTCCCGTGGCGAATCTCTGGGAGAAGACGACGCGCGCACCGTCGTGGACCTGCTGATTGAGCAGATCGAGTTCTGTGATGTGCTGGTTCTGAACAAGATTGACTTGATCAGCGAACCAGAGCGTGAACGCCTGATGGCAATTCTGAATAGCCTTAATCCCCGTGCTCGTATTGAAACAGCCGAGTTCGGCAAGGTGCCCTTGGATCGCGTACTTAACACCGGTTTGTTCGATTTTGAAGAGGCATCCAAAGCCCCCGGTTGGTTGCAGGAATTGCGTGGCACTCACACCCCGGAAACGGAGGAGTACGGCATAGGCAATTTTGTGTACCGCGCCCGCCGCCCGTTCCATCCGCAGCGTTTTCTGGAGCTCGTTGAAAGCGAATGGCCCGGCGTGGTGCGTTCCAAAGGCTTTTTCTGGTTGGCGAATTTCCCGACCTTGGCCGGTTCCTGGTCACAGGCGGGTGCGGTGGCTCGCTATCACGTGGCGGGTTACTGGTGGGCTTCCATGCCGCCCGAACGTTGGCCGGAAGACCCCGAAGCGGTAGCCCTGATCAAGGAAAAATGGGATGAGCGCGTCGGGGACGCGCGTCAGGAGCTGGTTCTGATTGGCATGGATATGGACGAGGCCGCATTGCGTGCCCGTTTCGATGCCTGCCTGTTAAGTGATGAAGAAATGGCCAGCGGTCCCAGCACCTGGACAACATGGACGAATCCGTTCTCAGACTGGCCTTGATGGAATGAGGTCTTGCCTAGTCCCTGTCGGCTTGGGCAAGACCTTTTGATTGGATGTTGAGTATGACTGTTGTCCTTCCCGACCCGGCTTTGAACGATTCCACTTATGGCCTGACTCCGCTGTCCTGGGTGGGCATGGAGGGAATCGATTTACCTATTACCGTGGTCGAACCGGGCTATACGCGCCAACTTCATGCGCGTGTCGATGCCCAGGTTGATTTGCCGCTGGCACATGTGAAAGGGATACACATGTCCAGGCTGTATCGCTTGCTCAATGACGTGCCACCAGAACAGGCCTTGTCGCTGTTGGGGCTGCGGCGTCTTTTGCAAAGCATGGTGGATAGCCAGGAGGACTGCGGCACGCGCAGTGCGCGACTGGGTTTCAGCTTTGATTTATTGCTGCGACGGCCTGCCCTGGTGACGCAGGACTTGGCAGGATGGAAGTCCTATCCCGTTGTGCTGGAAGCCCGTCTCGTGGACGGCAGTTTTGTGTGCAAAATGCAGGTTCAGATTGGCTATTCGTCGACCTGTCCTTGTTCCGCTGCGCTGGCTCGGCAATTGATTGAACAGGGCTTTATGCAGGCCTTTGGACGGCAGCCTGACTTGCGTGCTGAGGAGGTAGCGGCCTGGCTGCACAAGCACGCCAGCCTGGCTACTGCGCACAGCCAGCGCAGTCAGGCTCTGGTTCAGGTTCAGGTATCGGAAGATAGCGAGGATTTCGGATTTTTAGCCTTGATTGATCGTGTCGAGAAGGCACTGGCAACACCTTTGCAAACGGCCGTCAAACGGGCCGATGAGCAAGCCTTTGCGGCCTTGAATGGCCAGAATCTGATGTTTGTGGAGGACGCGGCGCGTCGTATAGAAGCGGCCTTGGTGGACTATCAGAACGCTGGCATTCAGGTCCGCCATCTGGAGAGTTTGCACCCCCATGATGCGGTGGCGTTTAAAACGCCTTTGATGTCAGAGACGCCTTTTGCGCGATTGAACGGGGGCGTGGCGCCATGAGTGTTTTAGTATTTATCAATCCTTGCCAAACACAACTGCACCCTCAGGCGTCCTTGCCGCTGGAGAGGGCAAACCAGATCACGATTAATCCGTCTGAGCGAGTGGTTCGCTTCCGTGTATCGGAGCGGCGATGAAAACCTTTCTTGCCTCTGCCCTGATCTTGCTGGTTCGCGGCTATCAGCTTTTTATCAGCCCATTGCTGGGGCCACGTTGCCGCTTTTATCCGACTTGTTCGCAATATGCGATCCAAGCCTTGCAGACGCACGGCCCACTCAAAGGAAGCTGGCTGGCCGCACGGCGTATTGTCCGTTGTCACCCCTGGCATCCGGGCGGGCATGACCCTGTTCCGGCTCGTGGCGATCAGGGTAGCCAAACGCCCAAGCATTCAGGAGATGGCCGTGGATAAGGGGGCAGTACCAGAAGAGTCCATACTCCAGGCGCAGCAATCCATCGTGGACAGTTTCCAGTGCCTGGGTAACTGGGTGGCGCGCTACGAATATCTGATTGATCTGGGACGCTCCTTGCCGGACTTCCCAGAAAAATGGCGTACGCAGGCGAACCGCTTGCATGGCTGTCAGGCACAGGTCTGGATGATCTCTGAATTGCGTGATCACAAGCTGTTTTTTCAAGCTCGTAGTGATTCCGCCATCGTCACCGGCTTGTTGGCGTTATTGAGGAAGGTGTATTCGGGGCGTTTGCCTGAAGAAATCCTGTCCCATCCCCCTGACTTTTTACAGGCAATTGAACTGGAGCAGCACTTGTCACCGAATCGTGCCAATGGCCTGTTTCACATGATGGAGCGGATTCGTTTGGAGGCGCAAGCCGCTTTGGATGCAGAAGCCGCAAAGGCAAAACAATGACACCAGCAATCCCGAAGGCCCCTCTCTCCCGGACCGCAGAAACGACCAAGCGGCATAATCTGCGCCATGCTGATTTGCTGCTCTGTGGCGGTACGGTAATGACCCCTAACGGGGCCGAGCCTATCGATATCGCCTGTGTGCAAGGTCGGATTATGGCTCTGGGCGATTTGCAGCCCGGCTGGAGTGCGGACTGCGTGCTGGATCTTAGTGGCCTGCACGTATTGCCAGGGGTAATCGACAGCCAGGTGCATTTCCGAGAGCCGGGGCTGGAGCACAAAGAGAATCTGGAAGCGGGTACACGGGGCGCGGTCCTGGGCGGGGTGACGGCGGTTTTCGAGATGCCCAACACCCATCCCTTGACCTTGGGAGCCACTGACTTGCAAGCCAAGCTGGATGCTGCTCAAGGCCGTAGCTGGTGTGATCACGCCTTTTATATCGGTGGCTCTGCCTTGAATGCCGAGTCTTTGCAGGAGTTGGAGCAGCTTCCAGGCTGCGCAGGCATCAAGGTCTTTATGGGCAGCTCTTTTGGAGACCTGTTGGCGGATGAGGACGACGTCCTGCGGCGTATCTTGCGTCATGGCCGTAGACGGCTGGCGGTGCATGCGGAGGATGAGGCCAGGCTGCGTGAGCGCAAACAGATCGCTCTGGATAGCGGCGACGTGCGCCAACATCCGGTTTGGCGTGATGTGGAAAGTGCCTTGAAGGCCACGCAACGCATTGTTCGTCTGGCGGCAGAGGTGAATCGCCGCTTGCATGTGCTGCATGTGTCCAGTGCAGAGGAAATGCAGTTTCTGGCCGCCCACAAACACCGCGTGACCGTAGAGGTGACCCCGCATCATCTCAGTTTGCAAGCCCCTGAATGCTATGAGCGTCTGGGCAGTTTGGCGCAAATGAATCCGCCGGTGCGCGAGCAAGCTCATCAAGATGCGCTGTGGCAGGCGATCCGCTCGGGTGTGGTGGATGTCATTGGTAGCGATCACGCGCCGCATACCTTGCTGGAGAAATCCCAAGCCTATCCCGCTTCACCCAGCGGCATGACCGGCGTGCAGACCTTGCTACCCGTGATGTTGAACCATGTCCATGCAGGTCGCTTGAGTCTGCAACGGCTGGTGGATTTGAGCAGTACCGGGCCTGCCCGGATTTTTGGTCTGGAAGGCAAGGGACGCATCGCTGTGGGCTTTGATGCGGATTTCAGCATTGTGGATTTGAAGGCACGCCGCCGTATCCGCAATGACTGGATTGCCAGTGTCAGCGGCTGGTCTCCCTACGACGGTATGCCCGTTGTAGGCTGGCCAATTCACACCATTGTGCGCGGCCATTGTGTGGTTCGTGATGAAGCCTTGGAAGGGCAGGCGCAAGGCAGGCCGCTGCGTTTTCTGGACGTCCCTTAGCCGCCCATTCAATCAGGAGTGCGCCATGACGGATTCAAAAGAGCTTAAAGAGCGTGGCTTGAAGGTGACCACAGCCCGTATCCAGATTCTTGAGATATTCCAGGCCCCCGGTATTCGTCATTTGACGGCAGACGATGTGTATCGCCAATTGATACGACAAGGCAGCGAGATCGGCCTGGCGACAGTCTACCGTGTGTTGACCCAGTTGCAACAGGCAGGCTTGCTAAAGCAGGTTTATTTTGAATCTGGCCGGGCGCTGTATGAGCTGGATGACGGCGAACACCATGATCACCTGATCTGCACGGACTGCGGACGTGTGCAGGAGTTTCATGACCAAGCTATTGAGCAGCGACAAAAAGCGATTGCTCAAGAACGGGGCTTTCAGGTTCTGGAACATAGCCATGTGCTGTATGGCCGTTGCCTGACACCGGATTGCGAATATCGCCCGGAACCCATGATGACAAGGAAGAAACGTGAAGACTAAAGGACAAGAAACTAGGTCTGCTGAAAATACGGCAGTACAAATAAGACGCCGAATTTCGGTAGAGCAAGTGGAAGAGGGCCACGAACTGGCTCCCAAGTTTGATGAGCATGGCTTGATTGCTTGCATCACGACAGACGCTAGCAATGGCGAGGTTTTGATGCTGGGTTACATGAATCGGGAAGCCCTGGAAAAAACCATACAGACAGGGCAAGCCCATTACTGGAGCCGCTCGCGTCAAATGCTCTGGCATAAAGGTGCCAGCAGCGGACTGGTGCAGACGGTAGAGGAAATGCGTATCGACGACGACCAGGACGCGGTGTGGCTACGTGTGCGGGTAGCCGGTTCCGGAGCCAGTTGCCACGTGGGCTATTACTCCTGTTTCTACCGGCAGGTGCCGGTGGGTGCCGAGCATAGCAAAGGTCAGGATCTGGTCTTTGTGGAGTCCGCCAAGACCTTTGATCCCAAAGAAGTGTATGGGGATGTGCCCAATCCCACTGTGCTGTAGTGTTTGTTTCATTCAATGGAGCCGCTTGACTGTTCGCACTCGTAAAACCGCAGGGCAGTCAGACTGAATATCGCATAGCGATCAGTTGTAATGGGGGAGAGCTTACTTGAGAGGCCATAAAGCATGGAAGTGATGCACCGGACCTTGCCCCAGGCCGATCTGCAATTGGTCGGCAGCGGCCAAAGCGCCATTCAGGTATTCCTTGGCCAAACCCACCGCAGTTGGCACGCTGCGCCCCGGTAGCAGGGCCGCAATGGCAGAAGATAGTGAGCAGCCCGTGCCATGTGTGTTGCGTGTCGGGATGCGGGGCGACTGAAAAGCATGGCTCTGCCCTTGACCTTGCAACAGATCCACACTGTCCGGGCCGTCCAGGTGGCCGCCCTTGAGCAGCACCCATTCAGGGCCCAGCAAGCACAACTCCTTTAAAGTGCTGTGCATTTCTTGCAGCGAGGCGGGTTCCGGTTTTTGCAGCAAATCGCCTGCTTCGGGCAAGTTGGGGGTGAGCAGGGTACACATGGGCAGCAGCTTGTCGCGCACCACGGAGACGGCTTCGGGGCTGAGCAAACGGTTCCCGCTTTTGGCAACCATGACCGGGTCCAGCACAATCGGGCAGTCCAGGCCGTGATGGTGCAGGCGGTCTGCAATCGCTTCCGCAATCCCTACGTTGGCGATCATGCCGATCTTGATGGCATCCACGCGCACATCCTCAAACACCGCGTCCAACTGGTCCGCCACAAAGTCCGGCTCCAGCGCCACAAAACGCCGCACGCCCTGGGTGTTTTGCGCGACCACGGCTGTAATTACGCTCATGCCGTAGGCGCCCAAGGCGTACATGGCTTTCAGATCAGCCTGAATACCAGCGCCGCTGGTCGGGTCTGTGCCCGCAATACTCAATACATTCGGAATCATGCTTGGCCTGCTTGATCTTGAGTGGCAGCCAATGCCAATGCCTGACGGGCAACTCGGACGACGTCAAAACTGTGTGCCACATCCAGACTGTTCAGTTCCGCATTGCTGAACCAGCGTGCGTCCAGGGCATCATCGCCTGCCTGTGGCTCACCTTGCTGCCAGCGAAACAGCACAGCAATCAGAATGAAGTGTGAATAGGCCAAGGGTGTGGTGCTGGGCTCGCGGTCAAACACATCCAGCGCATCAAAGACCTGCAAGGCCTGGCCTTGTATGCCGGTTTCTTCGGCCAACTCCCGATGGGCCGCCGCCATGATGGTTTCGCCCGCGCGGATTTTGCCGCCCGGAAAGGCCCAGCGTCCGGCATCGGGCCGATTGGCGCGGCGTATCAGCAAAATCTGGTCTTGACGGATGACGGCAGCCAGGGTGGCGGCAACCGGGCCGACGGGGGCGGGAGAGTGGTCAGACGACAAGATAGCAACTCCTAGTCAAGGATAGCCATCCGGCAGCAAGCGGCGAGCAGGTACATACCCGTCCCTTCGCCGGCATGACCCGGATCAGGTTCAACGGGTCACTGCGGTGCAATCTGCTCGGGCAGTTTCTCAGCCTGCTCGCCAGGCTCCCCTCGGTGAAAAGACCGTTCTTGTTAAAACGGTCTGGGCGAGTATACCTGTCTTTCGCCTACAACTCCCCCGTCAAAAACTGCGCTCGCCCACGCCCGAAGGACCAGTCTGCATCGCTGTTCTCGACCAGGGCGATGATCAGATCATCGGGTGATACGCCACAGTTTTGTTCCAGTCGCTCTGCCAGCAAACGGTAGAACTGGACTTTCTGACTCTCGCTGCGGGGGCGGGACACGATATGCAGCAGCACTACTTTGTCGCTGCGAGGGTAACCCAGGCCGGTGTCGTCCAGCACCAGCTCGCCGGGACGGTGCTGGGTGACGCATTGGTAGCGGTCGCTGGCAGGAACATCAAAGGCGTGCACCATGGCTTGGTGCGTGGTGTCCAGTAGCTGGCGTAGTTCGTCGTCGCTGCGGCCTTGGATCAGGTCAAATTTCAGTAGTGGCATGGTGGGTCATTCTTGATAGGAAGTGCGGTCTGCAAGGCCGTCGGGAGTGATAGCCATATCGTCGTACATCAGGCGTTCGGCTTCGATGAGCAAGGTTGATAGTTGCTGGTAAGCGGCGGCCCATTCATCGATAAGCTCGTTGCTGGCCATTCTCTCGCTCAGCTCTTCGCGTAGGGCTTGCAGCAGGAAAGTGTCCGCATGTGGGGCACGCTCGGACTGGATTTGGAGAGCAACGCGATTGTTGGTGATCTGGCTGGCCAAGGGACTCAGCGGTGGGGAGTCGCGCAGTATCAATTCATAAAAATAGGTGGTCAAGGCTTCACCGTCGCTTGCCAGCAGCGGCACAGCCGCCTTGATGATGTCGCGTTGAGCGTCTGTCAACATACAAATCAAAAGCCAGGCAAGACGTGGCTATTTGTACAGTCAACGAGATAGGCAGCAGGGTGAGTCACGGTATCAGTCTCCTAGTTTGAGGTTGAGATAGCGGCGCTATCCATAGGGAAGATAGAAGACTGAGTGGATCAAGTAAAATGATGAATAGTGAATTTATGGATCATTAATAATGATTAAAAGGCGATCCCTATAAGCGTGGTCTGGACGAGCTTTAGGCGTACTTGCAGACGGCCTGCAGGTAGGAGCCAGTGCCAGAGGGCTGAGATGATGAGGGTTGCCCGTCTGCCGCGTGAGGGCATGAGGAAAACTATCTGTTCATCGATCACTAAAAAAGATTTTATTTATCAATATTCATCATTTTACTTGATTGATGGCTGCGCCTATCGTCAAGGCTCTTAAACGCCGGTCCTTGGCAGAGCCAAGGCTCTGAGGACACCGTGACCCAGGCCCAGACCAGCAGGAGGCAAGGTGATGACCGAAGCTGGCCGCTTGTGCGTGTTGGGTAGGCGGCCCACGACGTATCACGTTGGGTATTGCACGGTAAAGGACTTGTCCTCGATGACCTTTTCAAGGAGCTAATCATGCAACTGCGAGACAACGGACTCAGGTTCTCGCCCATCACGATTGTGTTGCACTGGCTTATTGCGGCCTTGCTGTTTTCCATTCTGGGTTTGGGGGTGGCCATCGCCCAAAGCCCCGGTGAGGCGCGGCTGGTGCTGTTGCAAAATCTGCTGGGGACGCTGCTGTTCCTGATCTCCATCTACCGTTTCTGGGCGCGGGTGACGTCTTTTCATCCCTTGCCGGTGGGCTCGCCCAATCCGGTAGAGGTGATAGTGGCCCGTTCAGTGGCGATAGCCCTGGCCTTGGCGATGGTGCTGCTGCCCGTTGCTGTCTGGCTGTCCCGAGCGGCAGCGGGGGTGGCGGTGGAACTGCCCGGTGGTCTGGCCTTGCCGACCTTGATCAGCCCGAATGAGCAGCTCAAAGCCGTGGTCGATGTGTTGTTCAATATTGGCGCCACTGCCTTTTTAGTGGGGTTGGCCTTGCACCTTTTCGGGGCATTCAAAAACCATGTTGTGCTCAAAAATCTGGCCCTGCGGCGCATGCTGGGCAAACAGGTGGAGTTGTAAATCATGAGCGAAGCAAACCGAGTCTTTGCGGGCAATGTCATCACGCAGATGTGTGGTGTGCCATACCCGATCTTTTTGGCGGGCATGGCTGCGATTTCAGGGCCACCATTGGTGGCGGCGGTAGCGAATGCGGGCGGGGTGGGCGTGCTGGGCAGCTTGCGTCTGGCTCCCTTGATGCTGCGTAACTGGCTGCGGGAAACCAAAGCGCTGACGGACCGGCCTTTTGGGGTGAATATCGTGCCGCAGTTTGGTGGCCCGGAAGTGTTCGAGGCCCAGTTCCAGGTGATCTTGCAGGAGCGGCCCCGCATCTTGTCGCTGTTCTATGCCGAGGACTATTGCGCCGACCTGATTCCCCGCGCCAAAGACGCCGGCATGATCGTGATGGTGCAAACCGGCACGGTGGCACTGGCTCGCCAAGCGATGGCGCAGGGGGCCGACATTATCGTCGCCCAAGGCAGTGAGGGCGGTGGTCACCTGAATCGCGGCACGATTGGCCTGATGTCTTTACTACCTGCAATTCTGGACGGTGCGCAGGGCCGTCCCGTACTGGCAGCAGGCGGAATTGTTACCCGCCAGGATGTCAGGGCGGCCATGACTCTGGGGGCTTCTGGTGTACTGGTGGGCACGGCCTTTCTGGCCAGCGAGGAGTCCAATGCACACCCGCTCTACAAGCAAAAGATTCTGCAAGCCAGTACGGACGATACGCAATATCGCACCGGCTATTCCTTTGGCTGGCCCTATGGCACCCCGCATCGTGTGATTCCCAACCGCGACAAGTGGAATGTGCTGCGTTGGGTCGGGGGCGGGGCGCGGGCGATTGACAAGGACAGAATGGCCAGGAAACTGTCTTTGTATGCTGGTCAGGGCGTGGGCAAGATTCACAGCATTGTGCCAGCGGCAGAGCGGGTTGCGGAGCTGGTTTTGGGGCTGCCTTGATGGCTTACTGTGGCAAGGTCTGTGCGACGCTGTTGAACAGATCCACAGGTTGCTCAGTGAGATCAGACAGTTCGGCATGGCCTTGATCTGGCTTGGGCAATTGGGCGAACTGCGCTTGAGCCAGGGCCACAAAGCTGCGCAGGGCCGAGCCAGGATTGGTATCGGCACGACGGATAAACACGGTTTTCACCCGCGCAAGCTCAGGCGGCAGCTCGTGGCATTGCACGGGCAAGCGCAAGCTGCTGTTCTGGGCGATGGCTTTGGGCAGCAAGGTAATGCCCATGCCCGAGGCCACGCAGGACAGAATACCGTCCAGCGTCCCCATTTCCATGATCTGGTTGGGCACCAGCCCGGCCTGGTAAAACCAGTGTTCCAGCGTAGAGCGGTAAAAGCAGCCGGTTCTAAAGACCAGAACCGTTTGTTGGGGGATTGTTTCGATCAGGGCAGACAAGGATTCCACCGTCTTGCTGCTGACCAGCACCAGCTCTTCCTCAAACACCTCTTCTTGAATCAGGGCCGGGTTTTGATGAAAACCACCGACAAAAGCACCATCTAGCTGGTGGGTCTCGATGGCTTTAATCAGCTCTGCCGTGGTGCCGGTTTGTAAGGACAACTGAACCTGGGGGTAGCGCTCGCGGTATTGGATCAGAACCTGGGGCAGGCGGATGGCAGCCGTGGTTTCCATGGAACCCAGGCGCAGCAGACCGCTGGGCGTGCCCGTGTCTTGCAGGGCCGCACGGCTTTCGTCGGTCAGTTGCAAGATACGGCGGGCGTAGTCCAGAAAAGTATGGCCAGCCGCAGTTAGCACCACGCCGCTTTTCTGGCGTATGAACAATTGCTGTTCCAGCTCTGCCTCCAGCTCTTTGACGCGCATGGTGACATTGGATTGCACGGTGTGTACCTTCTGGGCAGCGGCCGTAAAGCTGCCATGCTCGGCAACCGCACAAAAAATCCGTAATTGGCGCATTTCCATACCGGCTGTCCTATGTCTAAAAGTGATGTTTTGGTTTTCGTTCAATCACTTTATGACATTTCCGATGCGTCGTACAGCGCAGAAGGGGCTAGGTTGAAAGTTGGTGACGGTAATTGGCCGGGGTATGCCCAAAGCTGCGCCGAAACAGGCTGATAAAGGCGCTGGGGCTGGAATAACCCAGATCATAGGCAATGGTGGCTACTGGAACACCGGCCGCCAGCATTTCCAGGGAGCGCATCAGGCGGGCACGTTGCCGCCAGGCGGTGAAGTTAAAGCCGGTTTCTGTCACGAAACGGCGGCTTAAGGTACGCAGACTGACCGCTGCCCAGCTCGCCCAGTGCTCCATGCCCTGGTTGTTGCTGGGGTCGGCAATCAGGGCGCGAGCAATGCGTTGCAAGCGCGGGTCCCGGGGGAGCGGCAGCCCAAAAGGCTCGACGGGCAGGGTACGGATTTCATCCAGGATAACGGAGGCAATATGCGCTTGTTCTTGGGGCAAGGGGGCAGCGGGAATTAACTCCCAGGAGCAGGCGCGCAGCACGGCTTCACGCAACAGGCCCGAGGTACGCAAGGTGCAGGCGTGGGCGGGCAGGTCGGCGCAGGCCGCTTCGTCTATATAAACGCTCCAGCCATGATAAGGGCCGTGCGATTGGCCCGAGTGCAGGACATGCGGCGGCAACCAGACGGCATGGATAGCGGGCACCACCCAAACGGCGTCTTCCACCCCGACGGAAAGCAAGCCGCGCAGAGAACCGAACAACTGCCCGCGAGCGTGCTGATGGGGGCGCGAGGATAGCTCCGAGTCGTGATTACCGGTGACGGCGAACAGCACAGGATGCTCGGGGAAGTTCAGAAAATCATGCAGACCTATTTTTCGTTCAGGCATGGCGTAATTTTGTTATTCATTGACCGATACAGTGTACATCTGCCAAAACCTTTGTGCTTACACTGAAAGCCTTGATGAACAAAGGAGCGATACATGCAAGCACATGACATTCTTCCCGATCACGCCAGCGAAGTTCAGATTGCTGGCACCACTATTCGCAAAGGCACGGTTGGCGCCTTTCTGGCCAATGCAGCGACGTTGCGCCAGCCTGGTGTCAGTGATGCGCAACGTCAGCGTGCCTTGAACGATATTGTGGCGGCCTTGCCAGCCTTGAAAGCCTTGGGCTTGTTTGATGCCTTGGAGATTCGGGACCCTCAATTGCGTGATTTTGTGGAGTCCAGGCTGTGATGAGAGGTGAAGGCGCAACGGTTCGTCCGTATTGGCTGTGCGATACCGCCTGCTTGTATTTATCCGGCGGCTTGGTGCGTGCCTTTGGAGGCATCCCCTATTTAGGCGTGCGCCGCTTTGATAGTGGCTGTCTTTATTGATGGCAAGGAGCCGCTTATGCAAGTCGATGACACGCAGTTTCCATTGGTGTTTTTAAGAGAACACAGCCCGCAGCAAACACCGCAACAGGCGCAGGATCAATTAGAGGCCTTGTTGAATCGGGGCCAACGCTTTGTCTTGCTGACTGACAGAATGGGCGGTGAAGATCCTGCTCATGAAGAAAGCCATGAAGATCGCAAGCAACGTGCCCTGTTTTTCAAGCAGAACAAGCCGCGTTTGAAGGCGTTGTGCGCTGGCATGGTGGTGATCAGCAAGGGGCGGACCATCCCTGCCGCCGCACGCTTGGCGCAGCAAACCTTGGGCCGGGTGTTGGGCCTGCAATTCAGTTTTGTTGTGGATGAGGGCGAGGCACGGCTTGAAGCCAGCCGTTTGCTGGCCCGTTAAATTGCGGGCGGCATGGCTGCCAGAAAGAGGAAGTCAGATCAAAAGAGGGACCACAGGCCGTGTGATGCGGCCTGTTTTTGTGTGCGATTTAGTTGGCTTGCAAATCCAGCGTGCTATCCAGGTGTATGCGTTCAAAGTCTGAAATCAGCACCTGAATACGAATATCCCAGCTGGCCAGATGCGGCAGCTCGACATTACTCACCTCCCATTGATCCTGTCGCGTGAGTTTCGCCGGAAAGGTAATGGATTCCACTCCAGCCTGCGGGTTGCTGAAAATGACCTCCACCTCTTGAGCCTTCAAGGGACTGAAATCGGGCTCGTATAAAGAGACGGTTAGAATGGCCGGGCGCTGGGCGGTGGCCGGAATGTACAACAGGTCCGCCCTTACTGCTTCAGTATGGATATGACTGGAAATGGTGGGGGAGACGAGCTGGGCCAAGGCGCGCGGAGGTGGGGTAAAGCGCCACAAGGCGGCCACGGCCAAGATCAGCACCACCAGCACATACTCCAGACGAACCACACGCCGCAGAGCTTGCCGAGCATTGCTACGCTGCTGCAAGACGGCTTGGGTCAGGCGATAGCGGTTGTAGGCTCCCAGAGCCAGCAAGAGCAGAACCAGAATCAGCTTGGCACTGAGCACTTGCCCATATCGGCTTTCCCATAGCGAGGCGAGCTGATCGAATTGCACGTAGATCAGTGCGGCTCCGCTCAGGATCAGGACCAGCAGGATGGCGGGAATCCAGCGCGAGAACAGGGTCAGCAAGCGGGATTCCTGAGCCTGTTCAAGCGCGTAGGCCAAAGGCAGGAAAGAACCCATCCACAATGTCAGCGCCACAACATGCAGCCAGACACTGAGCCGGGACAAGCAGGCGGGATCTGCCGTGCTGGCATGACCGCTGGAAGCCAGAGAAGCCCCCAAAAGAGTCAGCGCTAAGGCGGCCAGCCATTTCTGGCTAGTGGGACTCCTTGCCTGCCAGGAAAGGGCGGCACAGGCCAGGGCGACCCAGCCCAGCAGCACGGCCACGCCCATCGAGGTCGATACAGCCGTTTTCCAGGCCGTCGTGCCGAACAAGGCGGACAGCGGCAAGTCCAGCGCATCGACACCGACCAAACCCAGGTTTAGCAATAAGGCTATGGCACCTAAAGCCAGCATGCGCGGTGCGAGACGACTTTGCTGGGCTGAGGTCTGGTTTGATGTTGAGGTCAGCGCCCGATAGACCACCCAGCCTATCCCTGTAAACAGACCTAGATAGCCCAAGAGTCGAGCCAGCCAGATCAGGCCGTTTCTGACGGGATTGCTGCGGGTGCTGTCCATCAGGTTTGCGCTGGGCGTTCCAATGGCAAATGTCAGTGTTCCGCCGACGGGATGGCCGTCGGCAGAGATGACTCGCCAGCTCAGTCCATAAGTACCCTCGGTCTCCATGGGCGGCAAGGCCAGTTCCAGCCGCTGGTCTTGCATCAAAACGTCCCCCAGTTCTTCGGAGGAACCGTCGGGACGAATCAAGGTCATCAGCAAGGGGGAGACGGACTCATTGAAACTTAGGCTGGCGGTTCTGGGCGACTGGGCCAGTATTGTGCCGCTATCGGGCTTGCTGGCCACCAAGGACGCATGAGCATGCAGAGCTGGCACCCAGGCCAGCAAAAGCAAGGCGATCAGCAGCACAAGCAATGGGTGGCAGCATGCCTGCCTATGCAGGGACTGGGTTTGCATAAGATCTCCTTTAGGCGGATGTCCAAGGGCAGCCGCCGCCTGGGTGTCTACGGTTTGGGCAACAGTTGCAGCGCGGGAGCAGGGGCGTCGGAATGGTCAGCCGCTTTCTGGGTGTCCGGTGCCGCTTGATCAATCCAGCGCTCCACGCCTTGCTCGCATTCCTGCACAACCGGGAAGTAGAGCGTGCTATTGGGTTTGAGCTCATCGCCTAAGTAGCTGATGAACACGAACTCGTCATAGTGCTCGTCCTGCAAAGGGCCGCCAGCCCAGACCACTTCCTGAACACCGGAGCTGACTTTGGCACCCCAACGCGTATAGGCCTGCTTGTAGTCACCTTTTACGGTTTCCAGCGTCCAGCCTGCTTTGGGTTGTGGTTTGACGCCGACCACGCCTTCAGGAATACGGACACGGATTTTGGTGGTGGCAGAGCCTTTGCAGCCATGCGGCACGGACAGAACAGCCTTGTAGCTGCTGCCCACCGGGGCTTGCTTGGTTTGCAGGGAAACGTGTGCAACAGCGCAAGAGGCGAACAGCACAGCAGCCATGCCCAGAATGGCACGGGAAGACATAGAAGAAATCGACATTGAAAACCTCGGCTAGATAAGAAAAAAGAGACCGTCAAAGGACGGGGACCTATCAAGCGAGGAGTAAGGGCGGGGCGCGTGAACCTAAAGGCGGGCCTTGTGCAGGTAGCGGGGGCCGGGTTTGATTGCTCTCGGCCAACAAAACCGGCCGATATGTAATCAGGCTGATCAGGACAGGCGCATCCAAGGTCGGCAACAAGGCGGGGGACGCCGCGATACCAAAGGGACAATCCTGCTGGTTTTGATGTGTATCGGAATCCGCTTGACCATCCTGGCCGATCAGATCAATCCAGAGCGTATTGGCTGAATTGCCCGCAGTACAGAAGGTAATGGCAAAGCCATTATCTTGTGCAGAGTGGCTAGGCATATAGCCTGCTGGGACGATGGCGCGACAGACGTAGGCTAGCAGAGCCAGGCAAAACAGAAATTGCCAGACTCGGATTTCGCGAAAAACGAAATGGGGACCCAGGGCGCGCATGCGGAAAAGTATATTACAAAAGAGGTGGCCGACAGATGAGGTGTTTGTCAGTTATCTGGCGCCAAACTTTAAGTGTTTCACTCTTTACGCTGTTTAATAGCGGCGACGGCTAGTTGGGTCGCCACCGTCAAAGGCCCTGGCAGTTGGTCCAATGCAAACCAGTCCATGCCGCTGTGCTTTTCTGGCTCCTGCACCACCGCTTGGCCGGTGAAAGATGTCACCCAATAGACAGGCGCAACCCAGTGCTCTCCTTTGTTGGCATCAATTTGGTTCACATTGACCAGCAGCTCCAGGCTATCCAAACGCAACCCCACTTCTTCCATAATTTCGCGTTTGACGGCTTGCTCCAGGGTTTCCAGCCAATCCACTTTGCCGCCAGGGATGCCCCAGTGCTCGGCTTCCGGCTCACGTACGCGCTTGAGCAGCAGGATTTTTTCGTTTTGCATAATGACTGCACCGCAGCCCACTCGTATGGTTTCGTCCATGTCTACGTCTCTAGTTTGTTAAAAGGGCGTCAAGTGGCCCCGAGCGTCAATCACACGTAAAAAAAGCCGCGAACACAGGGGGCGGCTTGGCTTAGCTAAGACAAAGCAGCGCTTAGGGAAAACCGGCACATTGTTCTAGAAACGCAGGCCGTGAGGCCAAGCGGTGGTAGTAGTCTTCGGCCGCCTGCAGTTTCGGGCGATCAAACGGCGTATTCAGCCAGCGGTGAATGGACAGGCCCAGAATAATATCGGCCAGGCTGAACGCCGGTCCGGCTGCATAGGCTTGGGTTTGAGCCAACTGTTTATCCAGAATGGACATCATCTGTGCCCAGGCCGATAACGATGCCTGGACCTGCCCCGCATCCTGGTGTTGAGGTGACTGCCGTACCAGGCTCATAAACGCATAGGACCAGGATGGGTTCAGCTCACACGCCTGCCAGTCTATCCATTGATCTACCTTGGCCCGTTGCCAGGCATCTTGTGGATACAAGTCGGTGGGCGCTTGGCGATTGGCCAGATAACGCACAATGGTATGGGACTCCCACAGCACGCGATCCCCATCCAGCAGGACGGGGATCTTTGCGTTAGGGTTCAGCGCAAGGAATTCGTCCGTGTTGACGTCCTTGAAACCGAGGCCCCAATCCTGCCGCTCAAACTCCAGACTTAGCTCCGCGCAGGTCCACATGACTTTACGCACATTGATGGAGGATTCTCTGCCAAGAATGGTCAGCATGAGGGGGCTCTGAGGCGCAGATTATTTGTTGGCAGGCAGCAGTTCGTCACGGCGTTCAATGATGCGTGAGATCAGGCCATATTCTATGGCTTCCTCGGCACTCATCCATTTGTCGCGCTCGATATCGTCGCGCACACGCTCGATAGGTTGGCCGGTTTCACGGGCAATCACTTGAGCGATACGTTCGCGCGCTTTCATGATTTCCTGGGCTTGAATGGCCATATCGCTGGCCTGACCACCGGCGCCACCGCTGGGTTGGTGAATCAGAAAACGGGTTTGAGGCAGGCACACGCGGCGCTCGCGGGCCGCGCCCAGGAACAGGTGGGTGGCAGCACTGCCAACCCAACCGGTACCGACCATGGTGACGGGCGAGGAAATAAAACGCACCACATCGTGGATGGCGTCGCCCGATTCCAGGTGACCACCGGGCGAGGACACGATCATGGTGATGGGGGCGGTGGATTCGGCATCCAGCGCCAGCAGCTTGCGCACGGTTTCCGAGGCGAGCTTATCCGTGATGGTGCCAAAGACCAGCACAGTACGGGCGCGGAAGGCTTTTTCTTCCAGAAAGGCGCTATCTTGAGGGCTGGTATCAGAGCGAGTTTCTTTTTCTTGGCCAAGCATGGGTGAAGACTCCAAGGGATACGTGTTCTGTCTGCTAAGGAAAATCGATTGTTCGACTATATCCCGACTGATGATCAACCGGGCTTTCACTTGGCAATTTTTGTGGTTTTTTTTGTCCGGGCTGGGGGCGCCCAAGCGCGTTCCGAGCAGGCAGACAAATCAACAGCAGGGTGGTTTGCCCTGCATGTTCGTCATAGTCTCATGCTTGTTTGGTATTTGATCGGGAGAACAAGACCCTATCGTCCTGCTTCTTGGATCAGCATCCGAGAAAGGCGCTGATCTACAAGCTGTGGCTGGGCCTGGAGACCTGCCACAGAACCCCGATAGCTCATTGGAAACGCTTCTCTCAACAGTGACACGACGCCCCCTGTCACTAAAAAAGATACCTGTCGCTTCAGGCGCTTGATGCTAAAACGGGACTGCACCAGATCAGTTGCCAAGGTCGAAGAAGTCCCTGCTTAAAAACGCTTTTCCAGCTTCAGCGCGACTTCGGTTTGCTTGTATTTGAAGGCCCAGTCGATATTGCTGTTGTTGAAGGTGTGCTTCAGATACAGATTGGGCGTAATGCCTTGGAACGCAAAGCGTGGCATGCCCACGTTCAGGATATAAATCTGTTGCCGGTCCTTGCGCAGCCCACCCAGGAACAAGTCTTGGGCATCGTGACGAGTCTGCCGGTACAGTGCCGTGGCGTTGATGTTCAAGCCTGCATCAAAGGCCCTGTAAATTCCCAGGTTTGCCATATAGCTGCGGCTTTGTGCGGTTTGCTGAGACTGCAGATTACGGGTGTAATTCAGGCCCCCGTAGACCACGGTTTTTGCATCGATCAGATACGAGCCGTACAAGCCTATCTGGTTTTCTTTGACGCCTTCAAAGTACTGCCGTAAATCGCCTTTGTAGGACAGGCTCTTGTGCTGGGCATTCATGCCCACTTGCAGCCTGTCGCTAAGATTGTGCTTCCAGTCCACGCGCCCGCCCCAGGACTGATAGCTGGTGCGACGGTTGGTGTAATTGTTCTCGAACAAGGGCGTAATCGACAGATCGTTTTTAGCGTCCTGATAGTTGTAGCCCGCGTAAATAATGCTGGTGTTGTCGCTGTAATAAATGTTCTTGGGCTTGGCTTCCTTGTGCTTGTCGTACAGATTGCCGTAGCTCAGGCCGCGCAGAAGCAGATTGTGGTTGCCGCTTAGCTGGAAACGCCGGTTCAAGGTCAGGTCGTAGACCATGGCCGTGGATTTGACCGGGTCCGGCATCTTGCGCACTGACGGAAAGCACCCAAAGAAATAGCAGGTAAAGAAGGTGTCTTCCTGGCCGTTTTCTTTGTTGATATTGCTGTTGTAGCCCAGTCCAATCGAGGCTGAACCGTGCCAGGCATTGCGGTCTTGCAGGGCACCCTGAAAGCCTTCGATCACGGGTCGCACTTCATCCGGAATACCGGCAGAGGAAATCTGGCTGAACAGTTCCTTGGCTTCGCTGGATTGATAGTCCTCGAACAGCAGGCGTGCCAGCTCCAGCTTGGCGCGCATCATAGTGGGATCGCTTTCCTGAGCCTGGCGCAGCTTGCTGATCGCCAGGCTGTGATTGTCCTTGCTACGGGCCACCATCCCTTGAGCCATCAGCACCAGGGCAGGGTTGTGGCCGGGCAGCTCCTGATACTTTTCTACAAACTGATCCACCTTGGCCCACTGTTGCAGATTGATGGCGACATAAATGGCCGGTTCCAGATCGGTCAGCGTGGCATCGACGCTATAGGTTGTGCCGTTGATGGTGATCAGGGCCGAGGGGTCCCCATCGGGCGGGGTTTCTTCCACTAAATGGGAGCGTTCGCGTTCGTTCAGATTGCGGTCGATTTGATTCAAAAGTCGGCGCGTATCGTCGTCGTTGGCTTGCACCGCGCTGGATGCCATGGCCAGCAGCAGGCACAAAAGGGGAAGGGCTCGCCCATGCATGAATGAAAACCTTGCAAGAAAAAGGGGAGATGGACGCAGGGTCCGGAGAGAAAGGGGATCGAGCTTGTCGATCCCCCTTTTCTTATGGCAACACTAGGGTGTTGTCAGAGGCGGATTACTGTTTTGCACCGCCGAAGGCCATGTCATTGGCACCGTTGGCTGGGTTGTAGTAAATACCTGCCAAGGCGTCAGCGGCTGCGCCGTAGAATTGGCCCTCAATTTTGGCTGTACTACCGCTAAAGTTTTTAGCGAAAGAGCCATCGGAAGCAATGGTTGTGCCATTAAACAAAACAGTACCAACCAGACCAGCCAGGGTACCTGTACCACCACCGTAGTTGGCGGTCAGGGTGCCTTTGGAGATACCTGCTTGAGTGCCAGGGTTGTACTGGTTGACGCCTACAACATCGTACTTGGCATTGACCAGGTTAGGCATGGCTGTAGTTGGGTTTTCGCCAGTGTAGAACACCGTGCGGTCAGCATGGCTCAGGTTCAGATCCGTGCTGCTTGCTGGAGGTGTGCCGGCTATGCGGGGAGCCCACTCACCAAAATACACTTCCTGGCCGGAAACCTTGGCAACTACTTCGCCACCGAAGTGGGGGTAGCCCGGCAGAGGATTGTTCAGTTGGCGATAGGCGTAAATTTGAGTGCCTGTTCCTACACCGCTGGTGATGGTATGGCGCCATGTTTCAGCAATGTTTGTTCCCAAGGGCATTTGAATATATCCGTTGCCATCAGCACCACCCAGCACTTGATTGGTTTGCCAAAGAGGACCGCTTTTGAAGCTCACCACACCCGATTGTTTGGTGGCGTCATATGGGTCAGTACCTGGCATGGAGATACCAGCTTCGCCTTGAGCCATCATTGTGGACTCTTTATTAGCCACTACAAATGCTTTCGAGGAACCACCAGCGACGGGGGCAGCGAAGCTGCTGGCGGAGGCCAGCAGGAAAGCCGAAACAATAGCCAGTTTTTGTACATTCAGACTTGCTTTCATTACGAACTCCATTAAGTGAAGAAAAAGGGCGTTTTTACGAAAACGACCAAAAAAACCGATTAACTTAAAAACGTGCTGTCATACCGACACGCACTGTCCGTCCAGGGGCCGGCATAGAGGTGCGGGCCATAGGGTCCAGGTAGTACTGATTAGTTAGATTGCTGATTGCCACGTCCACATTCAGGTTTTTCTGTACCTGATAGCTGGCGTAGGCATCGAACACCAAAATGGGGTTCCAGTAGTTCGTTCTGTTAAATGCCCAGCCAAGGCCACCAAAATGGCCTTCATCTTTGTTTTTCGCAGCGCTGTGATACACCGCACGTGCTCCGAGCAGTAGTTTCTTTTCCAGCAGGCGTGCACCGACATCCAGATTCAGGGAGTACTGCGGTTGCAGACTGGTTCTGGCAAAGGTGCGAGGGAAGCCTCCATCAACGCAGGCAGGAATGTTGTCGCTTCCTGCGGCTCCAGGGATGGGCATAAACGTCTGGGCGTAGTCGGCGTCGCAGAGCTGTTGCTTCAAGCGGTATGTGCCGCCAAAGTTCGCAAAGTATTTACCGCTATCCACGCGAGCTTGCAGTTCAATACCGGACATTTTCTTCTCGGCAAACTGCACGGTATTGAAGTCCCAGTCCCGGTCTATATAGTCTTTGATCCGGTTGTTGAAGTAATTGATCTTGACGTCTGCATATTCCAGGCTTGGGAAGTAGCTGCTCAGATTGTGGACATAGCCGATTTCCCAGTTGTAGGCATGTTCAGGACGAGTAGCTGCCCCGGTCGAGCGCTTGCTGCCGCCAGCCAATGCCATGGAGGATTCAAACAGGCTTGGAAAGCGTACAAATTCGTTGTAACGGGCATAAAGACGAATATCGTCTGTAATGAAGGCTGTCAGCCCGATGTGAGGAACCCAAGCATGGTCTTTTTGTTTTTTAGGTTCTTCCCATTTGTTGGGTATTTCAGATTCGTCTTGGTAAACAGGTTTGCGATTGCTTATCGAGGCAATGTATTTGTCTACTGTGCCTTTTTGTCCCTGCGCATCGGTGACTTGCTCTGTTGAGTCAATTTCGCCATTGGTAAAGGGGTTATTGGCAGTAAAACCTTTGTGACTTTCGCCAGAGGGAACAAAAACCGTTTCTTCGGTATAGCGATAGCCGTTAATTTTTCCTTTATGAAATGAATCGCCTAGTATTTCTTCAAATGATTTTTTGCTTGTATGCCCGAAAACGGCCTCCAGCATGCTCGGATCTAAATCGGAAATGAACTGCCAGTCTTCTTCATATTGCTTGTACAGGGGGAGTTCTCTTTCAATGATTTGGCCTTCGTAATCAGCAACTTCTTGGTTGCTCATTAAGCGCTGAACCTGGTAGTTATAGCCTTTCAGAGCAGGCTGAATTGCCCAGTTTTTATGCTGCTGACTACGCATTTCGGCCAGCTTGTCGTCGTACGACCAGTAGTCGCTATAGCGTGCACCAGCATTCACCTGCAGCCAGTCCACAGGCCGCCAGTCGAAGTTAAAACCAAAATTCCATTGCTGACGTGTCCCCGAGCGAGGCCCCATGTGGTTCACGCCCCAGGTCAATTCATTCAGGTGCTCGAGCTTCTCCGACGCGTCATGCTGCTTGAGCTTTTCTCGTGTGAAATCAGCCGATAAGCTCAGATCCAGAGTTGGGTGCAAAGTCATGGCGTTGCTAAGGTTCAGCCCGCTACGCCTATGGTCGGTAATTTGCAAGGCTCTGGGGATGATGTTGAAACGTCCGTCTGTATTGGGCAGCTTTTCTGGGGCGGTAGGCGGTACCCAAGCGCATTCAGAGCCGTTTGTGCCCAGGACATGGCAATTTGTGTAGTTGTCCCAGTCACCATCGCGTCCGTAATTAAGACCTTGGCCTTGAATCCCATAAATGACGTCGCCATTCTGATGACGCTCACTATCGCTTTGGGTAATCCAGGCTCCGGCCTTCAAGTTGATGAAACGACTGCCTTCGGGATTCCAGGAGTAGTTCAGGTTCCAGGTGTCTTGTTTGACCTTGCTATACGGGTTTTCGGTTTGGAGGATATTTTTTTCGCCATAGCCATCCAGGGCGTGGATGGCCCAGACCACGTTCCATGGCACGTTTTCGCCAAAGGTATGGTTGCTGCGCATGTAGCTCATATCAATGGCTTGATCATGAGGTAGGCGCAACGTGCCTTTCAGCAGCGTGGTTTCCAGTTCGCTGGATGTGTTCAGAACTTCTTCACCAGGACGGTAGTACTTGGCGATGTAGCTCACTCTGGGGAAGGAGTACGACGGGTTGTAGTCGCTATTTGCGTCCTCTTGCCAAGTGTCGTTCTCGTACTTCTCGCTACCCTTTTTACCGCTGTAATAGTTGCCGCGACTGCGGTAGCTGTAGGCGGCCAACAGGTCAAAATGTTCTTGTTGCGTGGCGATGGCCAGACGATAGGAGTGATCTTCAAAGTTGAAGTTCTTGCCGCTATTCCCGACTTTCGGCATACGGTCTGCAGAAATGTACTCAGGTAGAACAACGCTGTTGAGGCCTCCTCTATCAAAGACCGCCCCCGGAATATCGCGATAGTCCTTTCCGAAAATCCCAAAAGCCCGCTCATTCGGTTTGGTTGAATTCGTCGCTGTCTCCGCCTTCAACTCAATCCCGAAGGTCTCGCCCGGTTTGACAATATCTTCCACCTGCAGCGTGCGGATCTGCACCGATCCGCCAATCCCGCTGGCGCCCGACGTCGCCGACACGCCTTTTTCCACCAGAATGCTGCTGATCATATTGGGATCAACATAGTTGCGGTTGGCGACCCCCGCCGGTCCCAGCCAGACCGATGTTGCCTGTTCCGTGCCGTCAATCGTCAGTGGAATGCGGCCTTCACCCTGGATACCGCGAATGTTCGGGTCCAGCGCGCCGCTATTGCGCGAGTCGCCCGCATACACACCGTTCAGGCCCTTGAACAAATCCCCCACGGAGCTGCCCTTGTACAGCTCGATTTCTTCCTTGCCGGCGTACACATTGGAGACGTCTTTCTCAAATACATCGGTTTTACCCGCCTCATCGCGGGTTTCACGCACGACGGTAATGGTGTCCAGGCGAGTGGCTCGGTCCGTGTCTTCCTGGCTCTCGTCCTGACGGGAAGAGGGTGGGGCGCTGCCCACGCTTTGAGCCTGTGTCTGCCCGGCCCAGGAGGCCAGAATCAAGGCATACACCAGCGGCTTGAGCGCGTGTTTTTTGTGTAGGGGGGAAAGGGTAGCGGACATAGAACGAACCAGGGCTCCGTGTGAAAAATAACAATCTGTCGTGGGGAAAGGCTCCCGTTTGCTGGCCAGGTTCACCCCTTGTCTCAAAAGGTGGGGAATGGCACGGGGATATTATTCCTATTAATGAGAATAATTATCACTTAGATTGATATGCGGGACGGAGCAATTCCTATGCAGAACCGGAAATCCGCTGCAATGGCAGGAACTTGTCAAAGCAGAAGGGGAACTTTTCAGGGAGAGGGCCGCAGGGGGCGGCCCGAAAAGAAGGGTGGGCCTCTATGAATAAAGAGGCCGAAAACAGCGGAAATACAAGGGTTTAGGCGCGCTTGTTGCCAAAAATGGATTTGGGTGAGCGGCCAAAGTAGCGTGTAAAGGCGACGGAAAAATTATTGGGGTATTTGTAGCCCACTTGCCAGGCAGCCTGGGCCACTTGTTGGCCGGACTCCAGCAAGGTATAGGCTTTGCGCATACGCAGTTCCAGCAGCAGGCCGATAGGCGTGTTGTCGTACAGATAGCGAAAACCCTCTTTAAGCTTGTGCTCGTTAATACCTACTGTCGTGGCCAGATACTCCACCGTGATAGGTTGATCCAGTTGCGAGCTGAGCAAATCGCGTGCTCGCTCAACCCGTTGAATATCATCTACCGACAGCGGGGCGCTGTTGGGGGCGTCGGGCGGAGCCAGGCGGTTGAACTGCTCGGCCAGCAAGCTTAGTGCATGGATTTGCAGGTTCAGCCTGTGGTGATGAATGGGCTGCTCCGGGGTGCACGGCTGCATATAGCGTGCCAGTGCCGCCGCATGGGCCATGGTGGCCTGGCTGCTGGCATGAAAAGACAGACGATGCAGTCCTACGCAATCCATCAGTTGGGTGGCGCGTTCCGGGCCCACGTATTTGTTCAAGGCCGCCTCGCTGATGACCAGCCGTAATTGCGATACGGATTGGTCCTCTTGATAGTGGCGTTCCCCCCGCAGGGATCGGAAAGCTGTCACCGTGGTATGGCCTGCCTTGAACAGCAGGTCTGAACTCTCCCGTCCCTGATAGGCCGACTGTCCTTGCAGACCCACGGTCACCACAATGACACGGCCCGCATGAGGGCCGTTGCTTTCTTCAACCAGCGATCGGCTGGGGTGATAGTGCAAACGGCCTAACAAAAACCCGTGTTCTAGCTCCACGCATTCGGAATAGCAGTGGCCCAGTTCTTCGGGAAGTTGCAGCCGGACTCGGCCATCGCTCAGAGCGCGGCATGATCTGGGTTCATCCGTGGTTAAGCGATAGCCACATTTGCGCGTACTCATCATTTCTCCTGCTAAAAGCGCCTCGCATATGAATTGCTCCGTTCAGCATAGATCTTAATGCAAATAATTCTCATTAAATATATATCATTTCTAGCTGTCATGGCAGAGGGAAGGGCCATTGTGGAATTTACGGAGGGAAAAACAGTGCTGGATCGATCGCAAGGAGACGTTGTTTTGCCGGAGCAATTGTTGCAGTCGCATGCGCTGCAAGCCTGTTGGGACGCGCAATTGGCGGGCTTAAGTGCCGATGCCTTGAACCTGGCTTTGGGGTATGGGGTGTTTGCGCATCTGGATCAGTTTATCGCTGCCCAGGAGTTGGCGCTTGTGCTCAAGTGGGACGCTGACAACACCGCTTATCTGCTGGAGTTGTTGTGGAGTCTGGAATTGCTGGAGTGTCAGTGGACCTGTCCGCGACGCTATCGCAGCCTGCCCCAAACGGCGCGTTATCTGAATCCGGGTTCGGCGCAATATTGTGGCGATGCCTTGCTGTTTCGGCATGGCGTTTTGCGCCAGGTGGGCAATCAGTTGGAAGAGTTGCTGCGTAATGGCAAATCTCCTCCGGCGGATCCGGCCCTGATTCAGCAGGGTTGGGCAGCGGCGGCGCGCTCGCAAATTGCCCAGGAGCAAACGGCGGTAACGGCTGAGGTGGCCTGTGAGATTTTTGGGGCCGTGCCGCAGTTCTGGCGGGCGCAACGTTTGCTGGATTTGGGCGGTGGGCCGGGCCTGGTGGCTATTGCCTTGGCACAAGAGCAGCAGGACTTGAATGCCGTGGTGTTCGAGTACGAAGCAGCGGCGGCCGTCGCTCAGCAAAAAATTCTTGATGCCGGCCTGGAAACGCGTGTCAGCACCTTGGCCGGTGATCTGCTGGTGGACGATTTCGGGGCGGATTACGACCTGATCTGGTGCTCCTCCGTGCTGCATTTTGTGCCGGACATTCCCGCTTTGCTGGCCCGTCTGTATCGCGCCTTGCGCCCCGGTGGGGTGCTGGTGTGCTGTCACGCCGAAGTGCATAAGGAAGTCAGCAAGGCCAAACGGATTTTGCATTACTACCTGCATATGCGTATGCAAGGCCGCCAGGTGCTGCCGGAAGGGCAGTTGGCCCAGTTGCTGGAACAAGCCGGATTTGATGAGGTTCAGCAGTTTGATGAGGTGCGCTTTCCGGTTGCGCCCGTCACTGCATTGATTGCGCGCAAGGCGTGCAAAGGGTGATGAGAATGAAGACGTGGAAAGCGTGGGGGGCACAGCTGCTGTTTGGCTGGATGAATCTGGTGCTGGCTGTCCCCAGTATTTATTTGATGCTGGGCCTGCCCCTGGTGATGCGCCAGCATGGCTGGTCCGGCACCGAGATAGGCTTGTTTCAGTTGGCGGCCTTGCCCGCTGTTTTCAAGCTGGTGCTGGCCATGCCGGTGCAGCGCGTTCGCCTGGGGGGCGGGCATTTTGTGCATTGGCTGTGGTTGATGGCGGTCTTGTTGCTGGCTTTGTATGTAGGCATAGGCCGCGAGAATCTGATTGATCAGCGGACCCTGCTGTTTGCCCTGACGTTTGCCATCAGCATTGTGGCGACCTGGATGGACATCCCTTTGAATGCCTTGGCCGTGCAATACCTGCCGCGCGAGGAACAGTTGCGTGCGGGCAGTATTCGTTCTGCCGCCTTGTTTCTGGGCGCGATTGTTGGGGCAGGGGTGATGGTGCTGGTGCAGGCCCGCTGGGGTTGGCAGGCACCGTTCGCCTTGATGGGCCTGGGGCTGGTTGTGGGTTGTTTGCCCTTTGTGTTTCTGCGCTCTAAAGCAGGCTTGCACGTGGCAGAGGCCGAGCAGGCGCCGCCTGGTTTTGTCGCTGATTGGGTCAGTTTTTTTGGGCAGGAAGGGGCCAAGCAATGGACCAGCTTGCTGCTGACCAGCTTTCCCTTTATTGGTGCCGTCTGGTTTTACTTGAAACCCTTGATGCTGGATCAGGGCATGCCCCTGGAAGAGGTAGCCTGGACGGTCGGGATTGCTGGTGGCATTACCGGTGCCGTGTTCAGCCTGATTGGTGGTCGTTTGGCCTCATTCCTGGGTGCCGCGCGTGCCATTCCAATTTATCTGCTGGCGGCTTTGCTGTCTCTGGTTTTGCTGATGGTCTCGGTCTGGGCCAAGCTGGGCCCGGTGTGGCTGATCAGCAGTGCCCTGTTGATTGCTGCCAGCATGGGGGCGGTGTCGGCCTTGCTGTTTGGCCTGACTATGTTTTTCACCCGTAGACAGCGCAATGCTTCCGACTACGGTTTGCAGTCGACCATCTTCACCTTGGCGCGCATGGCTGTCCCGATTGCGGCGGGCATTGTGCTGGACCGCTTCGGGCAAGTCGTCATGCTGGGTGCCTTGACCTTAGGCGTTCTGTTCGCCTTTGTACTGGCTTGGCGCGTCCGCCACAGCGTTGGTGCCAGCACTGAAGTGTTGCTGCGCAGCCAGTAAATCCTCTGCTGAAAACGCCGGCGTACATAGGCTGCGTTGGCGTTCATCGTTTTTGCTCCGTTTTGCATAGAAATTAGAGCCCGAAGGCCATTGTGTCATTTTCAGTCATATTTGAGAATAAGTCTTGTTCGTATTTATATGTATTTAACCAGGAGTCATGATGACCTTGCCCCCTTTAGTTGAACCCGGTGAGCCCTTAAGCCGCGAAGAGGTGAACCGTTATAGCCGTCACCTTTTGATTCCCAATGTGGGCATGGAAGGCCAGCGCCGCATCAAAAATGCCAAAGTGCTGGTCATCGGGGCGGGGGGCCTGGGTTCGCCCACCTTGCTGTACTTGGCCGCAGCCGGGGTGGGCACACTGGGCATCATCGACTTTGACCGGGTGGATGAATCCAACCTGCAGCGCCAGATCATTCACACCGTAGACAGCATTGGCGAGCTGAAAGTGGAAAGCGCCAAGCGTGCGATTCAAAAGCTCAACCCCCACATCAAGGTAGAAACCTATACCGACCGCTTGGAACCGGATATGGCGGTCGAGCTGTTCTCGCGCTACGACTTGATTCTGGACGGCACCGATAACTTCGCGACCCGCTATCTGGTCAATGATGCGTGCATGCTGGCCGACAAACCCTATGTCTGGGGTTCGATTTTCCGCTTTGAAGGCCAGGTCTCGGTGTTCTGGGAAAACGCGCCCGGTGGAATAGGCTTGAACTATCGTGATCTGTACCCCGAACCGCCACCCCCCGAGCTGGCTCCCTCTTGCGCGCAGGGCGGGGTGTTTGGTGTCTTGTGCGCCTCGATTGCCTCCATCATGTCCACCGAAGCCATCAAGTTGATTACCGGCATTGGTGATCCTTTGATCGGTCGTCTGATCGCTTATGACGCATTGGATATGTGCTACCGCGAACTGCCTATCCGTCGCCTGCCCAATCGTACGCCGGTCACTGAGTTGGGTGACTACCAAACCTTCTGCGGCCTGAACCCACCTGCTGATGCTATAGCCATTCCCGTGCCTGTCATGACTGTGCTGGAGCTGAAGGAGCGGCTGGACCAAGCGCAAGCCCCCGTCCTGGTGGACGTACGCGATCCCAATGAATGGGAAATCGTGAACATTCCTGGCGCCATTCTGATGCCCAAGTCTCCCACCGTCGCTGCCGAGATTCTGGCTGCCTTTGGTCCGAATGCGGATCTGGTGATCTCGTGCCGCTCCGGTGCGCGCTCCAAGGCCGTGTGCGAAGAGCTGATCAAGTTGAATGCCCCCAAGGTGCGGAATCTGGAAGGTGGCGTGCTGGCTTGGGTAGAGCAGGTCGCTCCCGAATTGGCGTCTTACTAAGTTCGGGAAGGAGCACATCATGGCCTTGCAGATTCGTCGTTCTGCCTTGGAACAAGTTCTGAATCATGCCAAGCAGGATCACCCCATCGAGGCATGCGGACTGATTGCCGCCCAGGAAGGCTCGCTGGTGGCTGAACGTGTGCTGCCCATGCAAAACCGGGCGGCCTCGGAGGTGTTTTATCAGTTCGATTCGCGCGAGCAATTTCAGGTCTACCGCCGTCTGGATGAGGACGATCAGGAGTGCTGCGTGATCTACCACTCTCATACCGCCAGCCAGGCTTTTCCCAGCAAGGACGACATTGATTTTGCGGGCCATCCCGAACTGCATTACCTGATCGTGTCCACCTGGGATCAGGCCACGGTGCCGGTTCGATCCTTCCGGATTATCGATGGCGGTGTGACCGAAGAAACCATTGTGATTGTCTAGGGAACAGCGTCGCTCCTAAGGGGGCGTGCGTCCCGGCTGTTGGAAACCACTATTTCAAAGGAGTTTTAAGCATGTCCATTTCAGTCTCTATTCCGACCTTACTGCGTCCATTGACGAATGGCGAGAAGAAAGTCCAGGCCCAGGGCACTTCGGTAGGCGAAGTGATCGAGCATCTTGAAGGTCAGTTTCCCGGCATCAAGGCACGTCTGATGAGCGGCGAAGACCTGCACCGTTTTGTGAACATTTACGTAAACGAAGAGGACATCCGTTTCAGCAATGGCCTGAAAACCGCCACCTGCGCTGGCGACAGCCTGACCGTACTGCCTGCCGTGGCAGGGGGCTAAGACCGCCTGGTCTGGATTTTCATGGTGCAAGTGCTGGTTTCTGTAATCAGCACTTGGCGTGTGCATCACTCTGGTTTGGAACTATGTCTGAATTACTACATGGCTGCGGATTACGTTGGCAGATGGGCTCACCGCCCCCGTACTGGCTGGGCTTGCCCGCTGCCTTGAGCCGTCAGGCCCGATTGCTGGGTTTGTCCGAGCAAACCGCAGGCCAGCAAGACGAAGCAGCATTCAGCCTGCATTCGCCTGATTTTGGAACGATTAGCACGCGTCTGGAAACCGAGGCGGGCGGCATGACGCAAGCCGCGATCAGCGAGCTGAGCATGCAGGCTGCCAGCGGTATCTTGTCCGTGCATGGACGCGCCAGTGGTCCGTCGGGTACCTTGGGCCTGGATTATCTGGCTGTACTCAGTTCAGCCATGAGCTTGCAGGCGACCTTGGCAGCCGCCTTGGGCCAGTTGCGTGGCGGACGTTTCTCCACGGTGTCGGTCTCGCCCTTGGGTTGTGGCTTGCTCAGTATCGGTCAGTATCTGGCCGGGGCAACGGCGGCCCAGGATCCCGAGCAGTTATTGGCAGGCAGCTACGATCCCGGCTTGCGGCCGCCCTTTGTCTCGCAAGACGGTGTGATCTTCGAGTTGGAAACGCTGGACCCCCGACCCTGGCGCGCCTTTTGGGAAGCGGTGGGCGTACCGGCTGATTTGGCTGGTCAGGCCTGGAAAGCCTTTTTGCTGCGTTATGCCAAGGCGGTGTGCCCTATGCCAGAGACGTGTTTACGCCGTTTGCGAGCGTTGAACTTTGCCCGCTTGCAGGAATTGGCCGTGCAAACAGGAATGGCCATTTTGCCGGTGCGTACACCGCCTCAACGCCAGAGCGATAGTGATTACGCGGCCTTGGCTGGTCTGTGGCAGCATCAGATTCATGCCGCGTCTGACTCCTTCTTGCGCGCCTTGCCGTCCAACGCCGATTTGCCCTTGCGCGGTTTGCGGGTAGTGGAGTCTTGCCGCCGGATTCAAGGGCCGATTGCCGGTCATTTGCTGGCGCTCCTGGGGGCGGAAGTGATCCGTCTGGAACCGCCCGGTGGCGATCCCTTGCGTGCTATGCCGCCTTGCGTGGATGGTTGTTCGGTGCGCTTTGATGCGCTCAATCAACTCAAGACGGTGCAGGAAGTGGACATCAAGTCGGCTCAAGGCCGCCAGGCCATTTACGAGCTGGTGAGTCAGTCCGATGTGTTCCTGCATAACTGGGCGCCGGGCAAGGCGGCCGAACTGCAACTGGATGCTCAGGACTTGCATGCGGTGCGCCCGGATCTGGTCTACGCCTATGCGGGCGGTTGGGGGCAGGAGCAAGTGGACGCACCGGGCACGGACTTCACGGTGCAAGCCTGGTCGGGCATTGCTCACACCATTTCTCAAACCTCGGATGCACGGGGTGGGTCTTTGTTTACGGTGCTGGATGTGCTGGGCGGCGTGATGGCCGCGCTGGGTATCAGTGCCGCCTTGCTGCGCCGGGGCCTGAGCGGGTCGGGCTTGCGGGTAGACAGTTCCTTGCTGGCCACGGCCGATCATCTGGCCCAGGCCGCCTCTCCTATTAGTAAAACCGGCGTGTCGGCGGTGTTCCAGACGGGCGATGGCTTTATGGTCATCGACTGCCAGGATCAAACGCATTTGCACGCGCTGGCCGGGTGGCTGAATGTGTCGCCCGATGCCGTTTGGACGGTCTTGCCGGATCGTCTTCTGTCCCAGTCTGCCCTGAGCCTGGAGGCGCAACTGGATGTGCTGGGCATACCGGCCCGCCACGTCCCAGGCAATCTGGCGCAACTGCGTGCTGATCCACGCCTGGCGTCCCATTTCCATGACAAGGGCTATTCGTCTGTTAATTCTCCCTGGAGGTTTGTATGAATCACGCTGGCATCATCGATCTGGTCCCCGCGTCATTGCGCCAACGCTGGATAGAGGACGGTACCTACCCGAACAAGCCGGTCTTTACGCTGTTCGCGGAAAAAGCCCAGGCGCATCCGGACAAGCTGGCGGTGCTCTCGCCACAAGGCAATATCAGCTATAGCGCCTTGATGGATGCGGCCCTGCGTCTGGCAGCTAATCTGCGTCGTGCGGGCATTATGGCGGGCGATGTGGTGGCCTATCAGCTTAGCAACCATTGGGTGTGCTGCGCCATTGACCTGGCCGCCGCCGCGTTGGGGGCGATTGTGGCGCCTTTCCCACCCGGACGGGGCAAGCTGGATATTCAATCGCTGGTGCGTCGTTGCGATGCACGGGCGGTGATTGTGCCGCATGAATATGCAGGCATTGATTTGTGCGACGTGATCGAGTCCTTGCGGCCGACGTTGCTGTCCTTGCGTGTTCTGATCGTGCAAGGCCCATCGCGTCCGGGCTGGCTGACCTTGGATTCCCTGTTCGAGGGCGAGCCTTTGGCCTTGTCCGAATTACCCGAGGTGTCCCCCAATTCGCCGGTACGTTTGCTGGTGTCCTCCGGTACCGAATCCGAGCCCAAGCTGGTGGCGTATTCGCACAATGCCCTGGTGGGCGGGCGCGGCCGATTCCTGCAACGCATTTCCCCCAACGATGTGGAGTTCCGGGGCATGTATCTGGTGCCGCTGGGCTCGTCGTTTGGCTCTACGGCCACCTTTGGCGTGCTGTGCTGGTTAGGTGGTTCTTTGGTGGTCTTGCCCAAGTTTGATGTACCTAGTGCGATTGCCGCCATCAATGCCTTCAAGCCTAGCTTCATTCTGGGCGTGCCCACCATGTTCCAGCGTATTGCGGCAGCGCCCGAGCTGGAAAAAGCCGATAAAGCCAGTTTGCGCGGCTTGATTGTGGGCGGCTCCGTCATTGACGAAGCTACCGTGCGCCGTTGCGTGGAAGCGTTTGAGTGCGGCTTTATCAGCCTGTACGGCTCGGCTGATGGGGTGAACTGCCACAACACGCTGGATGATCCCATCGACGTGGTCTTGAGCAGTGTGGGGGCCCCCAATCCGCAAGTGTGCGAGATCCGTCTGATTGATGACGAGGGTGCCGAAGTGCCGCAAGGTGAAGTAGGCGAAATCACTGCACGCGGTCCCTTGAGCCCCATGCAATATGTGAATGCCCCGGAGTTGGATGCGCAGTATCGGGACGAGCAGGGTTGGGTGAAAACGGGTGATCTGGGCTATATCAATACGCAAGGGCAGTTGGTGTTGGCCGGTCGCAAGAAAGACATCATCATTCGTGGTGGCGCCAATATCAGTCCGGTGCAAATTGAAGGGCTGGTCATGGCTCACCCGGATGTGGTTACCGTGGCGTGCGTGCCGGTCCCCGATGCGGACCTGGGCCAGCGTATTTGCTTGTGCGTGACGGTGCGGGAAGGCGTGCCGCGTTTCTCCTTGAAAGAGATCACCGACTTCTTGCGTGAACAGGGTCTGGAAGTGAACAAGCTGCCCGAGTATCTGCGTTTTTACCGCAGCTTGCCGCTGACGCCTGCGGGCAAGATTGACAAGCGCGCCTTGGCTGCTGACGCTGCCGCTTTAGGTTCCGGGGCCAAGACTGCAGCAGGGATGGCCGCATGAGTCACTTTGCTATTTCCAGTGCGGCCTTGAGCCGCAAGCTGCGGCAGTTTGTGGATACCGAGATCATTCCTAACGAGGGCATTCTGGCTCAGGGGGACAATCTGGCCCGCGAGCTGACCCTGGACCTGACGCGTCGCGCCCAACAGGCCGGTTTGTTTGGCAGTTTCTACCCCATGCATCGTGGTGGTCGAATCGCCAGTTTGGTCGAATACTTGCCCGTGGCTGAACAAGAAGGGCGTTCTGAATATGGCCCCGGTATTTTCGGGGCGGATGCCACGCTGGACGCGTATATGTTGAGTCATCATGGCTCGGCCAGCGTCAAACAGCGCTTTTTGACACCCTTGCTCAAGGGCGATGCGGTGTCCAGCTATGCCATGTCCGAGCCGGACAGCATTGGTTCGATTCCCGCCACCATGCAATGTCAGGCTCGCCTGAAAGACGGGCAATGGCATGTGAATGGCCGCAAGTGGTTTATTTGCCGGGCGCAACTGGCCAGCTTTGCGACCGTGGTGGCGCGTAGCGCGGATGGCCCAGTGAATGAGTCCTTGTCCATGGTGATCGTGCCCACAGACGCAGCGGGCTTTAAAGTCGTACGCCCCTTGCCCTTGCTGGGACGTTATCAGGGGCAAAACGAGCTGTTGTTCGACAATGTGACTGTGCCTGAGGACTATGTTCTGGGCAGCGCCGGGCAGGGCATTGCCTTGATGCAAAAGCGTCTGGCCTTGGGCCGCATTTTGCGATCCGTGCAATGGTTGGGCTTGGCCCAACGCAGCTTTGACATCATGTGCGAGCGCATTCATTCAGAGCGTGGACAACAGGCCCGTCTGGCGGACAAGCAACTGGTTCGGGCGCGGGTCTATCAGGTGTACCGCGCCATTACCTCGGCCCGCTGCTTGCTGCGCGAAGCAGCCATCAAGTTCGATGCGGGTTTACCCAATTCGGTGGAGGTGAATGTGGCCAAGCTGGCGGCGTCGGATGCGGTCAGCGAGGCGGCAGACTCCGCCATCCAGATCATGGGGGCCGAAGGTTTGGCCGATTGGAGTCCCTTGTCCGGCATCTACCGGGCAGCGCGCACCACGCATATTCTGGATGGGGCGGACGATGCCTTGATCAGCACGGTTGGCAAGCACTTGCTGCAAGCGCACTCCGCCATTCAAGAGACAGTAGAGATGAACAAGGCAGTCGCATGATGTTATCGACACGGGCAGGTCGTTCACCCTGGGTGCTGGCCAGTTTGATGACGCTGGCGATGGGCATGCCCATGATGGTGTTTTACGCTATCGGCGTCCTGGGTCCGCAAATCATTCAGGATCTGGACATCTCGCGTGAACAATTGGGCTGGTTGACCACCAGCACCTTTGGTCTGGCTGCCTTGCTCTCGCCGTGGGCGGGGGCCTTGGTGCAGCGCATGGGTAATCGGCAAGGTTTGTTTTTGCTGTTCCTGCTGGTGGCCATGTCCTTTAGTTTGATCGCGGTATTGCCGGGTTTCTGGGGCGTGCTGACAGCCTTGCTTTTGTGCGGCCTGGCGCAGTCCTTGGCGAACCCGGTGACCAATCAGGCCATTGCCCAGTTGGTTCCGGCAGAGCGCAAGGCCGGGCTGGTCGGTATCAAGCAATCCGGCGTGCAGGCTTCGGCCTTGCTGGCCGGTCTGGTCTTGCCCACCCTGGCCTACAAGCTGGGGTGGCGGGGGGCGTTTGTGGTGTGGGTGCCTGCCATGTTGTGCCTGTCCTATTTTGCCTTGCAGCTTTTGCCTGCCAGAGCCAATACCGTCGCCGCCAGCATGTCTTGGCGTTTGCCTTGGCCCAGCCCACAGCTTTGGCTGTTGATGGCTATTCAGTTGTGCGCGGGGCTGGTGCTGTCGTCCTTCATCACTTTTCTGGGCGTTTTTGCCCAGCAGTTGGGTGTGTCGCCGTACTGGATCGGGATGCTGGTCAGTGGCTTTGGGGTGATGGGGATTGTGTCCCGCGTTCTATTGACGCCTATCGCCGCCCGCTTCGGCGATGAAACCTTGCTGCTCGGCATCCTGTTTGTGATCCCGATTGTGGCCTTGTTGCTGATGATGATGGCCGCCGCGGACAGGCTGTGGCCCTTGGGGGTAGGGGTTTTGGTGATTGGCTTGACCCTGGTTGCGACCAATGCAATTGCCATGAGTATGTTGTTGCGTGATGCCCGCTTTGGTGCTCCCGCCCGCACGGCAGGGCTTTTGTCCGTCGGGTTTTTTGGTGGCTTCGCCTTTGGCCCGCCCTTGTTTGGCGTGCTGCTGCGCTCGCCTGAAGGCTTTGCCGCCGCCTGGCCGTTTTTGATGGGTATTTTGGTGTGCGCCAGCTTATTGTGCCTGATTCTGTACCAGGTGCGTCGCATCGCGAAAGGAGAGTGATGCAATGTCTGTCGATGTCTTGGGATCAGTCAGCATACAGGCTATCTTTGCCAATATGGATCAGGTTGCCGAGCAATGTGGGGAGCAGTTCCCCTTGTTCAGACAGTCCTCGTCCGAGCAATGGACCTTGTCGCGGCGTGGCTCCTGGTTGGGGGGCTTTTGGGCTGGATTATGGTGGCGACGTGCCCTGATCAGCGGTCGGGAGCAGGACAAGCGCCAGGCGCTGCGCTGGAGCCAGAAGCTGCAAGTCTGGCTGCAAGAGCCCAGTATCAATCGCAGCTTTGTGTTCTGGTATGGCGCTGGCTTAGGCAGTATCTGGCATGGGAATAGGCAGGCGGAAGCGAATGTAGATCTGGCTGCCCAAGCCTTGCTGAACAGTTTCGATGCCTCCAGTGGCTTCTGGCCCCTGGGTTCTGGGATGGGGGGCGGAGAATCAGGTAATCACATGTTGAATGTGGATGCGTTGGCGCCGACGCTGTTGGTGTTGAATGCACAGGGTGGGCCGGTGGCGCGTCAATTTGGGCAATGGCATGTGGATGCTTGTCTGCGTTACTTGCAAAAGCGTAGCGGAGCCTGGCGCGATACCGTCTTGCTACGCGGGAACGATGTGCTGGCCGAGCAGGGCGCTCAAACCTGGCAACGAGGGCAAGCCTGGGCCATGTTGGGCATGGCAAGCGCCACGCGTCTGTACGACAGAGCGTCCTATGCTCACGCGGCTTTGAAGGCTTGTCGCTATTGGCACGAGCGTTGGGGGAAATATGCACATGGTTTTTTGAGGCAGAAGTCCCCACTGAGTCCGGTGGACCGCTCGGCCTGGGCGATTGCTTCTTTGGCTATGTATGAGCTGTGGCAGATTTTGCCGGAGCAACAATGGCTGCACGAGCAATCGCGCCTGTATCTGGATGCCTTGCTGACCCCTGAGTTAAGTGAGACAGGGCGTTTTGTGGGGCATCTTTATAAGGTTGCGCCGGGGCAGTCGGAGTTAGTGGAGTCGGCCTGCGCCAGCTTCTTTTTGCTGGAGGCTTTGTTGGCGCATTTGGCTTGATGGACTGATAGTTCGGTTACTTGCCCCTTTGCGTGATCGAGGGGGCCGCGAAATCGATGGTGTACGTTTCCTGGCCTAAGGCCGGTCCATAAAACGAGGATGCCAAGCACGATTGCCGTACGCAGTAGCAATATCCTGTCGTGCAGAAAAAGCAGGCCAACACACAGAAAGGGTGTTGGCCTGCTTGGCATTGGGCGATGCAGCGAATCAGGAAATCTGTAAGGACCCTGTTGCACCCATCAGCAGGTCGATCACATCCGGTGCGGTAATAATTTCAAAGCGTGGGTCCATCTGCTCGGCGCTTAGACCGTTATGCACCATGCAGGACTTGCACACAGCGATACGTCCACCTTGCTCCAGGTACTTCTTCAATAGATCTGCTGCCGGTTCAAAAGGCTCGCCAATACGGATCGGGTCAGCGGCGCCGGGTACACCCAGGGCGACCCCTTCCGCCATCAGAATCAGGCAGGCGCTATGTCCTTTCTGAACGGCATTGACCGCCATGGTCAGAGCCACGGTCACTTTGTCGGGATTGCCCTGTGCATGAAACAGCGTGGATACGAAAGCAGCGGGTTTAGGCATCACAGTTCTCCTTGTTTCCGGTTCAAGACTTGAATTCATTAAAAGCGGCAACCGCATTGGCGGCGTACATCACGGACGGGCCACCGCCCATATAAATGGCAACGCCCAAGGCGTCATGGACTTCCTCCAGGCTGGCGTTCATGTGCGCCAGTGCCTTGCTGTGAAAGCCAATGCACCCTTCGCAGCGCGTGGCCACGCCAATTGCCAAGGCTATCAGCTCCTTGGTTTTGGCATCAATAGCGCCACCGCTCATGGCTGCCTTGCCTATTTCCCCAAAGCCCTTCATGACATCGGGTTGTGTCTGGCGCAGTTGCGCCAGATTGCTGGAAATACCGTGGGTTAATTGTTTGTAGCTGGTTTCACTCATGCGTAAGGTCCTTTGTACTTAACAAAAGCAAAGAAATGCTGAAATTATTGACTGCATTAATTCAGTATATGCTAAATTAAGATTTATCTAAATTAATACGTAAAAAAGTTGGATAAACCATGATGCAACGCAAATCCGACATCGAGCTTTTGCAAGAAAGTGCTGATCAGGCGGCCGCCTTGTTGCAGGCGGTAGGTAATCCCAAGCGTCTGGTCATTTTGTGTCTGTTGATTCAGCAAGGCGAGATGAGTGTGGGAGCCTTGAACGAGATGGTGACGCTTAGCCCTTCGGCCTTGTCGCAGCATCTGGCACGCATGCGCCAGGAAGGTTTGGTCAGCTACCGGCGCGAGGCGCAAACCTTGTATTACCGGATTGAGGACCCGAACGTCGCCAAGTTGATTGGCACCTTGAAGGATATTTTTTGTCCCTGAACCGGCGGGTGTTAGGGGGCTGGGCAGCATCAGTATCCTGCGTGTAGGTACCTTCACCCGCTCCGTTTTTTCCTTACTTTTTTGTTGAGAGGATGAGCCATGAAAAGCAACGTCGGTAGTGTAGATCGTATTATCCGTATCCTTGTCGGTGTGGTGCTGATTGCGCTGGCAGTCACGAATGTCATCGGCTGGTGGGGCTGGCTGGGCCTGATTCCCCTGATCACGGGCCTGGTCGGTTTTTGCCCCTTGTACCCCATGCTGGGTCTGAGCACCTGCCCGCTGAAAAAGCGTCAGTAGGTCAGCCCCTATTGCCTGATAGCGGGGTATCCCCGCCTGCTCCTTGGGAAGGTTTATCCTGCTCAAGGAGCTTTTTTATTGCCTGAAAAACTGCTTTGGAGTTTGTACGATAACGCAGGCAGTGCGCCAGTCCTGTTGGAGTGGGGAGCGAAAGATGAATAAAGAAGATATTTCCAAAGCAAAGAACCCGGACTTGCGGGCGTCCCTGGCCGCCTTGGAGCGTGCCGCGCAGTCGGCACGTTTTGTGGCCATGCAAACCAATACCTCGGTGGTGTTGGTGGAGAACGGCAAGATGATCAAGCTCTCGGCAGAGCAATTGCGGCAGGAAGTCTGCAAGAGCTGATGATACTTGGTTGCTATCGCGGTTCTAGTCTGCTGGCGCCGTACTTTTGTCTCTGCTGAGCGGTTTGTTTTTTGAAGTGCTCAAGAGGGTGATGGGTCTTGTAGATGGGCCTAGGGGTAGTCGGATGAATATCCACATCGAGCATTCAATCAAGCAGGAAGCAGGTTGGCGGACTGAGTAGTTACTGCAGTCTGCCAAGCATTCTTGCCGTAGAGATCGGCTTCAGACCATGCCAGTATCATGCTCCCTATCAGGAGACTGGCTCAAGGTCGCCAAAAACTCTGAAGGCGGATAGGCAAAGGTCTTTTTAAAGGCCACTGAGTACGCGCTCAGGCTTTCATAGCCGCTTTCCAACGCCGCCTGCGTGATGGACTTGCCTTGCAGCAGAAACTGGATCGAGGCCATCAGCCGCATCTGTTGCCGCCATTTCCCCAGATTCATCCCCGTGCTTTTCAGAAAACGCCGATGCAGGGTTTTCGGCGTCAAGGCATATTGCTGCGCCACCTCATCCATCGTTTTTTGTTGGGCGGGCCAGCGCACCAGGTCTTCGCAAATTCGCCGCATCAAATCATCTTCCGGCCAGGGCAAATGAAAAGGCAGGGGATGGAGCACGCGCAGCTCTTCGATCAGTAGTTGCCCCAGCAGTGCGTCTCGTAAAGGTGGGTTCTCTTGCGGAACTACCTGCACCAGCGCGGCAATCAGTTCACGCACCAGTGGTGTGACATGGATCACGCAATCATGGTCCGGCAGTTGCGCGGCCAGAATTTCATCAATGAACAAACCATGCACATTCACTGCGGTGGTGGCGTTGAGCTGATGCGGCACACCGGGGCGCAACCAGACGGCCGTAGTAGGCGGCACCAGCCACTGGCCGGTATCGGCCTGCACCAGTAGCACTCCTTCAGTGGCATACAAAAGATGCCCACGGTGGTGGCGATGGCGGGGCACTTCATGCCCGGCCGGGTAATGCTCGATAACCCCGCTGACCAGCAAGGGCGAGGTATCGGAGTGCGATAAGTCCAGCGCCCGCCCACCGCGTTCAGGGGATGCGTAGCCCATATTCAGAAATGTCCAAAAAGATAAAACAAATGACTATTTTTTGATAGAAGGCCAAGTGACTTGCAGTCTAAAGTGCTTTTATCGTCTTCATCAAGCACTTTGGGATTGAAGCTGCTGTGACTTATTTGCACTTGCTATCGCTAGGCCTACTAGCCCTGACATCCGGTCGGGGTCCGTACGCCTGTGTGTGCGAATGGTCCTATCCTGGTTTCCCCAGACCCCGACTGTAGCCAGCTCCTTGGAGCAGGGAAGCCAGGTATGTCATTCCCTATATTCGAGGTTCTCATGCTGACTGATCCTTCCCACAAATACCGTCCCTTTCCCGTCGTCAACTTGCCCGATCGCCAGTGGCCACAACGTACCCTGAACAAGGCGCCCGTGTGGTTGTCTACCGATTTGCGTGACGGCAACCAGGCCCTGTTCGAGCCCATGAATCGCGACCGCAAATTGCGCCTGTTTCAGGAGTTGGTCCGCATTGGTTTCAAGGAAATCGAAGTGGGTTTTCCGTCTGCTTCGCAAACGGATTTTGATATCGTTCGTCAACTGATTGACGAGGGCATGATCCCGAATGACGTCACGCCTATGGTGATCACCCAACTGCGTGAAGATCTGATTGAAACCACGGTACGTAGCGTGGCGGGGGCGCGTCGTGTGATTGTGCATTTCTACAATGCCATCGCACCAGCGTTTCGTGACATTGTCTTTGGTATGGAAGTGCCGCAAATCATAAACGTGGTGCGGCACCATGTGGAGCTGTTCAAGCGCCTGACCGCCCAGCACCCGGAAACGGAGTGGGTGTTGCAGTATTCGCCTGAAACCTTTTGCATGGCAGAACTGGACGTGTCGCTGGCTGTCTGCAACGCGGCCATTGATGCCTGGGACGCGGGGCCAACGCGACCCATGATCATCAATCTGCCCACCACGGTGGAAGTGACGACTGCGAACGTTTTTGCCGATCAGATTGAATGGATGGATCGCCATCTGGATAGACGTGAACATATCGTCTTGTCGGTGCATCCGCATAACGACCGTGGCACAGGCGTTGCTTGCGCCGAACAAGCCATGCTGGCTGGCGCACAGCGTGTTGAGGGCTGCCTGTTTGGCAATGGCGAGCGCAGTGGCAATCTGGATGTGGTGACCTTGGCATTGAATCTGTATACCCAAGGCATTTCGCCAAACCTGGATTTCTCCGATATTTCGGCAGTAGCCCGTATTGCGGAAGAGGCGACTTCCTTGCCCATCCACCCGCGTCACCCCTATGTGGGTGATCTGGTCTTCACCGCTTTTTCCGGTTCTCATCAGGACGCGATTGCCAAGGGCTTTGCGGTGCAGAAAGAAGATGCCCCGTGGCGCGTGCCTTATCTGCCGGTCGATCCCAAGGATTTGGGCCGCACCTACGACAGCATCGTGCGTGTTAACAGCCAGTCCGGCAAAGGTGGCATCGCTTTTCTACTGGAACGCGACTACGGCATTGTGATGCCGCGTCGCATGCAGGTGGAGTTCAGCGCCATTGTTCAGCAGATTGCCGATTCCAGCGAAACGGAGTTGAACAGTCAGCAGATCTGGGAACTGTTTGAAACCACCTACCTGCAAGCCAATCAGCGCCAAGGGAGCACCAGCTACCGTACCCATGGTCTGTTCGATGAGGCGCAAGGGCAGCAGGGTATAGAGCTGCAATGCGTGAATGCTAATGGCGAGACTGAAACCTATACCGGAACAGGCAATGGCCCGATTGCGGCGACGGTGGCAGCCTTGAATTTGCCTTTGCGTATCGACAGCTACGAGGAACGCAGCCTGGGCTCTGGCGCAGACGCCTGCGCCATGGCAATTGTGGAAGCGGTCATGCCGGGTGTGCCTGGATCGAAATTTGGCGTGGGCAAACACGCGAATATCATCACGGCCAGTGTGATGGCGGTCATGAATGCGGCGGCGCGATTTGAGGAGGTCAAGGCGTAAGCAGTCAACGGTGTGCGGTGGTCCGTGCTACTTGATTAATCGACCAATCAGTGCGGGCCACATTCAAGGCCAGGCGCTTAGGCAGGCTGCTCAGCCTTCTGAGTTATAGCTTTGTCAGCTTGTTGAATCATCACCTGATGAATGCTTGTTGCTGGTTCTAGTTAAGGTGTTAACGATATCGGAGTGGCCTGAGAAGTGAATCAATCCAGTCTCAACGGGGCAGCCAGGCCTTACATCCCTTCCGCCAAGCCCTTGATTGCCTCGATATACCAAGCCTGATCATTCATCCTGTGCGTCAGAATAATTGGTGAGGTCGCCTGCGGTTCTTCTATCAAGCGATAGTGCAGATCGTTGCGCAGGCGTGCCGAGGTCGGGATCAGGCACAATCCGGAATCAGCCGCCACCAGGCCCAAGGCGGCTTGAATTTCCCCGGCCTCATAGACTTGCGCCGGGCGCACGCTGTGATCATGCAGCAGGTGCAGAACGTGGTCTGCAAAGCTGGGTCGGGGCTCTTTCGGGTAAACAATCAGCTTTTGGCCTTGCACTTTTTTCAGGCTCAAAGGCGTGTCCGAATCGGCCAGATCCGAGCTGGGTGGAATGGCCAGGGCCAGTTGCTCTTCCCGTAATACGGTTCTTTGCACCGACGCATCATTTAACCGTATTCGCCCAAAGCCCACATCAATCCGTCCCGACTTTAAAGCCTCCAACTGCTGCATGGAGGTCAGCTCCACCGTTTGCAAGTCCACTTCCGGATATTGGTGGCGTAGCTTGCGCATCAAGGCGGGCAAACCACCATACAGGGTAGAAGCCACAAAGCCTATCGACAGGGTTTGTCGTTGATGCAGCCCGATCTGTCGGGTCGTATGCACCAACTGATCCACCCGGCTCAGTATCTGCAAGGCCTGTTCATAAAATACCCGTCCGGCTTCGGTCAGCCGCAAGGGCCGGTTATTGCGCAGCAGCAGTGTGACGCCCAGCTCTTCTTCCAGCAATTGGATTTGTCGGCTCAATGGGGGCTGGGCCATATGCAGGCGCTCGGACGCCCGGGTGAAGTTGCGGGTTTCGGCAACGGCCACAAAATATTTGAGCTGACGTAGATCCATAAGGGAAAACCATACCTAGGCTGAATTGATGGGGTTTAGTTTCTTGATTTTTAATATTTATATCAGAAACTATACCCATAAGGTATAGAACTAGACCTATTTAGTCTTGGAAATAACGGGCCTGCTTCGTGTTCAATCAAGCCATGGAACACACGCGATCTTCTCAACTATTAGCAACTCCGGCCCTGATCGAACGGGTGGAGACTTTGCTGCTGGATCTGCCTACGATCCGTCCTCATCAATTGGCGATGACGACCATGCAAGGCCAGACTTTGATGCTGGTGCGCTTGTACTGCTCGGACGGTACGGTGGGTGTCGGCGAGGGCACGACCATTGGTGGTTTGGCCTACGGCGCCGAGTCGCCCGAAGGCATGAAGCTGGCCATCGACACCTATTTCACCCCCTTGTTGCTGGGCGCCAATGCCAATGCCGTGCCTGCCATCATGGCCCGCCTGAATACGGCGATTCAGGATAACCGTTTTGCCAAAAGTGCAGTGGAAACGGCCCTGTTTGATGCCTTGGGCAAGCGTACGGGTCTGCCGGTTTCGCACCTGCTGGGTGGCCGCATGCGCGAGAGCCTGCCCGTGGCATGGACGCTGGCTTCCGGTAATACCGCCAAGGATATTGATGAAGCCGAGCGCATGTTGGCGCAGGCTCGTCACCGTATTTTTAAACTCAAGATTGGTCGCCGCCCGGTAAAGGACGATGTGGCTCATGTGGCGGCCATCAAGAAGGCGTTGGGCGACCGTGCCGACGTGCGTGTGGACGTGAACATGGCCTGGAGCCCCTTGCAGGCTCAGCATGGTTTGGCGGGCTTGGTTGATGCAGGTTGCTCCCTGGTAGAGCAGCCGGTGCGGCGAGCTGATGCGCTGGCCGATCTGAAGGGGCGCTTCCCGATTGCCTTGATGGCCGATGAATCCCTGACCGGCCCGGCCTCTGCCTTTGCGCTGGCCCGTGACTGTGCCGCTGATGTGTTCGCCATCAAGATTGAACAGTCCGGTGGTTTGCGTGCGGGCTTGCAAGTCGCCGCGATTGCCGAAGCGGCTGGTATTGAAGTGTATGGCGGCACCATGCTGGAAGGCGCGATCGGTACGATTGCGGCAGCTCATGTGTTTGCCACAGTGAACCAGTTGCAGTGGGGCACTGAGTTGTTCGGGCCTTTGCTCTTGACCGAGGAAATTCTGGCAGAGCCACTGAATTACAGCAATTTTGAATTACAGATACCTCAAGGGCCGGGTTTGGGTATCGTACTGGACGAGGATCGTGTCCAGTATTTCCGTCGCGACAAGACACACATCAGTGTTGGCTCGGCTGCCTAGGCGCAATAAGAAGCCAGTCGTAACGGCTTTGCTTGGAACACTTTTTTCAGGATATTAGGAGACACAGAATGAGCGTAAAAATTTTTGATACCCCCGATGTACAAGACTTCCTGCGTTTGGCCTCTGGCCTGGATCAGCCCGGTGGCAATCCACGCGTCAAGCAGATCATGCACCGCATCATCAGCGATCTGTTCAAGACCATTGAAGATCTGGAAATCACCAATGACGAGTACTGGGCAGCCGTGGCTTACCTGAACCGTTTGGGTACGGCCAGCGAAGCCGGTTTGCTGTCTCCCGGTCTGGGCTTTGATCGTTTCCTGGACATGCGCATGGACGCCATGGACAAGGAACTGGGTCTGGACAACGGTACCCCTCGCACTATTGAAGGTCCTTTGTACGTATCGGGTGCGCCTGTGGCCCAAGGTTTTGTTCGCCTGGACGATGGTTCCGATACCGCCGGCGAAACCCTGATCATGCACGGCGTTGTGGCCGGCGCTGACGGCAAGCCTATCGCGGGTGCCCAGGTTGAAGTCTGGCACGCCAATACCAAAGGTTTTTATTCGCACTTTGACCCCACTGGCGAGCAACAGCCCTTCAATATGCGCCGCACCATCATTACCGACGAAAATGGTCGCTACAAGTTCCAGAGCATTGTGCCCAAGGGCTACGGCTGTCCTCCGGATGGTCCTACCCAAGGCTTGCTGAACGAGCTGGGCCGTCACGGTAACCGTCCTGCGCACATTCATTTCTTTGTGACCGCTCCTGGCCACCGCAAGCTGACCACGCAGATCAACATCGACGGCGATCCGCTGGTGTACGACGACTTCGCCTACGCCACTCGCGACGGTCTGGTACCACCACTGACCGAGCACACCGATCCTGCCCGCATTGCTGCTGAAAACCTGGATGGTCCGTTTGCAGAGATCGTGTTTGATATTTCCTTGACCCCCTTGGTCGATGGCAAGGACAACCAGATCGTGAATCGTCCACGTCTGGCTGCCTAAGTCTTGCTGTAGCCCAGCGCCTGTGTTTGCCTCGTCAAACCAGGCCCTGGGCTGACTTGTTTTTGCTGTGCCTGACGTAAGGGCTAAGCCCATCCGTAGCGTCAGTGCTTTATACGGAGAACGGAGTGATCGATAAACAGGTAAGCAGTGTTGCACAGGCTTTGCAGGATGTGCAGGACGGCGCCACGATTCTGGTCGGTGGTTTTGGAACGGCTGGCATACCCACGGAGTTGATCGACGGCCTGATCGAGCAAGGCGCTCGTGACCTGACCATCGTCAACAATAACGCGGGTAATGGCGATGTGGGGCTGGCGGCTTTGCTTAAAACAGGCCGGGTACGCAAGATCATTTGCAGCTTCCCCCGTCAGGCTGATTCCTGGGTATTTGATGACTTGTATCGCAGCGGCAAGATCGAGCTGGAGTTGGTGCCACAAGGCAATCTGGCCGAACGATTGCGCGCCGCCGGTGCGGGTATCGGTGGCTTTTTCTGCCCCACAGGCTATGGCACAGAACTGGCCAAGGGCAAGGAAACACGTTTGATCGATGGTCGCTGGCATGTCTATGAAGAGCCCATTCATGGCGATGTCGCCCTGATCAAGGCCGAGCGGGGGGACCGTTGGGGGAATTTGACCTACCGCATGGCGGCGCGCAACTTTGGTCCGGTCATGGCGACCGCGGCTCGCACCACCATTGCCAGTGTGTTTGAGCTGGCAGAACTGGGAGAGCTGGACCCTGAAACCATTGTGACGCCCGGCATTCACGTGCGCCGCGTCGTAGTGGTGCCACGCAGTCGCACAGAAGCAGGTGGGTTCAAGGCATGAACGGACAGAGCATGAAGGGGGACAGCATGACGCTTACTTATCAGCGCCGCAGTAAAGACGAATTGGCGCAGCGCGTCGCCCAGGACATCCATGACGGCGCTTATGTGAATTTGGGTATTGGCATGCCAACCCTGGTGGCCAACCATTTGCCCGCTGGTGTGGAAGTGGTGCTGCACAGCGAGAACGGTATTCTGGGCATGGGCCCGGCTCCGGCAGCCGGGCAGGAAGATTACGATTTGATCAATGCGGGCAAGCAGGCGGTCACGCTGCTGCCCGGTGGTGCGTTTTTCCATCATGCGGACAGCTTTGGCATGATGCGTGGCGGCCATCTGGATATTTGTGTGCTGGGCGCTTTTCAGGTGTCGGCAACCGGGGATCTGGCCAACTGGAGCACGGGCGAGCCTGGCGCGATTCCGGCTGTGGGTGGCGCTATGGATTTGGCGATTGGCGCGAAACAGACCTGGGTCATGATGGATGTACTGACCAAGCAAGGTGTCAGCAAACTGGTTGAACAATGCAGCTACCCCTTGACTGGCTTGGCTTGCGTCAAACGTGTGTATACCGATTTGGCGACCTTGGCTTGCACGCCAGAGGGTTTGCAACTGATTGATCTGGTGCCCGGTTTGACCCATGAAGCACTGGAAGAAATGATTGGTTTGCCCATTGCCGTGGCAATGCAAGGAGAGGGCCAATGACGGTCAGCCCCAGCGCCTTGAATACCGAGCGGGGCATGTTTCGCGTCAGCGTGCAAGGTGATCCGCTGGCCCCGGCCCTGATTCTGAGCAACTCCTTGGGTACCACCCAAGAAATGTGGGACCCGCAGGTGGCCGGTTTCGCCCAGTCCTACCGTCTGATTCGTTATGACACTCGCGGTCATGGTGGCAGCCCGGTCACTCCCGGCCCATATCGCTTCAAGGATTTGGGGCGTGATGTGTTGGCGATTCTGGACGCGTTGGATATTGAACGCGCTGCGTTTTGCGGCTTGTCCATGGGCGGTCACACTGGCTTGTGGTTGGGGGTGAATGCACCGGAGCGTTTGAATGCGCTGATCGTGTGCAATAGCGCGGCCAAAATTGGTACCGCTCAAGCCTGGCAGGAACGTGCCCAAGCGTTGCGTCAAAGTGGTGCCGCCCAGATGCGTACTCTGGCGGACTCGGCCCCTTCGCGTTGGTTTGGGGAGGCTTTCATTCAGCAATCGCCGGAGTTGGTCAAAGCTATGCAGGATGGTCTGGCCAAGCTGAACCCACTGGGTTATGCCGCCTGCTGCGATGCCTTGGCCGAGTCGGATCTGCGAGATCAGATCAGCCGTATTGCGGCACCGACTTTACTGGTCGCCGGCGAGTGGGATCCCGTCACGACGGTGGCCGATGCCCAGGCCATGCAAGCCAGTATTCCTGGCTCCAAAGTGGCTGTTGTACCGGCCTCGCACTTGTCCAATCTGGAAGCGCCCGAAGCCTTCGAGCGCGCCATACTGAATTTTTTAGCCCAGGCCTAAGTGCCCGAGCGCTTGTTTTTAGAAAGGAACACCATGCTTTATCTGGTTCACATGATTGTTGATATCCCTGACTCCCTGCCTGCCGAAGAGGCTGCCCGTATCAAGGCCGAAGAAAAAGCCTACTCGCAGGATCTGCAGCGTTCGGGCAAGTGGCCGCATATTTGGCGCGTGGTGGGTCAGTACGCCAACTACAGCGTGTTCGATGTCGAGAGCAATGAAGAGCTGCACAATTTGCTTAGCGCTTTGCCTTTGTTCCCTTATATGCAGATTTCCGTGACTCCCTTGGCAACGCACCCGTCGGCTATTTAAGTTTTACAGAAGTAAAAAGGGCCCCCACGCTGCGCCTTCGGCTTGCGCTCCACCTCGCGGCCTGCATGCCGCTCGGATTCGCCAGGCACACAGCAGTCCGCAATGGACTACTGTGTGTCCCGGCTCATCCCTGAGGGAGCGCTTTTTACCGGGGGCGCCGAGCCTTGGGGCGGCCCGGCGCTGAAAAGGGCCCCCACGCTGCGCCTTCGGCTTGCGCTCCACCTCGCGGCCTGCATGCCGCTCGGATTCGCCAGGCACACAGCAGTCCGCAATGGACTACTGTGTGTCCCGGCTCATCCTTGAGGGGGCCGCTTTTCCCTTGGGGCGGCCCAGCGGTAAAAAAACTCAGGCTGTGATCCCAGCGCAGTCTGAGCACCGAGTACAGTTGAGAGTTCAAACAACAAGACTGGGGAGACAAATCGATGGGATTGAAAAGTGGATCGGCGTCGGTCTGGGTGGCTGGGTTTTTGTCGGTGTTGATTGCCTATGCCGGGCCTTTGCTGATCTTTATTCAGGCTGCACAAGTAGGCCGAATTGCCGATGCAGAGCTGATCTCCTGGATCTGGGCGATTTCCATAGGCGCCGGTTTGAGCGGTTTGCTCCTGAGCGCGTATCTGAAGCTGCCCATTATTACGGCCTGGTCCGCGCCGGGCACGGCCTTGCTGCTGACCCTGTTTCCAGGCATCACCATGCCTGAAGTGGTGGGGGCGTATCTGAGCGCCGCCTTGATTATCGTCGTCATTGGTCTGACAGGCGGTTTTGAAAAGATTCTTTCCTTCATCCCCAAAGGCATTGCTGCGGGCATGATGGCTGGCATTTTGCTTCAGTTCGGTATGGCGGCGTTCAAGTCCAGCAGTGACATGCCCGCCACCGTCCTGGTCATGTTGGCGGTGTACTTGCTGGGTAAGCGTTTCTTGCCGCGCTACGCGATTGTGCTGGTGGCCTTGTCCGGATTTGTGATGGCCATGCTCACCGGCCAAGTGCATATGGAAGCGTTCAAGCTGGAGCTGGCCCGCCCGGTTTGGGTTAGTCCGGAATTCAATATCGCGACCTTATTGAGCCTGACTTTACCCTTGGTGCTGGTCAGTTTGACGGGGCAGTATTTGCCCGGCATGGCGGTCTTGCAGTTGGCGGGCTACCCCACGCCATCGCGTCCTGTGTTGGCAGGCACCGGCTTGGCCTCGATGCTGGTGGCCTGTTTTGGTGGCATCACCATTGTGCTGTCGTCCATTACCGCTGCCTTGTGTACGGGCAAGGATGCCCATCCTGATCCGGATAAGCGTTATGTGGCCGGTATGGCCAATGGCGTGTTTTATCTGTTGGGTGGCACCTTTGCCGGCTCGATTGTGTATTTATTCACCGCTTTGCCCGCCTCCTTGATTGCAGCCTTGGCGGGCCTGGCCTTGATTGGGGCCATTGTGGCCAATGTGCGGGTGATGGTCAGCGAAAGCGGCTATATCGAGCCGTCTGTCATCACATTTCTAACTACCGCATCCGGTATGAGCCTGTTTGGACTGGGCGCCGCATTTTGGGGCGTGGTGTTTGGCCTGGTGGCGTATCGCTTGCTTGGGTCCAGACATAAGTAAAAAAGGAAGAGACATGAATCAGTTGGCACTATCCCTTGATCACATATTGGAGCCTGTGCTGGCCGTGTTGCCACAGCGCCGTTGGGATCTGGATCGCTTGCGCGTTCTCTTGCAATTGAATGTGCCGCCAACGGTGACCGTAGTTGGTAAATACAATCATGGCAAAAGTCGTCTGCTCAATGAGTTGATGGGCAGTGATGTTTTCAATGTGGCGGACCGTCGCGAAACCGTCGCGCTGGCCGAGCACGTGCATGAAGGCGTGCGCTGGCTGGATGCGCCGGGTCTGTATGCAGACGTGGCCTTGCAGGATGATGCCCTGGCACGTGAAGCTATGGGTTTGCAGGCGGATATTCGCCTGTTCGTCCACGCTGCCAAAGAAGGTGAGCTGGACGCCTTGGAAAGCAATTTGCTGCAAGAGCTGGCTGCGGATCATCAGCGCTCGCAGCGTCAGAACCTGATGGTCATCAGCCAGATTGACCAGTTGGCCGATGACGAGCAGCAAGAGAAAGTGTTGGGCGCCATTCAGCAGCAGTGTGCCGGTGTGACGTTGCATCCGGTGTCCAGCACCCGCTATCGCCAGGGGCGTGAAGGTGGCAAGCCGCGCATGCTGGAGAAAAGCGGAATTCCGGCTTTGCAGGCTTCTTTGGAAGCCGCCTTGACGCGTGTGCCGCAAGCCCGCGAGTTCGAGCGCGAAGCCTTGCTGACCGAGCTGACACAAGAATTGAATGCCTTGCAGCAAACGCAAGAGCAAAGCCTGCACAGCCTGCAGCAGACGCAACAGCAGCAGCACATTGATTTTGTTGAAGGTCTGCGCAAAATTCTGGAAGGCATCGCAAAGGATCTGGAGCCAGTGGTCAATGCGCCCGGTGTGGATCATTCTCTGGTGCCGGATACCTTCGAGTTTGGTTTCAAGATGACGGCAGGCAAGCAAGAGCGTGCCCGTTTGCAGATTGCCTATTCGCGTGCGTGTATTGCGATCAATGGTCACCTGGTGGAGTACGGTGCCGTAGGCTTGCCAGCGGCGCAACGTACCTCGGTGCGCAGCATGGATACCGTCATGATTGCGGTGATGGGCGTGTCGGTGAAGTACCGTGCTGACCTGCGCCGCATCTTCTGCGAACAGGCTGGGCGCGACAAGCTGGTTCAGGACTTCACCCATTATTTTGACGTCTCGGATGGCCGTGTGGCCTTGGAAAAGCAGATCGAAACGACTGAAAACCAGCTTGAGCAAACGCGTCAGGCTTTGGAAAGTCTGTCCACATTGGAGCATGCCTAATGTCGGTGGAAAGCACGTTTATCAAGGCGGTTGCGCAGCTCAATCCTGCCAGTCAGGATAGGCAGCCTGCTATTGCCAGGATGGAGCAGTGGCTGGCGGATTTGGGCCAGACGACCGTGGCGCAATCCTTGTCCGGCACGGCTTTGGTCGAGCAGGGCACCTTGGCGCAAAGTGCTCAACAATTAAATCAGCAACTGCAGGCACAAAGAGAAGCCTGGGCGGCTTCCTGGTCGGCATTGGCACCAGCGCAGGAGTTGGCGGATCGTTTCCGCGATCGCATCATGTTGCTGGTGTTTGGTTCTTTTAATGCCGGTAAAAGCTCCTTGTGTAATTTCCTGGCGGACCGCTTTCGTCGTCAGGGTCATAGCGTGGATTTTTTTCGTCTGGCCGATGGGCAGATGCAGCCCATGCCTGAAGGTTTTCAGGAAGGGGCAACAGAAACCACCGTTGCCTTGCAAGGGGTATGTCTGGGCGAGAAGCTGGTTTTGCTGGATACCCCCGGTCTGCACTCGGCCAATGCGCATAACGCTGCTTTGACACAGCAGTTTCTGGAAAGCACGGATGCGCTTTTGTGGTTGAGCAGCTCCAGCGCACCGGGGCAGGTTCAGGAACTGGGCGATTTGCTGGTGGAACTGCGCCGCAACAAACCCTTGCTGCCGGTAATTACCCGCAGCGATCGCATCGAAGAAGATGAGACCGACGACGAGATCGTCAAAGTGCTTTGTAATAAGACAGCGGATAACCGCCAGTTGCAGGAAGAGGACGTGATGACACGGGCGGCGCAGGCTCTGAACCATTGGGGATTGAGCCGTGATTTGCTCAAACCCGCTTTGTCCTTGTCCGTGCATATGGCGCGTAGTCAGCAGGACGAAGATCAGGGCTTGGAACAGGCGGGTTTCGAGCGTTTGTATCTGGCCGTGCAGAACCTGCTAACGCCTGCCCTGGCCTACAAGCAGCGCAAACCTGCCGAGCTGCAATTGCACCATATTGAAGAGGCGATTCTAAGTCCTTTGATGCAAACGCTGGAGCAGGGCGCTGCTCAATTGCGTCAGCGTATTGAAGAACAAACGGTAGTTTTGCAAGGAGCCGTACATGTCCTGACCGAAGGCACCTGGCGGCGAGTGGTGCCCCAATTGCCCGAGGTGCTGGAAAAGCATGCCGCCCAGCAGGATGTGGCTGCTGTACGTACCGAGCTTGGACAGAACATAGGCAAGGCATTTGCAGAGCTAAGCCAGACGGTTCTGGTCAACTTTCAACTGACCCAGCCGGACGTGCCGACACTGAATCTGCCTGCTCATATTGGCTATGAAGTGTTCCAGGAGCAGGGGGAAGGGCAAGCGCCGCTGATCGACTACAACCGCCTGTACATGAGCTTGAATGACGTGGTGATGAATGGCGCTCAGGAGCTGGCGGAACAGGTAGTGGAGCAGGCTGAGCAAAGCCTGGAACAGCTCAAGCAGGAGCTGATTGGCTTGGAAAATGCTGTGGCTGATCAGGCCCAGGCTTTGGAGGCGATCAAGCGTCAATTGCACGCGGCGTGAGGTAGCATTAAATCGGTTTTGCATTGCCATGCAAAACACAGAAAACCGGCTGGATAGCGGTTAAACCTCAAGCTGATTTCATGGATTGTGGCTTATTTGTTGAAATGCTAATGAGAATTGTTAGCATTTCGATATTTGTGTTTTAAATCGAAGGTGAAGTCGCTATGATGGTTTGTATAGCATCCACGCCTTAGCCAAGAGCCGTTTTACGGCTTTTGGTGTCTGTACTAGGTAAACCTGGATTGCGTAATTTTCTGGGGGCGCACGGCGATGAAACCGAAAACAAGCCACTACTTTTTACCTAATAAAGGGACTTCGCCTCACTGGCACCAACACCTGCGTCTATGGATTGGACTGATCATCTCCATGGGCGGCATCTGGGCGCTCTGTCATCAGTTCTGGCTATATGCACAAGATCACCCGGTGGTCTTGCAGGCCCTGCTAGGCGGTTCCATCGCAGCGTTGGCCACGGCACTGGGCACGGTGCCTGTCATGTTTTCTCAAACCATGTCGCAGCGCACCCAGGATACGCTGTATGGCTTTGGGGCAGGGGTGATGCTGGCCGCTTGTGCCTTCTCCTTGGTTTTGCCGGGTCTGGAAGCGGCAGAAAAGCAGCAGGTGTTTGGCGGTGGTGCCTGGGGGGCGGGCTTAGCAGTGGGCTTTTCCATCTTGCTGGGGGCCGCGGCCTTGATGCTGCTCGATCGCATCCTGCCGCACGAGCATTTCATTAAAGGGCGCGAGGGGCCCGGTAATGCCTCATCGACCAAGCTGCGCCGTACCTGGCTGTTTGTGATCGCGATTATGCTGCACAACTTCCCAGAAGGTTTGGCCATTGGTGTGGGCTATGTGGGCAATGAAGGGGTGCGCGCCAATGCGCTGGCCACGGGTATTGCCATTCAGGACGTGCCTGAAGGCTTGGTAGTGGCGCTGGCCTTGCTGGCCGCCGGTTACAGCCGTACTTTCTCTGTTGTGTTGGGCATGGCCAGTGGTTTGGTTGAGCCGGTCGGTGCGGTGCTAGGGGCAGTGGCAGTCAGCAGTTCGCTGGTGCTTCTGCCTTTTGGTCTGGGCTTTGCGGCGGGTGCCATGCTGTTTGTGATCAGCCACGAGATCATTCCCGAATCGCACCGGCAAGGACATGAAACCTTTGCGACCGGCGGTTTGATGATCGGTTTTGTTTTGATGATGTTGCTGGATACTGCTTTAGGATAAGCAGGTTCGCAAAAAAAATAGCCTGAACAAGCTCGTCTTGTTTCAGGCTATTTTTTTGGCTTTGGCTTTGGCTTTGGCTTTGGCTTTGGCTTTGGCTTTGGCTTTGGCTTTGGCTTTGGCTTTGGCTTTGGCTTTGGCTTTGGCTTTGGCTTTGGCTTTGGCTGTAGATCCGCGCATGAATGCCTGGCAAGATTGTTCCCGACAAGGTTTTTGCTTTATTTCTGCTGAACCCTGCATGGTCACGGCGCAGCAAGCAGCCCAAACATCAGTTAATAAAGACCTATACTAAGGCGCCTGTTTGGGGCAGCCCCGAACTTATTTTTTTATCCCGCCTCGGCACAGCATCTTGTATCTGTCCAGGCGCTTCTTTAGTAGTGATTTCCAGCATGCTACGCATAGAAAATCTCAGTAAAAACTATGGCGACTACCCCGTTTTCAAGGGGCTGACTCATACCTTTCAGCTTGGCTGCGTGGCGCTTTGTGAAGAAGACAGCACCGGCAAATCCACCTTGCTGAACATTATTGCTGGCTTGCTCGAACCAGATGCAGGCGAAGTGTGGATAGACGGGTATTCGCTGATGAAAGCGCCCCAACAAGCCCGCGCCCGTATGGCCTATGTTCCCGATAACTGCCTGCTGTTTCCGTCTCAAACAGGCCGCCAGTTGCTGGAGCAAGTGGCCGCTGAAAAGAAAACCCGTGTTGATGACATTGCGCTGGATCTGGCCTACCGGCTAGGCCTGGAGCCACACTTGGACAAGCGTTTTGAGCAGATGTCCACAGGAACGCGCCGCAAGGTGTTTCTGGCGGCAGCGGCTTTGGGTGCGCCGGCTGTGATCATTGCCGATGGCCCCAGCAATGGCCTGGACACACAGGCTCGTGCCGCTTTGGCAGAGCAATTCCAGATTTGGTCACAAGACCGTGTTGTGCTGTTTGCCAGTCACGATGCGGAATTGGTAGAGGCCTGTGGAGCACACAGCATCAATATTGCCGAGCTGGTGTAGTCCTTGGGCAGTGCCCGTCATCTATCAGTCAATCAGCTTCAAGAAAGAGGCAGAGGACGCTTTGGAAAACGAGCGTCCTCTGCTTCTTTTTCTGTGGGTAGTTTCCTGATCAGTTCATAAATTCGGCAATCCTACGGATTCTTTCAGTTGTCCAGATCCCTACTATGGTTAAGCCAAACAAACCAAAACAAAGGAGACGACATGGCAACAGGATATATTTGGAACACTCTTTACGGCTGGGTAGATACCGGTACGGGCAGCCTTGCCTCGGCTAATCTGGGTGCCCGTTTACAGCCGATCAGCCACCACCTGGCTCATCCCGATACGAAGCGCCGCTTTCACGAGCTGGTTTGTGCCTCCGGTCAAATTGATCATCTGAGCAGCATCCAGGCCAAGCCTGCACGCGACAAGGATATTTTGCGTGTACACACGGCCGAGCATCTGGAAAACATGAAGCGTGTCAGTGCCTTGCCAACTGGGGGGGATACAGGTGATGGCGTTACCGCTATGGGGAATGGCGGACTTGAAATCGCCATGCTTTCCGCCGGCGGCGCGATTGAGATGGTCAAAAAAGTGGTCAGCCGTGAAGTGAGCAATGGCTATGCCTTGGTGAATCCACCCGGCCATCATGCGCCTCGTGCCGGTGCGATGGGTTTTTGCATTTTCAATAACACCTCGGTGGCCGCAGCGTATGCTCGCGAGGAACTGGGCCTGGATCGTGTCGCGATTCTGGATTGGGATGTCCATCACGGCAATGGAACCCAGGATATTTGGTGGAATGATCCGTCGGTGCTGACTATCTCCTTGCACCAGCACTTGTGTTTTCCGGCCAATAGCGGCTTCACGACTGAGCGTGGTGAGGGTGAAGGCCTGGGCTACAACTTGAATATCCCTCTGCCTCCTGGCGGCGGGAATGCCGCCTACCTCTATGCCATGGAAAAAGTGGTGTTACCTGCGCTGCGCGCCTATAAACCGCAGCTGATTATTGTGGGTTCGGGCTTTGATGCCAGCATGATGGACCCGCTGGCACGCATGATGGTGACGGCTTCCGGTTTCCGGCAAATGGCGCGTCAGGTGGTCGATTGCGCCGAGGAAGTCTGCGAAGGTCGTATCGCCTTTGTGCAGGAGGGTGGCTATAGCCCGCACTATCTGCCATTTTGCGGTCAGGCCGTGATTGAGGAACTGACAGGCGTGCGTACGCTGGCTGATCCTTATGCGGAGTTCCTGGGCGGGATGGGTGGCGACACGCTATTGGACGCGGAACGCGCCTGCGTCGATGAGGCCGCAGCCCTGTTGAGCGGACTGCGTTAATTCCTGATGTGCCAGTGTTAAGCGGCGTCCCGGATCGTGTCTCTTAATGGCACAGTCCGGGCACTGCCGCCAGGATCGCACCCTGCGTATCCGGCACATACCAATGATTCAGAGCCGCTGTGACAGCGGCTTCTGTTCGTCGGGTAATGCCCAGTTTGCGAAGTAAAGACGTGACATGTGAATGCACGGTGCGTTCGCTTAAAAACAGGCTGGCGGCAATTTCCCGGTCGGTGTAGCCCGTTACCAACCAGCCCAGCACCTGCATTTCCTTGGCACTGAGCGCAGCGGGCAAGGGGGCGGGCAGCAGTCGCACCAGAACATCGCCCTTGGGAAAGCGCTGCGCTTGCAGTCGATAGCTTCGTTTGCCTTCCAGCCAGAACGCTTGCAAGGTCGAGGTTTCCTGGCTCATGAAGGACAAGGCTTTAGCCAGTGCGGGGCTGAACTGGGAAGCGTCAGGGAGCATGTCCTCACGCATGATCAGCCCGCCTGCCTGTGGCACCAGATGCAAGACGATGCCGTTTTGCGAGACCATGTTCTGCATGGCCTCTTCCAGCAAGATTTTCGCGCCCAGCGCCAGTGTGCGGACATGGCGATTGAAGCATCCTGCTTGTTGGGAAGAGAAGTGAATCATTCCCAAATACGAGTCCCCGTGCTGTAGTTCTACCGTCATCCCATCCTGAAACCCGCCACGCAGCAGGGCATCGGTATAGATGGCAGTACTGCGAAAGGGTGGATCCATGGTGTCCGAGCACTCGGAAATAGAAGGCGGCAGCAAATCGTGCGGAGAGGCCTGTGCTGTAAAGCCCGGTGCGTAGATTTGTGGAAAGCCGGTTCCCAAGGCCGACGCGCAGTTCAGGTTATAACCTTCGCAATGCAACTCCAGATGGGCACGGCTTTGCGGTGCACACCCCAGAAGCTGCACCGCATCGAAGTGAAACAGGGAACGCAGGGATTGAATACGATCGCCGAGACTGAACATGGCAGGGCCTGAGGATAAGTATGGTAAGGGTGCTAACAATCAACATAGCCTTTGGTGATTGAGAGCGCAATTGGGCCAAACCCAGGCTTGGAAGTGGTTCCGAGTATGGATGCATCCCCAAAGCAAAAACCCTCCAGAAATGGAGGGTTGCTTGAAAAAGGCGGCAAGCCAAACTGCTTGATACCGCCCATCTCCGGGCGGGGAGATAGCTTAGGGCAGGTGGTAAAACGACCGGCGGCAGAACCGTCTTATTTAACGGCTTCCAGATATCGTCTTAGCACTTCGGGCCAGTTGATCACATTGAAGAAGGCGGCAATGTATTCAGGCCGGCGATTCTGGTATTTCAGGTAGTAGGCATGCTCCCACACGTCCAGACCCAAAATGGGCGTGTTGCCGTGCATCAGTGGGCTGTCCTGATTGCCGGTGCTCTCTACCACCAGTTTCTTTTCCGGGGTGACACTGAGCCAGGCCCAGCCACTGCCAAAGCGTGAGATTGCTGCTTTGGTAAAGGCATCCTTGAATTGTTCGAATCCACCGAGATCCCGGTCTATGGCCTGGGCCAGGTCCTTGGGAATAGTGGTATCGGCATCCGGTGTCATCACCGTCCAGAACAAACTGTGGTTGGCATGGCCGCCGCCGTTGTTGCGCACCACATTGCGTACGGATTCGGGCAGGGTGTCCAGCCCAGCAATCAGCTCATCAATAGGCGGGTACGGTAAGTTGGCTGCTTCCAATGCCGCATTCAGATTGTTGATATAGGTCTGATGATGCTTGCTGTAGTGAATTTCCATGGTCTGGGTGTCGATATGGGGTTCCAGAGCATGGTAGGCATAAGGCAGGGCAGGTAAGGTGTAAGACAAAACGCACTCCTCGATAAACCCCCGGCCAGCGGTGCCTGGGGGACAGATTGAAACTTAATGAGAAAAAGAGCGTTCCTGCGGGCTGACGGCTCCTAAGAAAAGGGCAGAGCAGGTGGGGACATGATGGGGGTAGCGACGCGCATAGCGCGCCAGCTCGGCATAGGTGCGTCGGCTGTGTTGCCAGGCGGCCATGCGCCAATCATCGGCCAGGTGCGTGTTGGCCGCCGCCCAGCACAAGGTTTCGTGCGCGGTACACAAGAGCAGGCCTTGTTCGTCACTTTGATCTAGCTGTTCGCAGGCATCGGCCAGATTCAAATGGGCAATGACCCAGGCGGCAATGGTGGCGTCGGCCCCTTCACAAGCGCCAAACAGCAGCGGTTTTACATAGGCGCGGGCCTGTTGGTAGTGCGCGATGGCATCGGTGTAATTGCGAGATTGAAAGGCCTGGTTTCCCTGCGTAATCAAACTACGCCAAGAGGCGAGCTCGTCGCGTTGGGTAAGAGCGTGTTGGGGCTGTTGGGTAACGGTCTGCATGCTTTGCTCCTGATAAAAGGTAGCGCATCAATAATGAAATTAATGATAATGATTTGCATTTATATTATCAAGGAAATCCAAAAAGCAAATCGTAAGCAGATCAAACGTCAGTTGGAAAGGAGCAGGGCGGGGGCGCTGAAGCCAGTGGTGCTGCGGCTTTTCGGGCTTGGTTGACGTGTTTAGGTGTATACCCTGTAGCGCCCGGATGCTTGTTCCAAATCAAGTTCACGTCGGCTATAGGACAAGAAAAAAGGCTGAAAGCCCGGGGGCGTTCAGCCTTGATATCAGTTTGTCTGAATCGTCTTAACGACGTTTTACTGACAACTCATATTCCATATCCTGCTCGTAGCTGCCCAAGGACATGGCTTTGACTTCGTAGTCGCCCGCTTCCAGCTGGACTTCCAGACGGGCATTCATATCGCCGCCGCTATCATCGTCTTCGGCAACGGTTTGGCCGTCTTTGCGCAGTACCAGGTAGGTGTCAAAGATAGGCGAAGTCATATCAATGATGTAGCTGCCAGGCTGGCGCACGGTCAACTGGTAGCTGTCGCTGGTGATGCCTTGCAGCATCAGTGCCTGGCGGGGTTCGCCTACACGGATGGTGCCGCCGCCGGCATTGGCAGGGACGTCATCAGCCACGGCGGACAGGGCAAACAAACCGGCTTGATTGGCGCCAGAAATCTTCACCTGGTGTTCGCCTGCAGCCAGTACGCCACGGACGCGTTGTTGGCCGGCTTCATCGCCGTATTGGTTGGCGCTGGTGGAATCCACTTCCATGGTGGCTTGGAAGCCTTGGGCGTCCATGAGCACCGTCACCAGTTTGGGTTCGGGCAATGTGAAGCTGTAGGTTTGGGTCTCACCGGTAAACAAGCCGCTTCTGCCTTCGCCGTCCAGCACCAGGCTATCGCCATTTTTCAGCTCGACCTCGCCAGTCATTTCCTCTGGCTTGATCTGCAGCGAGAAGCCACCCTGGAAGTTTTGCGAACCCATGGCCGAGCTGGCCTGCACAATGTATTCACCGGCTTTCAGGTAAACCTGCAGGCGTGCATCGGTGCCGCCACCGTTGTCATCGTCCGAAGCCAGTTCCATGCCACGACGGTCCATCAGTTTCAGATAGGCATCCAGGCTGTTTTGCTCGGCCTTCATGGCCAAGCTGTACAAGCCGTCTTTGTCAATATTCAAGCGGTAGCGTTTTTGACCTCCCAATGCCCAGTCATGAATAGTCTGGTCTGGGGTCAAAGGCTCGCCTGTGTAGGCTTTCAAGGTGTCGGCCATAATTTGGAAAGGGCCGAAGGAGCTGGTGTTAAAGCCGCTGATCACCACCTGGTAGGTGTCGTTGAAATCAGCCTTGAAGCCCAGTGTGGTGGCTTGACCCTTGGTTTCGCTCTCTGGGCAGTCCTCACAGCGCTGGGTACGTGTCACCAGCTCGCCGTTTCGCAGCACAGTGATTTGTGGGCGTAAGGGACCGGTGACGCTGATCTTGATAAGTTGGCCCGCTTCGGCTTTCACATCAAACAGGCTACTGCGCACGCCATCGCTCAGGTTCAAAAAGCTTTTGCTGGTTAGTTCGCCAGAGACAGATTGGCCCAATACCAGGGTTTGGGCAGCATCGACGGTGCTGGGGGTACTGACCGGGCCGCTTGTCGGTACGGGTACGTTTTTGGCGTAGTAAATAGCGCCACCGGCGCCGATGGCCACGCCCAACAGGGCTGCAAATAAGGTAGTTGGCTTCATGATCTCTGAAGAGTAGCTAAAAGAGTAAGGCACCGATAAGCCGGCGATGGTTAGCGGGCGATTGTACTGGAGCTAGGACAATGAGCGCACACTGTCGTAATCATATGTTACGAACTGGACCGGAGTTTCGGGTTGACTGCTGAGGCGTGAATCAATAACTGGATTCGCTTGTTGGCCCGGCCCCACCTTGGGAGCAAGGGCCGTCTTAGCGTACTTTGTTACGTTTTAAAACGCAGCGTGGAGCTCAAGGCTGCACATAAGGCTGCTTGATAAAGGCGGGGGCTTCACGAAAGGACTGTCCTCCCCCCGGTGGTGGGGGCTGGGTCAGGGCAACTTGCACCCATTGGCCGTGCCGGCGCTCCAGCAGTCGATAGCGCTGCTCGGGACCGACCGGGCGGCTGGCCAGATACAAGGTGCCGTTCAGTCTGTATAGCGCAGGCTGAGAGGCAGACTGTTTGTCCACTTCCCGTTCCTGCCCTTGATCAAGCAGCACAATCGCGCCGCCGGGGTTTTTCTGAACCGCGACAATGACTTGTTCTTTCTCGTCCAGGCTCAGTGCGGGTGTTCCCACATAGTTCAAGCCCAGGTTTTGGGGGGCCGTCCAGCCTTGCTTGCCGCTTTGTGTCAGGCGCAGCAACTGCTGGCTTTGACGGTCGCGCAGATACAACTCAATATGCCCTTGTGCATTCAGGATAGAAGCCAAGCCGCCACTACTGGCAGGAGCAGGAATCGCTTGCCAGTCCTGCCATGTCAAGTCGCTTTGCTGATAGGTCTGGAATAACTGGCCCTGCAAATTGCTGGCAAATATATGGGGGCGCCCTTGTCTATCCAGGCTGAGAGTGGCGGGGTAGGCGGCATGTTCCAGCGCAGGCAGTGCTGTCCAGGCCCCCCAACCGTAGTCGGGCTGGCGCGCGGCGCTCCAATAAAAAAGGCCGTCGGTTCCCATGGCGACCGCCTGACTGTCCCGGCGGCTGACGATAGGGGTATGCAACATGCGAGGGCCGGGTATTTTTTGCCAGGCCAGCCAATCGTTCTCATCGGGGGAGCGGCTGAACCAGACCTGTCCGGTAGCATCACGCGCAAACAGACCAGGGCTCCCGTCTGCGTAGTGAAAGGCGCTTAAGGCTTCGGCTGTGCGTCCGCCCAAGGTCATCCAGCGTTGTTCTTGCACATCCCATTGGTTGATGGCGTCGTTTTGTTCGCCCGAGGCGAAAAAGCTGAGCTTGCCTTCCTTGTCACTTAACAGGCTGGCCGGATAGTCGGCACGGCTAGTGTAGTAACTGCGCTGTACCCATTCGGCGGCGGGGCCGGCGGGTTCCTGACACACAGCGGGGCCTTTGCAGGCGTGTTGGTCGTGCCAGGCGTAGCGTCGGAAAATCTCGGTTTTACTGTGGATTTCATTCAAGGTCAGATTGCGAGCCTGTTCTTGAATGGGATAGTCCACATAGCCAATTTGTGCGTAATTGCCGGGGGCCGCCAGCATGGCCTCCCGAACCAGACGGGCGCTGGCGATATGGTCCGGGTGTCCGTGTCCGGTACAACGCCAGCACAGCTGGGTGTAAGGCACGGGGTTGGTGTCATCCAGATAGCGAACACTGGTGGGCTGATACAGCCGTATCAAGGCGGCCAGTGTTTGGACCAACTGCTCGCGGTTCAGTGTCTGTTGCGGGCTATCCAGTGTTTGTACGGCTTGGCCAGGTACCGATTCTGCGCGGCTCAACGGGGTCAGACTCCCCCAGCCTGGGCCCAGCCAGGGATCTTGCAGACGTAAATGGCTTAGCTGAATACCCGGTCTGGACCGCAAGGTAAATTGCGTGATCGAGGCACTGCCGACCATCAAGCGGGTTTGCTGCCATTCGTTGACCAGCCCGGCCATAAAGGCATAGGCGGCGCGTACACCTTGTTCGCGGCGGTACATATACTCCAGCCCACCTTTGCGTTCACTGGCGGTCAGGTACAGAACCTGCATGCAGGCACCGGCCTGGATACTGCTGGACAGGTCTGGGTTCATGAATAGCAGGTCGTCATCCATATGGCCAACAACGACCAGGTCCCGACTGCCATGACAGGCATCCGCGGCTTGGGTAGAGAGCGGCCAGAGCAAAGCACACAGTCCGCCAAGCAGAATGCGATTCAAGAAGGGGCCAGCCAGACAGGCAAGAGACATGGGATGAGTGCGCGGAATAAACAAGGATCAGAACGATCCGTCCCGCGTTGCTTGCAGAGGATGCAAACAACGTGCCTGCTTAGTATAAGCAGGCACTGTCAGGCAGAAAATAAAGATACATGGCGCCAGGGACTTTGTTTTTTAAAGTGTGGCGCCGATGCTGCGCTCAGTTCAGTCTGGGGCGAATCAACATGGGAGCAAACTGATGCAGGTAATTGAGCATGGCCAAAATCCAGCACAGACCAGAGACATGCAGCAAAGGCAGGCTCCAACTGCTGGGGATCAGGGCCAACAAACGCAAGACGCAGGCAGCAATCAGAAAACCGTAACCCAGCACGACTTTGGGCGTGGCACGCAAGGGGCGACCCAAATGACCTAGAGCGGTACGGGTCAGCATGCCGATAATCATGATGCTGAAACCGGCCAAGCCCACAATATGTACCGGCCAGGCAGCGCGTAGAATCCAGCCTGCTTCATAGGCAGCAGCACTTAACAAGCCGATAGCCAGACCGGCATAGCCCAGGTACAAAATCCACAACAGGGGGGTGTGACGGCTGGCCCACGGTTTCCAGCGTACCCACTGAAAGCAGGCAATCAAGCCCAACGCAGCCAGAACCATAGCCAAAGCCAAGCGCCAGGGGCTCAGTGACAAAGCAATGGCGATGGCGCTCAACCCCATTTGCCAATGACCGCTACGAGTTTGAGCAGGTAGGCTCAAACCCGGCAAGGCACGCATGGCAAAGAAGGGAATGATGCGGCGAGCAATCAGCAAGGTGATCAAACCCATGGTCCAGAAACCGCTGTAGAAGTAGGGCATGGGATCTTGCCCTTGCAGCAGGCTGTACATGAACAGGGCATGGCTCAGGCCCAAGGCCAGCATGGCAAGGGGGATGCCGTAATTGCGTTTGTTGCGAGCGATCAGAATCACACGGGCCAGTTCAGCGGCGGCAACAGCAAAGAACAAGGCATCCAGCAGCAAGGCGGCGATCAAGCCGTTGGGAAGCAACAGGCTCAAACGTGCCAGAATCCAGATCAAACACAAGGCCCCCAAAGAGGAGCCGCGCAGGGTGGGCTGTCCTGTCCAGGTGGCACTGGCTGTCAACAAAAATCCCACGGCAATGGTGCCGATAAAGGCCCAGAGCATTTCATGAGCATGCCAGTACAGGGAGGGGATGGCTGCATTGGCCAGCCAGCCGGGCGCATAGAGCCAGAGCGCAATGCTGGCCGCGCCCCAAAGCGTGGCTAAAAGATAGAGGGGTCGAAACCCCAGTTCCAGGAATGCGCGCCATTGTGGGCGAGTAGAGACGGGGGAGGCAGTTAAAGGAGTCATGGCAGATCAGTTAAAAGATGTATTTTAAATATATCTTAAAGGCCGAATAAAACATAGTCTCTTCAAGTGATGTTTGGCCTTATTCCTTGTCGCTCATATCCAGCGTGCTATCGATCATTTTGCGCAGCAGATAGACGATGGCCACGCGTTCTGCAGGGTTCAGATTGCCCATGGTCAGTTCGCTGATGGTATGGGCGCGCGGGATGACGCGATCGAGCAGTTCCTGCCCTTGTTGGGTCAGCTCCACAATCACCTTGCGTCTGTCATCTTTGTCCGGTGCCAGTTCGATCAGATTGCGCGACTTCAGGCGCTGAATAATGCCCCGTATGGTGGCCTGGTCTACCGCCGTGGCTTCGACCAGCTCGGTTTGCGAGCTGGGGCCGTGATCGCGCAGGGCGCATAAAGTCACGAACTGAATAGCGGTTAGCTGGGTGTCGCCCACGTAATGCTGAAAGATGGCCGTGTGCCGTTGGCCAGCCTTGCGCAGCAGGTGGCCGATTTGTTCGGTGACATCGTAGGACAAGGTTTGAGGCTCAGAAACGGGGGAGGTAGGCTGCATAGTCTTTCTGTCTTGTTGTGGAGTGGGCAGGCCAGTTGCGTAACAACTGGGCAAAGTATACCTGTCCAAGGAGCCGTTCACGCCTGATTCAGATCAGTTGCTATGCATATAAAGTATTTGCTGTTTCAGGGTGTGCACCGCAATAAACAAGTCTACACACTGTTAAATTCATAAATTAAATAAATTTTATGCTTCGATGGTCAAGGCTTGCCTTTGTTTTAAATTTTTGTTTTAAGCTGTTGATTTTAATCTGGTAATTGGTTTTAAAACTAAGGTTATAAGCAGTTTTTCGATAGCTGATGGTAGGTATAAACCCTAGCTCGATCACCTGTTTTCATGCTTAAACTTAGTGTGTACACTACTAAAAAACATGTAGTGAGCACTTTTAATTTGTGCCGTGATTTGGAGCTAACGATGGAAAAAACAGTCAAGATTGCGATTGTAGGGGCCGGTCTTGGCGGAGCCGCTGCGGCGACTCTGTTGCAGCAAGCTGGCTTTGAGGTAGAAGTATTTGAACAGGCGCCAGAATTCTCGCGTTTGGGTGCCGGTATCCACGTGGGCCCCAACGTGATGAAGATTTTCCGCCGTATGGGTTTGGAAAAAGCGCTGGACGATATGGGTTCGCACCCGGACTTCTGGTTCAGCCGTGATGGTGAAACGGGCGACTACCTGTCCCGTATTCCGTTGGGCGAGTTTGCCAAGAAAGAATACGGTGCGTCGTACATCACCGTGCATCGTGGTGATATGCATGCTTTGCAAATTGACAGCATCAAGCCCGGCACCGTGCACTTTGGCAAGCGTTTGCAAAACCTGGTGGATCGGGGTGACGACGTGCTGCTGGAGTTTGCCGATGGCACCAGCGTGACAGCTGACATTGTGATTGGGGCTGATGGTATTCACTCCAAGATCCGCGAAACCCTGCTGGGTGTCGAAGATCCGATTTACAGCGGCTGGGTGGCCCACCGTGCCCTGATCCGTGGTGAGAATCTGGCCCGTTTTGCCGATGAGTTCGAGGACTGTGTGAAATGGTGGACCGATGACCGTCACATGATGGTGTACTACACCACTGGCAAGCGCGATGAGTACTATTTTGTGACTGGCGTGCCACATCCGGCCTGGGATTTTCAGGGGGCGTACGTAGACAGCTCGCAAGAAGAGATGCTGGCCGCATTTGAAGGCTATCATTCCACGGTTCAGAACCTGATCAAATCGACCGAAAGCATTACCAAGTGGCCATTGCGCAACCGCAATCCGCTGCCTTTGTGGAGCCGTGGTCGTCTGGTCATGTTGGGTGATGCATGTCATCCCATGAAGCCACATATGGCCCAAGGTGCTTGCATGGCGATTGAAGATGCCGCCATGTTGACTCGCTGCTTGCAAGAGACCGGTTTGTCGGATTTCCGCACAGCCTTCGATCTGTACGAGCTCAACCGCAAAGAGCGCGCGACGCGTGTTCAGTCCGTGTCCAACGCCAATACCTTCTTGCGCACGCAAGAAGATCCGGCCTGGGTTTACGGCTACGACCTGTACGGTCAGGACCTGAAGTCCAGCTAAGCCGTGCGCTGCGCTGAACTCGGGAGCGATCCGGGTGCAGCGCATCAATCTGATCGGGTCCCGCTGTGCATGGCCTCTCTATAGGGATAGAGCTGGGCATGTGCAGTCGGGAGTCACTGTTGATACATCATTTCTCATCCGTAAACAGTCTGCAGCCCAATGGGGGGAGTGCGGACGTGTTCAGGGTCCTGCTGTGTTCTGTCAGGCGCTGTTTTTAGGCAGTTTTCTGGTTCACCAGGCATACCAATAATTATCTGGAGATATACAAGGTGCATTCATCCATCCAAAGTCCCACGGCGGTGCCTGCAGGCCGGGACGGAAACGGAGATCTCTACAAAAAGATCGTCTGGCGTCTGATCCCATTCCTGTGTTTTTGTTATTTGGCAGCGTATCTGGACCGCATCAACGTCGGTTTTGCCAAGCTGCAAATGCTCGATCATTTGCAATGGAGTGAGACAGCGTACGGCCTGGGGGCCGGGCTGTTCTTTCTGGGTTACATCCTGTTCGAGGTGCCCAGCAATTTGATTTTGGAACGTGTCGGTGCCAAGCTGTGGATTGCCCGCATCATGATTACTTGGGGCATCTTGTCTGGCCTGACCATGTTTGTCACCACACCTACGCAGTTCTACATTCTGCGTTTTGTGCTGGGTGCGGCAGAAGCGGGTTTCTTGCCAGGTGTGCTGTACTACCTGACCCTGTGGTTTCCTACCTACCGACGCGGCAAGATCATTGCCTTGTTCATGATCGGTTTGCCCCTGTCCAGCGTGATTGGTGGTCCTTTGTCCGGTTGGATTATCGGTCACTTTGATCACATGAACGGCTGGCGTGGTTGGCAGTGGTTGTTTCTTTTGGAAGCGATTCCCAGCGTGCTGCTTGGTATTCTGACTTTCTGGGCCTTGCCGAACAACTATCAATCTGCACAGTGGCTTAGCAAGGAAGAGAAGTCTCGGCTGGCTGCTGATCTGGCTGCCGACGATGCCGAAGGCAAGGGCGTCAAGCACAGCTTTAAAGATGGTTTCTTCAACCTGAAAGTGTGGATGCTGGGCGGGATTGACTTCTCCATTCTGCTAGGCACGTACTCCATCAGTTTCTGGATGCCGTCCTTTATTCGTGCTGCCGGTGTGCAAGATCCCTTCCAGATTGGTTTGATGACGGCGATTCCCTCGCTGGCCGGTGTAGCAGGCATGTTGATGATTGGTGCCAGCTCGGACCGTTGCCGTGAACGTCGCTGGCACTTGATCGTGCCGCTGACCATCGGTGCGATTGCCTTGGTTGCCAGTACTTTTGTGGCTCATCACGCCTGGTTGACTGTTCTGGCCTTTACGGTGGCCTCGGCTGTGATTATGGGTGCTGTGCCTGTGTTTTTCAGCTTGCCGGCTACCTTCTTGAAAGGTACTGCAGCAGCAACGGGTTTTGCGCTGGCATGTTCCTTGGCCAATATTGCCGGTCTGGTCAGTAACTCCTTGATTGGTTGGGTTACCGACCTGACCGGTTCGGGCAGCGCCGCTTTGTGGCTGTTTGCCGGTAGTTTGATGGTGAGCTGCTTGTTGGCGTACGCCTTGCCTGCCAAACAGGTGAACCGCTAAGTTGCTGTTTGTTCCTGCAGGCTGAAACACAAAAACCATACCTGGCTCTTGGCCGGGTATGGTTTTTTATAGTTGCGGCGTCTTGAGAACGCCGCTTTGACGAACCGCAGTGACGGGCTTGTGGCCGACCACTGATCAGGATCAGGCAGAAACCTTGCTGCCTTGCTGCAACCAGGCTTGCAAATCAGCGGTTTCGTATAGAACCTGTGCGCTCAGAACGCGCAAGCCGTGCGGGCCGCTATCCAAAATACGGTGCTCGCCTTTGGCTTGTTGCAGTTCCAGCTCGCTGTCAGGCAGCGTCATCAGGTGGCGAGCCACGGCAATCAGTTGTTCGGGCGGGCAGCAGGGGCTGGATTCAAAATGTCCGACTTCTTTACCGTTTTGGCGCAGGATCAGGCGTAATGGATTCATGATGTTGTTGCCGTATCGGAGACGGGCCAGTAAAAGTTGTTGGGCGTGGCGCGTGCACCAAAAATGGCTTGTCCAACGCGCACAATGGTGGAGCCTTCGGAAATGGCGACTTCATAGTCACCCGACATACCCATGGATAGTTCACGAATGTTTTCAGCGTGGGCAATGTCGTTGCGCAGTTGATCACGCAAATTGCGCAGCAGGGCAAAGCAGGGCCGTACCCGCTCCGGATCGGCGTCCATCAAAGCCAAGGTCATCAGACCTTTGACTTTCAAGGCAGAAAATTGTGGTAATTCGCGCACGAAAGCGTGTACTTCTTCGGGTGGCAAACCGAACTTGCTGTCTTCGCTGGAGGTGTTTACTTGCACGAAGACGTCCAGGCTGCGGCCTTCAATTTGTAGACGGCGGTCCAGCGCTTCAGCGGTCTTGAGCTTGTCCAACGCATGAAATTCAGAGGCAAAGCGCGCAACGGACTTGGCTTTATTGCTTTGCAGGTGTCCAATAACAGCCCATTCCAAATCTGGCAGTTCTTCGCGTAGCGCTTCGTACTTGCCTTCGGCTTCCTGCACCTTGTTCTCGCCCAATAAGCGACAACCGGCCTGGTAGGCCAGGCGGATGCGGTCAATCCCGAAGGTTTTGCTGACAGTAAGTAAACGGACATCGCCAGCAGCACGCCCATAGCGTACGCAGGCAGCATCAATTCTTTGTTGTACCAGGGCAATGCGTTCCCGAAATGCCTCTACACTGGTGGAGGTGGGATAATGCTCGGTGTGAAGTAGATCAGGGGCGGATTCGGACATGGCGCACCAGTAAGGAAGAAAAAAAAGATAAACTCGACCCTGCGGGTCGCGCATAAACTATTATGTCATAGGTCAAAATGAATATCCAGGGAAGCAACGCGAAGGAACTTTTCGATGATATCCGACAGCAAGTGGCACTGGGGCGAATTGCTCCGGGCCAGATTTTGCCGCCGGTACGCGAGCTGGCTCAAACACTGGGATTGAACCGGAATACGGTAGCCCTGGCATACAAGCGCCTGGTCTCGGCCGGGGTGGCCGATGCACAAGGACGTCGTGGCACACGGATCCGTGAGGCGATCCGGGAGCTGGCACGCGAAGGGCATGGCGCCAGCTCAGCCTTGCAGGATTTGGCCAGCGGCAATCCGGCGCTGGGCTATTTGCCTGCGCCCACCCAATTGACGGCTGGGGTACGCGGTCAAACCCAGGCTCTATACGGTGCGGACCCTCTGGTGCCTGAGTTGCGTGCCGTGTGCCAGCAGGTGTTTCATAAAGACACACCGTCAGACACCGATTATCACGTCAGCTACGGTGCGGTCGATGCAATCGAGCGTTTGCTGCAAGCCTTTTTGCTGGCGGGCGATAAAGTTGGGATTGAAGATCCTGGCTATCTGAACAGCATCAACTCGGTGCATACGCTGGGCTACAAGCCAGTGGGTATTGAGGTTGATAGCGAGGGGATTGTGCCGGCCTCGCTGCAAGCCGCTTTGGAGGATGGCCTGCGCGCTTTGATCTTGACACCACGTGCGCACAACCCCACGGGATGCTCACTGAGCCGTGCTCGTGCCAAGCAGATCGAGCAAATTCTGAAGCAGTATCCCGAATTGCTGTTGATGATTGACGACCACTTCTGGATGCTGGCCAGCAGCTCTTACCGAAACGTGATTCCTGCCGATCATTTGCGCTGGGCCTTGATTCGTTCAGTGTCCAAGGGTCTGGGGCCGGATTTGCGCGTGGCTCTGGTGGCGTCGGATCTGCAAACCAGCGAACGCTTGTCGCAACGTTTGGCTTCGGGGGCGCAATGGGTCAGCCATCTTTTACAGCAAATGGTGGTTCATGGGCTGACGGATGCCGAGATCAAGGCGCAGACTCGTGTTGCGCAAGCTGCCTATGTGCAGGCTCGCGCCGACTTGATGCACGCCTTGAAAAAGCAGAGCATTCCTTTTTGGGATAGCGAGGAAGGCTTCAATCTGTGGATTCCGCTGGATCGGGAAGCCGAGCCGGTATTGGCGGGATTGGCTGCACGTGGCTGGCTGGTGCGATCCGGACAAGTCTTTGGTGTGAGCAGTCCTGCTCAAGGCTTGCGTGTCAGTTTTGCGAATCTGAATGCCAAAGACGCCCAGCGCTTTGCAACAGATTTGGCCCAAGTCCTGCAAGAACGCTATTAGTCACTATCTTGCTGCTTCTAACGGAGTAGCAAGATAGTGAACTCTCTTACGCGCCCATCCAGATCATTGAAAGGGGCGCTATTTTTATGGGCGCAAGATATTTATTTGGCCGGGCGATTGCTGATCCACTGTACTGCCAGCACACTGCCCATCACCAAAATAATGCCCAGCAGGCTGGAGCCTGTCATGGCCTGACCTAAAATCAGCCATCCCAGAATCACGGCGGTCAGCGGACTGAGCAGGCCCAGCGAGGACACGGCCACAGAGGGCAAGACGGCAATCCCGCGGAACCACAGGGTATAGGCCAGCAGCGCACCGACCAGACACAGGTAGAGGTAGCCGCCGATTTGTACGCCGCTCAAGGAGCTGTCCAGTGGTGGGTCCAGCCATAAAGCCAGAGGGGCAAGCATCAAACCGCCCAACATCAATTGCCAGGCCGTGAAAGCCAGAATCGGCATGCCACTACGCCAGCGATGCGACAAGTAGGTGCCCATGGCCATGCACAAGGCCCCGACAATGGCCGCGACCATGCCCCAGGTATCCCATTGGCTCTCTGGCGAAAGTAGCAAAATACCCATGCCGATGATGCCGATCACACAAGCGACCAAGGCCAGGGTGACAGGGCGTTTACCTTCTAGCGCCCAGGCCAGGGCAATCACCACCAAGGGTTGAGCTGCTCCTACGACGGCGGCCAAACCACCCGGCAAGCGGTAAGCCGCAACGAATAACAGCGCCTGAAATGCGCCAATATTCAAGGCCGCCAGAATCAGGGTACGCCCCCAATCACCTCGGGCAGGCATGCGTCGGCTCCACAAGAGCAGCATCACGCCAGCGGGAAAGCAGCGCAAAAAGGCCGCGATGAAAGGGCGATCGGGCGGTAGGATTTCGGTGGTAACAATGTAGGTGGAACCCCAGATGGCGGGGCCTAATGCGGTCAAGGCCGTCACCAGCCAGAGAGAAAGACGGTTCATAATAAAAGTATCTTGATATCGAGATAAATGCCAGTGTAGGGATGATTTATCTTAATATCAAGATAAATATCGAAATCGAGAAATCATGAGCGAAGAACACGACGCGGTAGACCTGATCATCAATCAGTGGCGCGAACAACGGCCAGATTTGCAGAATCTGGGCGCCATGGCCTTGCTGGGCCGCATGACGCGCTGCTTCCAACTGGTCCAAAAACAGATGAGCGACAACTTCAGACGTCACGGCCTGCAGTTGGGCGAGTTTGATGTGCTGGCCAGCCTGCGCCGCTCCGGCCCGCCGTACACCTTGGCACCCACCGCCTTGTTTTCCACCTTGATGGTCAGCTCCGGCACTATGACGCATCGTTTGCAGGGCCTGGAAAAGCAGGGCTTGATCGAACGCATTGCCGACCCGGAAGATGCCCGCCGTATTCTGGTGCGTTTGAGCCCAGCGGGTCTGGCCTGTGTGGATGCGGTTGTGGTGGACCATTTGGCCAATGAAGAAAATTTGCTGGAAGGTCTGGATCCCACGCAGCGGCAAAGTCTGGATACCTTGTTGCGCGACTGGATGCGCTTGTTGGAGTCGCGCCAGGCTTGAAGGAATGCTAAAGTAGCTGGATATATACACAGCCTGCTTATGACCCCGCCCGAGCTTCCTCCTTTTTACTATCTGCATAATTTCCATCAGGTTTTGCAGTGGGTACAACACACCAGTTCCGACCTGCTGGAGCCTGAACACGTCCAGTGCGGCCATCGTTTTGTGCATGCTTCCCAGCCTGCACAAGCCCTGTTGGTGCGCTTGCTGATGCGTAAAGGCCCGGTGTTTCGTATCGACAAGTTGCGTTATGCCGAGATCGAAAACCTGGATGCGGCAGTGCAAGAGCTGGCGGCTTGCGAGCTAATAGAAACCGATCCTGAGCTGGATCTGGAAACCTTGTTTGCCGTCCATACAGTGCCTGAGCTGCGCCGTTTGTTCAGTGATCTGCCAGCCGCCGGGCGCAAATCGGACTATCTGGAATGGATTGGGCAGGCTCACGGCGAACAGGCTCGGCCTTTTATGCAGTGGTGTGCCGATCCAGTCCTGCAAGCTCCCACACTGCGCCTATCACCGCAAGTCATGCATTGGGCACAGCGTTTGCAGTTGCTGTTCTTTGGCAACCATTATCAGGACTGGTCCGAGTTTGTGCTGAGCGATCTGGGCCTGTATCGCTACGAAACCGTGGTTCTGGATCAGGCCAGTCGGGCGTTTCGCCACAATGAGGACGTGCGCTTGTATGAAACCTTGTCCGAGCTGCGAGACGCACAGGATGAGGCCGACCCCGATCTTTGGATACAGCGCTTTGCCGCCGTTCAAGCAGTTGAGACTGACAGCGACTGGCTGCAACGACGTAAGGCAAAAACCCTGTTCCAGCTAGGCCAGCAAGCCGAACGTCAACATTGGTGGGCCTTAGCCGAACAAGCGTATTTGCAGACAAGCTGGCCGGGAGCCCGTTACCGCCAATTGCGGGTATTGGAGCGTCAGGAGAATCATCAAGGTGCCTGGCCCTTGTTTTGTCAGGCGTGGAACCAGCCCGAAAATGAAAGCGAAACCCAGAAGTTGCTGCGTATGTTGCCTCGCATGCGTCGCAAACTGGCGGTAGACGCTCCGCCCAGCTCGCCTTCCAATAAACCCGCAAGCCGCACACAACGCAGTGATCTGGTTTTGTTTGATGACGGCAATCGGGTCGAATCGCAGGTGCTGGCTCATTGGTACAGCCCCTTGGCACCTGTGTTTTACGTAGAAAATGCCTTGTTCCCGGCCTTATTGGGCTTGTTGAGCTGGGAGGCTATTTTCGCTCCCTTGCCTGGTGCGTTTTTCCACCCCTATCAAGCTTGTCCGGCCGATTGGGGTAATCCGGACTTTGTATCGCGCAGGCAAAACTTGTTTGAGCAGTCTTTGAGTGTGCTGGACGGCGCAGACTATAAAACCGTGATCTGGCAACGCTGGCAGGAAAAGCGTGGCATACAGTGCCCCTTGCTGATCTGGCCTGCCTTGGATGAAACCTTGATCGAGCAGGCCTTGCATTGCATCCCCGCCCAGCACTTACAACTGGTGTTCAAGCGTATCTTGCAGGATTGGCGGGACAACCGTTCCGGCCTGCCGGATTTGGTGCGCTTCATGCCTGCCCAGCAAAGCTATGAATTGATTGAGGTAAAAGGTCCCGGAGACCGCTTGCAGGACAACCAGCGGCGTTGGCTCAGTTATTTCGAGCAGCATGCCATCCCTGCGCGTGTCTGCTATGTGACTCGGCCTGAATCACTATGAAAGCCTGGACGGTCGGCGTACGCGCCTTATGTGAATTTACCGCCCGCAGCGGGGATCTGGACCTGCGTTTTACGCCTGCGGCCACGGCGCAAGAAGGTATTCTGGGTCACCAGCAGTTAAAGCTGCGTCGCCCCGAGCACTATGAAGCCGAAGTGCCGCTGTCCTATGAGATGGAAGGGCTAGTGGTGCGTGGTCGAGCCGATGGGTTTGATCCCGTCAGCAATTGTCTGGAAGAGCTGAAAACCTATCGAGGTGCTTTTGATGCCATTCCCGAGCACCATAGACGCCTGCACCAGGCGCAAGCCAAAGTCTATGCGGCCATGCTTTGCCAGGCGCGCGATTTGCCGGGAATGACCGTCAGCGTGGTGTATTACCACGTGGACAAGCACAAAGAAACCAGTGTCTCTGAATACCTGGGGCGCGCGGATCTGTGGGCCTTTTTTGAGCAGCAATGCCGCTTGTATCTTGAGTGGGGGCGGCAGGAGCAAAAGCATCGGCTGGCGCGTGATCAAGCTTGTACTGCTTTGCAATTTCCCTTTGATCAGTTTCGTGCGGGTCAGCGGCAACTGGCCGTAGCCGCGTTCCGGGCTCAGCGCGATGCACAGTGCCTGTTAGCCCAAGCGCCAACCGGTATCGGCAAAACCTTGGCAGTCGTATTTCCCGGCCTGAAAGCCATGCCGGAGGCGGGACTGGATAAGCTCTTTTATCTGACGGCTAAAAATTCGGGTCGGCAAATGGCCTTGGACGCCTTGCAGCGTTTAAACCCAGAAGGTGAGGGCGCGTGGCGGGTGCTGGAAATGGTGGCCCGCGACAAGCAGTGCCCCAATCCGGATAAAGCCTGCCATGGCCAATCCTGCCCCCTGGCTGAAGGCTTTTACGACCGGCTTCCTGCGGCCCGTCAGCAAGCTCTGGAGCAACCCATGCTAACTAGCCAGCGCTTGCAAGAAGTGGCTAGCGAACACCAGGTCTGCCCCTATTACTTGAGCCAGGAAATGCTGCGTTGGGCGGACGCCATTGTGGGTGACTACAACTATTTTTTCGACACACATGCGGTGCTGTATAGCCAGACTCTGGTTCAGCAATGGCGCAGCGCTGTTCTGGTGGACGAAGCACACAACTTGGTAGAACGCGCCCGTTCCATGTATTCCGCGTCCTTCTCGCAAGTGCAGTTGCGCATGGCGCGTAAAGCCGCGCCTTCGGCCTTGAAGCGTCATTTCACGCCGTTGACTCGCTTGATGGAGGATTTGATACCCGAGGAAGGGGGCGATCAATGGGGGCTGGAAAAAATCCCGGAGGATCTGCTTGAACAGTGCGACTATCTGGCAGCCCGCTTAGGGGCCTATGTGGCTGAGAATCCCATGCCGCAAGACAGCCCCTTGCTGCAGTTTTATTTTGAGCTGCTGTACTTTGTGGACCTGGCCGGACAGTTCGGCTCGCATTCCTTATTCGATATTTTGGCGCAGCGCGATGGTGTGCTCCTGAACCTGCGCAATATTGTGCCTGCTCCGTTTCTGGCTGAACGCTATGGCGACGCGCACGGTGTGGTGCTGTTCTCCGGCACCATGAACCCCTCACAGTTTTATCGTGATGTCTTGGGTTTGCCGCCAAGTACAGCTGAGTTGAACGTGGCATCGCCGTATCGGGCCGAGCAACTACGAGTACGCCAATATGCCGGTCTGTCTACGCGCTATGCTGACCGGGCCCAGAGCCTGGGCGGGGTCTGCGACATTGTCGGGCAGGCCTACCAGGAGCAGCCGGGCAACTATCTTTTGTTCTTGAGCAGTTTTGACTATCTGGAGCAAGTTAGCCAGGCCTTGCAGGAGCGCTGGCCGGATATGCCGCTTTGGCATCAGCAGCCGGGCATGAGCGATCTGCAAAGAACGCAGTTTCTGGACCGCTTTACGCTGGACGGAAAGGGAGTAGGTTTGGCAGTGCTGGGAGGGGCGTTTTCAGAAGGGGTAGATTTACCCGGTAAACGCTTGATCGGTGCTTTTATTGCCACCCTGGGTTTGCCGCAATTCAACCCGGCCAATGAGTCTGTGCGGCAAGTCATGGCCCGGCTCTTTGGGGAGCGGCGGGCCTATGACTATACCTATCTGTATCCGGGACTACGCAAGATTACACAGGCCGCGGGTCGTGTGATTCGCGATGAACAGGATCAAGGTTTTGTGTATCTGCTGGACGAGCGCTATGGGCAGCGGCGGGTGCAGCAGTTGCTGCCGGACTGGTGGCAAATTGAGCAGGTGCGGACTGACGCTCGTTCTGGGCAATCACTTCGGTAATGATCTGCGCGGTGGCCGCTGACAGCGTCCAGCCCAGGTGACCGTGGCCAGTGTTGTAGTACACGCCCGGGCGGCTGCCTGCTTTTACGCGCGGCATCATGTCCGGCATCATGGGACGCAAACCAGCCCACGGTACAACACGATCGGTCGCGGCATCGTGGAAGTTGCGGCGGGTCCAGTTGGTCAGCGGGGCGATACGGTCGGCGCGAATGTCCTTGTTGGCACCGTTGTATTCCGCCGTACCGGCCACGCGCAGACGATCTTTGCCCAGGCGGCTGGTCACAATCTTGGCTTCTTCGTCCAGCAAGCTGACCCAAGGGGCGGCATGTTGGGCTTCGGGCGTATCCAGATACACCGAAATCGAATAGCCTTTGACGGGGTAGATATTGATGTAGTCGCCCAGCATATGGGCCAAGTGACGGCTGCCTACGCCAGCGCACACCACCAAGGAATCGACAGACAGCGTATGGGTGTGGGCTTCAGCGCCTTCACCGGTACGCAGCTGGATACGGTGTGGTGGGCCACAATCAATACCCAGAACTTCTGTATCTTGCAGGAACTTCACGCCGCGCTTGGCGCAGGCATCGGCCAGACCGCGTGTGTATTTGTGAATATCGCCCGTGGCGTCCGAAGGCGTAAAGAAACCGCCGTAATAGGTGCCTTGCAAGGCAGGTTCAATCTGGTGGATTTCCTCGTTGGTAACGGTTCGGCGCTCCAGACCGCCTTTTTGCAGCAGTTGGCTGACTTTCTTGCCAGACTCAAAGCCGCCGGGGGTGTGGTAAATGTGCAGAATACCGCGCTGTTCCAGGTCGAAATCAATGTTTTCGTCCTTGGCCCATTGGTACAGATTCTCGCGGGCGGTAATGGCCAGCTTGACGGTGTCTATGGTGTTGCGCTCGTAACCGGAAATCGCGCCTACAAACTGCGCCATCCAGCTGTATTTGTGCCAGCTTGGCTTGGGGTTGAACAGCAGCGGGGCGTCTTTGCGCATCATCCACTTCAAGCCCTTGAGTATGGTGCTGCGGCTGTTCCAGACCTCGGCATTGCACGCGGACAACTGCCCGCCGTTGGCAAACGAGGTTTCCATGGCGGGGTAGCGCAGGCGGTCGATAACGGTAACTTGATAGCCTTTCAGGCTGAGGGCGTAGGCGGTGGTGATTCCGGAAATACCGGCGCCAATGACGGCAATATGCGACATAACAGGCTCCTGACAGGTGAATTACCACCGAGTAGTGGCAATACCCCATCTGTCCTGTGACCTGAGAGTTTATCCAACCGATGTTTCAGGCTGGGCTCCTTCGGTGGGCGTCATGCGCCGCTCTCCAGAGTGTCGGGCTGGTACGATCCTTTTGCCTGAGAGATTCCGGGGTGGTTGCTCCGTCGGCGCCTGACTGAACAGGTCTCTTTCATACCGCCTGTAGTGACGCAACTACAGTAGCTGTGCTTACAAAAGTTTGCAATCAGGGTAAACCGGGAGCTGCATGCAGCGCTTGGGGGATTTCTATGGATAGATGCAATTGTTGGCTAAGCCCGGAAAATTGTTGAGACTGCCGGTCCTTGATACCGAGTTATTACTTACTTTTTCGCTTAATGTGGGCCCGACATGTCGTTGATTCCCGAGCGGTGCTTGTTTCTTTATGGACTTAGTCCAGGCGGTAATGCGCACCCAGACTGCGTGGTCGATCCAGGGCGGCCCGGGTAAGCAGCCAGGCGGTGTCCAGTTGTAGGCTGAGGGTCCGTTGATCCAGGCTGGGGGGCAGAAGGCTAATTTGCCCGTGCCAATGGTCCAGGGTGTGCAAGGCCTGGATCAGTCCCTGGTGATTGCGTAGCAAGCCGACATGCTCTTGCATCAAGTTGCGCAAGGCGGGCAGAGAAGGGGGATTGTTGGTGGATGAGCTGTGGTTTTTATGGCTGCCGTTGCCGCTGCCGTTGCTATAGCTATTGTTTCCGTCATATTGGCAAGCTTTGTCGTTGTTGGCGATGATTGCGTTTTCCACTGCATCAGCTGCCGTGGCTGTCATAAGGGAAGGTCGTGGATTCGAGCTTGAACTAGAGTTCAAACTTAAACCCCAATTGGGGCTGGCACTAGCCTGTGAGCTGGAACTGGAGCTTGGATTTGAGTTTGTGTATGAACATGAACTTGAAATCGAACTTGTATTTGCAGCATCTGTCTCCGGGACCAAAGCTGAACGCTGGGTCCTCTTGCTTCTAGCAATCGCCTCGGCAGCCGCCCGCCCCATGACGACGCACTCCAGCAAGGAGTTGCTGGCCAAGCGATTTGCTCCATGTAAACCTGTGCGGGCTACTTCCCCCACGGCATATAGACCAGGCACCGTCGTGCGGCCTGACATGTCTGTTTGAATTCCCCCGCAACTGTAGTGCGCGGCAGGCGCAACCGGCACCCAGTCCCGACGTAAGTCCAGACCCCGGCATAAACCTTCTTCCAGGGCTTTGGGGAAATGCTGCTGTAAGGTATCCGCACCAAGATGGCGTACATCCAGCCAGACATGGCTACTACCTTCTTGCCGCATATGTGCGGCAATAGCACGCGACACAATATCGCGTGGAGCCAGCTCCGCTCTGGCGTCGTAATCCGGCATAAAGCGGCGACCTTGCTTGTCCAATAAATGACCACCCTCACCACGCAAGGCTTCAGTCAGCAGAAAGGTTGGACCCTCTGCATGCAGGCAGGTCGGATGAAACTGCACAAACTCCAGATCCCGTATGGCAGCACCTACGCGCCAGGCCAAGGCAACCCCTTCGCCCAAGGCGCTATCGGGATTGGTGCTGTGCGCATACAGGCTGCCCAGCCCGCCTGTTGCCAGCACGACATGGTCCGCAAAAATGGTTTCGTAGCGGTGGGTGTGTTTGTCGTAAATATCCACGCCAGCCACTGCGCCTTGTTCGTTGCGGCGCAGAGTCAATGCCAGACAGTCTGTACGCTGCTGAACATGAGGGGCTTTAGCCAATTGAGGAGCCAAAGCCTGCATGATGGCGTAGCCGCTGGCATCGGCCGCATGCACGATGCGCCGCCGACTGTGCCCACCCTCACGGGTCAGATGCAATTGGCCATCTTCGGTTCTGTCCAGAGGCACCTGCCTTTCCAGTAGCCAATGCACTGCATCTGGTGCGGCTTGCAAAATCCCGCGTACTGCCTCCTTATCCGAGTGCCGAGCGCCGGCTTCCAGTGTGTCTTCAATGTGTTGTTCCAGGCTGTCCTGGGCACTGAGCACAGCCGCCAGACCGCCCAAGGCCATCGGGCTGGCCCCGCAAGGAACGGGGGCGCTGCTGAGTAAAGTGACATGCATCGAGGAAGGCAAGGACAGGGCCAGACTGGTGCCTGCCAGCCCCGCACCGATGATCAGCACCTGCGTCTGTGTTGAGCCTGACTGCATTAAGCGGCTCCTACATGTTGGAATTGCTGGCTGTGCTCGGCCAAGTCCGCACTGACGCGTAAATTGCTTTGCTGAGCAGCCGCAAAATCCATCATGCGTTGCAAGGAGCGTCGTGCGCCCTCACGTAGATCCGAGGCCACTTGAATACCAGGGCCTGGTTGACTGAGACGTTGACGCAAAGCCTCCAGACTGTTCAACGCCATCCAGGGGCAATAGGCACAACTTTTGCAGGTGGCACTCTCGCCCGCAGTTGGTGCTGCCAGAAAGGTTTTGCCCGGCGCCTGCTGGCGCATGGCATGCAAGATTCCTTGATCGGTGGCGACGATAAAGGTGTCGGCAGAATGATTGATGGCAGCGCGCAGTAGCTGCGTTGTCGAGCCAACCACATTCGCCAGCGCAACAACAGAAGCGGGTGATTCGGGATGAACCAGAACCTGGGCATCAGGGTGCTCACTCATCACAGCCTTCAAACCATCGGCCTTGAATTCGTCATGCACCAGGCAGGAGCCTTGCCAGAGCAGCATATCTGCGCCGGTTTGTTTTTGGATATAGGAGCCCAAATGACGATCCGGTGCCCACAGAATCTTTTTCCCTTGTGCGTGTAAATGCCGCACGATGTCCAGGGCGATGGAGGACGTCACAACCCAATCCGCCTGTGCTTTGACGGCTGCGCTGGTATTGGCATACACCACCACTTCCCGGTCTGGATGCGCAGCACAAAACTGCTTGAAATCCTCGGGGGCGCAACCCAGATCCAGCGAACACGTCGCCTCGTCATGTACAGCCAACACACGTTTGTCAGGGCTCAAAATCTTGGCCGATTCGGCCATGAAACCCACGCCGGCCACCAACACTGTGCTGGCCGTATGCTCCTGCCCAAAGCGCGCCATCTCCAGGGAGTCACCCACGCAGCCGCCAGTCTCCAAGGCTAGATCCTGAATATCGGGGTCCGTGTAATAGTGGGCGACCAGCACGGCGTCTTGCTCCTTCAACTGCTTGGCTAAGGCTTGCTTCAGCGCGGCTTTATCGCTTTGCACGCTGAGTTTGGGAGGGACGTCATGCCAGGTGATTTGACGACTCAAAGCGTCCTTGGCGTCCGGCTGGCAGACATCAATGGGATAGCGCTGTATCATGTTTGTCCTTGATGCTCATTTTGAGCATAAATAGATGAAAAAAATGGGAAATGGGAATTTCTGAACGGGAAGTCGTATGTCTCTCTTGTTATGCTTTTTTTGAGCATAAATAAAAAATCAGCATTGTGCAAGCGCAAGAACGGAACAGAGGAATAAAAAAGAGGGGTGCCCTGCTTTGGGTTTATGTGCCCAAAGCAGGGGGAGATCCTGTTAAGGCGCGGGATTCGGTGTGTGGTGATGAATCGCGTTGATCTTGGCGATCAGCTCATCGTTCAGTTGAACATCCGCACTGGCGATGTTCTCGCGCAGTTGTTCCAGTGTGGTCGCACCGATCAGATTGCTGCTGGTAAAGGCTTGCTGATTCACCCAGGCCAGGGCCAATTGAGTGGGCGTCAAACCGTATTCGCGAGCCAGCTCGTTGTAGGCCAGCGCGGCTTCACGGGCACGCGGTGCATCGTAGCGGGTAAAGCGGTTGTACAAGGTCAAACGTCCTTTTTCGGGGCGAGCGCCGTTGTCATATTTACCCGTCAACACACCCATTGCCAATGGCGAATACGCCAGCAGACCCAGGCCCTCATAACGGCAAAATTCGGACAGACCTTCTTCAAACACGCGGTTCAGCAAGTTGTAGGGGTTCTGGATGGTGGCAATCAAAGGCAGGGAGCGCGAGCGAGACAACTCCAGAAAGCGTGAGACACCCCAAGGCGTTTCATTGGACACACCGATGTGACGCACCTTGCCTTGACGCACAAACTCGTCCAGTACCGAGAGGGTCTCTTCGATAGGGATGGTGTCTTCTTCTTTCCACGGGTAGCTACGCTGTCCAAACGTCACCGTACTGCGATCTGGCCAGTGCAATTGATACAGGTCCAGATAGTCTGTTTGCAGCCGACGCAGGCTGTCATGCAGGGCTTGCTCCAGATTCTTGCGATCCAGGCTGGTGCCGCCATTGCGGATATGACCAGGGCGCTTGGGGTCACGTTGGGGACCGGCAATTTTGCTGGCCAGAACAATGTCCTTGCGGCGGCCGGTTTTAGCCAGCCAGGTGCCGATATATTGCTCGGTCAAACCTTGCGTGGCCGCCATGGGGGGAACAGGGTACATCTCGGCGGTATCCACCAGATTCACACCCAGTTCCAGGGCAAGATCCAGTTGAGCGTGCGCATCGGCCTCGCTGTTCTGTTCCCCGTACGTCATGGTGCCCAAACCAATCAGGCTGACGTCCAGGTCTGTATTGCCCAGCTTGCGGTATTTCATTTACTTCGACTCCCGAAAGCGCAGGGCCGGGCGGCCCTACAAACCGTGCATGGTAGCGTATTTAGCCTGCTTGCCGGTGTGCTGATTGAACTGATTCTTTATAAAAAAACCATCGCAAGTTATTTACGATGGTTTTGCGTTGAGGCACTACTGTAGTACTGAGCGATTTCAGGCCGCCTCATCATGCTCCGGCAAAGCAGGTGGAGCAGGCAAAGGACGACTAGGCAGCAAAGGTAGGCCGTGCTTGCTGCGCAAACGCTGGCAATCCACATTGGGGCTGCCATCCAGCTCCCAGATTTGGTAGTCACGACAGGGGGTGGGGCGATCCGGATAAATAGCGCAATGAATCCCGGGCTGGCCCAACGTTCCGCGCAAGGCGATACAACGACCTTCACCTTGCTCGGTTCCCTTCATGCAGGCGCGTAATGGACCAACCTGGGTGGTCAACTCGACCGGCACCGTACCGCCCGTTTCACCGCTTAGTTCACCGCTGTAAAAAGAGACCCGAAAATGTGAACAGCACACGCCGCAGCTTAAACAGGGGTTTTCATCAAAAATCTCGTCATTGGGAGGCGTATAAAGCACCGTCTCCAGTGTGGTTTCCTGAACGCCAGGTAAATCCAGCAGTTGAGTCGGGGTAGGCGGGAGAGAAGAGCAAGTCATGTGCGTAGGTGTCCCGTAGCGGCCGCAGATCCGTTTCAGACGAGATCGATGATCTGCAGGCGTAAAGCAATTATTTTATTTTTGCCCGAAGAACTTGGATAGAAAAATCGTGTGGTGATGGGCTAGCTTGATGCTGGCTGGAGACAGATTGTGTGTATCCATATGTTTCATTGCTCTGCCTAGCCAGGCGGGGCGTGAATTTCTGAAAATCTGCTTGTTTTTTTGTTTAGTACTTATAAAACAAAGGATTGCACGATTTCTTTGGCCTGAGGAGCTAATTTTGCAGAGAGTCCATAAAAAAAAGATCATCTTTTTTATAGAAAAACACGAAATAGTGTTGACAGCCCCATAGGGAAGATCTATTATTTCATTTCTTCACCGCAGGCGGTTAGCTCAGTTGGTTAGAGCGCTACGTTGACATCGTAGAGGTCGCTGGTTCGAATCCAGTACTGCCTACCAGAATACATGCACACAGCTCCACGCTGTGCCAAGAAAAGCCCCAAAGATCAATGCTTTGGGGCTTTTTTGTTGCCCAGCGTTCCAAGCTGCGCCAAGGTATTTTGGGGGCATGAATCGGGGCATGGCTATTTGGGATGCTTTCTCCTGCTGTTCATCCAGATAGTCCGTCCCCCATTGTTTCAGCGATCTTTGTACTTCACCTTACGTCACGACATACTGGGAGATCGCAAAAAAATGCGCTGCGCTGCCAGCCAGCACGAATAGATGCCAGATACCGTGCCAATGACGAAAACGCTCGTCAAACACAAAGAAAACAATTCCAGCGGTATAAATTGCACCACCTGCTGCCAACCAGGAAAAGCCCTGCGAGCCCAAATTGGAAGCCAACGGCCCTAACGCCAATAATACAATCCATCCCATAACGGCATAAATCACCAGCGACAATACGCGCGCGGGCGAACGGGGGCGGATATCTTGAACAATGCCAATGACTGCCAAGCCCCAGACCACACCAAACAGACTCCATCCCCAAGGCCCTCGCAGCGTTACTAGGCAAAAGGGCGTATAGCTGCCAGCAATCAGCAAGTAGATGGAAAAATGATCCATCTTCCGGAATACGTTTTTGGCTCGTCCCTTGAAGCAGTGGTACAGGGTGGAGATCAGGTAAAGCAGGATAAGCGTGGCGCCATAGATGGCCGTGCTGGTGATGCGCCAGGGATCGCCAGTAAAACTGGCCATGACGAGCAACCAGGATACGCCGCCCACAGCCAGGACAGCACCGATCAGGTGTGTCCAGGCGTTGAATCGTTCACCGTGATACATGATTTTCTCTTCTCTCCAAATAGGTGGTAGGCAGATTGTAAGACTGTCGCCGTAAGGGGAAAGCGTAGTGGATAAATCAGGGTTTCGTATTGGTGTGTGTCAAGTCCGGGCCTAGGTACATGGCCTAGCGTACCGAGACGGTCAGGTAAACCCCAATTTCTGCTGAACCCGCCCGGCTCTAGGATGGGAGCAGCGCGACGTGCGTTCTTATTTCAGGGAGGGGGCATCATGAAATTTGTGCTTTATAAAGACAAAGGCGGTGAATGGCGGTGGCGATTCAAGGCGGCAAATGGAAATATTATTTGTGTCAGTTCGGAAGGCTATACCAGCAAGCAGAGCGCACAAAACAGCATTGAGTCTGTGAAGAAAGGGATACCCGATGCTCCAGTGGTCGAGGAGTAGGTAAAAAGCCTGTTTCCCGCCTTGGTCATCCAGGCGGGTCTGGCCGGTCTGGCACGGACAAGAGTTTATGTCTATGAAGCCAAGTGCAGATGCTCACGGCTGGGCGGCATAAGCCATGCTGCGTGGCGATGAGCAGGCCGGCCTGTCCTCCTTTTTCAACTGACTATTCCTCCTGTGCCGACTCCTGGCCGCGCACGATACCGCAGCGTTTATGAGCTTGCATGACGATTGCAACGTTGCTGTTGAGTACGCCTTCTATTTCCCCCAGCCGACGTGTCACCACATCCCAGAGCTGCAGGCTATCTCGGCACAAAATGTGCCAGAAAAGCTGTGAGGGGCCACTGGTACCGAACAGGCAACGGGTATTGGGATCTTGCGCCAGGTGCGCCGCCAAGGTATTGACGGCTTGAGGGCGTACTTGCACGGATACCACCGCTTCAACTGGGAATCCCACCAAAGCGGGCTCCACTTCAACCCTGAACGACAGCGCTTTGCGCTCCACCAAATGCTGCAACAGTCGCTGGGCAGTAGGTTCGCTCACGCCCGCCTGCTCCGCCAGTTCGGCCAGGCTGGCCCGTCCATCTCTTTTTAGCCAGTTGGCGATTCGCTGTTCAGCCTCGTTGAGCGCAAGGGGGGTGTGTGCGGAGCTTGTATCGGTAATGCCGGCTGGGTCGGCCTGTATGCGCCATTGACCTGCGCGGCGAAAAGACCGTAGGACCAGGCGTGCATCGACGTGCTCGACTCCTGGCATGCAGGGCAGAATGCGGGTCACCAGTTCGGGCATGTCTGCTTCATCGGCCAGAGTCAGTTCAGCCATCAGGTCTGCTGAGCCGGCCAAGGTGACAACCAATTGGCAGTTCTCCATTTGGGCCAGTGTGTCAGCCACGTGAGGGACCTGACCGGCGTGGCAACGCATCCAGGCATGCAGTACGACCCCCTTGCCTGTTGCCAGCGGGTCGGTTTCTGCAATCACGCGTAATGCACCCGTTTCCAACAGACGTTTGATTCGCCTGCCCACGGTACGTTCGGCAATGTCTGCGGCTGCGCCCAGCTCCCGCCAGGAGGCCCGTGGATCTGCCTGCAAGGCAATCAAGCAGGCCAGATCGGTGTCATCGAGCGTGGGCAGCAAGGGTTTACCCTTGCTTGACGTGACCATATTCATCTAATTAACCTTCTTCAATTGCTAAAAAACAAAATTTTTAATCTTTTTTTGTCCAAAAATAAATAAATTGAGGAATTCATGAGCTCTCCCTCTCATCGTCCGAGCGCCCCGCCTGGCCTCGACCCTGCCCCGGTCTCGCGCGTTCGTACCATTGTGGCTGGCAGTGTAGGCAACGCAGTTGAATGGTTTGATTGGACCATTTACGCTTCCTTCGCTATCTTTTTCTCCAGCCAGTTCTTTCCCGACGGCAATGAGACCACGGCGTTGCTGGCCAGCTTCGGCATTTTTGCAGTGGGCTTTTTCATGCGTCCCATCGGTGGCTGGTTGCTTGGCATTTTCTCCGATCGCTACGGACGCAAGGCCGCTTTAGGGCTGACTATCCTGATGATGGCCGGAGGGTCGCTTATTATCGCAGTAACCCCGACCTATGCTGCAATAGGTTTGGCGGCGCCTCTTTTGTTGACGCTGGCCCGTTTGCTGCAGGGCTTGTCCCTGGGAGGGGAGTATGCCTCGGCTACCACGTTCTTGACCGAGATGGCGCCCCCTCATCGGCGCGGTTTTTATTCCAGTTTCGTGTTCTTCAGTGCAGCAGTCGGTATTTTGGCGGCCTCGGCCGTGGGCTGGGTGCTCACGACCTGGTTGAGCCGGGCGGAGATGGCCGAGTGGGGCTGGCGTATTCCGTTTCTGCTGGGAGCATTGGGCGGTGTGGCTGGTCTTTGGATTCGACGCTCGATTCCCGAGACTGAGGCTTTTTCTGAAAGCAAAAAAGCGGGTGTAGAAAAGCAGCCTTTGCGTACCTTGTTGCGTGAGTATCCTGTGGAAGTGCTGCGCATTATCGGTTTTTCCATTCTGACAACCTTCGCGTTCTATATCTTTGTCGCTTACGTGCCGACCTACGCCATCCGCCATGTGCAGGCCGATCCCAAGGTGGCCTTTGCCGCCAATACGGTGGCGTTGATTGTGTTCATGGTGGTGCAGCCCTTGTTTGGCGCTTTGTCCGATCGTATCGGACGCAAGCCGCAGTTGATCGTGTTTGCCGCCGGGTATTTGTTCTTCTTTTATCCGCTCATGAGCACATTGGGGCCGTCTTTCGGTTCCATCCTGACGGTAGAGCTGTTTGGCTTGGTGCTGTACGCCATGTATACCTCGATTGGCCCTGCCATTATGTCTGAGCAGTTTCCAACCAGCGTACGTGCGGTTGGTATCGGGGCGCCCTATAACCTGATGGTGGCGTTGCTGGGGGGGACCACTCCTTATTTGTTGACCTGGTTGCAAAGCAATGGCTTGGAACGCTGGTTCTTTTACTATGTGCTGGCTGGTGCGGTCATTACCTTGATCACGTTCATCCGTATGCCCGAGACAGTCGGAAAAAAACTGCGCTGATCGCGCCCGTTTCGCCCGGTGTCAGGCCGGGCATGTACAGCCCGCTTGGCGGGCTGTGTGATTTTCAGGAAGCTCCATGTTGAAACAAGATGTCGCCCTTCATTTTCGAGATGCTCTTCAGATCGGTCTCGAGATTCGACAGGGCCGATTAAGTACCCGGCAAGTTGCCACCTATTTTCTGGACCGTATCGAGCGTGCTGCCGGACTTAATGCCTTTAGTGTGATCATGGCCGAGCGGGCCTTGGCTCAAGCAGACGCGGCTGACCGTCTACTGGCTGCTGGCATCGTGCTGGGGCCTTTTCATGGCGTGCCCGTTGCGGTCAAAGACAGTGTTCAATGGGAAGGAACCGAGGCGACCCTGGGCTCTCAAAGCCGTGTCGGCAAGATCAGCACGGAGACGGCGACTGTACTGCGTTCGCTGATGGCGCAAGGCATGGTGGTGCTGGGCAAAACCAAAATGACCGAGTTCGCCTTCGGCTTGTCCGGACAAAACCTGACTCAGGGTACGGCACGCAATCCGTGGGATGCTGCGGTAGCCCGCGCTCCGGGTGGCTCGTCCAGCGGGAGTGGGGTGGCGGTAGCGGCCGGTTTGGTGCCCATCGCCCTGGGGGGGGATACCGGTGGCTCAGTGCGTGCGCCAGCCACACTGAACGGCCTTGTCGGTTATAAGCCCTCGAGCGGAATGATCAGTGGCGCAGGCAGCTTGCCCTTGTCCGAGACCCTGGATGTGCTGGGGCCGATTGCCCGCAGTGTGGCCGATGCCCGCCAACTGGCGGCGGTATTGGCGGGGCCGGACATTGCCGACCCATCGACTTTGGTTTTGCCCGCCGCTTGTGTGGCTGCCCTGCGAGCACCTGCGGCACCGATACACAGCCCCATCGCTGTGCTCGATGCCCAGGCCTGGCCCGCTACCTTGGACAGCGCGACACAATTGAATTGGCAGGGCACGCTGGATCGTCTGCAAGCGGCGGGCCTGGAAGTGCAGACGTGGACGCCACCCCCTGCTTTATCTTTTGCTCGGATGGCAGAGGATAATTCAACGGTGCTCGCGTATGAAGCCTATCGTTATTACGGCGAGCTCGCTGCTGATTCTCGGCAAGCCTTGTGGTCGGTGGTGCGGGACCGTATTTTGGCAGGTGGGATGATTGATAGCGCATCTTATGAAGCCGCTTTGCAAAGACGCAGGACTGATATGCAGGTTTTTGCACAGGCGATGCAAGGTTCGGCTGCCTTGTTGATGCCCGCCTGCGATCAGGTGGCCCAAGCGTTGGACCCCGAGGATGTACGGCATGCTGGATTGGGTAAGTTACTGCGTCCTGGCAATTTCCTGGGAGCGGCGGCCATTTCTCTGCCTACCGGGTTGGATGAGCAGGGCTTGCCCACAGGCATTCAATTAATGACCCCGCGAGGGCATGATGCAGCCTTGCTCGATTGTGCGCACCTTGTTGAACAGGCGCTTGGCCGACTTTCTCGTCATCCGGACCTGGCGCACTGGGGGCTATAAATCCTGCCTGCCGCAGTCAGGCGGCTTGACAGCGCATGAGGTGACAGCGCGAGCCCCAAAAGTAGGGGCTTGTGCTGTCATTAACCTCGAAGGTTTAGCCGCGTTTGAACAAACGCTCGTGCATCCAGCCGTCGTTCGTCAGAATCAGGGCGGCTTTGCCCGAGATTTCCTCGGCTTTTGCCCGCTCCGCAAAGTTTCTGTAATTGGCGCCGATCGCCTCGGATCGGGCCCAGTCTTCTGCATCTTCCAGTTTGAAGCGGTAATTTACCTGCGAGACTTTGACACCCATCATGTCGCTGGGCTCAGTAAAGTTGTCTACAGCCACAACGGTAAATTTGCCTGTGCAAAAGGCATCGTGCCCGCCCATTGTGTTGGCCCCGTTAGGAACCAGGAATTTTTGGCCGACTTCAGTAAGTTGATACTCGGAGCCCGGTTCCATCTTGTCACCGAACATCGCTTTGACTTCCGTATCGCGCTTGCTCAGTAAGCCGGCTTCCACCAAGGCGTCTGCCCGTTTTTTACTGCTGCCTATCGTGTCGCGATTGGATAGCGTAAATGGCGAACCCTTTGCCGGAATGGCAGCACATAGCCCTTTTTGAGTATCCAAATACGTTTGAATCGCCGTGCTGAAATTGCTTTTATTGGCATCTTTGGCACTGCCGCAGGCGGCCAGCAAAACAATAACACTGCTCATGGCGGCGATTTTAATGACGGTATGCAAAACGAACTTCCCCTGTAGGTTAAACAATCGGTCGCTTAGTATAGCTGCGCCGTTTGTGCTCTTTTGGGCAACGCTGTTTTAGCAATGTGTCTAAATGTCTCTTGTTAAGAGATTCAGTGTTTAGTGTGTAAGGGATGTGATGGATGGCCTAAGGCACGCCCATGCCGCGCGACGTATGCGAATGTGGTTGGCGTTGGCTTGCTTGCCGTGGCCCGGCTCAGACCAGGCGAGCCGGGCAAGGTTGTGCAAAAAAGCCTGGGCTTAATCCAGCATGGCTTCTGCTTCAATCTCGATCAACCATTCCGACCGGGCCAGACCATGAATCAGAATCCAGGATGAAGGAGGGGGATTGACCGGGAAGCGTTTGAGCAATGCGGCTGCAATAGCATCTTGCTCTTGGGGCGAGCTGGCATCTTCCCGAATGAAAATTCGCAACATAATGACTTGGTCGATTGTGCCGCCTGCTTCGGCCAGAACCCGTTCTATATTGTCCAGTGCCGCTTCGGTTTGTTCGCGCATACCACCGCTGACGGTTTGCTCTTGGGCGTCGACACCCACTTGTCCGGACAACATGACACGGCGTTGGCCGGTAACAACCAGACCTTGGCTGAAACCGTATTGCAAAGAATTGAATACAGTGGGGGGATTAAGGGCGCTTTTAGTCATCTTCATAAACACATAAAAAGTCAGTTGAGGTGGTGTGTTCACGCACCGGGGTCGTATCTTGGGGCTTTATGTCGGAAGACAAGGGTTGAGCTGGAAATGGAGCGATTTCACTGGTTTGGACACGTCTTACATCGGCTTGCCGTAATTGGCTGATTCAGCCGCTAGAATGACGTGTCTACCTACCTAAAAGAGGCGCATATGGAAAACGACAAATCCATGATTCACGGCAAATGCCTGTGCGGTGCCGTTTCAATTCGTGTTCAGCAAGACAAGCCTTCGGTCAGTGCGTGCCATTGTGGCATCTGTCGCCATTGGTCCGGTGGTCCGTTCCTGTCGCTGGAGTCCCATGGAACCCCCGTGGTCGAAGGTGAGGAGCACGTGCGTTCCTATGCCTCCTCAGAGTGGGCGGAGCGCAGTTTTTGTGATGTGTGCGGTACCCATTTGTTTTACAAGCTCAAAGCAGGGGGCTTTCATGCCATCTCTGCTGGTCTGTTCAAGGATAGTGGGAGCTGGCCGTTTGAGCTGCAGGTCTTTATTGATGACAAACCTGGTAACTACGCATTTGCTAATAAAACGCGGGAGATGACGGGCGAAGACGTGATCAAGTTGTTTTCCTGATAATCGGGCTGGCTGGTGCAAGTCTGGTGTTTTATCTGGCCAAACCTGCATTGCCATGGCTATTAAAGAATGCTTCCAGGAACACGATCCTGGTCCACGCATAAGGAGTGCTCCATGATGAAAAGAATGCTTATTTTATCGCTGCCTGCACTATTGGTCGCTTGCGCCTCTTCTCAAGCTGATCTGGCAACTCAGGAAAATGTGGATCTGAACAAATACATGGGTACCTGGTTCGAGCAGGCGCGTTTGCCCAATAGTTTTCAGCGTGAGTGCATCGGTGATGTGCAAGCTAATTACGTGATGGCAGCCGATAAGACGATTACGGTCACCAATCGTTGTCAGGCTAAGGACGGTGAAGTGAAGGAAGCTATCGGGCAGGGGCGTTTGTCCCGTAGTGTGGAGCCGGCTGATCCGGCGATATTGGAAGTGCGCTTTGCGCCGAAATGGCTATCCTGGTTCCCCATGGTGTGGGGCGACTATTGGATCATGAAGCTGGAAGGGGACTATCAATATTCTTTAGTAGGGACACCGGACAGGAAATATCTCTGGGTGCTATCCAGGGAAAAACAGGCTGATCCACAGGTCGTGAACGAATTGCTGGATTACGCAGCCGCGCAAGGCTTCGCAGTGCAAAAGGTAGTACCGACCAACAAGTAGCGCGTATTCGGTAATGGCTCGATCAACACCTGCATAAATCAGAGCATCCCCTTAGGGTTTTTAGTAATAAGCATGGGGAAATTAGATCGTTTTGAATAGCTTGTGGCTGTGGTCGAATGGCACGACGGTATGTATCGGACGTGCCATTTTTTTATCGGAATGTGTTTATCATGAAGTCGTTTTTAAGCATTGCCGCAACCCTTACCCTGGCGTTGGTGGCTGGCGTGGCCCAGGCTGATCGTCTGGATGACATCAAGAAAACGGATGTCTTGAAAGTAGCGTCTTTTGACAGTAACCCACCGTTTGGTTTTGTAGATCAGAAGTCCCGTCAGATCACCGGTCTGGATGTGGATTTTGCCCAGGCTCTGGCCGATAAACTGGGTGTGAAGCTGGAGGTCTTGCCGACCAACCCGGCCAATCGTGTGCCGTTGCTGACGTCCAATAAAGTGGACCTGGTTCTGGCCAACTTCACCATCACGGAAGAGCGCGCCAAGCAAGTTGATTTCAGCATTCCGTACTTTGCATCAGGCCAGCAATTCCTGGCCAAGAAAGGCGTCTTGTCCTCTCCCGAGCAGTTGAATTCGCTGCGTATTGGTGTGGATAAAGGTACGGTCAATGAGATCGTCCTGCGTGAAAAATACCCCCAGGCCAAGCTGGTTGCCTATGACGATACGCCCTTCGCCTTTACCGCTTTGCGTAACGGCAATGTGCAAGCCATTACTCAGGATGGCCCCAAGCTGATCGGTCTGCTGGCCAATGTGCCGGACAAGGAAAACTATGAAATCCCGGCCTTCAGCATTTCCGAGGACTTGATCGGCATTGGTATCCCCAAAGGCGAGACAGCACTGAAGTCTTTTGTGGATGAAACTTTGCTGGAGCTGGAAACCCAGGGCAAGGCACAAGCCATTTATGACGTCTGGTTTGGCCCGCAATCCAAGACCCCGCTAGAGCGCTTGTACCGCATCGGTCAGCAACAGTAAGTCATCACGTGCTTGCAGGCCAGCCTTGACTGTTCAGGCTGGCCTTTTTCTGTTTGTGTTTTTAACAGCGGGATCGCTTGATCCTGCTTTTTGGTGTTTGCTATGCCGTCTTCTGATTTCTGGCTGGCACCCCACTATGTGGGCTGGTTGCTTCAAGGGTTCTGGGTCACGATCCAGCTCTCTTTAGTTGTCTCTTTCGCTGCAACTATTTTGGGCTTTCTGGTGTGTATTGCCAGACTGTCGCCCTTTGCCTGCTTGGCCTGGCCGGTGCGCGCTTATCTGAGTCTGTTCCGTAATACGCCCTTGTTGGTGCAATTGTTCTTCTGGTATTTCGGAGCCTCGGCCTTGATGCCGCCGGAGCTGGTGCAATGGTTGAACACTCAGCATATCTTGCAACTGGTCTTGTTCGATGTGCAGTGGCCCAGTTTCGAGATGCTGGCCGCTTTTGTGGGTTTGACGATCTACACCACGGCTTTTGTAGCTGAAGAGTTACGCTCCGGCGTGCGGGCAGTGCGCAAAGGCCAATGGGCCGCTGCCGCTTCTTTGGGTATGTCGTCCATGCAGGTCTGGCGCTATGTGGTGATGCCGCAGGCTTTGCGCAATACCTTTCCCTCGCTGATCGGGCAGTACATGAATGTCATCAAGAACACCTCGCTGACCATGGCCATTGGCTTGGCCGAGCTCTCTTATGCCTCCCGTCAGGTGGAAACGGAAACCTTCAAGACCTTCCAGTCCTTTGGGATTGCCACGCTGCTGTATGTTTTGTTGGTCATGCTGGTGGAGGTGGGAGGGCAGTGCTTGCAACGCCATCGCCTGCAAGTGCGAGGTGGGCTGTAATGAACTTCGACGTAATTCATGACAACCTGCTGTACTTCCTGGTGGGGGCGTATCCGCACGGCCCTTTAGGAGGGGCGGCGCTGACGCTTTTGTTAAGCGTGCTCTCGGCTAGTTTGTCGGCCGTTCTGGGGCTGGTTTTTGGGGTAGCCCTGGTTTTGACACGCGGCGTGGCGCATACCGCATTGCTGCTGTTTCTGGGCTTTTTCCGTGCCATCCCTGTGATCATGTTGATTTTCTGGGTGTACTTTCTGCTGCCCATTCTGTTCAAGGTGGATGTGCCGGGCCTGTTTACCGTGGTCTGCGCCTTGTCTTTGATTGGTGGTGCGTATCTGGCGCATTCGGTGTCAGCGGGCATCAGCAGCTTGCCGGCGGGGCAATGGCAAGCGGGCAGGGCGCTGGGCCTGAATACTGTTCAAATCATGACGTCCATCATTCTGCCGCAAGCCTTGCCGGTGATGTTGCCTTCTTTTATTAATCAGTGGGTTGCTTTGATCAAGGACACCTCGCTGGCTTATGTCATTGGCGTGGCGGAATTGTCTTTTGTTGCCACTCAGGTCAGCAATCGGGTCATGGTTCACCCCTCTGAAATCTTCTTGTTTGTCGGGCTGATGTACTACGTGATTTGCGCAACGCTGGAGTTGATTGCGAATCGGGTGGCCCGACGTTATGACAAACATCTGCGACTGGATGGCAAATGATCCGTATCGATAGTGTTTCCAAGTGGTATGGCACGTTTCAGGTGCTTAAGGACTGTACGGCCCAGGTGGACCGTCAGGAAGTGGTGGTGGTGTGCGGGCCTTCGGGCTCGGGCAAGTCCACCTTGTTGAAAACCGTCAATGGTCTGGAACCGTTCCAGCAAGGCACGATTCTGGTGGACGGCGTTTCCGTCGGCGATCCTGCGACGAATCTGCCGGAACTGCGCAGCCGGGTTGGGATGGTGTTTCAGAACTTCGAGCTGTTTCCGCATTTGAATGTCTTGGCCAATCTGACCTTGGCACAACGTAAAGTGCTGGGCAGGGGTCGTGATGAAGCGTCCGAACGGGCCTTGCTGTACCTGGATCGGGTGGGCCTGAAGGCGATGGCGGATCGCTATCCGGCCAGCTTGTCGGGTGGGCAGCAACAACGTGTCGCCATTGCACGGGCCTTGTGTATGGACCCGGTCTGCATGTTGTTTGACGAGCCTACCTCGGCTTTGGACCCGGAAATGGTCAACGAGGTGCTGGATGTGATGGTCAGCTTGGCGCAAGAGGGTATGACCATGATGTGCGTCACCCATGAAATGGGCTTTGCCCGCAAAGTGGCGGACCGGATGGTTTTCATGGATCAGGGCCAGATTCTGGAGGACGTACCCACGGATGTCTTCTTTGGTGATCTGGAGGGCCGGCCACAGCGAGTGCAAACCTTTTTGTCCAAGGAGCTGCGTCTGTAGCTTGTACCTTTGCACGGCAGCTAGTTTGATGATTGCCAAGCCAAGCCAAGCCAAGCCAAGCCAAGCCAAGCCAAGCCAAGCCAAGCGCAGCAGAGGCTGGGGCCCGTCTTCATAAAAAAAGCCCGCCTGTTGAAAATGGGCGGGCTTTTTTATGGGCGAGCAAACCAGGCTTGATGAAACAGGGCTAATGACATGCTTGCCCGGCCTGGAGAGTGTCGCGATGTGCTCAGGAAGACTGAGCGGCTGTGTCGAACGATTGCAGCACAGACTCTGATGCCAGTACGGCACGGCGTGCCTGTTCGTGTTGATCATGCAGGGCCAGGTAATGTGCTTCGGCCTCATCGCCTCGCGCTACATCCCCTTTGTATGACTGCGCTACGTAGTTTGCGTACCAAATGGACTCGGCTACGGTCATACCCACAAACACTTCATTGTCGTCCTGATCTTGAGACAGGGCACGGATACCAGATAAATACGCCCGTTCACGGGGCTGAAATTCCAACATAAGACTCCTTGATAAGCCTCCATTGTAGTGGGTAGAAGAAATCAGGCCAGTGTTGTGCCGCTGATGTGGGTTCTATTGGGACCGACAAGCCAGGCAATGACTCGGATCAAGGAACCTTGTCGAGTTAATGGACTCTTAACGCTTGTATGAGAAATACGAAAGGAAAATAATGACGATGTTACGTATATCGCTGACCGTGGGCCTGCTGTGGGTGTCTGCATCGGCTCTCGCTGCCAACGGACAAGAAAATGCCCGTTTAGGGCGGGTCCATGTGCAGGCGGACAGCATTGAAATGCTGGGGGCGGATTCGCTGAAAGCCTCGGGCAATGTGGTGGTGATCGGCAAAGATAGCGTGATTCACAGCCACGAGGCGCTCATTAGCCAAGACGGTTCGGTCATTCAGGTGCAGGCCGTGCAGTCTGGGCAGAGCCACACGTCGGAGTTTGACCCGCTCAGCCTTCAGGATGCCCGTGCGGCGGGGGGAGAAATGAGGCTGCAAAGAGAAGGGTATGTCGCAGTAAAAACAAAAGGTTTAAGTACGACCTGGTGGAATCGTGCCACCCAGACATGCGTCATGGTCAAGACAAGTCAGGGTCGCTATAGCGAGGTCAAGGTGCTTGCCGCTTCTGTGTGCATGGGCTCTTGACGCGCCGTGTTTGGCGATGGCGCTGCCAGCTTGTTGGGATAAATCGTGGAACGTCAAAGACAAGTATTTTTCCATTGTGCTGCCACCGTGTCAGGACTAGGGCTGTCCTTGTTAGCCTTGCTCCTGGCTTTGGTGTTTTTAGTGGATGGGTTTGCTAACCCGCAGCGTCAATTCGCGTTGATCAATTATGTATTTGCCGCCTTGGGTCTGTGTTTTTCCTGCTTGATTTTTGCCATGAGCCGCACTTATGACCGTGTTTGTTGCGGCTTACCGATGGCAAATCAAGGTATTGGTAAACGACTGGGCTGGTATCTAACGGCGCTTTACGCCATTTTGATCGGTTTGCTTGCCTTGGGTGCCGCAGGCATAGGAGCAAGGCTGCTACAAGGGCAGCATATATTTGGTTAAGGTGAGCGCCTGGCAGGGCAAGGCGCTGGTGCTGTTTACGCTGGCATCGCCACCTTTTTCAGCCGATATGCCAAAGCAGGCCTAGTCAGCCCCAGCCTGCGCGCCGCTTCTGAAATATTCCCGTTCGTCTTTTTCAGGGTTAGCTGGATGATTTGCTCTTCCAGATCATCCAGATTGAAGGGCGTTTCCAACAGATCCTCCAGATATTGCGTCTGGTGCGCGCTGAAACAGGGCTCTTTGGCCATAAAGCCTTGCGTGTTCAAACTGCTCAGATACTGTAAGGCACTTTTCTGTTGCGGAAACAGGTGGTGGGTTTCGATTTCATGATTGTGTTCGGTCAGGATGACACCGCGCTCGATCATGTTCTCGAACTCGCGGATATTGCCTGGCCAGTCGTACTGCATCAACAATTCCCGGCTGCGGTCGCTCACCCCCAGCACGTGCTTTTTGTACAGACTGGAGTACTTGTTCAGAAAATACTCGGTCAGTAACGGAATGTCTTCCTTGCGCTCACGCAGCGGCGGGATGTGGATGGGAAAGACATTCAGGCGATAGTACAGGTCGGCACGGAAAGTGCCTTTTTGTACGGCCTCGGCCAGATCTTCGTTGGTGGCGGCCACGACGCGTACATCGATATGGCGGATGTTTTCATCACCGACGCGCTCCAGCTCCTGTTCCTGCAAGACACGGAGCAGGGCGGCCTGGGACCGGGGCGATAGCTCCACGATTTCATCCAGAAAGATGGTGCCACTCTGGGCACGCTCAAAGCGACCGGGGCGGGATTTATGCGCGCCGGTATAAGCACCTTTCTCGACACCAAATAGTTCTGACTCAATTAGCTCCGGGGGAATGGACGCACAGTTCACTGCAATAAAGGGCTGATCTGCCCGATCGCTGGCGGCGTGCAGGCCGCGCGCGAAGGCTTCTTTCCCGACGCCGGTTTCCCCCAGCAGCAGCACGGAGACTTTGCTTTGTGCCGCCTTTTCCAGCAGATGACAGGCGGCCTGGTAGGCGGCGGACTGGCCAATGGAGTTGGGCAAGGTGAAGTTGGCGCTGGAGTGTTTGAACTCCTGTTCGCGCAACTTCACCAGCTCACATCGCAAGGCAAACAGTTCGTCCTGAACCGGGTCAGGCAGCATGAAGCGGTCAATCTCGGGGTCATCCGCTTCCCATTCTTCGGCAGGCTTGCCCACGATCTTGCAGTGGCTGTGGCCCATGGCGCCGCATTGGGTTTCTTTGTAGATGATGCTCTTGCCCATATAGAAGCTGGTGTAGCCACTGGCATACCCAAGCAAGCTCCAACAGACCGGCTCGCTGGATTGGCCGTGCTCTTTCTGGTGATTGCTGACTTCGTAGGAATCAAACCAGTCAAATTCGCCGTAGTACTGGCCGGCATCGCGATCAAAGGTCAGCGAAGTAGGCACCACTTTGACCATGCCGCGAATGGTGTGCATTTGTGGGCCGGCCAGAAAGGTCTCTTTCAATGACAGGTCCGGGCGCACTTTTTGGGACACTTCAGCATCTTTCATGCCGGCGTGGTAGCCAAAGCGCATCAGAAAGTATTTGGCGCGCTCGCTGCCCAAAGAGGCAATCAGCTCCTTGCGTAGCTGGCCAAAACCGCTGGCATGCAGCAAAAGCATGCGCTGCTCGCCAAACCATATTTTTCCTTCACGGGCATCAAAGCGAATGGCGTCGATCAGGTCCTGACTTAATGGCAGTGTGAGTTCCGTAGCCCCCATGGCTGTCTCCATCTGTTGTTTCTTATTGTGGTTTTGGGTGTTTTAAAAATCAGTATGCCGCCTGTCTTTCTGGTGACTCAAGGAAAACAGAATAGTGTCCAGAGGACGGATAAAACGGTTTTTTCTAGGGCTTTACCCTAACTCAGCATTTGATGAAAACGGCGCTAAGCACTTGATCAAATGATCAATTTTCTGTTGAGCCAGCCGCTCAGCAGCGCAGGGTATCTGACTGCCGCCACCTCTATCTCTTTAATCCTAAAGGGTTAAATCCTTCAAACATAAAGTTGGCACGCAGTTTGCTATGAACAGGCTGTGGACACTCATGCAACAGCTTGATCAGGAGGAGAACCGATGTCAGACACGAGCTTGCCCACTTTGACAAAGTACGTACGCGTGCGCAGTCCGGCCAATGCCCGCTTTGTGGAATTTGATTTTGCTATTGGTCAGCCGGACCTGTTTGTGGAGCTGGTCATGCCACCGGCGGCATTTGAGCAGTTTTGCCTGCAGAACAATGTCCAGCCCATGAGCGAGGAGCAAATGCGGGTCAATGACGAGAACGAAGAAAAATGGCGTTTTGGTTATGACACTTTGGTCGGTAACAGCCGTCAGGCTGAAGCCCAGTAGGTTTTATTCAGGAGAACAAGAGGATGACATTAGAAATTAAAACGGCCAGTTTGCAGCCCGTGCGGCAAACCTTCGCCAACGTGGCTCGCCGCTTTGGTGAAAAGCCGGCTACCCGCTACCAGGAAGCGACATACGATGCCCAGGCGACGGCCAACTTTCATTACCGGCCCCTGTGGATGCCGGACAAGACCCTGAATGACCCCACGCATACCGCCATCCAGATGAAGGATTGGTATGTGTTCCGTGACCCCCGTCAGTTCTACTACGGTGCTTACGTGCAAAACCGTGCCCGCATGCAGGAAGCGGCTGAAACCAATTACGGCTTTTTTGAAAAGCGTGATCTGGCCCAGTACCTGAGCGAGGAGGTCAAAGTCAAGGTCACCCGTTTGCTGCTGCCTTTGCGCCACATCGAGCAAACCGCCAATCTGAACTTCATGTCCGGCTCGGCCTATGGGTATGGCACCACTATTACCCAAGCCTGTCTCTATGCCGGGATGGACGCGCTGGGTATGGCGCAATACGTCTCCCGTATTGGCCTGCTGATTGATGGCAATAGTGCCGATTCCCTGAGCCAGGCCAAAGAGGCCTGGATGCAGGATGCGGCCTGGCAAGGTCTGCGTGCCTTGTGCGAAAAAACGCTGGTTCAGAAAGACTGGTTTGAACTGCTGCTGGTGCAGTCCTTGCTGATCAACACCGTGGTGCATCAAGTGGTGTATCAGGGGCTGGTGGCGGATCTGGCCAAGGAAGGCGGCCGCGATCTGGATATGCTGCTGGAGTTCATGCTGGATTGTCATAAAGACCTGTCCAACTGGAGCGATAGTGTCTTCAAGATTGCCGTTGCTGAAAGCGAGCAAAACAAGCAGCAATTGCAAAACTGGCTGGATCAGTGGCTGCCGCAAGTGCAAGCCGCCTTCATGCCCTACATCCAGGCTGCCTTTGCCGACCAGGCGGATCAAGTCTGGGCACAAGTGCAGGAAACCATTGCCAAACGCGTCACAAAAGCAGGCCTGAGCCTGGGGGGAGAGGCCTGATGAAATCCAAGGTTTATATCGGTCTGCAAGACAACGACATGTCGCGCTACATCGTCGAGGCCATCGAGCAAGACAACCCGGACGCCACGGTGATTTATCAGCCAGCCATGATTCGCATTGAGTGCGTGGGCCAACTGACCGTCAAGCGCGAGACCGTGGAAGAAAAGTACGGGCAGCAGTGGGACATGCAGGAACTGCATCTGAATCTGATCACCTTGGGTGGCAATGTGGATGAAGATGAAGACCGCTTGTTGTTGCACTGGAACAGCTAAATCAGAAAAGGGGGCAATATGGCCACGAAAAAACTAAATATCAAAGACAAATATCGTTATCTGACGCGTGATCTGGACTGGGAATTCAGCTATCAGGATCGCAAGGACGCCTTCCCCTACGAGGAGTTCGAGGGAATCAAGATTACCGACTGGTCCAAATGGGAAGATCCGTTCCGTCTGACAATGGACGCGTACTGGAAGTACCAGGCTGAAAAAGAAAAGAAGCTGTACGCCATTTTTGATGCCTTCGCGCAGAACAATGGCCAGATGAATATTTCCGATCCGCGTTATCTGAACGCGATCAAGGTGTTCCTGACGGCGGTGACCCCGTTGGAATACCAGGCTTACCAGGGCTACTCCCATGTGGGACGTCAATTCAGCGGCATTGGCGCACGTATTGCGTGCCAGATGCAGTCGATTGACGAGCTGCGTCACGTCCAGACGCAGGTTCACGCCATGAGCCACTACAACAAGTTTTTCAATGGCTTCCAGGACTGGAGCCATATGCACGACCGCGTCTGGTACCTGTCCGTGCCCAAGTCTTTTTTTGAAGATGCCCGTGCTGCAGGCCCCTTTGAATTTCTGTTGGCAATCAGCTTCTCCTTCGAGTATGTGCTGACCAACTTGCTGTTTGTGCCCTTTATGTCGGGTGCGGCCTACAACGGCGACATGGCCACCGTGACTTTCGGCTTCAGCTCGCAGTCTGACGAAGCACGCCACATGACGCTGGGTCTGGAAGTGATCAAGTTCCTGCTGGAGCAGCACGAGGACAACGTGCCGATTGTGCAGGAATGGATCGACAAATGGTTCTGGCGCGGCACCCGCCTGCTGTCCGTGGTGGCCATGATGATGGACTATATGCTTCCCAACAAGGTCATGTCCTGGAAAGAGGCTTGGGAGGTCTATTTCGAGCAGGCCGGTGGCGCATTGTTCAAGGATCTGGCCCGCTATGGCATTCGCATGCCCAAGTACAGCGATGTGATCGAGAAAGAGAAAGAGCACATCTCGCACCAAGCCTGGTGGATTTTCTACAACTTCGGCCATGCTGCCGGTTTCCACACCTGGATCCCCAGCGACGAGGAACTGGATTGGCTGAGCGCCAAGTACCCCGATACGTTCGACAAGTACTACCGCCCACGTTGGGAAATGGCCAAAAAGATGGAAGCCGAAGGCAAGCGTTTCTATTCCAGTGGCCTGCCACAACTTTGCCAGGTATGCCAGGTGCCCATGACCTTTACCGACATGGACAAGCCCGACGAAATTACCTATCGCCAAAGTCAGTACAAGGGCGAGCGTTACCACACGTGCTCGGATGGCTGCCGCGACATTTTCGAGCACGAGCCTGAAAAGTACATCCAGGCCTGGCTGCCGGTGAACCAGATCCTGCAAGGCGGCTGCGGTGGTCCTGAGCTGGAGAAGATCCTGAGCGACTACTACCAGCTGAACGTGGGTGTCGACAATATGGACTTCAAGGGTTCGGTGGATCAAGCGCGCTGGAATGAATGGAAAGGAGTGACGGCCTAGTCACACGAGACAAAGGACCGCGCCCCCGGCGGGCGCGGCCACGACCTAAAAAAATTGGAGATCAAGATGGCAGTTACTGCAATTACCCCGGACTACCAAGGCTACGCGCGCGATCAGAAATCGCATTACGGCGAAAGCATGTTGTTGTACATCGGTTGGGATGAGCACTTGTTGTTCTGCTCAGCCAAGGCTTTTCTGGTTCAGCCCGACATGACGGTGTCGCAACTGATTCAGCAATTGATGCCGGCCGGCTTTGCCCAGCACCCTGACTTCGAACAGATCGAGTGGAGCAAGGTGCAATGGAATCTGAATGGCGAGGCGGTTGAACTGAACCCGAACGACACCTTGGGTGCCCAGGGCTTTGATCACAAATCCTTGTTGCGTTTCAAAACCCCTGGCCTGAATGGCTACAAGGGTACGGGCGTATAAGAGGCGGAGGCAGCAATGACGTATCAGGTAACCGTAGAACCCACAGGTGATGTGGTCGAGGTGGAAGACGGACAAACCTTGTTGGACGCGGCGTTGCGACAAGGGGTTTGGTTGCCTTTTGCCTGTGGACATGGAACCTGTGGCACCTGCAAGGTGCAGGTGCTGGAAGGTTATGCAGACGCAGGCGATGCGTCCAGCTTTGCCCTGATGGATTCGGAGCGGGACGAAGGCAAGCTGCTGGCTTGCTGCTGCCTGCCCGAATCCGATATGGTCATCGAGGCCGATGTGGACGTGGACCCGGATTTTCAGGGGCTGCCCGTCGAGGATTATCAGGGCAAGGTCGTCCTGATTGAAGACTTGTCGCCCACGATCAAGCACATCCGCCTCGAACTGGATCGTCCGATGGCGTTCCAGGCCGGGCAGTACATCAACCTGCAGGTGCCGTCCATCGACAGTACCCGTGCTTTCTCCATTGCGAATCCGCCGTCCATGGCCGGCATTATCGATTTGCACGTACGCAAGGTGGAAGGGGGCGCAGGCACGACCTGGCTGCACGAGGAACTGGAAGTGGGGCAGTCTCTGGATGTGTCCGGCCCTTATGGTCAGTTCTTTGTGCGCAAGTCCGACCCGCAAGGCGCGATTTTCATCGCCGGTGGCTCGGGCCTGTCCAGCCCCGAATCCATGATTATGGATTTGCTGGAAGAGGGCGATACCCGTCCTATTTATCTATTCCAGGGGGCGCGCAATAAAGCCGAGCTGTATCACGCCGATCATTTCTATCAGCTAGCTGAAAAGCATGACAATTTTCACTACATTCCGGCCTTGAATGCGCCCTTGCCGGAAGATGCCTGGGAAGGCTTTGTGGGCTTTGTACATGAGGCAGTGGGGCAGTTCTTTGAGCAACGCTGTTCAGGCAATAAAGCCTATTTGTGTGGACCGCCGCCCATGATCGAAGCGGCGATCTCCACCTTGATGCAAAGCCGTCTTTTTGAGCGTGACATTCACATGGAGCAGTTTCTGACAGCGGCAGATGGGGCAAGCGGCAAGGTGCGCTCGGCCTTGTTCAAGCGTATTTAAGGGCTAGGAATTTCCATCAGTCGGGCTCTTTGGCAATGAAAGGGCTCGACGGGTGCGCCATGAGCGCATTTTCAATATTTTGTTGAAATATGGCCAGCAGCCCCTCTTCGAGCCCTAGTGTGTGCATGACATTGCCTCCATGTACCAAACCCCGTTGCACGCCTTCGGCTATGGCGAAATCCTCTCCATCGAATACGACATCATTCGTATAGCTGAAACGTTTTTCTAGCGCCTTCATGCCCGCTTCTCCGTGAAACTGCTCGGGCCGATACAACATTTCATGTGTCCAGATGGTTCGATTCGGTGCCTCTGGATAGAACAGATTAATGGACACGTAATCTGGATGCATAATAAAAAAAGCGTGCGGGAAAATAGAGTAGTAAACCGATGCGAAATCAAGAATACGCCGCTGGTCCGCCTGCACATTCACTATTTCCTGAAAGTTGGTTCGCGCCGCCGCCAAGCGAATATGTGGCCCATATTCATGGTGGGCGATAACGCCCTTGCGAAAGGCATGTGACAGCGTATCGCGGTGAAGATAAGGGACGTGATAGCCTTCAAGATAGGTCTTGATCAACAGTTTCCAATTCGCTTCTTTGATAATTTGGGACTTGCGGTAAGGCACAAGCTCCTTCAGGCCGAAATGATCGAGGTCCTTGCCGACAAAGCCAAGAAAGTGGTCCAGATTTATCGTTGCGCCTGGCGTGGGGTGAATCCAGATGAGACCGGCCCGCTCCGCGACGGGCAGTTCGATCAATGAAAACGCGTGCTTATCGAGATCCGGAAAATTATAGGGTTTTGTCACTCCTTTAAGCTTGCCGTCCAAGTCATAGGACCATCCATGAAAAGGGCAGACGAAAGCCTTCAGACACGGTTCCGTGCCAGCAACGAGGCGCGCGCCACGATGACGGCAGATATTAAGGAACCCGCGCAGATGGCCTTCTTGAGTTCGCACGATGACATACGGGAATGAATCCCAATCACTCAGTAAATAACTACCTGGTTCCTGAATGCGTGAAGCGTGCCCAACCAGCATCGGATAATGCCGAAATACACTGCTCGTTTCTTTTTCCAGAATATCGGGGTCTGTATAAATATTCACCGGAAGTTGCACGACACGATCAAGCATGGGCTGATCCCGGCCTGTGCGATGAAGTGCGAGAAGCGTATCCAGTAGTTGTAACTGTGCATCGTGCCGCATTATCTTTCCCTTTATACCGGGCTATCGCTGTTCGCCGTGCCCTGATATGAAGCCAAGCTTTTGGGGGGAGTCAGTTCAAGGAGTTTACGTGGCCGGAACCACTGTTCCCTGGGCCAGAGCGCATAGTTTTTGGGACTCGCCATCAATGGCGTAAACCTCGCATTGACAAATTGCCATGCGCTTTCCTGCACTACGTGCTTGCGCTTTGGCGACCAAACGAGTGCCAATCGCTGGCCGGATGTAATTGATTTTAAATTCTACGGTTAATGCGTTTCCGCCCAGTGCAAGCCCCCCAGCAAAAGTGATGGCATTGTCCGCCAGGTAACTGATTGCGCCACCATGAACAAATCCATGTTGCTGTTTGTGATGATCCTGAACAGCGAGTGCCAGTTCGGCGCTGTCCTTAGAGCATGTCACCAGCTCAGCGCCGATGAATTGGCTGAAGGCTTGTGATTGAAATATTTTTAAAGCAAATGCTTTTATATCGTCCATTGATAAGCACCTTTGCCGAAAATACTGAGTTAGGTTTTGCGCATTGTTTTTGAGGGCAATTTTTATTTATTACTTTAGCAAGATGATAAACCGGAATGCTAAGTCGAAAACCCTACTTTTTTTGTAATTGAAACTGTATTACGGTTTTATGCTTATTTTTTAAAATGCCTTTATCTCTAATTTCGAAAGGCGCCATATATTATTTAAGCTAAATAATATATGACACTGATATGGCATCTATTGGATTTCGTCGCGCTATTCAGGCAGGACCATTGCTCAAAGCACTGTGCCCTGGAATTAGCCAGGGCGGCTTTTCTGCATACATTTCTTCGATAAACGCATGCATCTGGGCGATATACCAGGAGTTGTCGTTTTTTCTGTGGCTGAAAATAATGGGCGAGGTTACTTTCTCATCGTCAATCAGCCGGTACACAAGATCGCTGCGTATCTGGGCGGCGGAAGGAATCAGGCATAAGCCGACACCGCCTGCAACCAGTCCCATGGCCGTTTGCAGTTCCTTAACCTCGTGTACTTCGGAGGGGAAAACGGCGTTGTCGTGCAGAATGTTCAGTACATGATCGGCAAAGCTGGGGCGTGGGGATTTGGGATACACAATAAAGGCGTGATCAGCGATGACTTGCAAGGACACTGGCCCCCGGTCCTTGGCCAAGTCAATCTTGGGCGGGATCGCCAGCACCAGGCGTTCTTCACGCAGAACGGTGCGACAGACCGCGCTGTCATGGATGCGCACACGCCCAAAAGCGATATCAATCCGTCCGGCGCGCAAGGCGGCAATTTGCTGGCTGGAGGTCAGCTCCAGAAAGTGAAAGCGGATATCCGGATAGGCGTGGCGAAACTTCTGAATCAGGATAGGCAGGCCACCATACAAAGTGGAAGCGACAAAGCCAATCGACAATTGCGGACGCTGATTTAGACCGACTTCGGTGGTTGCCGCCTTCATCACTTCTACACGATTGAGCAATTGCAGTGATTGTTCGTAAAAGATGCGGCCTGCCTCGGTCAGTTGCAGGGGGCGGCTCTCACGTGATAACAGCAGCACATTGAGCTCTTGTTCCAGCAACTGGATCTGCCTGCTGAGTGCAGGTTGGGCGATGTGTAACTGTTCGGCAGCACGCGTGAAATTGCGCGCTTGGGCGACCGCAACAAAATAGCGGATTTGTTTCAAGTCCATGCCTGTGGTCCAGGTCCAGAAAACCCGGACCAATATATCACCTATCTCGACCATCCAAGCCTCAAGCATATACCTGACAAGCTTTAGGGTTAACGATAGGTTTTGTTTTGTGGGTGATGCAAGTGTCTGATTTTATTTATAAAAAAACAAACTATAGCATTTTGCTATGAAGCGGGACCAATATGGTATTGGAAGCTCGAGCATCCAAAGACTGTAATGAAAACCATGCAGAACAGCCCCAGGTTTTTAGATAAAACGGGCTGGGCAAGACCAGCCCGATGGTCTTGCTGGCGGGCTTGAATCAGGCTCAAGGCCAAGCCAGTAACACGCTGCCACGAGTCAGTCCGGCCTCAATCCGGAGCGATTTTTCTTTTCTATCACACGTACTTGCTATGCCGTCATGGGCATGGGCAGGGACGGCTGCCACTCTCATAAAGGCCACACTATGTCAGTCCTTATGGATAAAACCAACGATATCAGGTGCTTGCTTGATACTGCCCTGGAAGAAAACAAAGAAACAGGCGTGTATCGCTGCCGTCGTGACATCTTCACGAATCCGGATCTGTTCGAACTGGAGATGAAGCATATTTTTGAAGGCAATTGGGTCTACCTGGCCCATGAAAGCCAACTGCCCAAGGTGAATGATTACTTCACGACCTATATTGGCCGCCAGCCTGTCGTTCTGACACGCGCTAAAGACGGTGGCTTGAATGCCTTTATCAATGCCTGTGCTCACCGGGGCGCCATGCTGTGCCGCCGCAAACATGGCAATAAAGGCAGCTTCACCTGTCCTTTTCATGGCTGGACCTTCAATAACGCGGGCAAGTTGCTCAAGGTCAAGGACGAGAAAAACACCCAGTATCCCGAGCAGTTCAATACCGACGGCTCGCATGACTTGATGCATGTCGCACGCTTTGAGAACTATCGCGGTTTTTTGTTTGGCAGCCTGAATCCGGATGTGGTGTCTCTGGACGAGTATCTGGGTGAAACCAAGGTCATCATCGACCAGATCGTGGACCAAGCCCCTGAAGGCCTGGAAGTGCTGCGCGGTAATTCTTCCTATATCTACGACGGCAACTGGAAGTTGCAGATGGAAAACGGGGCGGACGGCTATCACGTCAGTAGCGTGCACTGGAATTACGCCGCCACCATGGGGCGCCGCAAGGAGGGTGGGACGCAAGCGGTGGATGCGAATGGCTGGAGCAAAAGCCTGGGCGGTGTGTATGGCTTTGATTACGGCCATATCCTGCTGTGGACCAAGACCATGAATCCAACCGTGCGCCCGGTCTATGAGCACCGCGAAGAACTGAAACAGCGTCTGGGCGAGGAACGTGCCGAGTTCATCGTCAACCAGACCCGCAATCTGTGTCTGTACCCGAACGTGTATCTGATGGACCAGTTCTCTACCCAGATTCGGGTAACGCGTCCTATCAGTGTGGACAAGACAGAAGTCACGATTTACTGCTTTGGCCCTAAGGGTGAAAGTGCGGAGCAGCGTGCCATCCGTATCCGCCAATACGAAGACTTTTTTAATGTGTCCGGCATGGGGACGGCAGACGATCTGGAGGAATTCCGCGCCTGTCAGGAAGGCTATGCCGCAATGGCCGCTCCCTGGAATGACTTGAGCCGAGGTGCACCCTTGTGGGTGCAAGGCCCGGACGAGAACGCTACCGCCATGGGCATGAAGCCCTTGATCAGTGGCGGGCGAAGCGAAGATGAAGGCTTGTTTGTCTGCCAGCACGAGTACTGGGCCAAGACCATGAGCCAGGCACTGAACGCAGAAAGCGGGGAGGCCTAAGCCATGAACGCGACTTATCACTCTATTTGCGCTTTTCTGTATCGCGAAGCCCGTTTTCTGGATGACCGCCAGTGGGATGAATGGCTGGAGTGCTATAGCCCTAACGCCCAATACTGGATGCCTTGCTGGGACGATGATGATCAACTGACCGAAGATCCGCACAGCGAGATTTCCTTGATTTTTTATCCCAACCGCAATGGTCTGGAGGATCGGGTATTCCGCATCAAGACCGAGCGCTCCGGTGCCTCCACGCCCGAGCCGCGTACCGCTCATATGCTCAGCAATATCGAGATTCTGGCCGAGCGTGAGGGGCAGGTGGACGTCCGCTACAACTTTTTGACACTGAACCATCGCTACCGGGTGACGGATCAATTCTTCGGCACGATTTATCTGACTTTGTCACGTCAGGAGCAGGGCTGGTTGATTGAGCAAAAGAAGGTGGTGCTCAAAAACGACTACATCCGTCAAGTGATTGATGTGTATCACATTTAAAGCGGGGGTCCAGTCGTGAACAGCTATCGTATTGCGCTTAATTTTGAGGACGGCGTCACCCGTTTCGTGGACTGTGGTGAACACGAAAAAGTGCTGGATGCCGCGTATCGCCACCAGATCAATCTGCCTATGGATTGCTCGGACGGGGTGTGCGGCACCTGTAAATGTCAGGCCGAAAGTGGTCAGTATGAGCAGGGCGATGACTATATCGAGGATGCCCTGACGCAAGAGGAAGCGGACAAAGGTTTGGTTCTGACTTGCCAGATGATTCCCAAGTCGGATTGCGTGATTGCCGTGCCGATTTCATCGGGTGTGTGCAAGACCGCCGTGGCCAAGTGGCAGGGGCAGGTATCGGAATGCCGTCAGTATGAGGATGCGGCTTACGAACTGAAGATTGATGCGGCTGATGACGCCTTGCCTTTCCTGCCTGGGCAGTACGTGAATATCACGGTGCCCGGCGGGCAGGCGCATCGCTCCTATTCCTTCAGCTCTGCGCCGGGAGAGCCGCGTTTGAGTTTTCTTATCAAGCAAGTGCCGGGCGGCCTGATGAGTTCCTGGCTGGCGGCGAAGCCGCTAGGCCAGCAGGTGGAAATGACCGGGCCTTTGGGCAGTTTTTATCTGCGTCAGGTAACGCGCCCCTTGTTGTTCCTGGCCGGTGGCACAGGCTTGGCTCCGTTCTTGTCCATGTTGGAAGTCCTGGTCCGGCAAGGCTGTACGCAGCCTGTGCATCTGGTCTATGGCGTCACGCGTGATCAGGATCTGGTGATGCTGGCGGAGCTGGATTCCTATACCCAGCGCTTGCCCGGATTCAGCTACCTCACCTGCGTGGTGGACCCAGAATCCCGCCACGAACGCAAAGGCTACGTGACTCAGCATCTGGATCTGGCGCATTGGTATGAAGGACAGGTGGATGTGTACCTGTGCGGGCCGCCACCCATGGTGGATGCCGTCAGCCAGTTCATTGATGCCCAAGCTCATGCTCCCGCGAATTTCTACTACGAAAAATTCATCACCAGCCAATAAATGCATTCAAGCGGCGCCCCTTTTCGGGGCGTGCTGTGCTGGATGATTCCTATAAGGAAAGATCATGACTGCGCCTGTGCGTTTTCATCAAAAAGTGGCCATTGTGACGGGCGCGGCCCAAGGCATTGGCCGTCGCGTTGCCGAGCGCTTGCAGGCCGAAGGGGCTTGGGTGTTGGCGGTAGACCGTTCGGAACTGGTGCGGGAACTGGCCGACGAGGCGGTCTTGACGCTGGAAGTGGATTTGGAAACCGTTGAGGGTGCGCAGGCCGCGGCCCAGGCGGCACTGGATAAGTGGGGGCGTATTGATATTTTGATCAATAACGTCGGCGGTACGATCTGGACGCGTCCTTACGAACACTACACGCCGCCGCAGATCGAAGCCGAGATTCGTCGTTCTCTGTTTCCAACCCTGTGGTCCTGTCATGCCGTGTTGCCCAGCATGCAGAAGCAGGGCAGCGGGGCCATTGTGAATGTGTCCTCGATTGCGACCCGCAGCATCAACCGCGTGCCTTATGCGGCGGCCAAAGGCGGCGTCAATGCCTTGACCGCCTCCTTGGCGTTTGAGAATGCCCAGCGCGGCATTCGGGTCAATGCCGTCTCACCCGGCGGAACCGAGGCACCGCCACGGCGCATTCCCCGCAATACCCAGACCCAAGAAGATCCCCAGGAAGCGATCTGGTATCAGCAGATTGTGGATCAAACCGTGGCCAGCAGTTTGATGAAGCGTTACGGCAACCTGGATGAACAGGCCGCCAGCATTTTGTTTTTGGCCTCGGACGAGGCGTCGTATATCACCGGCACTGTCTTGCCAGTAGGAGGCGGCGATCAGGGCTGATCAAGCGATGCAGGCGGCTGGTACAGCGAATGACATCAATACAAAAAACTCCATATGGGGGAGACAAATCATGAAAACAGTAGACGTTAATGCAGTGATTGAACAGGCGCGCTTTGGGCGCTTTCACTGGATGGTGATGAGCCTGTGTGCCTTGTTGTTGATATTCGATGGTTATGACTTGTTTATTTACGGCGTGGTCTTGCCGGTGCTGATGGACGAGTGGAATTTGACGCCGGTGCAAGCCGGAGCCTTGGGTAGTTACGCCTTGTTTGGCATGATGTTTGGCGCCTTCGTGTTCGGGCCGTTGGCAGACAGGATTGGCCGTAAAAAAGGCGTGACGATCTGCTTTGCCTTGTTCAGCCTGGCCACATTTCTAAATGGCTTTGCCAGCTCACCAACCGAGTTTGGGGTATATCGCTTTCTGGCCGGCTTGGGCTGTGGGGGCTTGATGCCCAATGCCGTAGCCTTGATGAATGAATATTCGCCTAAACGTTCGCGTAGTACCTTGGTGGCGATCATGTTCAGTGGCTATTCATTGGGTGGCCTGTTGTCGGCGGCGATTGGCATCTATATGCTGCCGCGCTTTGGCTGGCAGTCCATGTTTTTCTGCGCGGCCATTCCGCTGTTGCTGCTCCCTTTTATTGTCTGGAAATTGCCGGAGTCGCTGACGTTTTTGATACGCCAAGGGCAAGAGGAAAAAGCACGTCGTATTGTGCAGGCCTTGGCCCCTGAAATGGGCGTGTCTCAAGATACCAATTTGACCTTAAATGAACAGAAACAGACGGGCGTGCCCATGCTGGATCTGGTTAAAGAAGGACGCTTGCTGGGCACCTTGATGATCTGGGTAGCGTTTTTCTGCTGCCTGTTGATGGTCTATGCCCTGGGCTCCTGGCTGCCAAAGCTAATGGCTAACGCGGGCTACAGTCTGGGTTCCAGCCTGTCCTTTTTGGTGGCCTTGAACTTGGGCGGCATGTTTGGTGCGATTTTGGGTGGTTGGCTGGGAGATCGTTTCAGCTTGCCTAAAGTGGTCGCCTGGTTCTTCCTGGTATCGGCCATGTCCATCACTTTGCTGGGTTTCAAGAGCCCGACTCTGGTGCTGTACGTGTTGATCGTGATCGCCGGCGCCACCACCATTGGTACGCAGATCCTGCTGTACGCCAATACGGCACAGTTTTACCCCCTGTCCATGCGTTCCTCGGGCTTGGGCTGGGCGTCAGGCGTGGGGCGCATCGGTGCCATTGCCGGGCCTTTTCTGGGCGGCACGCTGATGGCGGCCAAGTTGCCCTTGCAGATGAACTTCATGGCCTTTGCTGTGCCGGGTGTCGTGGCGATGTTGGCTTTCCTGGTGTTTATGGTGTCGTTACGTCAGGCAGGCAAAATGTCGCTGACTGCGGTGGCGTAATAATAGAGGTAAAGCCTGAATTAGGATCCTGTTAAAGCCACCTGAAGGGCTGGAAGTCAAAAAGTGAGTCAATAGCATAATGAGTTGATAGGCTTATTACCTGTGCTTTGTTATGCTTTGACTTTTACTTTCGGGGAGGTCTATATGTTCAAGTGGCTAGCCGTGGTGATGCTATCTGTCTTTATGGTTGGATGCGCTGCGCGTGTTGATTACAACCGGAAGTCGATAGATTTAGCCATTGGGATGAATAAATCGGAAGTGCGAGCCGTAATGGGCGAGCCACGTCGCACAGATGTAAATGAGGATCGCGAGCGCTGGATTTTCTGGAACCCGGCGATTATCGGCTTTACGCCTATTGATAATGAAACTCTTGCGCAAGACCGTTTAGTGGTGACTTTCGTAGAGGGGAAAGTGACTCGTTGGGGTAATCAGACCTATATAGATGATGCCGCTGAGATTAGTCGGAAGACGATGGAAAACTCCATGACTCTGATTAAAGAGACACAAAAAACAGCACAATAAACTGTTTGCTGGATTCTTTATAAACCCGCCTTGGCGGGTTTTTTGCTTTATGGTAGTTGTATTTTGGGGACACCCATATAGCCGAAGAGGTAGTGCTGGTTAAAACAGTGCTTTTGTCGACGGGTATACTCTTTGGTTTCGTTAAAGTAGGGCTGACATCCTGTCGAGAAGCCCCTAGAGGTATTTAGGTTTGCCATGAGTTCTAATGTGTTCTGGTTGTTTTTACCCGCCTGTTTTGCCCTGAATATGGCCTTTGGTCCCAATAATCTGCTGTCCATGACGGTAGGGGCCAAGCAAGGGATATCGACTGCCCTGGTGGCGGCTATGGGGCGTCTGGTCGCTTTTGCCATCATGATTGTGGTGGCAGCCTTGGGGATGGGAACCTTGTTGATGGTCTCGGAAACGGCCTTTACCGTGGTCAAGTTCGCGGGGGCGGCATACTTGATTTGGCTGGGCATTAAGGTGCTGCGTGCCAGTGGTAAATCGTCCGCTGAACAAACAAAACTGAACAAGAGTGATGTCTGGGGTTTGGTACGCCAGGAGTTCTTCGTGGCGATGGGTAACCCTAAAGCCATTCTGATCTTCACCGCTTTTTTCCCGCAGTTTGTGGATATGAATAATTATTGGTCCAGCTTCCTGACACAGGGCGTGATTTTCCTGCTGCTGGAAGTGATCGCGATTGCAGCCTATGCTTATGTGGGCACGCGTCTGTCAGGCGTGATGCAAAATGCGCGTGGCCTGCGTTGGGTGAACCGTATTAGCGGCAGCATGATGATAGGTTTTGGTGTGATCCTGGCCATGGCCCGACGTTCCTGAGGCGGCAGGCCCGTCCAGACCTGTGAAAAAGAGCTCTCCTTGCGAGAGCTTTTTTTATGCCTATCACCGGTCTGGCAAGGCCAAGTCTCATGTTTTTATGGGTGTTTTTAAATTCAATACAAAGAACTTGAAAAATCCCCTGTTGCTGTGTGAAGAGCCTGTTTTGCTTGTGTTTCTATTTGTACAGGGTAAACACTGAATATGCTGTTTAATGCTTGAAGTTTGTAATTTTTTTGTTAGGATAAAAATTCGTTCTAGGCTTTTTTATTACCTAAATGGCAGGAGGCTGAACAGAACCACCATATTCCCTAGAGAGAAGGGACGATAAATCCCGGAAGAACCGGGAAATGGCCGGAAGTAACCGGATGGCCCTTGAAAACGTCTTGCAAGAGTTGAAAACGCGGTCGCGGCGCT